>JBCBJQ010000001.1:0-211545 GCA_038523235.1 Cyanobacteria bacterium J06626_4
TGTCACTATTAGGTGTTTGCCTGATAAGTGGATTCTTGATGTTCGTTGCAGGTGAAGTCTATCTTCTTAACAACCAAATACTGAGTGAACATGAACGCTCATTTCGCAGAAATTCTCATCCGATTAACACATCGGCAGTTGCATTTAAACGTCTGGTTACCCATCCGCCTGGAAACGGCAGTCACTGTTTCTATTTTGTAGGTGAAGTTAGGACTTTTTCTGGCGATAGAAAGCATGTTGCAGGTTTTTACGCTGGCAAGCAAGTTCAATTAGAGTTTTTCGAGCAGGGGCAACTTCAAAGCTTTCCTTATGTCTGGCTCAGTCAATTGCCTGATTGGGTGAACTCTCAAGCGAATTCAAGCGAAAATTATTATCTCATCTATAGCCTGAATTCAAAAATTGACGACTATACAAGCTTCGATTGGAGATGTAACTGACAAAGATTATCCTAAATAATAGATCATGTATAAGTAGATGGACACAATCAAATCTGAGAATACGTAGGTTTCGGTTGAGGAACGAAACCCACTAAAGCTGCAATAGGATAGTTATGAAATATGATGATGCATCTTGGCATTACGGCGGCGAGTGTCCTGCTGATCTCCCGAATGAAGCAGGGGCAACGCACATCGCGATGTTTCTCGCCTGGTGTTTACTCAACGACTTGGGTGGTTCTCTTCATGTTGAAGAGTTTCCCGATGAGCTTGAGCGCCTTCGTAACCGCGAAGAAACGCCTGGGAAATGGTTCATCCGATGTTGTGATGAAAAGTTTACTGATGAAGATAATAGTTTTTGCCTGTTCTTCTATCACGCAAAGAAAGCTCCTTATCTCAATGAATATACTGAGGTATTTCCAGATGTGGAGAGCTTGTATGCAGTTCCAGATACTTGGGAGTCGTTTGACAAGCTAGCACCCAGAATTTCCGCCGGCTTTCAGCAATGGCGTTAGCCGCTGCCGCTAGTCAGGTGACCGCCGAGAGCAGCCCCATGCATCAATAGATTGGATGGCTCAGATCGAGGATGTGCTGCTTAGACTATTGGTAGGGTGCTGAGGCTACTTAGCTTGGTGATAATGATGCGGGATTTTGTGAAATGTGAAAACCTGGATGGGATGCTCGCCGCAGAAATAGAAACATCGGTACTGCGAAGTCTGGGTATGGTCAAAACAACAAGCTGCGTATTCCGGAGCATTGGATTGGTGGCAAGTGGATTCTGTTTTATGAGCAGCTAAAGAATCCGGTTGCGCTCACTCGAATGATTGGTGATCACGACATTACCATCCTGGTTGAGCCTGTGTACTCAGGATTTCTCCATGCTTGCACTCCCGATGATATTGCCCAAGTTTTGAGGTTGTTACCTCCACAACATACAAAAGGCATAGATTTAGTTGTGCTACGTCAACCCAAGCGGAAAGAACGGATGCTCAATCCAGTTTGGGGAAGATTACAGTACTACTCGGAGATTCAACAATATCGTGGGGTGGCAATTCACATTGAAGCTCAACTGACGAATGGTACTGCCTACTGGAATAAGTCATTATCGCCTGATGATGCGCAGGAATTAGAGCAGTTAAGAGAAGATGGGCATCAGGTGATTTCTGAACGTCGTCGCTATGCAATTCACACGACTTTAGAGTCAATTCGAGCCACTCAGCTGTACCGGACCTTGCCCCATGAGGTTGGGCATTACGTAGATTATCTGAATACGATGAAGGCCGATGAAGACGGCGAATTGTTTTGGAGTAAGCCAAGTCAAGATAAAGAAGCATTTGCTCATCGATATGCGCGTGAATTTTGGGAGGGCGAGAAAACAGCTGGCAACATCCCATTTCAGCGGATTTTGAATCCAGAACAATTAACTGCTGAAGGTCTTTCTCTGCGATGGTTTACATAGCACCAAAATCATGATGAAGCGGACACGCAAGATTGCTCATAGAGGGGCATGACGTGGTTTCTTGCTGCTGCTCAGCAATCGGTAAGGCGGTGTAAACTCGCGTTGCCATCTACTCATAGCTGGGCGGTCGCCAACAGTTCCATTTCTCGCCAGCGGTGACTCACAATTTGTCAGTCGATAGGATGGCGATCGCTGATCGGCGGATTATGCACCGAGAATCTTGAGACAATCTTGAGCGATCGCCCATTCTTCCTGAGTGTGAATGATATAAACCCGCACTTTGGAGTCGGCTGCGGCAATATCCTGATCGGTGGACGAACGCTGCAGTTTAGCTGGATCGAGCTGCAGGCCCAGAAACTCCCAATTCTGGCAGGCGGCCTGCCAAACGGCGGCGCTGTTTTCCCCAATACCGGCGGTAAATACCAGCGCGTCTAGCCCGCCCAGGCTACCGAGCATGGCGCCGATTTGACGGCGCAGAATGTGGATGAACATGTCGAAGGCGAGTTGGGCGCGATCGCTGCCCTGCTCTGCCGCCTCTAGCACCTGCCGCAGGTCATTTGATAAACCCGAAATGCCCTTCAGTCCCGCCGCTTTGTTGAGTAGCGTGTCTAACTCGTCAGGCGTGCAGTGATCGTGGCGCATCAGATAAAACAAAATGCCGGGATCGACCGATCCCGAACGGCTGCCCATCATTAGCCCATCTAGCGGCGTAAAGCCCATGGTGGTATCGACACTAATGCCATCACGAATGGCCGACAGCGAGCAGCCGTTGCCCAGATGACAGGTAATTAGCTTGAGATCCGACAACTCGCGGTGCATCAATTCAGCCGTGCGGTGAGCCACATAGCGATGGCTAACGCCGTGAAAGCCATAGCGCTGAATGCCCTGCTCAACCCACTCGTAGGGGCCGGGATAGGTGCTCGCAGCAGCAGGCATTTGGGCATGAAAGGCCGTGTCAAAAACGGCCACCTGAGGTACCGCCGCCAAAATAGCCTCCATCGCTTCGATGCCCTGCAAGTTGGCAGGATTATGCGACGGTGCCAGCGGAAAAAGCTGCTGAATAGTGGCTTTGACTGCTGACGTAATCGGGGTGCTTTGCTGATAGTCGCGCCCGCCGTGGACGACCCGGTGCCCCACTGCCTCAATCTCGCTCAACGTTGATAACACCTGCACGGGGCCTTCAACCAGCGTGTCGAGCATCCATCGCAGCCCGGTGGTCTTGTCTTCGGTGGCTAAAACTGCCTGGTGCCGCCGCCCATCAGCTGTCTGCGCCGTCAGCTCAACGCTGCCCGCCTGATGAGTCCAATCGAGCTGCGATCGCCATAGCGCTGTTTGGCCTTTGGCAAAGTCAAACAGGGCGGCTTTGTGACTGCTAGAACCAGCATTGAGGACAAGCGTTTTCATGACAGAGAAGGGGGGTAGGGGAATTCTCTAGACAAATAAAGCAAACGGTGAAACCGGCATTAAGAGAGTGACTGAACTGGGGTTGCCACCTGGGCGCAGGGTGAATGGCTGACGATGGTACTCGACTGAGAGAAAACGTGAAGCTAAGGGAAATTTTCTCTTCTTAAAGAATCATACCGACCCTCTGAGTTGATCTTTGATCGGAGTTACGTATCAGCATGATTGATCGCGATCGTTCATGCGTGATAGTTGCCAGCCAGCTCGCGACAGGCAGAAATGCGTGGCTGGATACGCGCTGCTCAGAAGACGATGTCTCTAGCATGGTAAGGAATGCCGGATGCGAAAAGTGCACCTTATTGTCTTTAGCGCAGGATGTCTGCTGGCTGCTGAACCGGAATCTGAATTAAAAAGGTTGTTCCTTCTTCCGGAGAGGACAAGCACTTTAATCGCCCATTGTGCCTTTCTGTCACAATCTGATAGCTGATAGACATTCCCATGCCGGTGCCCTTACCCACAGCTTTAGTGGTGAAAAACGGCTCAAAAATTCGTGCTTGGAGCTCCACAGGGATGCCGGCCCCGTTATCAGAGATTTCTATTTGGACTCGGGCGTCATTGAGTAAAGCAGTACGAATCGTGATGTGGCTGACATCAGGACTACCATGCTCAAACAAGCGCTTTTTTGAAAAGGGCTCTAGTGCATCAATGGCATTAGTCAGAATGTTAATAAAAACTTGATTCAGCAATCCAGCGTAGCATTCAATTTTGGGAAGATCGCCGTAGTGTTTGACAATTTGAATCCCCGCCCGATCTGGGTGAGCTTTCAGTCGATGATTCAGGATTGTCAGCGCACTATCTAGACCATGATGAATATCAACAAATTTGAGTTCAGCTTCATCTAAACGAGCAAAAATCCGCAGAGATTTGACAATTTCATGAATCCGACTGCCACCAGTTTTTATCGAAGCCAAAATTTTCAACAAGTCTGTCTGCAGAAAGTCCAGATCAATGCGTTGAGTCTCGGCCTGGATTTCACTGACTGGCTCAGGATAGTATTCTTGATAGTGGTACACCAGCCCCAGCAAATCTTTGACATAGTCCTGAATATAGCCAATATTGCCGTGGATGAAATTGACAGGATTATTGATTTCGTGGGCGATACCGGCAACCAGTTGCCCCAAACCAGACATTTTTTCCTGTTGTATGAGCTGTATCTGAGCCTTTTTTAACTGCTGTAGCGTACTGGTTAGCTCATGATTCGTCTGCACCAGTTCATTAGTGCGCTCTTGAACTCGAATTTCTAACTCTTCATTGGTTTGCTTGAGACTGGTGGCTGCTCGCTTGCGCTCAGTGATATCGATGAGTGAGCCTGACAATCGGTCGAGGGAACCAAAGCGGATCGACAGTTCTAACCAAAGCATGCGCCCCTGACGATCAGTAAACCGTAGCTCTAAAGTGCAATCTGCTTGCTGCTGTAAGGCCGATTGCCAGGCGGCAGTATTACTCTGATCAATAAAATCCTCGAGCTTGCGACCCTTAGAGTCTTCTACAGAGTAGCCAAGCACTTCTGTCCAAGCTTTGTTGATAAACGTGAGGTGGCTCTGGCGATCGCACTCAAACACGATCTCCCGCAGGCTTTCAACGAGTTCGCGATAACGCCGTTCTGATTCAGTCAGCTTTTCGATCAGGCGATATTGAATCTGCGTATGCAGCTCATTTTGGGTATTGTGCTCTGACATGCGTCCTAACATTTCCGATGGTTGTCGCTACACAGCCGAGGGCTCTAGCTGTTCTAAAAACTGTGCAGAGGTCATCGGCTTGGCATAAAGCGGAAAGACGTTCTCAAAATAGAAATCTTGCTCAAAGTTGGTTCGAGCAGAGGTGCAATCCTGCAGGACTGACACCTGATAACCTTGTTCGTAAGCTGAGCGCCCGGTGGAATCAATACAAACAGACGTCACAGCCCCGGCTAGAACTAGATTTTTAATGTTGTTTTGCTTGAGGACGTCACCCAACCCGGTATTCACAAAAGCATTCAAACCACGCTTGCCAGGAATTTCCAGAATTCTGTCTTGAAAGGGTGTCAGTTCTGCAATTGTTTGAGATCCTTTAGTGCCTTCTTGAAAAGCCCCAACTTCCTTGATCGTGTTTAAGATGCCGACAGGCTCAACCAATTCTTCATAGTTTTTTGTGAAAAAGATTGGCGTAGCAATAATCAGTGTCGGTGTTTTAATCAGACTTTTTAATAGTTGAATCGTGTTGCTGACGGTGTTAGTCGTTTTTGCCGATTCTTCAATGACACCGGTCAAAATGCCGTCTTGAGAAAAATAATCATTTTGAAAACCAACCAGGAGTAGAGCCGTCTTGTTTGGATTCATGGGTTTAAAGGATTGAATTAGTGATATTGGAAATTATTAATGCAATTGCTCTTATAGTCCCCAAAGTGGTGACTGCTCTAACCATAGATTTGCCCCAGGCTTGTTTGGCTATTGGGTCTGGCCTGGGCGCCGCACCGGGTGAGTTAAGTCCTCGCCCATCCACCTTGTTGCGGCTTTCTGGTCTACAGAAAATCTTCCCTATTAATCAGAAAATATTGCTGTAATGGGGATTCATCGCATCCAGGAATGCTTCGACCCGGTTCGGCTCGCTCTCAGGCGGCAGCTTGATTCTTACGTGCCGGGGCGGGCATCGAGTTCGGCGGGCAGGTGGCTACGATCGCCATGTTTGACGAGCAGCGGGCCGTACCGGTCGAATTTAACGACACTGACAGAGGCGACGGGCAGGGCGATGCGATCTCGGTAGCGGCCCAAATCGATGCCGAGCAGACTGCATAAAATAATGCGGATGGTGGCTTTGTGGGAGACGACGAGGACGTTGCCAGTGGTGTATTTTTCCTCAATTTCCGCCATCACGAGAGCGGCTCGACTGGCAATTTGCACCGATGATTCGCCGCCGGTGGGCGGGTTCCAAGCAGGCTCAGTCAACCAGGCAATGTAATCGTCGGGATAGTCGGCTTTGACGGTTTCGGCGGTTTTGCCTTCCCATTCGCCATACTGAATTTCCTTCAGACCATCGCGAATTTCCATCTGTAGGCCGAGGGCGTCACAGAGGTGTTTGGCCGTGGCGATCGTGCGTTTCATGGGGCTGACATACACCGCCTGCCACGCCATTGATTGGTAGCGCTGGGCAAACGCCGCCGCCATGGCGGTACCTGCCGCCGTGAGCTCGGGATCTAGAGCCCCGCAAAAGCCCCCGGTTTGGCTAAATTCAGTCTCGCCGTGACGCAGCAAGTAAACGCAAAGGCCCATCACAAATCTCGATAAAGGTCAGTGGGCAGGGGCGAACGACTGGCTCGCCCGTTCTGATCGAACGCCTCGGGCCGGCAGGTTTCTAAGTGATCACAGTCGGGGCATCGCGGCCCGTCAGTGCTTTGATCTGGGCAATTTCGTCCGCCAGGGTGATCAGGTCAGCCAGAGCGGCTTGGGTGTCTTGGTCGTGCTTGCTGGTATCGGCTTCATAGCGCTCGACATAGAGTCGTAAGGTGGCCCCTTGAGTGCCAGTGCCCGACAGCCGAAAGATAATGCGCGACCCATCGGTGAAGCCGATGCGGATACCCTGCTGGCTGGCCACGCTGCCGTCAACGGGGTCGGTGTAGCTAAAGTCATCGGCGTAGGCGACTTCATACTTGCCCAAGGTTTGACCGGCCATGGAGCCGACCGCGGCCCGCAGATTGCTCATCAGCGTGTTAGCGCGATCGCTATCGACCCCTTCGTAATCATGGCGCGAATAAAAGTTGCGGCCATAGGTGGCCCAATGCTCTTTGACGATCGCTTCGACAGATTGCTGCTTGACCGCCAAAATGTTGAGCCAAAACAGCACGGCCCACAGGCCATCTTTTTCGCGAATGTGGTTAGAGCCGGTGCCAAAGCTTTCTTCGCCGCAGAGGGTCGCTTTATCCGCATCGAGCAGATTGCCAAAAAACTTCCAGCCGGTGGGCGTTTCGTAGCATTCGATGCCGAGCTTTTCGGCGACACGGTCGGGTGCTTGGCTGGTGGGCATGGAGCGGGCGATGCCCGCTAGACCGTCGCGATAGCCGGGTACCAAGGTGGCATTGGCGGCGAGCACCGCCAGACTATCGCTCGGGGTGACAAAGAAATTTTGGCCCAGCACCATGTTGCGATCTCCATCCCCATCGGAGGCCGCACCAAAGTCTGGCCCATCGGGCTGAAACATCACATCAACTAGGCTCTTGGCATACACCAGATTTGGGTCTGGGTGACCACCACCAAAATCTTCCAGTGGTTCGCCATTTTGCACAGTGCCCGCTGGGGCATTCAGACGACGCTCAAAAATGGCCTTGGCATAGGGGCCAGTGACTGCGTGTAGAGGATCAATGCAGAGGCGGAAATCGCCGCCGCTCACCAACTGCTGAATCTGCGCAAAATCAAACAGGGTTTCCATTTGGGCGGCGTAATCAGCCACCGAGTCGATGACCTCGACGGTCAGGTTGCCCAAGGTGGTGGTGCCGATGCGATCCAAATCGACATCCGCGACATCCAAGATTTTGTATTCACGAATGGTTTTGCTGCAGTCGAAAATCGCACTAGTGACCTTTTCGGGCGCGGGGCCACCATTGTCGATGTTGTACTTGATGCCAAAGTCTTCGTCCGGCCCGCCGGGGTTGTGGCTGGCCGAAAGAATGATGCCGCCGAAGGCCTGATTTTTGCGAATCACGCAGGAAGCAGCAGGCGTGGAGAGAATACCACCCTGACCCACAAGCACTTTGCCAAAGCCATTGGCAGCGGCCATCTTGAGAATGATTTGAATGGCAGTACGGTTGTAATAGCGACCGTCACCCCCCAGCACTAGAGTCTGATTTTGAATGCCGTCGAGGCTATCAAAAATCGACTGCACAAAGTTCTCTAAATAATGCTCTTGTTGAAAGGTGGGCACCTTTTTGCGCAGGCCAGAAGTGCCGGGCTTCTGATCAGAATAAGGGGTGGTGCTAACCGTCTGCACTGTTGTCATATCTCTCTCGTGTCGCAGCTATGGGTGATGAAGGGGGTGCGGCTTCACAGTTTCACCCTGATCTCGCCGTCCTGACCTAAGTGGGGCTTAGTTTGCCATTGAAATTATGGGACAGGCCGGTAAGCGATGCAATCTCTGGTCAGGGCAGTCGGGAGACCCACAATCGCCCCACCCGTTGCCGTCACATCGCGCGATCGCAAACACTTTTACAAATAACCGCCAACCCCGTGGCCTGCTGTCGTGAACCTGACAAACTCGTAGGGTTAGTATGCCGCACCAACCCTAAGGCCTCATTAAGTCCGCTGACCTTTTCGCTGCGATGTCGAGGTAAAACAATGAATTCTGGACGATTTTTGACGGGGAGCGCGATCGCAGTTCTACTCATCTTTGCCCCAGCTTGCACGCTGATGCCCCCGACCTCGGGCGTGGCGTCAGCCCCGGCGAGTGAGTCGGCCCCACCACCACTAATTGCGGCGACTCTAGCGGGCGATCTCGATCTGGTGCAATCCTTGCTCGACGGTGGTGCCAATCCCAATTCGATTTATCACACCAACACGGCCCTGACCTACGCTGCCCGCGACGGCTTCACCGAGATTGCCGCAGCGCTGATCGCGGCGGGGGCAGAGGTCAACTGGGTCGATGGCGAAGGCGTGACGCCTCTCATTCTGGCGGCTTTTAAGGGCCATGGGGAACTGGTGAAACTTTTGCTAAAATACGGTGCCGATCCGGCGGTGGTCGATCAGTGGGGGCGCACCGCTTTGGACTATGCCCGACGGCGCGGTGAAGATGACGCGATCGCCCAGCTGCTGCAATCGTCGAGATAAGCGGGTGGTGCCCGCGATCGCTCAGCCACCACCCGCTGACTCATCCAGCAGACCCTCCATCCGGCAATAACCCTCTACCCTCTACTCCCCACCCTCCACTCTCTACTCCCCGCGTCCTAATCCACTCGCAGCGGAATATTGTCAAACCGGTTCAAGCTCACCAGCGACAGACTCAGCACCAGCACGATCGCGAACGGCGACACCGCCAGCGGAATCAGGCTCAGCGCCAACGCCGCCAGCACCAGCCGCGCCCCTACCACACCCCTGGGTAGCGACTGAGGCGTGGCCCACTGCAGTGCAGTCACGCCGACCAAAAAAATGGCCACGCCGCCACACAGCACCGTCCGTGCTTCGGCCCCAAAGTCGCCACTTGAGACCGCCTCAATCGCAAACTGAATCCCCACTCCTGTGGCCACAATGCCCATAAACGCCAGGATGTGGCTATAGCCGTAAAGATACGCCCGCAGGAGCGCCAACTTGCCGCCGCGTAGCGCCTGGTTGATCGTCGATTCGTCCGCCCGTTCAAAATACATCCACCACAGGCTGACTGCTGTCAAAAAGCCACCGGCCCCTGTCAGCGCACTTTGCCATTGCCAGGTCGTTTCAGCAACGCCCGTGACCACGGCGATGATGGCTTCTCCCAAGACGATGATGACAAACTGGCCAAACCGCTCATCCATATGGGATTTTTGGGTGGGCACCGTGCGAATAGTCAGATAGGTGATGGGGCCGTTGCTGACTTCAATCAGCAGGGCGATCGCCCACAGCCAAAAGCGCGCCGGTTCGGGTACGGCGATCGATAATAGCCACAGACCAAAGGCGACAGAGAAGCTGATCGCATAGCGAGCAGTGAGTTCGCGTGACGGGGGCACCAAGCGCCAAGCCTGAACATACAAAAAGATGATGACGAACCTTAACGCGGCATAGGCAGTGGCAAATGCGGCCGAGCCGCCCTGCAGCGCATCGTGAATGGTCAGGGCCATAATCACCAGCCCAAACATGACACCCAGCATGACTAAACGATAGGGGCCGCGATCGATATCAAATTGGTCGGCATAGTAGCTAAAGTCGATCCACAGCCACCAGACGGGCACAAACAGCGCGACGAATCCGACGATACCAGCCCAGGTCGGATCGCTATGTAGCAGATGGGCGACCTCGGCGATCGCAAAAACAAAGACCAGATCAAAAAACAGTTCTAACCAGGTGGCGTGGCGTTCGCGATCGTCCTCAGCCGTTAGGTATTGGCGCAGCGAACTTTGGGGTGGGTTAGTCATGGGATGAGAACTAGGGCAGCGAAAAACACCGGGACGCGCTAGCAGAATGCGGAGTTCGAAATGTGAAATTTCCAAATCTCAATGCCGCATTGCGGCGAGTGACTCTACCCTGCGGGAAGGCTTTCAGCGAGCGAGCAGTCGCTGGGGGCCGAGTCCCCTTCCCAGCGGGCAGTTCAAATTCAAAACTTGCAACCTGGTAGGACTCGGTCAGCCCTTAACGCCAGGGACTCATAAATCCCAATGCCAAACTCCGTAGGGCTCTGCTCTTAACGCAGGGTACTCCGAATTCTGAACTCCAAATGTTCGCCTCAACTCCCTGCCCAATAATGAATCTAGCTAATCGTGACGTCAGTCATTTCTTCTAGTTCGATCAGGTTGCCATCGGGGTCACGAAAACAGGTCGAGATAAAGCCCCGCTCTGGATAACTCGTGAGAGGAGCCAGCATTTCTATCCCCTGTTCCTGCAGGGCTAGCGTCGCTTGCCTGAGGTCATTGACCTTGAAGGAAAGCACGACCTGAGCACTATGGGGGTCATAGCTGAGACTTTCATCCCGAGAGACAAAATCGGCAACTTTTGCGCGGTTGAAGAGCGTAATCAGAACGGCACCCGTATCAAATTCGACATACTCATCGGCATCATCTTCGAACTTGATCGGCAACCCTAAAACATCTTGATAAAAAGCCTTACAAGCTTTGAAGTTTTCGACGTTGAGACGGGTGTACAGGTACTGAAGCTGCATGAAATCTCTCCTGATGAGATGCGTTTTAGCCAAACTATAGCGTTATACCCAGACCCTCAAGCTGCGATGCACGATGTGCTGACGCTTTGCGGAGGAAGCCACCCAACAGCCATGCCCTCCGGTCACAAATGGGGCCGGCTGTTTTGAGCTCAGCGCTCCGCAGCAGACCGGCTGATCCCAGTGAGATCAGCTGCTCGCGATCGCCTCCTTAATTTCCTGAGGTGACTCACCAGAGGCTGGGGGAATAGGCAAAAAGATTGTAAAACAGGTGCGGCCCGGTTCTGAAGCGACTTTCACCATGCCTTTGTGGCGATTGTGGATAATGCGACTCACCGCATCGAGTCCTAAGCCAGAACCTTGCCCCATCTCCTTGGTGGTATAAAACGGCTCAAAAATGCGCGATTGCACATCGGCGGGAATGCCAGCGCCCGAATCGATGACCTCAATGCGCACATAGTTGCCATCACGCTCCGTCCGAATTTCGAGGGTGCCTTGTTCTGCCATCGCATAAAGGGCGTTGTCGATCAGATTAGTCCAGACTTGATTGAGTTCGCTGCCGTAGGCGCAGATTTGGGGCAAGGATGAGTCGTAATGGCGACAGATCTTCACCCCCTGCTTAAGCTTGTAGGAAAAGAGCTTGAGGGTATCTTCCAGGCCATCGTGCACGTCGACTAGCTGCTGAGCGCCCTGATCGCGGTGGGAGTAAGACTTCATCGAATGGACGAGGTCGGCGATGCGTTCGGCTCCCCTGAGGCCATTTTTGATCATCGACATCATGTCAAACGAGAGCGCGAGCCAGCGCACCCCTTGATCCCGCAGTTCCCCGGCTTCATTGCGCCAGCGACTCGTGAGATGCTCTAGCGTCTCTACTTCAATGCCCGCTGCCGCCAGCGGTTCAGCCAGCTTCCAGGCTTCGGCAACGCCATAGTCTTCGAGCCAGGTCAGCAGTTCGTCTTCGCGATCGCTGAGGGTCATTGCATCCAACGTTTGATGCAAGATGGTTTCATAGCCGCGATCGCGAATTGCTTGCCACTCCTGCGTGTGGGCGGGGTCAACCTGGGCCTGACCGTACACCAAGTTCATATGCTCTAGTTCGCGAATGGCGGGCACCACATCGCTCATGGCTCGGACTAGGGCAGCAGCAGGATTGTTGAGTTCGTGGGCTAACCCAGCGGAAAGGTTGCCCAAAGCGGCCATCTTTTCGCGACCCCGCAGAAAGGACTCTAGCCCCCGCGTCCGCGTTTGCACCACGCGAAAAATACTGCGCTCAAAGCCACGACAGTTGTGCAGCAGGGTGAGAAAGTCGCAGCAGTTGAGCTGATACAAATAACAGTCAGTCAGGGTATAAACCGAAACGGGCACCGGCGCTTCGGTCAATACCGGTATTTCCCCAAAAAAGGCGGGGGCCGTATGCTGCCCAATCGGCATTTCGACGCCTTCGCTCAGCCGCGTCAGGCTGATCTGACCTTTCAAGAGAATGAAAAAGCCACTGGGATCATCCCCTTCTTTGGTCAGGGTGGCTCCAGCCGGGAGCTTCACCTCGGTGGCGCGATCGCAGGCCCAGTCCAACTGTTCTTTCGGCAACTGTTGGAAGGCTTCAAGGGTGAGGAGTTCTTCAATACAGAGCATGGTAAGAGCGGCGATAAGGGTGGGGCTGGTGATACCGATAGTCAGTGGGAGCCCGTCAGGGTAGTCTCCAATTCGCCTCAGGACGATCGCTTAACTGGCTGGGACTTCGTTGGGGAGATCGTGTTTCAGGGCGATCGCCGCCTGCTTGAGCGGGGACAGCAAAGATAATGGCACGTGCAGTCCATTGAGTTGCACACCCGGCTGCTTTTGGGCATCGGTGGGGCCATGATAGTCACTGCCGCCGGTCATCAACAAGTCGTACTCATCACACAGGTCTTCGAGCTTGCGGATGTCGCTGGGGCTGTGGGTGGGGTGATAGACCTCAATGCCCATCAGGCCAGCGGCCACCAGCTCGGGCAGCACCGACTTGACCGTACCGCCGCGAAAGAGATGAGGATGCGCCCACACGGGCACCGCACCGCAGCTGAGCAAGAGCTGAATGCCCTCAGTGGCCAAAAACTTATCGTACTGCACATAGGCGGGGCCACCTTCGCCAATCCAGCGGGTGAAAGCTTCTTGCGGGTGGTTGACATGTCCGGCTCGGACAAGGGCTTGGGCGATGTGGGGACGACCCGGTGCCATGTCACCTGGCATCGACGGCAGCTCAATCGGATAGCCCAACGCGGCGAGCTTGTCGGCCATCGCTTGCGATCGCCGGTGGCGACCTTGAATACGCGCTTGCAAAGGCTTCTCCAACTGGGTGCGGTCAGGGTAGTAGCCCAAAATGTGCAGCGATCGCTCGCGATGCACGGTGCTGAGTTCCAGGCCGGGCACAATCTCTAGCTGGTCACCTGCGGCGGCGATCGCGTTATCCCAACCGGCCAGGGTGTCGTGGTCGGTGATCGCCAGGGCTTTGACACCAGCGGTGATCGCCGCCTCGACCAGCGCTGCGGGGGTTAAAGTACCGTCTGAGCAGGTGGTATGGCAGTGGAGTTCTAGCATTCGGTATCGGCCCCTAAGTTGGTAAAGACTTCTTCCACAATTGATTTGGCTTTGCGATCGAGCACCAGCCAATCGACATCGTTAATCTCGCGATCAATCAGGGACTGATCAATCGTGACCGCTTCCTCGGTGGCGACCGGATACTGCTCAAAACAGACGCAGTAGCACAGTTCCCAGACGTCTACGATGCGCATCTGTTCGTCGTGAGTCAAATGCAGCTCATAGCCCGGAAACGGTTGAGGTAGCTGGGCCAGCTCGTCACGAATCTCGTCAGCCGCCTCGGGGGTGGCGCTGCTGAGCTGGGCCTGCAGCGCTTTAAACCGATGCAGGACGGTTTCGGCCATGCCCTCAGGCCAGAGTTGGGTTTCATGATAAGTGCCCTGCCAATCAGAGCTGTCGAGTTGCTTGCGAATGTTATCGATGATGCGAATGAGGGCGGGCTGCATCAGCTGATCGGCTAGCTGTCGAACTTGAGGATGGGCAAATTTCAGCATCATCAGTTTGGCGGGGGGCTCTTCCCAGCTTACCGACAAAATTCACTGGTACGCTGTAGCCCTACCGCTTGATCGGTTCACTCCAACTGCAGATGTAAGGCCCGGAGCTGGGTTCTGAGGCTTTCGAGCAAGGGGAGTTGAGCTTTGAGCATGTGGCGTTTGGCGGCGGCAGGTAAAAACCAGGCAGCGCGATCGACCTCGGGAAATTCTTGCATCTGGCCAGATTTGGGGGGCCACTCCATCGTGAATTTGTTGCTAAACACCTGGGTCGGGTCACAGTCGCCCTCAAAGGCCCAGGCCTTGACCCGTTTGCTCGACTGTTTGATTTCCGGCAGTTCTAAAAACGGCGCTTGGGGAATCAGGCTAGTTTCTTCAGTAAACTCACGGCAGGCAGTATGGAACAAATCTTCTCCCGCTTCGACCAGACCTTTAGGAATCGTCCAAACGCCGAGGTCGCGCTTGCGCCAAAAGGGGCCGCCAGGATGCACCAGCAACACTTCCAGCGTCTGGGAGTGTAGACGATACATCAAAAGACCGGCACTCTGTTTGGCCATGGGGTGAAAAATGTAGGTGAAACCAGTTCCCGAGCGATCGCTGCACGGAACCGTTGCAGACCAATATAGTGAGGCCAATGAATCCTTGTCGTCACTTGCCCGACAGTTGCTGACCCAGCCAAACAGGATGTGTCCATTGGTGCACACACATCGGTGTCAAGCGGAGTAAACGGTGATGTTCAATTGGCCTCAAAAAGCGGTGGAAAATCTATCGTTGATTTTTCCCCACGCCACCTTCTATAAACCCACCGATGCCGCCGTCGTGGCCTTAACCATCGACGATGTGCCCGTGCCCGGAGAATCGGCCCCTTGCTCGACCCGATGGATTCTTGATGCGATCGCGACCCATAACCAGAGTGTATCGAATCCCGATGAGAACGCTCGAGCAACTTTTTTTGTCATCGGCAGTCACCTCAACCAAGACTTTGAGCTATTGCCCGATATGGTTGCTCAAGGTCATGAGGTCGCCAATCACGGCTTCGTCGATACCTGGCCTGCCCTGCAGTCAACTGCTCTGTTTGAGGCCCAATTTCAGGCAACGCACCAGCGCTTGCAGCAGCACCTGCCCGCCCACCCCATTCGCTGGTATCGCCCCGGTCGGGCCCTCTATACCCCCTACATGTGGGAAGTCCTCAAACGGGCGCCCGGCTACGAAGCGAGCTTTGCCCTCGCATCGATGCTGCCGTTGGATACGTTAGCTCGCACGGCGGAGCCCGCTTTTACCGCTCAGTATGTCGCCCAGCATATTTTTCCGGGGGCAATTTTGCTGTTGCATGGGGGCTCGGTGGCGCGATCGCAAAATACTGCCGCCGCGCTGCGGCTGATTTTGCCCCAGCTGCGATCGCAGGGCTATCGCGTCACGACCCTGAGCGACCTCTGGCAACTGCCGACAAAAGTGGCTACCCCCAATTCATTCATGACCAAGTTCAAAGACTAGGACAGCGAGCGGTCAGGGCTGCAACCGGTTCGGGCGGACGCTCAGGACAGCCCGAACCGGTTGCAGCCCCACTGCGCACCATCAGCATTTGACCAGCGCTTGGCACGTGAGAAGAGCCGTGCCCAACGCATCTCAATTGCCGGGCTGTGGCACTGCTGAGTACTGACAGCAACATGTTCGTCCTGATGATGTGATTGAAGCGCCCCGCCCTTGCGATTGCCCAGAGATTGCCCTAACCTTCTCTTAACCTGTTGTGAGGTTTCCCTGACGTGGCGATCGCGGCGGCCTGAATTTGGTGACCGTCAAAATCCTTAAGCGTTTCTCAGGAAAATCTCAGGTAACCAGGGTTAATTGACTTCAGGTGTCTCTGCGAGTCACTCTGCCCAGTCTTCATGCTTAAGACAGTTCATTTCCAAAACTGAGGGGAAAATCCTAATGAATGCAAAATATTTTGGTGCGCTGGCCATTGCGGCAACCTTAACGGTCGGCACTGTGGGTTGCGCGACGGGCAGCGACCCCTGCGCGGGTACGACTGATACCGAAACCGTTGATCCTTGTGCCGCTGACCCCTGTGCCGCCGATCCTTGTGCCGCTGACCCCTGTGCTGGCAAGGCTGATCCCTGTGCCGCTGACCCTTGCGCCGCTGCTGACCCTTGTGCCGCTGATCCCTGCGCCGCTGAATAACCTTTTAACGGTCTGAAGGCATTAAAAAAGCCTATGAGTCATGCTCATAGGCTTTTTTAATGCTGTTCAGAACTCGCCTCCAACCCCTGTCCGGTGGAACCGGGTGCGCCGCCAGTGACGTGGGCAGCGTTGCACCGCTTAAACCATTTAAGGGCAACCGCTCACGATGTGCGCGCGACAGGCCCAATGATGACACCAGTGCCGCTACTCACTCAATTACGATTTGGGCACAACGCGGCAGCTTGCATAACTGACTCTGTTCACGTGAAATGTCTGTAGAGACATCACAACGGCCTGCGGGAACACTGGCCTGGGCAATTGTTGAAACCAGCTTCACTTTAGCAACAGGAGACAATGGTGGCGAAAGTATCTCAACTGCAAGCGATCATGGCGATCGCAACGGTGGCGGCCATTGTGCAGCCAACCGGTCAGGCGATCGCTGACACCACCGCGCCAGAGGCGGCTCAACACCTGCCACCCGATTTGGCCTACGTCATCTTGCTCGATACCCGCGACGAGACGTGGCAGCAGCTCGAACAATACGCCCTCGTACAGCAGCTGCAAGCAGAAATCGGGGCACCCCTGGACATCGGCGGACTGCCCTTTTTGCCCACTGAACTGGATTACCAAACCGACGTTGCCCCTTGGCTCGGTGACACAGTGGCCGTGGCACTCATGCCGTTAGACACAGCCGACAGCACTCTGCCAGTCGTCACTGCACTCGCGAACCACGAGGTGCTGATTGCCCCGATTGCCCAATCAAGTGAGTTCAGTGGGTTTATTGAGACGGTCAGCGAGCTGCGCGGCACCGCACCGGCAGTCGAGACCTATCAGACAATCGACATTCTTTACTGGCAGCCGCAAGACCTAGCGCTAGACGATGACTTCTTCACCCCACTCCCTGACGAGGCCCCCACGGACTCTGCCGCCCCGCTGCCGCTAGACCCCGCCGATCAGCAGAAAGCCGGCTCGAGCCCTGAACTCTCGCCGGTAGACTCCCCGGTTCCCGGTGAGGTGATCGACGAGCCGATTGAGGAGCTGCCCGCCGACTTCCCCGATCCGACCGCCGCTGACTTTCCTTTTCCCGACATTCCCGGCTTGGCGATCGCCGTGCTACCAGATGTGGTTGTCGCCGCCGAAAACCCAGTCGCTCTGCGCACTTGGTTTGATCAGCGGCCAGAGACTGCAACTACGGCCCTTGCCACCGACGATAGATTTCTACGGACGCTGGCCCATCCTGAATATGATGGGGCGCTGGGCATTGGCTATGGCAATCTATCAGAAATGGTCAAGTATTCTTTGACCGACTTGGCGGTTGCGGACCTGTTCCCTGGTGGCGCTACTCTGCCTCCCAGTATTTTTTCGCCTGATCCGGCGCAACTGGCTGCCTTAGACATTGATAGCAGCATTGAAGTCTTGATTTATCCCACCGCTCAGGGCATTCGCGTGCAGGGACGCGGCTATTATGACGACCCGCTTTTACAAACTTTGATGGCGGTGAATGAGCCGGCTCCGCAGCAGGTCCTAGAGCATATTCCGGGCAATAGCTATGGTTTGTTTAGTAGTCAGGACCTAGCTGCTGCTTGGCAAGAAGCTTCAGCCATCCTGGAGGCCGAGGAGGAAACCAGTGAGGTTCTAGAGCAGGCTCGGAGTTTTTTCAGCCTCGCCACCGGACTTGACCTGGATCAAGATGTCTTTAGCTGGATGGATCAGGGCTTTAGTGTCTTTCTCTTCCCCACTGAAGATACGCCTCTCACTACCTTTTTGCCAGGGTTAGACATTGGCCTCGGCGTCGCGTTACAAACCAGCGATCGCGCGACGGCAGAGGCAACCCTGGCAAAACTTGACCAGATTTGGGGCGAAGATATCGGCCTCACGGTTGAGACCCAGGCGACTCCCATGGGGGCTATCTCCAACTGGCAGGCTGACTTCGACAGTAATGGTCAGCTCGACAGTTTTTTAGGACATGGTTGGGCCAGCGACGATACGCTGATCTTGACGACTAGTCTAGGCTCCCTCTCCAGCGTTCTAGAGCTAGAACCCGCCCAAGCCCTGCCAAATGCCCTGCGGTTTTTAGGCTCTACCGAAGACTTTCCCGCCGATAATCAAGGCTATGTCTTCGCCAATCTGGCCCCCGTCCGAGCGCTGGCAGCCCGCTTCTTTCCGGTGATGTCGGGGGGTGATCCAGAATTACGAGAGTTTTCTCGGCTGCTGGGTTCGCTCAAAGCCATTAGCGGTACCCTCGCTTTTGAAGAAGACTATCTCCAGCTTGATGGCATGGTGATGTTGGCTCCTGCCACCGTCCCGTGGGAACAGCCCGATTAAGTCCGAGGCTCTAAAACCAAGCGTCAGATGGGGATACGCCCGTCTCTGTGGCGTTAGCGATCGCGATTCTGACTTGATTGTGTGGCACTTGCCCAGTGGCGAAGATGCCAATCGCCCACATCTTGGTTTTTACGACCCACTGCCAGCCCGCGCCTGCCATCTCACGGCCACGAGCGCGGCTGAATATAGCAGAGGGTAGAACGGTAAAGGGTTCAAGGTGCAGGGAAGGACCTTGTCGCCAGCGATCCGGCGATTAAAAGTATTCCAACCTGACTGCGGCTCGCTAATGACAACGGCGGGAGCGTAGCCTTAAGAGGCGGCGGGGGGATTGGATTGGTGTCAGCTGCCTCATCCGTGAACCGCTAAGGGATTTGATATAACGAGAAGGTTCGCTGCCCGTCGCTCCCCACGGCGCTGCCACATCACTGTTAATACATTGGCCATGACTGATTTTGACCCGCCCTTGCCCCCCCCGCCGAATCTACGCCGCTGTGTGCAGCACCTGGGCATTCCCGATCAGGCCATCCGCTGGGATCTGCTCGATCAGGCCCTGGTACATGCCTCGTCGTCATCAGAGTGCAATAACGAACGACTGGAATTTTTGGGTGATTCGGTGCTGCGATTGGCCGCCGCCGAATACCTGATGGAAAAGTATCCCCAGGCTTTGGTCGGCGAGTTAACGATGGTGCGATCGCACCTAGTGAGCGATCAAACCCTCAGCGAAATTGCTACAGCCTTGGGGCTTGAAGCATTTTTGCAAGTGTCGAGTGCGGCAGCCGGTGATCAGGCGGCGCGACCCAAGCGCTTGGCCGATGCGATGGAAGCCATTTTGGCGGTGCTGTATCTAAGCAACGGCGACCTGCAGCTGGTGCGCCCGTGGCTCGACCCCCATCTCGAAACGCTGGCCCAGCGCCTGCTCAAGAATCCCGCCGCTCACAACCCCAAAACGGCCCTGCAGGAGCTGACCCAAAAACGCTTTAAAGTGCTGCCCGACTATCGCACCGTCGAAGTTAACTTGCTGCATGGTGACCCAGCCCGCTTTCGCTCTGAGGTCTGGTTTCGCGATCGCTGTCTGGGCTCGGGGGTGGGGGCATCGCGCAAAGCTGCTGAGCAGGCGGCAGCGCTCGAAGCCTATCGCGCTCTACAGCAGATTGAGATGCAGGCCCAGTAGCCCAGCGAGCACGTGGCTCAAAACAGCTTCCCCGATGCCAGGGGAGTGGCAGTGCCCAACCCTGACAGAAATCCTGTCTGTCCTGGTGATGTGATTGACACACTGCTCCCTGGCAGTCAGCAATTGGCCTAGACTCGGGGAGGTGCCCTAGGTGTCGAGCCAGATGGCGATGATGCGTCATCCCATACCAGTGGCCCTCATCCTTGAGCCTTTACCTAGCAGCCTGCTCAACAGCCAAAAACAAGGATCTACTCAGCGTTTTCTTAGGTGAATGTTCGATGCTTGGGGGGAACAGCCTTGAGGAATTCATCATGGTGAGTCAACAAAATGTTGGTGGACGAGTCCCGCTCGTATTGTTTTTGCTGCGGTTGGGCGTGTTTATTGTGATGCTGGTTTGGGCACTCGATAAATTTTTTGCCCCCGATCATGCCAGTCAAGTCTTTGCCGCTTTTTATGGCCTGCAGGGGTTAGGGCGATCGCTGGTGTATGGCATCGGCACCGTTCAGCTCTTGCTGGTTTTAGGATTTATGGCGGGCTTCAAAAAAACCTGGACCTATGGTGCCGTGCTGCTCATGCACGGGTTGTCTACGCTAGTTTCATTTGCCCGCTACCTAGACCCGTTTACGCCGCCTAACATTCTCTTTTTTGCCGCTTGGCCGATGCTAGCCGCCTGCTTTGGGCTATTTTATTTGCGCGATCTTGACACCCTGTGGACGTTGGATAAGGACAAACCCCACAAACAAATCAATGTGTAGTCATACCAGTTCTACGAATTACAGCTACACAGACAAGTCAGCTTTCTCCCAGTAGGAGACACTGCGTGACCGATTCTGCTCAGCCGACGTTCCTTGCGCGGAGTCGAAAGGAAGCTCTGTAGCCCAGTTTCAGAGAGTTGGTATTAGTCGTAGCGATCAGTTTGCCTCGCTCAGCATCCCCGCTGCAGTGCAGGATATTTGTGGCTGTCTCTTGTTGGAGAGACGGCCATATTTTTTGCGTATCAGGATCAGTCATTGTACGGACGCTGGGGCGATCGCTTGGTGACAATCGCGGAGAGATTTTGCCGGGGTTGGGGAGGCCTCTCAGTGGTGTTACTGAAATCAAGGAAAGCCTCTCCCTGTCTAGATTCTGCCGGTCTCTGAAAGATCAAAAAAATCCGGTTTCCGGCACGGTTGAGTGAAAGAAGTTTAGAGACGTCCAGTTGGGCACTGGGTGACTGGGGTTGATGAATTTGCCAAGGTGAGATTGCTCTCGCTAGCGCGTCTTCTGATCCACATCCGCCCCCGGCTGGACTGGGCAAAATCGGCGATCGCCGATCACGGATACCGCGATCGCTCATCCTTCGTTCTCCGGGTGTGCTTCTACCAACTGCACTCATACCGGCAACGAAAAGATCCAGACTTATGTTGAGCAATGAGCTTGTTTTCGCGGCAGAAACCTTGCCGCTGCCTGCAGCTGGAGAAGCTGAGGCACCATCGATGCTGCCCGATACCGCATTCGGTCTCAAGCAGTCACCACTGCTACCCGAGTTTGAGGCTGCACTTGACGCAGAGTTAGAGGCGATCGGCGGATCGTCCATCACCCTGACGTTCCTCACGGAGCCTGGGGATACCGCACTGCCCGGCGCTGACAGCGATGCTGACCACCTGCTCGGTGAGGCCACAGCCCAGCTGTGGGCAGCGGCTCAGGCCGCACTCGACGACTTTATCAGCCACCCTGACAGCGACTCAGCCTTGGCTCTGACTTTTGGCGAAGCAGCAACGACAACGACCGCTCAAGATCTGCTGCAAGACCTCATTGCTGGCAAGGCGTCGCCGCAAGTGGTCATCTTGCCGATGGCTGAACTTATGGCTCAAGGGGCCTATGCCGCCGACACTGACACGATTTTTCTCGCCCAAGAGCTGTTTGGCCCGCCCGAAACCTTACTCGTTGATCAGCCCGAACACTTACTGCGTGTCTTTATCGAAGAACTCGGACATTTCATTGACGATCAGATTAATCCTGTTGATACATCGGGAGATGAAGGGGCACTGTTCGCCGCTCAAGTGTGGGGCGATGCGCTCTCAGCCGCAACGCTCCATGCTCTCCAGACCGAAGACGACACGACGACCCTGACCTTAGATGGGCAAACCTTCCAAGTCGAACAGGCGGATTTGGGGCCCGGCACCTTTAACGTCGCCGCTAACGGCCAGGTCGCGATCGAATTCTTAGCCGATAGTGGGGCCTACCGCGGCCAACTGGCAATTTTCAGTCTGGAAGGCATGGACGGGATCGCACCGGGCTCTCCGGCCTTTATTCAAGAGGCCGCACGGCGCGCTTTGAGCAATTCCCCTGAGGGCTATATCGTGATCGATGATGCGGTCGAAGCGGCACGCCTCACCGGCGAGTTGGGCGAGAAAAATCGCAACGGTGGTGAGGCTGCGGGCGCTAAGGGCATCACGTTTCCTGGCGGTACGCGGGTGGCGGTTATGCTA
This sequence comes from Cyanobacteria bacterium J06626_4, assembly GCA_038523235.1. Lineage (GTDB taxonomy): Bacteria > Cyanobacteriota > Cyanobacteriia > Phormidesmidales > Phormidesmidaceae > Halomicronema. Next base: position 22,371 of record JBCBJQ010000001.1, read on the forward strand.
GTGCCCAATGGTTCGGTGCAGGCCGTCTTTGAAAATCCTACCGCCGAGGGGTCGCTGCGACCGCTCTTTTCTGTCGCTAGCGCCAACCCCGCTGGACGCGTGCACATTGGCGAAATTCGCCCCGGTGTCTTCGCGATGGAAGATGTTCGCTTTGATGGCCGCTCGGATGGCGACTTTAACGATGTCATCTTTCAGCTGCAGGGGGCTACCGGCCAGATTGAGGCGATCGCCAACCTGATCGGCACCCAACAAATCTGGCTTGATACGCCACTGGGGCAGCAGCTCTTTCTTGTTTCTGACAATCCCCTCGCGCCGCCGGGCTTTATCGCTGCCGACAATCCAATTTTTCCCCCAGTCGATGCCGCGGCCCTGCAGGTGTCGATTCCCACCGGGGTGCCGAAATTTAATGCCGGTAACAGTGAGGCCGAAATCGCCGCCACTGGGGCGGCCCGCATTACCTTTGGCAGTCGAACAGTTTACATCGGCACCAATCAAGTGAGTGCCAATAATCAAAACCCGATTGTCGCCAGCTTTGATAGCGCCAACCCCGCCAACAACTGGATTCGCACTGACTATGAAGTCACTGGCACCGATGGGCGCGGGCTCGGCATCGCCTGGGATGGCAATAGCCTGTACGGCGTGTTCACGGTGGATGGGACCCAGGGCACCCCCACGCAGGACTTTCGTCGCGCCGCCAACGATGCCGAACAGGCTTGGCTAAGGAACTATGGTCAGGGGGGCGGGGCCAAAGTTTCCGTCTTGGGACGCATCAACCCTGCTGATGGTGAGCTGCTAGACGCCGCTTACCTATCCGCTGTTTTAAACAATGGCAACAGCAACACGCTGAACGTCACGAATGTCGGTACCAACGCCAGTGGCAACCTGGTCATCAGTGCCGAGTCGTTCTTTTCTCCCCGACGGCCCGACGGTAGTGCGCTCACGCCGCCGACCCCACCGGGGTCTTCGCCCTTTGTCTACACCGTCGAGATCACCCCCGATCTGAAGCGTGTTGTTAGCACGGCGTCGCCGGGCTGGACATAGGCAATGGTGGCAATTAGGTGATCTGATTGCCACCATTGCTTACTTCGCCACGTTGCGAGGTGGAATGGGATCACCGTCATAAAACTTGCGCTCTAGGGTGCCGAGCCCAAACCACAGCCCCCCCGCCACTAAGGGGACAGCCGTCAGGGCGCTGGCCAAACTGACCGACAGACCATTGCTAAAGACGATCGCTAAGGGAATTGCCGACCAGGCAATCGTGCTCACGGCGATCGCGCCCCGACGCAGTTGCTGAATCCGCTGCAGCGCCCGTCGACAACTGCTGCAGTGCTGCGTGTGCGATTGGTAGCGATCCATCAGGGCCGAAGTCGTCATTCGGGGCGGTAAAGCTTGCCCTGCGAAGGGATCAGCCTGAAAATCACTCACCCAGCGGCGAAAAGCCATGACGTAGCGATCGGCCGGGGTGGGTAAATAACAGGCCTGAGCATAGGATTTATTGCCAGCTTGCTCCAGCAGCCTTTCTTGCAGGTGCAAAAAGATTTGGTCGTCTTCTAACACGCGATTGTTGCTTACATGGCTATACCAACGGGGCGTCAGCCTGATAAAAAAGCTTGGCAGCTTGGATGAAAACTTGAACGGGAAGCGCGCAAACAAGCGACATTTCCCCTTGCGCATGGGCGTGGCGTAGACCACCGTCAGGGTGCGCCCAAACTGCTTAGAGGTGAGATCGTGATACATCATTGCGGGCGCAATGAAGGTGGTGTGTTGGGTACCCAGCTGGCCCTTACGCGGCCCCTCAGGCCAGAGACCCTTAAAGCCCTGCTTGCCCGACTCTAAAACCTCCATTTCCATAGGGGCGGCATTTTCGCGCTTGCCCACGGTTTCGTGGTGGGTGTAGGGAATGTGGCTGGCATCCAACACATTTTCGAGCAGGGTCAGGGCGTCGTAGGGCAAATCGCGAAAGGTGTTGAGCAGTACCCAGCCATCGGGCTCCTCGACTAACGGGTCGATACCGGGCACGGGCACCTGGGCGGCATTTTCAGCCTTGCCCGGATACACAAAGAGCAGTCCCTGATGCACGGTGGTCGGCATTGACTTCGCACAAGCCCGATTCGAGGTCAGCGCTTCACTGTCGGCGGCGGCCTGAGGAATGTGTTCGCAAGCGCCCTCTCCCGAAAACGCCCAGCCATGATACGGACATTCCAACTGCCCGGCCTCGTTGATGCGTCCTTCGGACAGGGGCGCCAGGCGGTGAGGGCACTGGTCGGCAAAGACTCGCCAGGTGGCGGCCTGGGGCTCCCACCAGATAACAATGTCTTGATCTAGCAGCGTGAAGCGAGTCGGTCCAGTGGGGTCTAAATCTTCGACATAGTGAACGGGATACCAAGCCTCAGCCCAGTCGAAACGATCGCGATCGGGGCCACCCGCCGGCAGCGTTTGCGGAGTTTGGAGCGATTGAGGCGCATCTTGGGTAACCGTCATCGTGTTTTCGACCAACAATCTACTCCTCTATTGTGTTACAAAACTTTATTTCCTGCGCAGAATCCTCCAACCCTTGATGGTAGAGCTTTGCGTAATGTCAGCCCTGGGGGCAGAGAGAGGCTGCCCCTTAATATTTGGATAACCCTGTTACCGCCGTCGAGGGCAATTGCCGTCAAGCTAATGGTGAACTTTATTTGTTTTCACCTCAAGAGGTTGAAATGAAGCTGCTCCGAATTCTGCTGACGACGGTGCTGGTGCTGACGGTGCTGCAGGCTGAAGCGCCAATTCGGGTGTGGCGACTACGGCTGACTAAAAGCTGTCAGGGGTGTCGTTTGATTGGGGTTGATATCAGAGATGCTGATCTCAGGGGAGCCAATCTGCAGGATGCTGATTTGCGTTGGACGCGGTTTCATTCGGTCAACCTGACAGGCGCTGACCTGAGTGGGGCCAACCTGAGAAACGCCCGGATGAACGACGTCACCGTTCACAACACAGAGTTTTGTGGCGCGACAATGATGAACTCAGTCAAGGGCTATTGCCGTAGTGCCTCAACTGATACTGCCGCTGCCGCTGGCGTGGCGAAGTAAGCCCAGACTGCGTTAGCGCGCCTTTGCTAATCGAATGCGGCGCACAGATCCCCCACACGCGCGATCGCGGGGTTTTAAGGTTCAAGGTTTAGGGCGCAAGCTAAAACCCTGGCGCTAGCGATGCACGGTCAAGGTGCCGGCGTCGGCATCCAGGGTGGCGGCAGCTCCGACAGGCAGAACCGCATTAACGCCATCGTGACCAAACGGGAGCTCGGCGACAACGGGAATGCCTAAATCATTGAGGCGATCGCGCAGCACGGTTTCCACATCCAAGCTGGGAATGCCATCCGGGGCATCACAGCGGCTAAACCGACCAATTGCCACGCCCGCGACCGGGGCAAACTTGCCCAGCATCCGCCAGTGCGTGAGCATCCGGTCAAGACGATAGGGCGCTTCGGTAACGTCTTCAAACGCGAGGATCACACCGTTCAAATCAGGCTCATGGGGGGTGCCAAGCAGATGGGTCGCCACGGTCAAGTTCGCGGGCAGTAGTCTGCCGGTCACTTGCCCAGGCTGCCAGGTCACCCCCTGCAAGGGGGCGATCGCCCGACCGCTCACCCAGTCAAACAACCGCTGCCGCGACCAGTCGGGTTCTTGACCCAGCGTGGTCAGTAGCGGCCCGTGCACGCTGGCAATGCCTTGTTGACTTAAGCTCCACAGCAAACTGGTGATGTCGGAGAAGCCGATCAGCCATTTAGGCGACGTGGTCGGCCACTGCCAATTTTCGAGCAGGCGAGTGCCACCGTAGCCGCCGCGAGCACAGAGAATGCCCCGACAGGTGGGCGCTTGCCAGGCCGTCAGCAGCTGTTGGCGACGATGATCATCACGCCCTGCTAAATAGCCCCACTGTTCATCCAACCCGGGCAGTAGCTTGACCCGGTATCCCCGAGCTTCCCAGATGGCCACGCCAGCCTGAAATGCCGTCAACTCTCGTAGCGCCCCACTGGGCGCGATGACCATCAGCTCGTCACCCGGTTGTAGGGGCGGAGGGGGTTGGCAAACAAACATTACAACGAGACCACAGCATCAGTCTCACTATCATGACGGGCAGCTGGGCTGATGGGAACCACACGACTCCGGGCTTGACGGGTTCATGGCCACTCACCCCGCCGAAGGCTCCTGTGAGAAAGGAAATTGCCAGCGCTTCAAAGACTAGACATTTTGGGTTCTACCGGGAGCGGTGCGACAATATCGCGATCGTGGCGCTGAGTGAGGGCCGGAGTGGCACAGTCACCGTGGCTCGCAGCATGGCGCATAAATTGTAGATAGTGGCCCATCAGCGTCCAGCTAATGGTCAGCGTATCGCCCTGAGGCACGTACTCATCTCGCAGAAACTGCTGCCCGGCGGCGGTGAGCCAAACGTCGCCCAACCGGCGTTGGGTAATGCGGACGAGCTGCTGCTCAGCGAGGACAACAATCAGGCGCTGGCGCTGATTATCTGGCACTTTGGCAGAGATTTGGCCCGGCGTGATGCTGCGGTATTGGCACGACTGCAAGACATATTTTTCGTCGGGGGTAATTGGCCATACTGAAGTATCCAGGTCTAACAGAGTGCGGCCATGGGCAGTGAGGCCAAAGCGGGTGACGATTTCTTCGTAGTCAATCCAGTTTCGCTGTCGTAGCTGCTGGCAGAGGCGATCGCGCTGCACCCCTGACAACTTTGGCTGGGGGCAAATTGCTGTCATAGCTGCCCGGTAATGAGGATGGGGGAGCAATAGCAATAAAAACTTAAGTTCTAAGGGCGCTAACCGAACCGCAGCAGACAATGAAGACATAGACTCACACACGGCATTCAGCCTAGCTACTATGCTAGAACAAAAGTCCTATCGATCAACAATTCAAGTTTTTACATTTCGTTGCGGATTATCGCCCTCGTTTTCAGCTTCCTGATGGAACGGGGCATGCTGGTAAATATGATAAGGGCTTGAGATCGCGACAATTCTTTACCCTTTCACTCACCCCCTTGTGACGCGAGCCGCAACAATCGTTGCAGTATTGGCATCAAAAATTTTTGACTCATCATTTTCGAGCGGTGGATCTGTTGTCTTCGACTCCTGTATCAAATTCATTGTCAGATCTGACTCCAGCGCTCCCTTCTCCACTGGGCAATGCCAACCTGCCATCCACCCTGGCGGCCCTCATACCGCTCTGGGATGCCCTCAGTGACGGGCTGCAAATCTTTGACTCAGAGGGGCGCTTGATTTATGCCAACGCCTTAGCCGCCGAGTTGTTGGGCTACGCTACCGCTCATGACTATCTTGAAGAACACTATCGTTCTAGAGCTTGGGGGCTCACGGCGATCGCGCTGGCCAATGGGGCAAATCGTCCACTGGCGATCACAGACTACCCCTGTGTGCGAGCGCTGAAGGGCCAACCGTTTGCCGAACAAACCTTGCGCTACACCGACCGGCATGGGCGCGATCGCTGCGTTGCTGTGCAAGCGCTATCCATGCCCGAACCCACCAGTGTTGACCAAACCGACCAGCGGCAGTACGCCGTTGTGATCAGTCGGCCGGTGACACAGCCGTTGATCGCGAGCCCGCCATGTCCACTCCCCCTCCAGCAGATTGCGAATGCGGTGCCGAGTCTCGTCGCCTATTTAGATGTTCAAGAACAGCACTATTTTGCCAACCACGCTTATCTCAAAGCCTTTAATGAGACCTTAGATAACATTCAGGGCCAGAACCTACAAACAGTTGTTGGCCCAGTCATTTATCATCAGCTGCAGGGCGCGCTGCACCAAGCTTGGCAGGGGGAAACAGTGAATGTGTGCCTGCCCATTGGCAGCTTTAATCCGAAGAGGCAGTACAAGCATGTCAGCCTCACCCCCCAATGGCTGGGCGATCAATTGGCAGGCGTGTATTTAGTGCTAAGTGACATCACGGCCCACAAACACACCAATGACCTGCTGCAGACCGAGACTGATTTTTTCCGCAATTCCCTAGAAGCGGCCACGGTGGGCATTTGGGATTGGCATTTTCTCAACCAAGAAATGATGTGGTCATCGCCCCAAGAGCAGCTATTTGGGCTGAAACCGGGCGATTTTGACGGCAAACCAGACACTTATTTGGCGCTGGTTCATGCGGGCGATCGCGCCGCGCTCCACACCGCGATCGATCAGGCCATGCAGCCACAACATCATTTTGCCACCCAGTTTCGGGTCACCTTGGCTGACCGATCAGTGCGCTGGCTCAGTCAACGGGGGCAAGTCGTGCGCAATACCAAGGGGCAAATCGTGCGCATGGCGGGGGTGACGCTGGACATCACGGTGCAAAAAGAGGCCGAAGAAAAGCTGATCGAACAGGCGAAACGCGATCACTTGGTGGCAAAAATCTCTCAGGAGATCAATCGCTCCACCGATCTCAACGAGGTCTTGCCACAGGTGGTGCAAGACATTCGCTGTCTTTTGCAGGTTGACCGACTCAGCATCATTGATTTGCTGCAGCCAAAGATGGCGGGCAGAGTCACTTTCGAAGCCCACACGGTGGGCACTGAGTCAATGCTGACTTGGGAAATGCGCCACCCTTGGGCGATGAAAGAGGCCTACCTGCAAAAATATCAGCAAGGGCATCCGATCGCAGTTTGCAATGTGAACGAACAGTCATTCAGTGAGGAAGAACTGGAGTTCTTAGGCTTTTTTCAAATCACCGCTGAATTGACGGTGCCTCTGTTAGAAGACAAAAAACTCTGGGGCCTGCTGTCAGCCCAATCAAAACAGCCCAGAACGTGGCAGCCCGAGGAACGCCGACTGTTAGAAACCCTAGGCCGCTTGGTGAGCACAGCCGTGCAGCGCGATCGGCTGCACCATAGCTTGACGCAGGCTAACCAAAAACTCCAGCGCTTTGCCTACCTCGATGGCTTGACGCAGGTCGCCAACCGACGACGATTTGAACAGTTTCTCAATCATGAATGGCGGCGGTTGATGCGAGAGAAATCAACGCTGGCGCTAATCATGGTGGATATTGACCATTTCAAAGCTTTTAACGATATTTATGGGCACCAAGCGGGTGACGAATGTCTGCGTCGAGTCGCCGCCATTTTGCGCACGACGGTACAGCGCCCAGCCGATATGGTGGCTCGCTATGGTGGCGAAGAGTTCGCCGTTGTATTGCCCAATACGGGGGTTGAAGGAGCGGAAACCGTAGCCGAAAAAATCCGTGCCTACATGCACGACCAAAAAATTCCCCATCGCGGCTCACAAATACGCCCGTTTGTCACGATGAGTCTCGGCGTCGCCGTGATGTCACCGCATCCGCTCAAAGCCCCAGATGACTTGATTAAAATCGCCGATGAAGCGCTCTATCAGGCAAAGGAGAACGGTCGCGATCGCGTTGTCTGTCATACTCCAACGTCGTAGTTGCAGGCACTAGCCTGCAGTCGTAGAGAGTGGGCGGTGTAGGAGTGGAACGGATAGTCAGAGGAGCGATCGGGTCGGGGCATTAGCAGGCTGGGGACAGGGGCAAGTGTCAGACAACCCACATTCGTTCCAGTTATAACAATTCGCTGAATTCGGATTACACATCAAAAAAGTGTGTAGCTCCCTTCGACAAGGGGGCAGCGACAGCGGGGGATGCCCGATCTGTAGCGCTACTTTGCAGAACCGGTATTCGGTGGTGGTCGCGGCGAGACCATACATAAATCTTGTGTCAGCGGTCTAGCATCCCGATCATTCACGAGCCCACCCCCTACCCAGACAGCAGAAGCCCCCTATCGAGTCAAGGCTTGGCTAGATAACCTGTTGTCTGATTGCTAGAGTCCTAACTAATGGATTACGCAATTCTGCTCCCTTGCCTCAGGGCTCAGCGGTATTTGAATGCCTTGAATCGACCAATAGTCAAGTTAGATTGATAAGAACGGTTGCGACACCAGCACTGTTTAACTAACTACATACAATCCATTATTTAAACATCCAAACTATAGAGTTATAGCTATATCTTTAGAGCTATATCTTTAGTGCCATATTGAATAAAATCGCCAATTAGACTTACATAATGTTTCTGTGAACACGGTTTTCTCAACTCACTCTTCATATCGTTTATTGATATCTATCCATAAATTGGTTGGCCACTTCAGATAATCATTGCTGAACAGCGTTAATAGCGTGTTCAGCAATGATTATCTGAAGGAAAATGCCGCAGCATAAATCTGTCTGTTTCCAGATTGCAGCGGTGAGAAAGTGGCTGCCAGCTGTCATAAGGGTTTATAACAAGTGCTGAAGAAATTAAAAAATCTCGGTCCAGGACTGATTGTAACCGCGGCTTTTATGGGGCCAGGGACGGTGACGACCGCCAGCATCACCGGTGCCAGCTTTGGCTTCGCTTTGCTCTGGGCGATCGCCTTCTCAACGGTCGCAACGATTGTGCTGCAGGAAATGGCCGGTCGTTTGGGCTTGGTTAGCCGCAAAGGCCTCGGAGAAGCCCTGGCAACGACCTTTAAGATACCCGCCGTGCGGATTGCCGCGATTGCCTTGATGATTGCCGCGATCGCCTTTGGCAACGCCGCCTTTGAGACGGGGAACATCATCGGCACGGCGATCGGTCTGGAAGCCATTATTGGCGGCAGCACCCAAATCTGGGCAGTGCTGATCGGCATCATTGCCTTTGGGCTGCTCTACTTAGGTATTTACAAGCTCATTGAGAAGGTTTTAGTGGGCCTGGTTCTGATCATGAGTGTGGTCTTCTTGCTGTCCGCGATCGTGGCGCGGCCTGATTTAGGAGCCGTGTTTTCGGGATTGTTTATCCCCCGGATTCCCGAAGGTTCGTTGGTGAGCGTGATTGCCCTGATTGGCACAACGGTGGTGCCCTACAACCTATTTCTGCATTCCAACTCCGTGCAGGAAAAATGGCCGGATGAGTCATCGGTGCCTGAGGCGATTAGCGAATCGCGCTTTGACACCATTGTCTCGATCACCTTAGGCGGACTCATTACCATGGCGATTTTGTGCACATCCGCAGCGGCTTTCTTTGGTGCCGGTACGACGATCGACAGCGCTGGGGCGATGGCCGAACAGCTAGAGCCATTACTCGGCCCAGCGGCGCGAATTTTCTTCGCCACGGGACTGTTTGCCGCGGGCATTACCAGCACGATTACGGCCCCACTGGCCACGGCCTACACGATCTGTGGCGCACTCGGCTGGGAGCAAAACCTTAAAACCATCAAGTTTCGCGTTATCTGGATTATCACGCTAGTAGTGGGTACGGTGCTGGCCGCTAGCGGGACCCGACCGCTGCAAGCCATTGTGTTTGCTCAGGCGGCCAATGGGCTGTTGTTACCCCTCGTGGCGGTCTTTCTCTTGTTTGTGATGAATCGTTCTGATCTGTTGGGAGAATACAAAAACAAGACGTTCACCAATATCTTGGGGTTCATTGTCGTTCTGGTCGCCGCCGGTCTGGGCGCCAACCAACTGCTGAAAGTATTTGGCGTAATCTAACCTGAGTCCGGAGCAAGATTGTAAAGGGTCTACCCGAAGAATTTGAGGGTCAAATTCCCTTCCTGGAGGGGTGTTCGCAAGATGGGGTGAGTCTCTCCGAAAGCTTAACCCACCCCGTCAGCCGCTCCCAGGAGGGGAAAGTAACGGGTTTTGCCTCTTCAAAATTGATAGACCGTTAGTTTTGTCGATAATTTCCGACGAATTCTCATTCATTGATTCGAGTTAAAGCATCCATGCATCAAACCGAGGCACATACCGGCACCAGCAAGTCTGATGACAAGTGGCAGTTTTGGATCGACCGAGGCGGCACATTTACTGACGTGGTGGCCAAGCGACCCAACGGCGAAATCATCGTGCATAAGCTGCTGTCTGAGAATCCTGAGCAGTATCAAGATGCGCCCGTTCAGGGGATTCGTGACTGTTTGCAGCTAGGGCCAGACGAGCCGATCCCGGCTGAGCGGATTGCGGGGATTAAGATGGGCACGACGGTGGCGACCAATGCACTGCTAGAGCATCAGGGCGATCGCACCCTATTTGTCACCACCCAAGGCTTTGGCGATGCCCTCAGAATCGGCTATCAAAATCGGCCCCAGATCTTTGCTCGCGAAATTGTGCTGCCGCAGATGCTCTATGAGCAGGTGGTCGAAGTTGAGGAGAGAATCAGCGCTCAGGGTGAGGTGTTGACACCGCTGCAATCAGACGCGGCCCGCAGTCATCTACAGACAGCTTACGATGCAGGAATTCGCAGCTGTGCGATCGCCCTGATGCATGGCTACCGCTACCCTCAGCACGAGCAAGCTCTAGGTGAACTGGCCCAGCAAATCGGCTTCACTCAAATCTCGCTCTCCCATCAGGTCAGCCCGCTGATGAAACTGGTCAGCCGGGGCGATACGACGGTCGTGGATGCTTACCTGTCGCCGATTTTACGGCGCTATGTGGATCGGGTAACTAGTCAGATTTCCGGGGTCGATCATGCGCCACCGCTGATGTTTATGCAGTCGAATGGCGGCTTGAGTGACGCTCAATTCTTTCAGGGCAAAGACAGCATTCTCTCGGGTCCGGCTGGGGGCATTGTGGGGGCGGTGAAAACGAGTGAGCTGGCCGGATTCGAAAAAATTATTAGCTTTGATATGGGCGGCACCTCTACCGATGTGGCGCACTATGCCGGTGAATATGAGCGCACGTTTGAGTCAGAAGTCGCAGGCGTGCGGCTGCGCACGCCGATGATGGCCATTAATACGGTGGCGGCGGGTGGGGGCTCCATTGTGCAGTATGACGGCAGTCGCTATCGCGTGGGGCCTGCGTCTGCCGGGGCAAATCCGGGTCCGGCAAGCTATGGCCGGGGCGGGCCGCTCACTGTCACGGACTGTAATGTGCAGGTGGGTAAACTGCAGCCCGATTTCTTCCCCAAGGTGTTTGGCCCCAACGCGGATGCGCCTTTGAATTCACAGGCCGTAGCAGAGAAATTTGAGCAGCTCGCGGCTGAAATTGGCGATGGCCGGAGTGTCGCGGCAGTGGCCGATGGGTTTTTGAGTATCGCGGTGGAGAAGATGGCCAGCGCGATCAAACAAATCTCGCTGCAAAAAGGCTATGACGTGTCCAAATACGCGCTCTGTTGCTTTGGCGGCGCGGGCGGGCAGCATGCCTGTTTGATTGCGGCGGCGCTGGGCATGAAGCGGATTTTGATTCATCCCTACGCGGGGGTGCTGTCGGCCTATGGCATTGGCCTGGCGGAATTGCGCGTATTGCGAGAAGGCTCCGTTGAAGCCCCGCTGACAGCGGACTTAGACCTGTCGCCTCGCTTTGACGAACTGATAGCCGATGCCGAGAACGAACTTGCGCAGCAGTCCGTGCAGCCAATTGATGTGGAAACCCGGCGGCGATCGCATTTGAAATATGACGGCACTGACTCGACGCTGCTGGTCGAGTTTGACACGGCGGAGCGGATGCAACAGCAGTTTGAAACCCAGCATCAGCAGCGCTATGGCTTTATCGCTGAAGGCAAAACCCTGGTAGTAGAGGCTATTTCGATCGAGCTAGTGGCGCAAACTCAGCAGGCCGACGAACCGCGACAAGAACGCCAGTCGGCAGATGCCCCGCAGCCGGTGGCCCACACGAAGATTTACACCGCTGAAGACTGGCACGAGACGCCGATTTATCAGCGGCCAGATTTGCAACCCGGCGATCTCATTTCCGGGCCGGCGCTGATTATTGAAGCCACTGGCACCAATGTGGTTGAACCGAACTGGCAGGTTGAGGTGAGCGATCGCAACTACCTCATCCTCACGCATCAAGCTTCAGCAGAGACGTCAGAGAGTACCGACATCAGCAGCGCGACCGTTGATCCCGTCATGCTGGAAATCTTCAATAATCTGTTCCGCTCGATCGCCGAGCAGATGGGCACCACGCTGCAAAACACGAGCTATTCGGTGAATATCAAAGAACGGCTCGATTTTTCCTGCGCCATCTTTGACCAAAACGGGCAACTCGTCGCGAATGCGCCCCACATTCCCGTGCATTTGGGGTCGATGAGTGAGAGTGTCAAATCGCTGATCAACAGCCGGGGGGACGCGCTGCAACCGGGGGATGTGTATATCTTGAACAATCCCTACCACGGCGGCACCCACTTGCCCGATGTCACCGCCATTACTCCCGTCTTTGAAGCCGGGCAAGACACGGTGCTGTTTTATCTGGCTTCGCGCGGGCACCATGCGGATATTGGGGGCATCACGCCCGGGTCAATGCCCTCCAATAGTACGTCGGTAGAGCAGGAAGGCGTGTTGTTTGACAACTTTCAACTCGTTGAGGCGGGCCAGTTTCGCGAAGCCGAACTGCAAGAGAGGTTGACCGCAGGCCAGTATCCGGTGCGCAATCCGACTCAAAATATTGCCGATTTACAGGCGCAGATTGCAGCGAATGAGAAAGGCGTACAAGAGCTGCTGCGGATGCTGGAGCAGTATGGGTTAGCGACCGTGCAAGCCTACATGGGCTATGTGCAAGACAATGCGGAAGCAGCAGTGCGGCGAGCGATTGATCGGCTGGGCAATGGCCGCTTTACTTATGAGCTGGATAGTGGCGATCGCATCCAAGTCACCATTCAAATTCACAAGGGCGATCGCAGCGCCACGATTGACTTTTCCGGCACCTCACCCCAGCTCAACAACAACTTTAATGCGCCCGCTGCTGTCTGCAAGGCGGCGGTTCTCTACGTCTTTAGAACCCTGGTCGATGACGATATTCCGCTCAATGCTGGCTGTCTCAAACCCTTGAAGATTGTCATTCCCGAGGGCTGTTTGCTCAATCCGGAATATCCCGCTGCGGTGGTAGCCGGTAATGTCGAAACCTCACAGGCGATCGTCGATACGCTGTATGGCGCTTTAGGCGTCTTAGCTGCCTCTCAAGGCACGATGAACAACTTCACCTTTGGCAATCAGCTCTACCAATACTACGAGACCATCTGCGGCGGGTCTGGCGCGGGGCCTGACTTTGCGGGCACAGACGCCGTGCAAACTCACATGACCAACTCTCACCTGACTGATCCAGAAGTCCTGGAATGGCGATTTCCCGTGCTTTTAGAAAGCTTCTCGATTCGACCCAACAGCGGCGGTGCGGGCCAGTATCGTGGGGGGCATGGGGTGATTCGGCGGCTGCAGTTCACCGAACCGATGACCGCAGCGATTCTCTCTAGCCACCGTCGGCTTCCCCCCTTTGGACAGGCGGGTGGCGCAGCCGGTACCATCGGCCACAACTGGATTCAACGCCACGATGGCAGCCGCGAAGACCTCGCTGGCACCGCCACAGTGGATATGGCGGCAGGCGATACGTTTGTCATCGAAACTCCCGGTGGTGGCGGCTTTGGCAGCCAATAAAAGCGGTAGTTAAATCGGCTCTAGGGGTGCGCTCGAAATAAAATTACGCTCAAAATCCTCACCTCCAAGCTCGCTGGGCAGGCTCCACCCTCACTCCCTCATGCAATCTCTAAAGTCACTGACACCCCAAGACGTTCGACTTCAATGTCGCAGCGGGGCTCTCGATCAGCCCACAGCGGGACTCACACTGGGCTACGTGCAAACCAACCTGGTGATTTTGCCCAGTCACTTAGCAGCTGAGTTCTTGTTGTTTTGCCAGCAAAATCACCAGCCCTGCCCGGTTTTAGAAGTCTTAGATCAAGGCAATCCAGAACCGCAGCAGTTTGCCCCAGCGGCTGACATCCGTACCGACCTGCCCGGCTATCGCGTGTTTAGGGAAGGCAAGTTAATAGAAGAGCGCACCGAGATCGCATCGCTATGGACAGATGATCTAGTCGGCTTTCTAATTGGGTGTTCCTTCTCTTTTGAGGAGGCCATGCTGAAGGCCGGGCTAACGATTCGCCATATTGAAGAAAATAAGAATGTGCCCATGTATCGCACAGCGCTGCTCTGCCAGCCGACCGATCGCTTTTCTGGGCCAATGGTAGTTTCGATGCGGCCCCTCCCTACCGACCAAATTGCCCAAGCGGTAGACATTACCGGGCGATACGAACAGGTTCACGGTGCGCCGGTGCATATCGGCGATCCGGCTGAGATTGGCATTCAAGATATCTCTAGTCCGGACTACGGCGAGGCGGTGACCATTCATCCAGGGGAAATACCAGTATTTTGGGCCTGCGGCGTCACGCCGCAAGCGGCCCTTATGCAAGCTAAACCGGAGCTAGCGATTACCCATGCACCCGGCTGTATGCTCGTCACCGATGTGAAGAACGAGTCGCTACGTCAATAGGACTGGCGGTTACAGAGTACGTGTCAACGCTGAAACTGGCCGATGAGACAGCGCTAAACGTCAGCGTTTGAGTCATCTCAACCTCACCTGGCAATGGTCCTCGATGCGGCCTCTACGGCCTCTGGCTCCTTCTGTTTCAACGCGCCCTTTGTCCGCCACAGCTCACCCCTCTACTCGCCTTCCCTCCTCTTCAACCAGCGACTTGTACAGCATCACCGCATCGACATAGCGTCCGTCTGGTAAATAGGCTGCCTGAGGCACCCGCCCAATCTCGTGAAATCCCAAAGACTGCCATAGCTTGAGAGAAGGCACATTGGTTTCAAACACGAGGTTATACATCACGGCGCGGTAACCGCGATCGCGGGCGACATCCAGCATGACTTCTCCCATCAGACGGCCCAGCCCCTGACCTCGCATTTGAGGGGTTACAATGAATCCGGCATTACCAATGTGGCTACAGCGCCCAGGAAAGTTGGGTTTGAGATAGAATGCCCCCACGACCTGAGCCGAGTTGTTCACATCAGCTGGCGCTGGCAGGCGCACGACAAACGCCTCGCCTTTCAGCCAATAATTCGCAAAAGCCTCTACCGAAAGGGGGGCCGATTGAGGATAACTCACCCCGTCTAACACGATCTGATTCAGCATTTCCCTTACCCCAGTCGCTTCGTGGGGCTGCATCAGGTCAACACAGACAGGGAGTTCAGACTTGGTGTGACGGTAAATGGGGAGATCCATAGACGATCAGGCTAAGGCATCAAAGGTTTGTTGATTGATTTGAGTGTGGCATGGCAATCGTACATGGAAGCTGGTTAGTCGAAAATCAGCAGTTTTTTATCTGGGGTGAGGTATGGCGACGGCTCGACCCAGATAGTCTGCCTGCCGAGCCGGTCTTGCAAGCCCAGCCGTTTGGCATGACTATCTCTGACCTGCTGGAGAGTTTGAAGGCAATTGGCGGCTTACCCAAAACGTTTTGGGTGGAAATGGGTAACGCCACCACCAAGCGTCGCAGCAGCGCGAAGGGCGCGCGGGGAAGCGAACAGAGCCTGTCACTGCCGACCGAGCTGCGCGAGACGGCCTGCCTACCCAAACATTCTGCCGATGTCCTCGCCAGCGACGACCCGGCGATCGCCCTGCACCCCTGGCGGGTACAGGGCGTGCTGGTGACCCCAGCTGAGACCGCTCACTTTTTAGAAGGGTTGCCGCTGGGGCAGCGGGAAATTAGCGGCATCACCCTCGGCGATGATCTGCGGTTTTGGTCTCACGCCGCGCGATGGAGTCTCGATTTGCAGGCGCGGGGTAAATATTTACCGGCGATCGCCCTAACGCCCAATAAGAAAATGCTGGCCCGCTGGCGACTGCTGCTCGATAGCGATACCGATGCCCAACGCCTGCGGCTCTTTAGCCAGATCATGCCCCCCAGCTGTCGCACCTACCAGCCGGTACCCAAAGCGCGTAAAGGCCAGTCTGTCGGCCTCAGCGTGCCCTACGGCTCAGATCCCGAGGAGCAGCTCTGTGACTTTTTGACGCACATGGTGGATGCTCAAGTGCGATCGCAGGCGCAACCGGTCAGCAGCACTGACGTGCTGAGCCCCGACCTGCCCCTGCGAGAGTGGCTGGATGCCCTCAGTGGTGACGCCAACCAGTTAGACACCAGTGCGATCGCCGCCGCCCGCCTGCGCGACGCCCTCACCACCTGGACGTCGCCGTTGCAAAACAGCGCCGACCAAAATCGTTGGCGCGTCTGCTTTCAGCTCGAGCCGCCGACCGCTGAGGCCGAACCCTGGCACCTGGGCTACTATCTGCAATCACGCGACGACGAAGCTCGCCTGATTGCCGCCGCTATCGTCTGGCAACACCCCGTGGATGAGGCCGTGATTGACGACCAAATCGTGCAGTCTCCCCAAGAGACGCTCCTAGCGGGACTGGGCCGTGCGGCCCGCTTTAGCGACTCAATCCGCGAGAGTTTGCAGCAGCGCCATCCCAGCCGGATTCCCCTCGACCCGGCTCAGACCTTTGTCTTTCTTAAAGCCACCCTCGATCGCCTGCGGGATGCGGGGTTTGGTGTGCTGTTGCCGCCCGGTTTGTCATCAGAGGCGCAAGATAATCGCTTGGGCATTCAGGTGCAGGCGCAGGCTCCGGGTCGTAAAGCGCGTCAGCGGCTCGGGCTCAAAAGTTTGCTGAATGTAGAGTGGGAGCTTTCCCTAGCAGGACAAAAGCTTTCCCAAAAAGACTTTGAGAAGCTGGTGGCGCAAGAAACGCCGCTGATCGAAATCGACGGTCAGTGGGTCGAGCTGCGTCCCCAAGACGTTCGCACCGCGCGGGACTTCTTTAAGCGACGTCATACCCCAATCGAACTCAACGTCGAAGATGCCCTGCGTTTGAGCACCGGCGACACGCAAATCATCGACAAGCTGCCGGTGGTCAAGTTTGAGGCCTCGGGCATTCTGCAGGATTTGATTTCGACGCTGACCGAGGGCAACCAGTCCCTAGAGCCGATCAGCGAGCCCCCCGGCTTTATCGGTCAGCTGCGCCCCTACCAGGCGCGGGGGGTCTCGTGGCTGACGTTTTTAGAACAGTGGGGGTTAGGCGCTTGCCTGGCCGACGATATGGGTTTGGGCAAAACCATTCAGCTGATTGCCTTTTTGCTGACCATGAAAGCCCGTGACCTGCTGGATGGGCCGGTGTTGCTGGTTTGTCCCACTTCGGTGCTGGGTAATTGGGAGCGAGAAGTCCACAAATTTGGTCCCGACCTCAAGGTGCTGATGCACCACGGCGACAAGCGATCGCACGCGGCCGTCTTTGCCCGCAAAGCCAAGACCGCCAATCTGGTGCTCACTAGCTATGCCCTAGCCCAGCGCGATCTTAAGGATTTCAACCGAGTAGACTGGCTGGGCATCGTACTGGATGAAGCGCAAAATATCAAAAACGCTGATGCCAAGCAGTCCAAGGCCGTGCGTCAGATTGAAGCGCAGTTTCACATTGCGCTGACGGGCACCCCAGTCGAAAATCGCCTGGGTGAGTTGTGGGCCATTATGGATTTTCTCAACCCCGGTTACCTGGGGCCAAAAAACTTCTTTCAGCGGCGCTTTGCCACGCCGATCGAGCGCTATGGTGACACCGCCTCGCTCAAAACGCTGCGATCGCTGGTGCAACCCTTTATCCTACGCCGATTGAAAACCGATCGCACCATCATTCAAGATCTGCCCGAAAAGCAGGAAATGACGGTGTTTTGCAGTCTGGCTAAGGAGCAAGCCCAGCTTTATCAGGCCACGGTCGAAAAGGCGATGCGCGATATTGAAGCTGCCGAGGGCGTGCAGCGGCGCGGCCAGATTTTAGGCTTACTCACCAAACTCAAGCAAATCTGCAACCATCCCGCTCAGTTTCTCAAAGAAGAGACCGGGACTGTGGCTCCGGGGCGCTCCGGCAAGCTCCTGCGCTTTGATGAAATGGTGGATGAACTGTTGGCGGAGGGCGATCGAGCCCTGATCTTTACCCAGTTTGCTGAATGGGGAAAACAGCTGCAGGCCCACCTTAACAAGCGGTTTGGTCAAGAAACCCTGTTCCTCTACGGTAGTACGACTAAAAACAAGCGCGAAGAAATGGTCGATCGCTTCCAGCATGATCCCAGCGGGCCACGGCTGTTTATTCTGTCCCTCAAGGCAGGCGGTGTGGGCCTCAATCTAACCCGCGCCAACCATGTGTTTCACTTCGATCGCTGGTGGAACCCGGCAGTCGAAAACCAGGCCACTGACCGAGCCTTTCGCATTGGGCAGACCAAAAATGTGCAGGTGCACAAGTTTGTCTCCACTGGCACGCTAGAGGAGAAGATTCACGAAATGATTGAGTCAAAAAAAGCCATGGCTGAGCAAGTGGTCGGGGCCGGTGAACAATGGCTGACCGAACTCGATACCGATGCACTGCGTAACCTGCTGCTGCTCGATCGCTCCGCCGTCATTGAAGAGGATGATTAGCCACAGTCGTCTACAGCAGAAGTCAGATGCGGCAAGTTTGGAAGTCAGCGTTGAAGGGGTAATTAAATCGCCATTTCAGCCATCCGGAGTCCCTTGATCAAAGTGCCGCTGGTCAAAAGCCTCCAGATCACTGAACCTGAGTTACCAGCCCCATCAGGCGAATGGGAGACAGATGCGAGTAGGGTCTAATTTCCCAAGTCCTCAAGGCTTGACCAGACATTGATAGCGCGCCCCAGCAGCGCTATGAGCCATAGTTTTGCCCCTCTGGATGCCGAATTTTGTGCCCTACAGCGAGCCGCAGTCAAGCTTGGGCACTTTTGAGCGCTTTCGGCAAGCCCCTTCCCTGTACCTTGAACCCTGCCTTTTTACCCTCTGTAATAGGACAAAAAGACTTTAGTCTCGTTCAAGGCGGCAAAATTTCCATCCCAACATTCTTTCACACCAGGCAAAAGAGGAGCGGTACCGCTGCAGTTGGGATAGTGCTGGCCAGAGACCGTTGTCTCGCTTTAGTCTTCGTCTTCGTCAGAAAGGAGAGAACCAGTGAGGGAAACTTCCATTTCCATGCGCTGTTCCATCTGACGCAAGAAATAGCCCGTCATCATGGCCGATGCCAACAGACCAGCGAGGTTCTCGCGATCAGTCGTGATCTGGACGTTGAAGCCATCGCCCGGCAAGACTCCGATGAGCCCCTGGACATTTTGAGAAATAATTTGTTTGATCTCGGGAGTGACCGCCTGGGCTACTCGGCTCAACACATCAGGCGACTGATGTTTGAGATATTGAAGCAGCTGGTTGCCCGCCTCATCATCGACGTGCAGACCAACAAAATCAACGCGCTCAGGGTTAAATGTCATAAAGCTCTGTTTACTATCTCCCTTAACCTCAGATTCAATGACTTGATTATTCCAGTCATTGTAGTGCTCAGATGCTTGATATTTTTACCTGAATCGAAGCATTTCAGCTTGATTCATCTTCAAACAACGGGATTTTGGACTCGATTGTGCTACTACTTTAGCAAATGATTGGCTTTTGCCCAGGGTCTGTCACCATTTCGGCAGGATCTGACGTGTAGCAAACATTTTTTTACAGTGTGCGGAGTTTGTCTCCCCGTGCTCAGACTCTCGCTAGTCATCTGGTCAAGGCCGGGGCGCAGAGGGGGCAGCTGGCTTCAGCACAGCGGTCTTACCGGCCCTGGCAAATGGTGTGGCAATGCGTGCGGTTAGGCTTCGCCTCATTAGTAAAGCCGCCTAGGAAACTGCTTCTGAAGAGGCCAGACTAGTATTGTCTGACTCGACAGTTCCAGATACCGCTGCGGCTAACGCTTCGGGCTCGGCGGGGATGGTTGGCTCTGCTTCAGCTTCGCTCGCCGGTACTGCTTCGGCCTCAGAATTAGCCACTGGCGGCACGACTTTTTGCGTAAACGCCGGTAAATCGTCAATTTCAAAATGCTGGTGAAACTTGTTGGTCACCTGCAGCCAGAACGATCGCCCGTCTGCCTGACGACGCTTGCGCACGAACCCTAGCCGCACTAATTCATGCACATGCTGATAGGCCCCCGACCCGCGCAGATCAATCAAATCAGTTTGGGCCAGGGGGCCACGCAGGGCGATCGCCGCTAGCGTACGCAAAGCGCCAACCCCCAGATCGAGGGGAATCAGGGTATCGACCAAATGACGAAAGCCTGATTTGAGCTGCAGACAATACCCCTCTTTGGTTTCAATAATTTCGAGGGCGCTTTCACGATGGGCATATTCGTTCATCAGCTCCATCAGTCCCTCTTCGGCCATTTCGCGATCGCACCCCGCATGCTCGGCGAGGCGGGCAATGTTGAGGGGGCGTCCCTTGAGATACAGGATGGCTTCGATGACGCTGGCCAGTTTAGGCATCGTGGCGGTTAATCCAGATTGCGACCGGTGAGTTCTACAAAGATATCTTCTAAATTCGATGGGCGAGTCATCATACCGATTTTGTCGGGCTGCTGGTCAAAGTATTCGTTGGCTGCCACCAGCGTTGGAAAGAACTGATATTCCCAGCGATCGCCTTGCTGTTTCATGACAATGCCCTCGCCATGCTTCTGGCGTAGCTCTTCGACGGTGCCCAGCTCAATCAGCTGTCCCTGGTCGAGAATGCCGACGCGATCGCAGAGGAATTCCACTTCTTCCATATAGTGGCTGGTCAGCAGCATGGTCATGCCCTGGCGATTGAGATTCCGAATGATTTCCCACAGGCGGCGGCGCGCTTGTGGATCGAGCCCCACCGTGGGCTCATCTAAAAACAGGATTTTTGGATTGTGCAGCAGGGCGCGGGCAATTTGCAGTCGCCGCTTCATACCGCCCGAGAGAGTTTTGACTTTGCTGTCGCGGCGATCGCTCAGGTCGACAAAATCGAGCCATTCTTGGATGCGTTTTTGTCGCGGCCCAGCGGGGATATGGTGCATCCGGCCATGCAGTTCCATATTTTCCCAAACGGTCAGATCGCCATCAACGCTGGTTTGCTGCAAGACGACGCCAATTTGTTCGCGCACCTGCGTCGGCTGACGCTGCACGTCGTGGCCCGCGACCACCAGATTGCCGTCGGAGGGTTGGGTCAGGGTGGTCAACATGCGAATAGTGGTTGATTTGCCCGCGCCATTGGGGCCTAGCAGGCCGAAGCTCTCGCCCGGTTGAATGAGTAGAGACAGATCGTTGACCACATGCACGTTGCCATAGACCTTATGCAAATTTTGAACACAAACAGCGGCTGTCATAACTTTGTCGGCGAGCACTCAACGAAAGGGTTGGAAATAAGTGCCCAATAAATTTAAGGTATCAAAAGCCTGGGCCGCCATTGCGGTCATTGCCCAAATTTGCGGGCCCGGCGTGCCGTCCATTTTTGCCCTGACCCTATGCGCTGTCGCCTTGATTTTCCGATTTTGCTGCTGCACAAAGATGATGTGCCGCCCTACAAAAAACAGGGACCGGTGGTGCGCAACAGTTACTTTTGGGCGCTGAAATCCATCGCGGATACGGCTCGGTTTGATCAGCCCTGGGAGTTTGATCAATCGGTGTGGGTGGCGCTGTGTCGTCTGCTCAACTCGTTTGCATTGTCAGGCTATTTGGGCGATCGCGAAACGCTACTTGAATTTCCCCCCGATGCGGAAATTCCCGATAGCCTATGCTCCATCAGTACCTGGGCTGCCGATGAGAGTTGGGAGTAGGGCAGTATTCAGTCCTAGCGATCGCGGATACATTTGCAGAGCAAAGGCTTATGATGCGATCTCGCCACTCCAAACAATGAAAATCCGGGTGTTCGCTGCGGATGGGTGGCTCAGAAAGTAGGCTGGAAACTCAATGTCATCCGCTGGGAATTGACCTCACCCTACACGGAGGTTATTTTCTGAAACAAATTAAAAATGGTGTCAGCCCTCAGGCTGCAAAGCGCCCTTGGAAGAATGCTGCTCCATTCTAGAAAAACAGAGAGTAGAGCATACAGATGATCAAGCGACTTTACATTTTGATTTTGCTGGGTTTCCTAACGGTTGCGATCTCATCGAGCTGCGTCGGCCTAAACCCTCGGATTTCCGATACTCAGACAAATACTGAAGCCTCAACTCAATCCAGGATGATTGACATTCCGGTTGTGGGAGGTAATCCTCCCGAATCCGTTTCGCTGGAATGCTTTGTCGATGGCAAAAAGGGATACATGGACGTCACAGGCAAGCTGGTCATCCCGAGGTGCTTTGATTCAGTCTCTGCCTTTTCAGACAGTGTTGCCCGAGTCAAAATAGCTCCCTTGTCTGAAGGGGCAGATAACTTATGGGGGTACATCAACCTGGATGGGCATTTCCTCATCCCGCCCAGGCTGGTGGGCAATCAATTTGTCGAGAGTTCTGGTATGGAAGGATTTCAGGGATATTCCTCTTTCTCTGAGGGGTTACTGCCGCTGAAGCAAGAAGTGAGTGGCAGGGTTGGTTACATCAACTATTCCGGCGAGTTTGTAATTCCGCCTCAATTCACTATCGCTAAACCCTTTCACGAGGGGTTAGCTGCGATTTGTGTTGAAGCAGAGCAATGCGGCTACATTAATACGCTTGGAGAGATTGTTGTGGAAACGCGATATCAAGCAACGCGCTCTTTTTACAACGGAGTTGCAGTAGTTTCGCTTCCTGGCCCTGGCGATCTAAAAACGACAACTCCTTATGAAATTTATGATTTCTTCGGCTTGATTAATCGCGCTGGTGAGTATCTCGTTCCACCCGAATTGAATAAAGTGCGCTTGCTGGAACGCTTTCTGGGAATAGGGGTGGATGATCCTATAAGGCATCTAGATACTCCTTTCAGTCCAGAGGGTTTGTTACCCGTGCGTGTACCCTACAGTGAAGCAGAAGTAGCTGATTTCTATGCTTTATCTCTATATCCGCCAACGGATGGTGTAGAAGCTAATTTGGGTCACGGCCGATGGGGCTATGCCATCAAAACGGGAGGATATGCGATTGAACCTCGATATTGGCAGGCAGGCTTATTCAAAAATGGGTATGCAGACGTTGTGATTGCTGAAGGGGATACTGATTACCCTCAAGAGTTTTGGAATCGCTCTGCTGTCATTGACGCTGAAGGTCATCTTATTGACCGTGAAGGCGAAGCTTACCTCAACAGCAACTTAGAGAGGCACTTATCAGCATCAGATGATATCTACCTTGCATTTGACTCCTTCTTTTCCCAAGGTCTAGCAGCAGCAGCTTTCAAGCCAAGAGATCAGTTTGCACGAAAAAATGTTGGCTACGTCAATGCCCAGGGGACTTTTGTGATCGAACCGCAGTTTGACCGGGCAGAAGCGTTTGCGGCTAATGGTTTGGCTGTGGTCACCATTCGGGCAGAGAATGAAGACGAGGCTGATTTGCAGGGGCTGATTGATTACTCGGGCAACTTTCTGATTGAGCCGCTCGCTGCAGACCTCAAGATTTTTGATAACGGGCTAGTCGGCATCTCTTCCTTTACCGGAGAGAAATATGACCAGCTTCAGGGTAAGCGGTTAATCTTTGTCCCGACTACTCAGCGTTTTTTGCCCTACTATGCCAGTTATGCTGATGGTCGTAGTGAGTTTGATGTGGAGGGGTTCATTCCTATCGTGGGTAAGATACCTGAGGATTTTCGTCTTTGAGCTTGACCCGAAGAATGAGGCAGCTTGGTCATCTACGGAACCGAGTGATAACAACTACAGATCAGTAGAGGGCTAGGAAAAGTTTGATTTTCAGAGCCACTGCCTCAGCGACCCAAATCGTGGAGCTGATGGATAGCCTCAGCGCAGCGCTGGGTGGTCTCTAGCAGCAAGGTTTTGTCGGTAGTCGGGGGTGGCGGCAGCGGCTCACCAATCCGCACTGTCAGGGGCACCGCCTGCGGCAGTTTTTGTCCCTTGATCAGAATGCGATGGGTGCCCCAGAGGCTTACTGGCAGCAGCGGCACTTGGGCCTTCGCGGCAATGAGTGCTGCCCCCAACTTAGGCTCAGGAATGCGCCCATCCACCGTGCGCGTGCCCTGCAAAAAAACGCCCACAGCCCACCCCTGATCGAGCTGTTTCAGCGCTTCGCGGATGGCACTGCGATCGGCACTGCCTCGTTTGACCGGGTAAGCCCCATAGAGCCGAATTGCCGGGGCTAATACGGGCACCTCAAACAGCTCTTCTTTCGCCATGTAGGAAACGGGGCGCTGGACACAGTTCGAGAGTAGCGGCGGGTCAAAGTCACTGGCGTGGTTGGCGACGACAATCATCGGCCCTTGGCGGGGCACATGCTTCGCTCCCACGACCCGCCCGCGAAAGTAGATGCGAAACAGGGGATTCACCACTGACCACTTAAACAGCCAATACAGCAACAGGCTTACCTTGGGTTCGCGATCTCGCTCAGCCATAGCCATCCCCTTCCTCGCCTACAGCGCGTTCAACTGTTCGAGCGTGCCGACATTCGCGAGAGACAGGGTTTTGACCGTGCGCTTAATCAACCCGGTCAACACATTGCCTGGCCCCACTTCAATCACTCGCTCAATGCCCTGCTCCGCCAGCGTGAGCGAAATTTCGCGCCAGCGCACCGACCCCGTCATCTGCTGCGATAGCCGTTGCTTGAGAGCAGCCGGATCGGTGGCGGGAGCCGGATCGACGTTAGACAAGACCGGCACGCGGGTCGGCTGAAATTCGATCGCATCCAGTACCGCCTGAAATTCATTGGCCGCTGGTGCCATCAGCGGTGAATGAAACGCCCCACTGACGTTGAGTTTGACAGCTCGCTTGCTTTTGACAGCGGCTAGCACCGTATCAACCGCTTCTGGAGTGCCCGAAATCACCACCTGGCCCGGATTATTGTCATTCGCCAAAACTACGCCTGCCGTCTCGGCAATTTGGGCTTCGAGAGCGGTTCGATCAAAGCCCATCAGCGCTGCCATGATGCCTTCTGAGGTTTGCGCCATCAGCTCAGCGCGCAATTTCACCAGGCGCAGACCGACGCCAAAGTCAAACGCGCCCGCTGCATACAGTGCCCCATACTCGCCTAAGCTGTGACCGGCCACTAAATCTGGTTCCTGCCCTTGCGATCGCAGCTGGTCGACCAGCAGGCTTTCCAGCACGTATAAACAGGGCTGGGTGTAGCGCGTTTCCGAGACTTTGTTATCTTCACTTTGGCAAACGTCACTGACGGACCAACCCAAGATGTCATTGGCGATCGCTAACTGCGTTTGCACTGTTGATAATGCCAGC
This sequence comes from Cyanobacteria bacterium J06626_4, assembly GCA_038523235.1. Classification (GTDB taxonomy): domain Bacteria; phylum Cyanobacteriota; class Cyanobacteriia; order Phormidesmidales; family Phormidesmidaceae; genus Halomicronema. The sequence continues at coordinate 47,321 of JBCBJQ010000001.1, forward strand.
ACATCTGCTCCCATGCCCACCGACTGCGATCCTTGACCAGGAAATACCCAGGCTGTTTTCACCATGATTGTCTTCGTTGCTTAACACGTTCATTCAAAGTCCAGTGTTCACTGTCTCAACAAATGGAACTTTCGCAAAGTTAAATTTTGCGTCACTGTCCGACCAACTCGGTGGGTGCTCTCCAGCAGCATCTCATTTATGCCAGTTCTACGAATTACAGCTACACATCCAAGTCAGCTTTCTCCCAGTCGGAGACACTGCGTGTTGGCCTGGCCTGCCCGTCGGGCTGACGACTCTGCTCAGCCGACGTTCCTTGAGCGGAGTCGAAAGGAAGATCTGTCGCCTAGTTTCAGAGAATTGGTATTGCTGATGGGTGTTATGGCAAAATTTGGCAGGCAGAATTTGGAATTGAGAGGCGGTCGAAGCGTATGGCAGCGATCCACAATGACTTGATCAAGCTGCGGTTGACGATGCGCCGACCCTCTGGTCGTTATGGTGAGGCCACGCTCTCCATGCTGGCCGATCGCGCCATAAACTCCGATCGCAGCATCGACATCAGCCACATGGAGGCAAAGCCCTCATTCGTTTTGACGGCGTCACGCAGCAGTCCTTCTTCCACCAAGCCCAGACTGCGATAGAGGTATCTGGCCCGCTCATTGTGGGCCATCACGTCGAGCCATACTCGGTGCGCGGCGAACTCTAAAAACGCCTTGCTTAACACCTGCTCTAGCGTGGCACGACCATACCCTTTGCCCTTTTCAGTGATGACGATACGCTTGATCAGCACGCTCTGATCAGGATCTTGCACGCCCAACATAATGACGTAGCCTGCCCGCCTCTGAGTGGCTTCATCCCAGACAATCCAGTGGCGCTCGTCTGCCTGTTCGCAGGCTTGCCAATGGCGATCGCGCGACCATTGCCGCACGTATTGAGCGTTTTCGTCAGTTTGTTCTGCTGCCAATACAAAATCTAGATCGGCGGCTGTAGTCGGTTGTAATGTAATCAACGGGTGAGCATCGCCAGCGACAATTGAGAACTGTAGAGTAGCGTATTCCCCCGCTGCAAAGTGTCATTAACGTGCATCCGCCCCCAACGCTGGCCGACATCACCCGCTGGCCGTCAGCAGTAACGTTGCGTATCAGTGACGGCAGATGCCGTCAGCTCTGGGATTATCCTGAGTGAAGGAGAAGTGTTTTCTGCATAGCATCGAGCCTGATACCCCATTCCATTCAGACGCGTCTGCAACGATACATCGCCTCGCTGTTAACAGACCCGAATGATTGAGATTCCTCCCTTCATCCCCAGGAGTTTCCATGCTTTCCCAAACCATGAGCGATCGCCTCAACAAGCAAATCAATTTAGAGATGTATTCCTCCCATCTCTATCTGCAGATGAGTTCTTGGTGTGCCTATCAATCGTTAGACGGCTGTGAAGAGTTTTTGCGTCTGCACGCCCAAGAAGAAGCCGGACATATGCACCGCCTGCTGACCTACATGCACGAAACCGGCGGCTTTGTCGTCCTCGGCGGCATGGAGGCTCCTCCGACCCAGTTTGAGTCGCTGAAAGATCTGTTTGAAAAAATCTACGAACACGAAACCCATGTCACTCGGGGCATCAACGAGCTGGTGCATTACGCCAATACCGAGCCCGATTACTCGACCCTGCAATTTTTGCAGTGGTATGTAGCCGAACAGCATCAAGAGGAATTTCTGTTCAAAGGCATTCTCGACAAGATCAAGCTCATCGGCACCAGCGGCACCGGACTATTTTTGATTGATCAGGAAATGGCTAAGCTGGCAGCGTCTCCCGCTAAAGAGCAAACCGCCCTCACCTCTGCGACCCCAACGGCAAACTAAACCGGGGCGAATGCGGAATGCGGAATTTCAGCGTCTTGGGGATCTGCGCTGGAGTCATTCCCTCAGAACAGACAGTTTTTGAACGGGTTTGGCAGTGCTAAACGCCTGCGATCGGGGACGCGATTTTTGGGCAACTCACTAAACTCAAAGCTCCTTAGAGCTCGGCCCTGCTCGCAGGTACTCCGAATTCCGCATTCCGAACGCTCTATCCCTTCTTGTCATCCAGCTCAATCGTCGCGACCACCTGCCCATGATCCGACTTCCAGCGCTCGATCTGTTCCTCTAGCAGCGTCTGGTCAAACAGGTGATCGTTAAATACCGAGACATAGGTGACTTGACCCAGGCGATCGCGATTGCGGGGGGCAAACTCTTCGCTCACCATAATGTGGTCAAGGCTGTCGTAGTGGCCATTGTGAATGTGGGTGTAATAGTAGTCGCCATAGCCTAGCCGCGCCTGAATGTCTTTGACCTGATAAAGCAGCGTGTCCCACACGGGCACCTTTTTGCGAAAGGGCCAGCTTTCCCACGGGGGTTGCCCGGTGACTAACTGAGTCGTCACTGAGGTGTGATTGTCATTGACATCGCCCATCACAATCACGGGATAGCGGCGATCGCGCAGCCCTTCCATCAAAATAAAGCGCAGCGCTGTGGCCTCCGCTGCGCGACGAATCAGCGATCGGGCCTGCCCTTTCGCCAACTCCACCGGATCGCTGCGATCAACATGACGTCCCATCATCGGTCGTTTGGACTTGAGGTGTACCACCACCACCGTGCAGTGCTGACCGTTGGGCAATTCTAGCTCGACGGCTAAAACGGGATGAGAAAACTTGGTGAGCGGAATGGGGGCTTTATCCGCCTCTAAGCTGAGCCAGCTCTCTTTCGGAAAGTCGGTGTAAATGCGATGACTCACCACCGGAAACCGGGTTGCTAAGGCTAGCCCCGGCCCGCCGCCAGCGCCCTTCGCCATCGTGATCGTGTGCCCCTGAGCCGTTTCAGTCTTCGCCAATAAAGCCTGCAGGGCCTCGCGCTGAAACACCTCTTGAAATCCGACGATGTCGCTTTTCATGCGATCGAGCTGGCGGGCTGACCAGGTCAGTTTTTGCTCGTACTCAGCGGTTGAATACTGATCGCCGTAAAACTCAAAGCCTGGTAGCGCTAGATTGTTGAGGTTAAAGGTGCCAACGCGAAACTGCTTTGGGGTCACAACAAAACTGACGCCGAGCGTCTGTGGGGAAAGTCAGCACCACCTTACGCTAAACCTCGACTTCAGGCTAGATTCGCTGTTGAGTCATGAGGCGACCAATACTCGATGTGGACGCAGATGTTGCGATAGGGTTTACACTGCCTGGCGCAGCCAGATGGGCTCGACCTTAATGGGGAACTGCTGATGGGTGGGCATGGTTTGGCGGAAAGACTGGTAATAGTCTTTGTGCGCTTCGGTAAACAGGGTGCGCAGCTCAGCGATCGGATTGGCGTGGTTATCGACGCGCAGATCGAGATAAGGATAAATATCATTTTGCACTACATAGAGTGCGGCTGACTGCCGCCCACGTTTGTCACCGCCGGCGGCTTCCCCCGCTTCTAAGGCATTGAGCAAGCGATCGCTCAAGCTCAACGAGTGTCCCTGGCGAAAGGTGTCGGCCATGGCGTGTAGCACCGGTTCACCGGTTAGCATATTGCCCGCCACCGAAAAGTGATTGAACGTCAGGTGTCCGGCCCAGTCGATGCAGTCTCGCCCCGTCCAGGCAGTGGCATTACCCAGATGATCGACTAGATGCAGCTGTCGCTGGTCGCGAGCTTCATCGTTTTGCAGCAGCAGATCAAGGACATCGCCCACAGGAATGTGATGTGCATTCGCCTGAGCGGATTGGCGGCTCTCTAACAGCCTTAAGCCCCAGATGCCTAAAAGGGGATTCGTTTCGGCTTGGGTGGCGATCGCGCCCACTCCGGCTTTCGCATGGGGCACCAGCGCTCCTACCGCCAGGTGTTTAGTCGCGACGGCCACCCCCGTCATGCCAGTCTTAGGATCCCAAGCCACAATCGAAAACGTCATAGCAGCCGCCCCCTTCCAAATGCATGAACCTGTCAGTTCATGATCAAAGGCAGGGACGAAAAGATCTGTTGTCAATCTTACGCTTTTGTTACGAATCGTACCGATGAGCCTGATGGCATTGCCCCGGCGATCGCCGCTCCAGAGCGAACCTTTCTACCGCAGCCCGAGTCGGGGGTGGAGATTACACCAGATGGCTGTCTAAAGTCAGGCAAGAGGCCTGATCAAACAAGCTTTAGTAGTGAATGCGATCGTGACTTTTTCAACTGGGCTGATGGCTCTCAATTCATCCGCCGAGTCAAGAAGTGATGACAGAACGTCTATCTTGCTGCAGATTTATTGAAGAAGTCGCAGAAAGTGCGCGATCGCCGTACTAGGATGCAGCCCTAAGAGGATGTTTTAAAGGGGTTGCTGGCACAGCAAAGGCTAGCCAAATCCCTTGAGAAAGAGTTGCAAAGCCCGAGTCACCGTAGCTACTTCTGGGTAGTTTTAGGCAGCCAAACATTGGGTCGAGAACGTTTCAAACATCCTCTAAGCGCAATCAGCCTGGGAGCGAGAGCAGCATGTGTGGAATTGGCGGCGTCTTTTATGCTGACCCCAATCGACCCGTTGAGCCAGAGATTTTAGTGGGCATGGCGGCAATTCAGTACCATCGTGGCCCGGATGGTTTTGGCTATCAGGTGCTGCCAGATCGGGGGGTGGGGTTTGCCCACGCGCGGCTTTCCGTCATTGATCTTGATCCGGAGCGGGGTCGCCAGCCGTTTCTTTCCGCCGATGGTCAGTATTTGATCGCCCACAATGGCGAATTTTATGATTACAAGCGGCTGCGGGCTGACCTGACCTCGCGCGGCTACCGGTTTCACAGCAAGAGCGATACGGAGCTGGTTATTCACCTCACCGATCGCCTGGGCTTGGCGGGGGCTTTACCCTGTTTGCGTGGAGAATTTGCCTTTGCCCTATATGAACGGCAGCAAGACCGACTGACGCTGGTGCGCGATCGCTTTGGTGTCAAGCCGCTGTATTGGGCCAAAATCGACGGCGGCCTCGTCTTTGGTTCGGAGATCAAGGTATTGCTGGCCCACCCAGCGTTGCAGGCGCGATTTTCGTCTGAGGGGCTCTATCACCAGCTAATGCAAACCATGGTGCCCGGCACCACCTGCTTTGAGGGCATTTATGCGGTCGCGCCCGGCCAAACTGTCACAGTTCACCGGCAAGCGGGTGAGCTACTGATTCGCACCGATACCTATTGGGATTTGAACTTTCCGCTGTCTCATGAACGTGATAGTCATCGCAGCGAAACCGATTACATCGAAGAGTTTCGGGCGCATTTTGTCGAAGCGATTCAGCTGCGTTTAGAAGCAGACGTGCCGGTGGCTTGCTACCTCTCGGGGGGCATTGATTCCTGCTCGATTCTGGGCGTGGCGGCGGCGTGCCAGCAATCACCCATCAAGGCGTTCACCATCGGGTTTGATGACAGCGACTACGACGAAACGGCGATCGCCCGCGAGATGGCCGCTGCTGTTAAGGCCGATCAGGATATTTTGGCGGTTGATGGTCATCAGCTCTATGACCACTTTGCGCGAACGATTTGGCATACGGAACGCAGCATTTACAACACGTTTACCGTGGCAAAGATGCTGATGAGTCAGCACGTACGCGAGGCGGGCTACAAGGTCGTCATTACCGGCGAAGGCTCCGACGAACTCTTTGCCGGTTATCCGCAGCTGCGGCTGGACATGATTTTGCACGGTATGGCTGACGCGCCCCCCGCTGAGCGAGCCGAACTAGAAGCCTGGCTGGCGGAAAGCAATCGCTTATTCAAAGGCAATCTGCTGGCCGAAAACCGCCTCGAAGATGCCGCTCTAAACGAGGTGGTGGGATTTACGCCAAGTTCACTGCAGTCCTGGCTGTCCTCAGCCGCTCACGTACCAGGTTTGCTGAGTCCGCACCATCGTCACCGCTTAGATGGCTATGCTCCGGGACAGGCGATCGCCGCCGCGTTAGATGGCGAGCAGCTGAGTGATCGCCATCCCCTCGATAAGGCGCAATACGTGTGGATCAAAACTCAGTTTGAATCGCAGGTGTTGGGGTGGGCCGGCGATCGCGTAGACATGGCCAATTCGCTAGAGGCGCGTCCGGCGTTTCTTGACCATCCGCTCGTGGAATTTGCCGTGACGCTGCCGCCTGCCATGCGCCTGCGCGATCGCCAGGATAAATACATTCTGCGGGAAACGATGAAGCCACTGCTGCCAGAGACCCTTTATAAGCGACAAAAGTTCGCCTTTATGGCTCCCCCTTCCCACACTGACCCAGTCAAAGAACAAGCGATGCGATCGTTAGCCAGCACTTATTTGGCGAAGAATCGGGTGCAAGCGGCGGGGTTGCTTGATCCGGGGGCCGTGCAGGCAATTCTCGACCGCCATGGTGACACCGCTACCCCCGTTGCTACACGGGTGCAGCTCGACGCGGTGATTAATCATCTGCTGAGTGTGCAGATTTTGCACAGCCATTTCGTCGCCAACAATGTCGCCCAACAAGCCCAGGCCGATGCCCGGCGCTATGGCTGGTCAGTCCAAGCGCCCGCTACTGCTAATGCTTGAGGCCACGTTGATCCGGCGAACAGGACTAATGCAGTTGCCTCTACGGTTGATTGCTGAGTCCCCAAGTGTCAACAACCTTCCCAGAACCCAGACACACGCCCAGAACCCAGGCACATGCTTATGGATAAAGTGCCTAAATTGGCGTGGCGATCGGCGCGAGCTGCAGCTGGTAGCGATAGAGTGCCACCGGCTGATTGCGCGCTTTGAAATAGTCAGGATCTTGGGGTGAGAGGTAAATTGCCGTGACCTGATCGGCTTCCACCATACCCTCATCTGTCTGTACTTGATGATAGGCGGTCGTGGTTTCGACCTCATTCACATAGGGCTGCGCGGTGCCACGAAATACCTGCTGAAATACCTCGGTAGTCACAAAGGTATCAGCTTGGGGTGACTCCCAGGCGCGGCTGGTAACGGTCGATTCCAACTGACGATCGCCTCGCAATAGAGTCAACTGCCGATTCGGATTTTGGGGATCAACTTTGACCGCTTTGACCGCCTGTTCGCCCAAATACGCCTGGGCCAAACTTAGGCCATTAAAGGCGCGATCGGCCACAATTTTCTCTTGGGCTAGGCGCGGCTGCAGTAAAAAACTTTTGGTGTAGGAGGTCATGACGGGCTCAAACCGCACCTCACAGGTCACCGGCTCATTCAGCAGTTGTTGGTTGCCGGCAAAGCCCGGCGTCTCAATCTGCGGTGCTAACGGAGCCGCCAAATCCACCAAGGTACTGGTCAGTTCCCAGGTGCCGGCCATCCAATCGGGGTACACCAGGTCACCCTGAGCCGGTTGGGTCGGTGGCTTGTCTGTCCAATCCGGAAAGGTCGCCAAGCGATCGCTCAGAGCCCCTGCCCGCGCTGCACCACTGCACAAGAGCCAAACCAACGCTAACAGCGTTAACCAAACCAGATTGCGGCGAGTGTGTTTGACAAATCGTCGAGTCATAGCAGCCTGAGCGCGGTACACGGCCAAGAATATTGACAAACTTAGGGCATTCGCTGCGAAACAGCAAACGCCTGTAACATTCAGCGGTGACTCATCATTTCACGAATTGGCTAATCAAGATTTTGCATCGCCATTAGCAGCATGGATGCAACGCTCCCCTTCTACGGGCAAAGTAGCCAATTTCTTGCAATCTATATTGAGGAATAGGCTGCCACAAATTTCCCCGTTGCCCATTCCCTCTGCTGGCCTCAATAGGGGACTTTATTTGCGCAGGATTTCCTTACTCATAACCATGCCTGATGCGCTCATGGTGTAAACAATGGGGACACCGGTATCGAGTTCCAACCCCGGCACCTGTTCCGGTTCTAGATTATCCAACTCCATGATGATGGCCCGTAGCGAGTTGCCATGAGCAGCCACCAGTACATCATCCCCTTGCGTGACGTGAGCCAAAATCCGTCCCTTGAAAAAGGGCAAGACCCGCTTTTGCGTATCTTCTAGACTTTCGCCACCAGGCGGACGGGTAGAAAACGATCGCCGCCATTCCAATACTTGGTCTTCACCAAATTTTTCGGCAGTTTCGGCTTTATTGAGTCCCTGCAGGTCACCATAAAAACGCTCGTCGAGCGCTGCTGAGGTAAAGATCGGCAGTTCATCGGCTGGATTGCCCTGGTAATGATCCCAGCCATGCCAGTCTGGATCATCATCGTCATGCTTGAGGATGGGAATCCGACCGCCACAAATCTCGTCACATTCGGTGAGGCAAACGATCGCCGTCTCAATCGCTCGCATGAGCTTGCTGGTAAAACAGACATTGACGCGATGCTCTCGCAGCTTGCAAGAAGCGATGGTTGCTTCTGCGCGACCTCGTTCATTCAGCGGCACATCAACCCAACCAGTAAATTTATTTGCAGCGTTCCAAAGGCTTTGTCCGTGGCGAATCAAAATCAGCTCTGACATCACGCTTGCCTGGCCAGTACCTTTAAACTCTAAAGGAATTTTATGCCGTCGAAGTTAACCAGGGTTTAACCCTTTAGTTAGACGGTTCAGGCACTTAACGGCGGCGCTCCAAATTAGTGCTATTGCTATCGCTCAGGCTGGTCATGATGCCGCTCTGGCCGGTGAGGTTTGTACCCTGAGGTCGTGATTTACAGGCCGCACCCTATGGTTTACTCATCTTGGGTATTCTTATTTCTGACCAAGCCAGCCGGTTTAGCTTTACCGGCAATATTTAACAAAATGCGGCTCATGATCCGGCCATCATCGAGTTTTTGCAAGCTAAACTCGCCACCGACCTGCTGCATCAGTGTTTTGCAAATGCTGAAGTGTAAACCAGGTGGCACATCCAACAGAGACGGCACCAACACATCATCAGGGCGACCATGTTTCAGGTCTTTGAGCAGTTGGCGGGGCACATCGCCATCATCGGTAATCGCCAGTTCCATAAAGGTGCGCTCTAGCGGACGACACCAGATATCTAAGCGGCCTTGTTCGGGCGATCGCCGACAGGCCGCCACCGTTAGCTCGTACAGCACCAGCTCAATCTTCTCTAAATCACCCGAGATGATGACGTTGCTGTCGTTGTGCACTTTGGCCCAGAGCTGATGTTCTTGAATCAGCGGATTCACCCGCTCCATCAGCCGATTGATCAAACTAATCAGAGGCGTGGTTTGCTGATGATCGCGCAGCTCCCAGGTTTCATTGGTGAGCACGCTGCTAATGCCGCTAGTCAGATTATTTAGCTGCCGCACCAGTTGCAGTTGCCGCTGGGCCGTCAGCCCTTTGCCTTGGGTGATCGGGTCACTCAGGCGCTCTAGACTCACCCCGAGTTGGCGATGCGCTTCATCCAGGCGTTTGTGCTTATACCAGTTCAGCGCTTCCAGGGATTCTTGACGGGCTAGCAGTAAGTCCAGAATACTCAAATGGCGACGCGACCAAGCTAGCTGGTTGGACAACAGCGACATCAGACTTAAGTGGTGATCAGTCCACTTGCGATCGCGGCGATCGGCCACAATCCACACGCCACTGGGAGCATGTTTATCAGAGGTCTTGAGGGCCACAATTAAAAACTTGCTCTCAGGCGGCCCCGAAATCCACTTCTGAGTTTCTTCTGGCAGATCTTCCCACGTGACTGGCAGTGGCCCATCAGTTTGTTGCGCCCAGCTAACGATGGCATCAGAACTTAGAGAAATCCGTGCTTGGCGATCAGCCCCAAAGTCAAGATGACGAGCAATCACCCGACTGATGGTGCCCTGCAGCTCACCCACCTGCCAGGTGACTAAAACCACCAGAGAAGCATTGAGCAAATCGAGCAGATACTGACAGGCTGATTCCTCCAGTTTTTCTAGATGAGAAGTCTGCTGGAGGGTTCTCAACCCCCATTGAATCGAGCCGTAGAGGTCTTCTTGCTGATCATTTTGGCGCTGTAGCTGCCACTGGTGCAGAATCAATCCGATTTGACGAGCAACTTTTTGCAGCAGCTGCGCATCTGCTTCGTCCCACTGACGTGGTGTTTGACTGGCTAAAATTACAATTCCAGTGGGCGCACTCCCCGGCGTAATGTTGCAGGCCAGCAGCGCTTGAATATCGACCGCTTGGAAGTTTTCTCGCCAGGCCAGCAGTTTCAAATCGTTGGTCAAATCATTGATGGCGATCGCCGACTCGCTACTTTCCAGCATTTGCCAATCGACGGCATCTAAGGTAGGCCAAGCCATCGACAGCCGTTTACGCGAAGCCTGCATCTTGCGAAAAACAACCTGATACCCCCCGTGTTCAGCATCATGCTGCAGCACTAAAAACGGCTGAGCACCCAGCGTCTGATACAGATTTTCGGCACAGAGCTCCAGACTTTTATACCAATCCGTCTCGTTTTGAATGCTGTGCACGAGCCCGGTCAACAGCTCAACCTCAGCCTCGGAGCGCTGTTGCATCTCCGCTACTGAGAGGCGCGACATCATGAGCCCGGCTAGACTAGCCACGGTTTTGAGATAGGTGCGGTTGGCTTCTGACCAAACCACTGGGGTATTGCTTTCAACACTGACAAACCCGAGAAATGTGGAGTGCTCAAAAATCGGAGCCACCATCAGCGCATCGGCTTTGAGCAATTGCAAAAACTGGTTGGGCACATTGGCCGCGTTGGCACTTTGGGCGTCACCAATGGTCAAAGACTGCTGGGCGTTGAGCACCTGATAAATGCCGCGAATCTCGCTGATGCCAATCGTGAGTCCTGATGATTTCGAGGTGTAGCGCTTCGCCGCCAGTGAAGATCGGCCTTGAATCATCAGCCGCTCCCAAAACTCAAACTTGATCGGATCTAACCAAAAAATTCGCACCCGGTCAGGATCAACGAACCGAAAGATCGACTGGGCGATCGTGGTTAACTGAGCATCTAGATCACTCGCCCCCTGCAGCTGATTCACCAAGCCCGAAACGGCAATGCCCGGATCTTTGCGTCGTTGGGTTTGCAGCGTTTGCTCACGCTTGTGCAACACATCTGCTAACGCACTGCAAATAGTCGAGATAAAGGTGCGATCGCTATTGCTGAGCATCTGGCCCCATTGGCTAGAGCCCATAATCAGCAAGCCGTGGCAAACGTCTCGCCGTCTCACCGGAAAAATCAGCGCCCCTTGAATTGAAAACTGCGTGGCCATGTCATTCCACGTCGCGATGCGCGACTCCACCCGTAGGTCGTTGATGACCAAGGGGCGCTGTTGAATCACCACCTGCTCCATCAAGTCGCCTGGCGCGAGTGAAAACGTGCTTTTAAGCGAGCGATGGGGCTTCGGCGCTAAATAGCCTTGACTGACGACTTGATGCTGCACCCGGTCATACAAACCAAACCACAGGAGGCTGTAGTGCAGTTCCTCCTGCAGGTTTTCCAGTAAGGCAGACACCAGACTGTCGAGATCTTCTGTATCTCGCAGCAACTTTAGAATTTTGGCTAAGGCTGCTAAACGTCTTTCAGGATTGGGACTGGGTAATGTCGAAACCATGACAGGTCTGTGGTTTTCGGGATTCAGAGAAGCATTCCAGCGAGACACTAGCAGGCCAGCAGAGGGAAGCTCAGATTAGAGATACCCTGGCTAGTCTATCGGGACGACTGCAGTGACGGACAAGACGTACAGGCATACTTAAACCGTAGCGCCGACCGAGTGTAAAGACGGCTAAGTCCCCTAAGTCTATACCTGTTACACCAAATCGCCGTAGGTGTTTGTGTCGAGATATGCCATCTGTCTGGGAGACATACTGACACAATTCGGCCGCCGGCCCATGACAGGTCATCCTATGGTGTGCAGATAGTGAACGCTAGCAGCCTTACTGGTGTCACGCTGTCTTAACTACGGGTCATCCTGAAAACTCGGAGACTTCAGTTCGCCATCGACGGTATAAAGTCTTGCACTCAGCCAAGCCAAATCGGCTCAGCGCTCGAACTACCTATTACAACGCAAGGTAAGGCATCCGCTCGCGTTTGTTAAGAGACTTCAAGATTCGGCCAGGGTTAGGGCATCGGTTAAGGGATTATGAGCTCGCCAAAATAGCCCTGTTGTAATGAAAACTAGAACTGGTTTGCCGACGGCGACCTAATTTACGGCGAGGTGCGATCGCACTGTTGATATTGGCAATACGTCGATCTTGAGCTAAAAACTTAGGCTATCGCAGAGGAGTAAAGGTTCTCGAGACGACTTGCTCAAACATTTTACTATCAGAGAATATCGCAGAAAATAATTCTGGGAAGTCTTTTTTGATTTTCTTGTTCAAGCAATAATCTTTAACAAACAAAAAGAAGTCTTCTCCCATATCATATATCTTTTCATCGTCATCATTGACGGCAGTGATCATGCACTTTTTATTTGGGTCTTCTTCTTTGGTAAAGAGAAAAAGAATTTGATCGTAAATTGCAAAGGGATAACTCTTGTCGAGAATAGAAACGCTACTGGGCAAGTGCCCAAGGCTTTCTCTAAAGGCGTCAAGTATTTCTCTATGACTGGCTATATGCTCGTCTATATTATCAAAACTCGGAAAGGCTAGGATCAGAATCCATTTATTTCCGAAGCGTCCTGAACCAAATGTTTGACAAAATAGTCTAAAATCTTCTGGAAATGGAAATTGCGTTTTATGTTTAAATTCGAGAAAATCCTCAAAGGAACAAGTTGCCCAGGAAGAATTGTTTTCAACAGGCTGTTCAGATGAAACTATTTTCACCTGTGATAGCAGCGCCTTCCATTTCTTTGATTTCATTGTTTGAGAGAGTTACAAATGCCGCAGTCAGAAAGTGGGCTGGGCACTCTACAGTTCTTGAATTTACTTCTCAAATTCTAAATTTCAACAGATTCTCTGAGAAGAGTGCAGCTCTACAACCCTGAGCACGGATATCAAGCGCCCGCTCACCATCGGAGCTACCCCTGAGCGCTACCCTAAACTCTAGACAGCAGCAGTGAGGACGCAAACGCATGGTCGATTGGTATCAGCAGGGGGTGAGGCCGCTGTTGTTTCACGGGGTTAAGCTCGACCCAGAATGGCTGCATCAACAGACCCTAAGTCTGCTGGCTAAGGTGGCCGATACCCAATCCCCAACGGCGGCAAATTGGTCACTACCCCAGCGGTGGTTGCGCGATCACTGCCAATTTACCGATGCGCGCCTCTCGCAATCACTGTGGCATATGACCTTTGCTAACCCCATGGGTTTGGCCGCTGGGTTTGACAAAGATGGCCTGGCTGCTGCATCTTGGTCTCTCATGGGCTTTGGCTTTGCCGAACTGGGCACGGTCACACGACACCCTCAACCAGGCAATGCATCCCCTCGTCTGTTTCGGCTGCCAAAAGATCAGGCAGCGATTAACCGCATGGGTTTCAACAATCAGGGGGCCGAGCAGCTAGCGAAGCGGCTGCAGCGGCTTTGGCAGCGACAGTCAGCCGTGATTCCGATCGGCATCAACTTGGGCAAATCGAAAATTACGCCGCTCGACCAAGCCGTCGAAGACTATATCCACAGCTTTTGTCTGTTGAAAGATTTGGGCGACTACTTTGTGGTGAACGTGTCGTCGCCGAATACCCCCGGTCTGCGATCGCTTCAGGCGAAGGAGAACCTGGCTCCCATCTTGGCCGCGCTGCAGGCCGAAAACACCGCCAGCAAGCCGCTCTTGGTCAAGATTTCCCCTGATTTAGAGTGGCCTGCGATCGCGGAAGTGCTTGAACTGGCCAACACTTACGATCTATCAGGCATTATTGCCACCAACACGACTATCGCGCGCGCGGGACTCAAAACGGAACGCCTGCTCGCCACTGGTAATCGAGTAGTCGAAGAGCCTGGCGGTCTCAGTGGGGCTCCCCTGCGAGATCGGGCCACTGCCGTCATTCAGTTCTTACATCGTGAGAGCCAGGGACAAATTCCGATTATTGGCGTAGGGGGAATTTTTACCGCCGAGGACGCCTGGGCAAAGTTGAATGCGGGAGCGACCCTGTTACAGGTGTATACCGGCTGGATTTACGGCGGCCCCGAAATGGTGCGGCGCATCCTGCAGGGGCTGGTGCAGCAGCTTGAGTATCATCAAGCTGAGACGATTCAAACCGTGATCGGGCAAAATCTACCCTTCATCACTGCCGCCGATGCATAACGGCACCGTGCCAATGTCTTAACCCAGCGACAGCTCCAACCCTGCACGCCGAAGACACCGCCCCTTAAACTCAGAGACGGCAAACCGCAGTTGGCTCAAGACATCTCCGACTGTCGCAATCGCGCTTTGACCAGCATCGCTATTCTGACGGCTGAATTCTGCCACCTCAGCTGGCGTAAATAGTTTCATCGGCGGCTTGCCAAGCCGGATCAACAATACAGATAAACACCAACGGTTCACTACCCGTATTGTGGATAAACTGACGGGCATTGGGGGGAATGTAAATGGCATCTCCTGGCCCCACCGCTTGCACTTCGTCGTTGATGTGCATTTCACCTTGTCCGCTGAGGAGGTAGTACACCTCTGATGTCTTTAGGGCGTGATCAATCGAAGTTTGGCCCACCGGTACGACGGCATGAGCCAAGCTATAGCGCAGCTCAAGCGGCTGTTTATCAGGATGCAGCAGCTCTCGCAGCTGAGTGTGATCGCCGGCGACAAACATTTCACAGTCTTGCAAGCGTCTGACTAACATGAGCATGGCGCATCCAGAGGACGCAATAGGGGACAAACAGCAACGCCCTTCGCCAGCGTGAAGCGGCGACACTAGGCCAATAACTGTAAAAATATTGTCGTGCCTAGGGCGACGATTTGGGCCACTCTAGCTGGGCTGACTCAAAATCACGACAGGCGATCGCCGCTTCTGAGAGGGCTTCTTTGGGATGTAGAGGACATTTAAGCAGATAACTGCCCGAAAAATACTGACAGTCCGCACAGGGAATCTGATGCATGCGCTGTGCTCGTTTGACGCCATCGCGCATTGCCGCCCACACACTCCAGCTGCCAGCAATCAGCGTTGCCCAAGCAATCACAAAGCAGAGCGGCACCAAAACAGGCTGAATCCCTTCGACCAGCTTGTGAGCAATGACGTATACCAGCTGAAAGAGACTATACATAACGCCAGCAGTCCAAAATCTGCAGTTACCCTATCAACCCTAGCCCATTCTGATGAAGTCGATAGATATAAATCTATAGAAGCACGTTGATTTTTGTGACCCAGCGGCTTCTCAACCGGCAATGAGCAACCTCATGCTTTGATTGAGCGATCGCGTCAGGCCAGTTCGATCTCATCAGTCAACGTAAGAATACTTTTCAGCTGTGGCATCAGTTCGAGCATCCCGACGTGTTCTACAGGGTTGGTCTCGGGTGTTGCGATCGAGGACATTGGCATGGAGACTCACACTACCGTTGACTGATCGAGCAAAGAACCTCAGCCTCGGCAAGTAACAAAACTTGAAAAAACGAAAAGCTGACTGCCCAAAATCTTGAACAGTCAGCTTTTCTGGTTTTGACGAATTGATTAGTAAGCCAGACCCATGCTGCGAGTGGTTTCTGCACCCAAGTAAACTCGGATGCTCAGGAAATCGGTCGGGCAAGCAGTTTCACACCGCTTACAGCCGACACAGTCCTCAGTGCGAGGAGATGCAGCAATCTGACCGGCTTTGCAGCCATCCCAGGGCACCATCTCCAAAACATCAGTCGGACAGGCCCGTACACATTGCGTACAGCCAATACAGGTATCGTAAATTTTGACAGAATGAGACATTGAATAATAGCTCCAATGCGAACGGGATATGCAAGATTGTCGCTTCAAAACGGTATCAGCGGGATAACTTTCTGAAACGAGCAGGTGACAAAGGTTCTCTAATCTTTGATAGCCAGTCTAAGGGGTCTGTTTTCACCAACTCAGCGTAACCCCACAAAAATTTATGGAATGTAATATTGCCAAAATCGGCGATCGCCTGTGTCATGAGGTGCGATCGCTCTGTCCTCAAGTTGTAATAAGCCTCTGATTGCGGATCCACAGTCATTAGGGCAGGGCTGGGACCTAGAGGCCGAAGAACCTTTGGGTCAATAGGTTTAGGGCATACGGTGATTGCGTAGAGCGTTCTCTTCGACATCCAAAGTTCAGGTCAAGTAGCGACTGGCCACAGTCTCATTGAGGGGGGGGCTGCGAGGGGTTGGTATTGAGTAAATTCTTGCGCTTTCATAGAGGACTTGCCCCGCTGTCTCAGGCAGAGTTAGCCTGCCCCCAGCGATCACACGGTCGGCATCAGCACCGCGATCGAATGCTCTCTTTAGGAAGACATTCCGAATTGATGGACAACATTATTTTGCGGGCTGTCTATCAAGCTGACCTGACCCGGCAAAAAAATCCTCCCCGAGTCAATGCACGCTTTCCGATAAGATTTAGGGATGCCTAAAACTAAAACTTCTGGCTTGATTTTGAGTCGCACTCGTGGTTTAGGTTTTAGAGGTGTTTGTTGTGATAACTGAAAAGGGACTGAATTATGAGTCAAGAAGCGGTGTTTGATAAGGTTCAAAAAATTGTCGCTGAGCAGCTCGGAGTCGACGAAGGTGAAGTCAAGCCAGAGGCCAGCTTCGCGAACGACTTAGGCGCAGATTCTTTGGATACCGTTGAGCTTGTCATGGCCCTCGAAGAAGAATTTGATATTGAAATTCCGGATGAAGCGGCGGAAGGGATCGGCACAGTGCAAGCCGCCGTAGACTTTATCAAAGAGAAGAAAGCGGCGTAACGGCGCTGGTTTGAGACAGGTTGTAACGCAGATACTCAGAGCGTTAGGAACGGGTATCTGCTCTGTAGGTGAGCTATGACAGAGTTAGAGAAAAAGCGTGTTGTCATTACCGGCTTGGGGGCGATCACGCCCATCGGCAACGATCTAGCAAGCTATTGGCAAGGGCTATTGGCAGGGCGATCAGGCGTCGGCCCCATCACCCATTTTGATGCAGCACAGCATGTGACCCGCATTGCCGCTGAGGTCAAAGGGTTTGACCCGCTGCAATACATGGATCGTAAAGATGCCAAGCGGATGGATCGCTTCGCGCAGTTTGCTGTCGCCACCAGTCAACAAGCTCTGGCCGATGCTCAACTCGAAATTACCGCCCTCAACGCCGAACAAATTGGCGTCATGATTGGCACTGGTGTCGGCGGGCTCAAGATTATGGAGGAGCAGCAGGCTGTCTATCTTAACCGCGGCCCCAGTCGCTGCAGTCCCTTCATGGTGCCGATGATGATTGCCAACATGGCGGCAGGGCTAACCGCGATTCATACGGGCGCTCAAGGGCCGAACTCCTGTCCAGTCACGGCCTGTGCTGCCGGTTCCAATGCCATTGGTGATGCCTTCCGGCTGGTGCAGCAGGGCTATGCCCAGGCCATGATCTGTGGCGGTACAGAAGCGGCTGTGACGCCCTTATCAGTGGCCGGTTTTGGCTCGGCTCGGGCGCTGTCAACCCGCAATGACGAGCCGCAAATTGCCAGCCGTCCCTTTGATCGCGATCGCGACGGTTTTGTCATCGGCGAAGGCTGCGGCATTCTGATTCTCGAAGCGCTAGACCATGCGTTGAGTCGTGGGGCGCGCATCTATGCCGAAATCACTGGCTATGGCATGACCTGCGACGCTTACCACATGACGGCACCGGTGCCCGGCGGGGCGGGTGCGGCCCGCTGCATTCAGCTAGCGCTGAAGGATGCTGGCGTCACACCTGACCAGGTCAGCTACATTAACGCCCACGGCACTAGCACCCCGGCTAACGACCCAACCGAAACCCAAGCCATTAAAACGGCCTTGGGTGACGCGGCCGCCAAAATTCCCGTCAGCTCAACTAAGTCAATGACCGGTCATCTCCTCGGCGGCTCCGGTGGCATTGAAGGCGTAGCGGCAACGATGGTGGTCAATCAAGACCAGGTGCCGCCCACCATCAATTTGGATAACCCCGACGAAAACTGCGATCTCGACTACGTTCCCAACCAGTCGCGATCGCTGCCCGTTGACGTGACCCTCTCCAATTCGTTTGGGTTTGGTGGCCACAATGTCACTCTAGTTTTTCAGAAGTACCGTAGCTGACGCTACCATTTGATAGGTATAATGACTTACTAGAAGTTGTTCAAAATTTAATCCTGCGGGTAGCCATCTGCTGCTGATCCCCGGTGAGCCGTTGAAGTCCGAGCGTCCCAGTCCCCATAAAGGACAGTTAGACAGCTTGTTAGACAACTGCGTCAATGGGATGATGAGCGTATTAGAAGTCCGTTTGATTGCGTGGGCCTGAGTCTGTGCACCAGTGGGTTGTTCTAAGCAGGCATGAGTCCCAGGTATTTGCTGTCCCGTCGTTGAGTAATAGGTCTATGGTTGTCGCATCCCAATCTTTAGAGGCGCTTTGCGTTAATTCGATTCGTTTTTTGGCTATTGATGCTGTTCAGAAGGCAAACTCGGGTCACCCTGGCTTGCCGATGGGGGCAGCGCCCATGGCCTATGTGCTGTGGGACAAGATGATGCGGTTCAATCCGAAAAACCCCCAGTGGTTTAACCGCGATCGCTTCGTTTTGTCAGCAGGACACGGCTGCATGCTGCAGTACGCGCTGCTGTATCTCAGCGGCTACGATAGCGTCTCTCTGGACGACATAAAACAGTTTCGCCAGTGGGAATCGACCACCCCAGGTCACCCCGAAAACTTTGAAACCCCCGGTATTGAAGTGACCACCGGGCCGCTGGGCCAGGGCATCTGTAACGGCGTCGGCTTGGCTATTGCCGAGGCCCACTTAGCCAGCCGCTTCAACAAATCGGATGCCACCATTGTTGACCATTACACCTATGTGATCTTGGGCGATGGCTGCAATATGGAAGGTGTCTCCGGTGAAGCTTGCTCCTTGGCGGGACACTTGGGCTTGGGCAAACTGATTGCCCTGTATGACGACAATCATATTTCGATTGATGGTTCCACTGACATTGCCTTCACAGAAGATGTGTCGAAGCGCTTTGAGGCCTATGGCTGGCATGTTTTACATGTCGAAAACGGCAACACCGATTTAGACGCCATTGAAAAGGCGATCTCTGACGCAAAAGCGGTCACCGACCAGCCGACCATGATTAAGGTGACGACGACTATTGGGTATGGCTCTCCCAACATGGCTGATACCTCGGGCGTTCACGGGTCGCCTTTGGGCGGCGACGAAATCAACCTCACCCGCGAATCGCTAGGCTGGAGCTATGGTGACTTTGAAGTGCCGGAAGATGCCCTCAGTCATATGCGTCAGGCGGTTGAGCGCGGCGCTAGCTACCAAGCAGAATGGGAAGAAGCCTTGGCCGCCTATCGTACTCAATATCCTGAGGATGCCGCTCTGTTTGAGCGGATGCTGTCGGGCCAACTGCCGGAAAACTGGGCCGACGCGCTCCCAACCTATTCTCCCGAGGGTAAGGCGATCGCAACGCGCAAAACTTCTGAAGCCACCCTCAATGCCTTGGCTCCGGCTGTGCCTGAACTGGTTGGCGGCTCGGCTGATTTAGCTAAATCGAACAACACCTTGATGACGCTGTCGGGCGACTTTCAAAAGGGCGCTTACGAAAACCGCAACATTCGTTTCGGGGTGCGTGAGCATGGCATGGCGGCGATTTGTAACGGCATTGCCCTGCACAACTCTGGCTTAATTCCTTACTGCGCTACCTTCTTGGTCTTTGCTGACTACATGCGGGCGGCCATTCGGCTTTCCGCGCTGTCACAGGCGGGCGTCATCTACGTGTTGACCCACGACTCCGTCGGTTTGGGCGAAGACGGCCCCACCCACCAGCCGGTGGAAACGATTGCCTCGCTGCGGGCAATCCCTAACCTCACGGTGATTCGTCCGGCCGATGGCAACGAGACCTCGGGCGCTTACAAAGTGGCGATCGCCAACCGTAAGACGCCGACTCTATTGGCCTTCTCTCGTCAAGCCTTGCCCCAGACGGTGGGCAGCTCGATCGATGGCGTGGCCAAAGGCGCTTATATCATCTCTGATGGTACCGGCACGCCCGATGTCATTCTCATCGGTACGGGCAGCGAGCTCGAGCTGTGTGTCAAGGCTGCAGAGCAGTTGACTGCCGCTGGCAAGCAAGTACGCGTAGTTTCTATGCCGTCTTGGGAACTGTTTGATGCTCAAGATGACGACTACCGGGAATCGGTATTGCCCAAAGCGGTGACTCAGCGCCTCGCTGTGGAAGCCGGTATCTCTATGGGCTGGTGCCGCTACGTTGGCAGTGCCGGTGATGTCATCAGCATTGAGCGTTTCGGTGCTTCTGCGCCGGGCAAAACCGTGTTAGAAAAGTTTGGCTATACCGTTGAAAATGTGGTGGCTCGCGCCAACGCACTGATGGGGTAATGGGACAAATCAGTCCACACTGATGGGTTGATCCTGTAAAAGGGGGCGCGAATTATTCGCGCCCCCTTTTTGATAACTGCCATTGCTGTCCAGCAACGCTTCAGTCTGCTGTGGTGCACCTACGATTACCCAAGAAGCAAAGAGCTGGGAGGTTCTGCAAGTGCGACGATCGCTGCACTTGCAATCATGCTCCGTTAGTCCTTGCCTAAGGTGTATTTGGCCAACACAGACACCAGCTCGGCGGGATTAATCGGCTTGCTGATGTAGTCTTGCATGCCCGCTTCGAGACAGCGATCGCGATCTTGGGGACGCGCCAAGGCCGTCGCCGCCACCACCGGAATATCCTGCCAGGCAGGATTCTGTCGAATTTTCTGAGTCAGCTGCAAGCCATCCATCCCCGACAGTTGAATATCCATCAAAATTAAAGCCGGGCGGTTAGTCGCCAGCCAATCTAGGGCAGCAGCAGCATCGGCACAGTGAAAGACCTGATAACCCCAGTGCGTCAGCATATGCTCTAGCAGCAGCGCATTGATGGGGTTATCTTCGACGACTAACACCGGCCCAGAAATGGCGGCCTCTGGCGACGCGGGCATCTCCGTTGGTGTCGGTGTCGCCGTCGTATTTAATAGCGCGTAATGCTCATCATGCGGTGTTTTCACCTGACAGTTGAGGGGTAAATGCAGGGTAAATTGGCTACCGCTGTCTTTTTCAGACTTAACCGTCACGTCGCCCCCGTGCAAACGGGTTAGTTTTTGCGTCAGCACCAGCCCCAGCCCCGTGCCCTCATACTGCTTTGAAAGCGAGCTATCCAACTGTTGAAAGGGTTGAAACAGGGATGACAATTCCTCCTCCGCAATGCCGATCCCTTCGTCCCAAACCGTGATGTTCAGATATTCTTGCTGCTGCTCTACCCGTAGCCCGATTGCGCCCTGCTTTGGCGTAAATTTGATCGCGTTAGACAGCAAATTCAGCAGCATTTGCCGCACGCGCATTTCATCGGCCAGCAGCGTGGGCAAGTTCTCCGCGACCTCGCGATGAACCGTCAGCTGCTTCATCTCCGCCTGGGTTTCGACCATCTTGAGCACGTCATCACACAGGGGCACGATCGCGATCGCGGTGACATGCAAGTCCATCTGCCCCGCTTCAACTTTAGAGAGGTCGAGCACTTCATTGATCAAGCTGAGTAAATGCTCGCCGCTCTGATGAATTTGGGTGACATATAGCTGCTGGCGATCGTTCAGCTCACCATAAACTGACTGACTGAGCAATGCTGAAAATCCCAGAATCGAGGTCATGGGTGTCCGCAATTCGTGTGACATATTGGCCAGAAACTCGGACTTGAGGCGATTAGCGCGGGCCAGCTCCAAATTTTTAGACGCTAACTCAGCCTTGATGTTTTCCTGCTGCGTGATGTCTCGCAAAATAATCGACACCGCAACAGGAGTCGCATCGCCTTCACCATGCACCGGGCTAATCGAGATGAACGCCGTAAAAGTTTCATGGGTGTAGCGCTGGCAGACAATTTGCCCACTCCAGCCTTCGCCTTGGGCGCGGTCTAAAATCCAGCGTACCTGGTCTTCATTTTGAAAGAAGACTTCCAGATTGACGCCGGTGAGCCGCGCTTGGGGCCAGTTAAAGGTGCGCCGTGTAGCCAGGTTAGCGTACTGAATGTTGCCTTGTAGATCAGTAATTAACGCGCTGTCATGGGCCGAATCTAACGCCATCGAAAACATTTTGAGCTGAGCTTCAAAACGCTTGCGCTCAGTGATATCGCGGCCAATGCCCAAGGCCCCGACGAGTTGCCCCGACTGATAGAGCAAGCGACCGTTGACTTCAATAAAGACGCGATCGCCCGATTTGGTCAGCACCACAAATTCATAATCTCGCAACTCTCCCGTTTTGAGCAGATTGGCAAAGACCTCCAGGGTCGACTGCTGACATTCCGGTGCCACGATATCTAAGTATGAGTGGCCAATCACCTCATCGTAATGATCGGCCCCTATGAGCTTGAGCCCATAGGGGTTAACAAAGGTAAATTTGCCTGTCAGGTCTAAGGTGTAAACAATATCTGAGGCGGCTTCTACATAGGCTCGAAAAAGGCTATCTGGACCCGGTTCAAGGGGGGAAACAGGATCAGCCAAAGGGGCCTTTGGAGTATGGGCGCTGGTCATAGCGGTGGTTTATTAATATCCAGATTGCGAATCAGCAGTAGGAGACCCTTTGATAAGTCGATAGCCCTAATCATCGCAGAGAGCGCCATCATTAAGCGTGACACACCTCAGTTGATCAGCAGTGTGTTCGGCCAATAGCCCGCTAGGCATCGCTTTGCAAATGCCACACACCACAGCACCGTTGAATTAGAACTCTCTACTTCGTAGCTATGCAGACTCGCTGGTAGGGGATACCCCTGACTGCCTCAATTAACTTTTCATGACGATCACCCAGAGATCAGGGAAATTCCTCAGGAACCGGTAAAAACTTCCCAAAAGGTCGTTATTCGCCTTTAAAAGCTGTAGATGCTCTAAAGACCCAAAAGGTTCCCACTCAGCGCTTTGTTTGATGGTAAGTCCATCAAGTCAGGATATCTGTGTTCGCTTTACCTGAATCGCGCCCGCTCCACTGATGCGGCCAGCTGAGTCAAATCCGATCACCAGCTCAGTCGAATCTTTCGGTATAGACGACAGCCTCTCGCAGTACTTCTTCCTGCTGTCCCGCATCATCAAACCGCACAATCACCAAGCTGCTGGAGTCGAGTCGATATTCAAAATTGTCGTTGCCAATGATGTAGCCACCCCCGAGAGCTTCCACGTCTTGCGCGGTCACCACCTGTTCGGTGCCTTGTTCTTGGGATAAGTAGAGACGCTGATAGCGAATTTTGCACACATAAATAGTGTGGCTTTGCGTCACAAAGTAAGCCTCGATCGCGCGGGTATTGCCACAGTGCTCATCCAGCGCCTCTTTTAAAACATCGTTCTGAGGGCTCAGAGGGGCCGCAGCGGACTCGTCGGTTGAGGCCGAGGGAGCGGTCGGAATATCAAGCAAGTCACTGCGCACCCAACCCACCGTAGACGCATTTTGAAAGGTGACGTAATGCCAGGTGTGACCGTCTTCAGCAGGCTCGGCTCGACCCAACACGACAGTGTCGCCGACCTGCCCATAGCCAATGGGGGCACTCGTCGCCGAGGGCTGCGATCGCACATTGACCTCAGCACCAGGATTCTCAGTGATCAGGGTCGCGATTTGCCCCGCGGTTTGATCAGGTTGAGGCGGCGCCGCTGACTCATTAGTCGCATCGGTCGAAACGGTATCAGTCAAACCTGGCCAAGTATCGGGTGTGGGCTGCACCGTCGGCGTGCCATCAGTGCCCGCATCGGCCGTTGTAGTTGGTCGTTGAGACCGCGACCGCCCTTGGCGGCAAGTGCCTAGCCCCACTAAACAAACAACGGCTAACAGCCCTCCCAATACAAACCGCGATCGCATGCTTCGTCACCCTTGCTCACCCAGATTTATGGTTAAGTCTACTGATTGTGTCGCGCTCTGCAACTACCCACCGTGACCTGAGTGAAATTCGTAATTATTGCTGCATTATTTAGCGTCGGCTTTCCACAGGTAGCCCATCTGGTCAATCGTGAGGCCCGTATCAGGAAAATCATGAGCGGTGAGGTGTCGGATCAGGGTAACACTTTCAAAAAAATTGTCGATGTAGGGCACCCCATTGTCATCTAAGGCCACAGGAATAATGCGCCCGCCCAAGAAATCGCCCGTATCGTTGAGCTCAACTTGCAAAATCAACGATTGCCCTAGCGGCCCTACGGTCGAGAGCGTGCGATAACCCAAAAAGTTGCCGAGGGAGTAGGCAATCAGCTTGTCTTGGTAAAGCTCGATCGCTCTGGGCACGTGGGGGCCATGCCCCAAAATCAGGTCAGCGCCAGCATCCACCATCGTCCGCGAGAACTGCACCAGGTTGCCACGATTTTCTGAAAAGAAGTATTCCGTTTGATTACGCACGCGCAGCGCATCGGTACCCTCAGCCCCGCCATGCACCGAGACCACCACCATATCAGCCTGAGCCTGGGCGGCTCTGACCAACTCAGCAGCAGTCGTCAGGTTATTCATATTGTTGTGGTCATCCCAATAGCTGAAGCCAATAAAGGCGATCGCATACCCATTAGCTTCCAGCATGACGATTTCACCTTGACGGCCCACGGCACGCATCCCCGCCTGTTCGATATGGGTGATGGTATCGGCAAACCCTGCATCCCCAAAGTCAAAGGAGTGGTTGTTGGCAACGCTTAAAATGTCGAATCCAGCCGCCTGTAGCACGGGGGCAAAGGCCGGTGGCGTTCGAAAGGCAAAGGTCATGCCGCGGCTCACATCTTTAGCCACATAGGGGGAGTCAGTGAGAGTGCTTTCAAAGTTGCCAAAGAGGATATCGACTTCCCCCATGAACATTTTGACGCTGTTGAACAGGTAGTTAGGGTCTGCCGGCAGTCGATAGTCGGGGAAATTGGTGCCGGGAATAATGTCGCCCACGGCTTTCAGACTGACAGCAACTTGGGCAGAGGGCGGCACGGTCAGCAGGTTAGCCGCAGCGCCGAGCCCGTTGTTTGACGTGATGGGCTGCCACAGCGTGGTGTCGGGAGCCGCAGACTGATCGGATGAGGGCGACTCTGGCAACGGGGCAGGAGCAAGGGCGGGATCAAGAGGGGGCAGCTCTTGAGGGGCGATCGCGGGCTCTAGCTGATCAGGCGGCACGACGGTGACGGCTGACGAGTCCGCCAAGGGTCGCCTCAGCTGAGTAACAGCAAATCGCGATCGCAGCGACTCATGCGTGAAGGCGATCGCGGTACCCACCACAAAACTGACACCGCCCAAAGCGATCGCCCCGGCTTGCCATTGTCGGCGTCGAGTCAGCTGTTGACGCTGAAGATGCTGTTGCTGCAGTCGAGCAGCCGGTGCCGACGTCGAGGGCACTGAACCGCCCACCTCTCCAGCGGCGATGGTTGAGGGCAGAAACTGGGCCAGGGGGGAGGGCTGGTGGGTTGCCAGTCCTGGCGATCGCTCCAACAGCGTGTGATGCACTAGCTGATGGGCATCAGATAAGCCGCTGTCAATATAGACATAAACATCCCAATACTTCGTCCCCTGGAGTCCTTGTAAAACTCGTTCGAGCTGGGGCAACAGCTGGCCCAAGCCATACAAATGGGCCGCCGGCAAATGAATATCGAGACGGGGCAGTGGCCCTGTAATTGTCAGGGGAGGCTGCAGGGCTAGGGCCGCATTGACATAATGGGCAATCGCCAGACAATTGCCTGACGGGGAGGACGGAGCCGGCGATCGCACCGTCTGCTCAGCCGTATGGGCCATACCAATCTCACTTCTCAGTTATCGATGGATGCTTGTGAGTCATAGACGCTCGCCCCGATTACTGTCAGCTCCAGGTCTGGCCATTTCAAGCCGCTGGGCCAATCGCCCTTAGCCTAGTCCCTGAGAAGACAGCAGATACTTGCCTAGTTGAAATAGATTGAGGGCGATAAACGTGATCAAAAAGATCGTCACGACCACATTAAAAGCGTTTCGTAAAATGTTGACCATGAATTTCGTTTGATAAATGGCAGCCTTTACACCTTCATCTAACCCACGCGATGTGATGAACGACTGAAAGGATTTTTAACACTCAGAGACGTTTTCCCGGCAGCCCTGACATCACATCACATTAGCTTTATTGATTTTGACGACTGCCCTGCTCTCAAATTTGCACTGATTAACTCGCTTGACACGTGGCACGACCAGGAAGTGGAGAGAGCGAAAGGTCGAACGCGGTATGCTCACACAGAGCAGTGGCGATCAAGTGAAGCTAGCGCGGGATCAAACGAGGAGTCATGCCAACGGCTGTCGTTGAATTGACCTCATTGCCCGCCGTCAATGAGGCTCTGGCTGATGGTGTTACCTCGTAAGTCAATACTCTAGCCGTCAGCAGCTTGGCATTACTTTACTGCTGACAAGGTTGATCTGGCGAGTCACCGTCCCACATATCAACAGCAATTGGACAATAATGGACGATGCTTGAGCCAACAAGCTAAAGTGGTACTGACTACGACTAACGGTCTCGGTCGAAGTCTAGCGAACGTCTAGACTAAAATCTGGAAGTTGGCAGCGGCTTGCCGCAAAGGTTTGTACACTAAGCGCACAGCTAACCTAATCGTTGTGCTGGTTTGGAAGAGCATTGCAGACATGTGGAGCAAGGTATGATGCAGAACTCTACGGCCTCGACCCCGATTCGTTCTCTAGAAGATGCGATTGAACGCTGCCAGGCGTTAGGCATGCGTCTGAGTCGCCAGCGGCGCTACATTCTAGAGCTGCTTTGGGAAGCTAAGGAACATCTGTCGGCCCGCGAGATTTACAACCGCCTGAGCCAACAGGGCTGCGATATCGGCCACACTTCGGTCTATCAAAATCTCGAAGCGCTGTCGGAGCAAAATATTATTGAGTGCGTTGAGCGGTCCGATGGTCGGCTCTATGGTCACATCAATGATGCTCATAGCCACGTGAACTGCACCAATACGCAGCAAATTATCGATGTGCACGTCGAACTGCCCGAGGCATTGATTCGTCAGGTCGAGGTACAAACCGGCACCAAAATTACGGAATATCGAGTCGACTTCTTTGGCGTGCGTCAGTAGCTAGCGTTAGCTGCTTAAAACGTCTTTAGTGAATAGATAAAAGACGGTTCCGAAGACGAAGGCGGCGATCACCATATCCATTGCATCTAGCTCCCTGTATTCATCGCGATGACGGCCTGAGCGCTGGGGACTGACCCAAAAAACTCAGGCACCTTATCAACGTAACGGACTTGAGGTCTGATAGAAAGCAGGGAATCACCTACCTTGACAGGTACCCATTAATCACTTTCATCCGTAATCCGCTCAGGGTCGAACATGGGCGATCGCCCACCGACCGATTTCAGTCGTGATGATGCATCTGAGTATGGCCTTGGGTGACGAGATTTGCGCCTGAGGGACCGTAGGGGCTCAGATCTCAATTGGCAGTAAACCTTTGGGCGGCGTGATTTCGACATAGCCAGCAGCGAGATCGACGACGGGCACGATCGCATACACAAAGGGAATCAAAATTGGCAGATTCCCCTTTTTGGTGGGTTTAGTCATTGGGGACGCGGCAGTTGATTGAGCTGATGCCGCCTGAGCATACAGTTCGATCTCCAGCAGATCATTACCCGCGGCATAGACATCGACGACGGTGCCAATCGCCGCCCCGGTCGCTTGCAGTCGCACCGTCAAACCCACTAAATCTGAGACATGGAATTCGTC
Organism: Cyanobacteria bacterium J06626_4; assembly: GCA_038523235.1. Taxonomy (GTDB): domain Bacteria; phylum Cyanobacteriota; class Cyanobacteriia; order Phormidesmidales; family Phormidesmidaceae; genus Halomicronema. The sequence continues at coordinate 74,917 of JBCBJQ010000001.1, forward strand.
CGATTCCACCGCGAGGCGATCGCCCGCCGGTACGACTAACTTTGCTTCGCGCAATGCCTCAGCCTGATCGCGATAGTTCACCCCAGCCAGCTTCAGCACATAGAGACCTTTCCCCGCTAGATAACGACCCGACACTAGCTGCACGGGTTCGGGCTGAGTCTGTCTCGGTTTTAGCAACCAGCGCTCGCCCGGCGCCAAAAACCGTTCGGGAAAATCACTGTCAGGGTAGACGCGCACGGCTCCATCAAGCCCTTGAGGGGCGACGATGCGACCAATCTCTAACCAATCGGTGGCAGCAGCATCTGACTCCATAGCAGCCGTCATGAACCGACCACAGCGGGAGTTGCTGCTGTGGGCTGAGTTTGATAGAGCTGCGTCACCACTGTGGCCAAGTGCCGAATGCCCTGGGCGATTTCGGCATCGGTGGCCGTCAAGCTGATGCGAATGCACTGGCGGGTGTGGGGCCAATCTTCGCGCAGGCCGGGGAAGAAGGGATCGCCAGGTACCACAATGACGCCATACTGCTTGAGCTGCTGATACAGCTCGCGATCGCTCACGGGCAGCTGATCAAACCACAGCCAGGCAAAAATCGCGCCTTCTCCTCGATGCAGGTACCAGGGCGCCGTAGCGGGCATGAACTGGTCGAGGCTGTCTTCAAGCACAGCGAATTTGTTGCGATAGTAGGGCCGAATCACGGTTTCAGCGAGATTGCCTAAGGCCCCGGATGCGATCGCTCGGGCCGCGATCGCCTGACCATAGCGGGAGGAATGAATACACAGATTGGTCTGAAAAGACTGGAGCACCTGAATGATGGCTTCATCACCGAGGGCAATGCCGATGCGTTCTCCCGGTAGTCCGGCTTTCGACAGGCTGAGGCAGTGCACCATGTTCTGCCGGAAGATGGGCGTCATCGCGGTGAAATTCAACCCCGGATAGGGTGGCGCATAGGCCGAATCGACAAATACCGGCACGTTATGCGGAGCGGCCAAATCAGCAATCCGATGTACTTCGTCGTCAGTCAGCACGTTGCCGGTCGGGTTGCAAGGCCGAGAAAACAACACGAACCCGGTGTTTTCATTGATTTCTAGCTGGCTAAAATCGGGACGATATTTAAAAGAATGAGGCGTCTCACCGATATCAATCGTCGGTTTATACGCCTTTAGCGCTTCAGGAAACAATGAGACGCCACCGTAGCCGGTGTAGTCCGGGCTCAGAGGCAAGACAATTTCTCGCAGTTGTTGATCAGCGGTGTAGCCCCCGAAGGCATTAGCCGCAAAAAAGTACAGCGCCTGACTGCCGGGCGTAATCAAGATATTGCGCTCCGTCAGGGTTAAATCATAGCGCTGGTTAAAGTCGGCTAAAACCGCTGCAATCAAGGGCTCATACCCTTGGCTAGAGCCGTAGCGACAGACGACTTCGCCATAGTCGGCACTGTTGAGTAGATCTGCCGTGCAATCGCGCCACAGCTGCTCAACCTCCGGCAAGATGACTGGGTTACCGGCACTGAGATTAATAAAAGACTTGCCCTGGCCCGCTCGCAGAGTCTCGATGATGTCTTTCATAATGGCTCTCACCCCTGTCAGGTGAGACATCTGGTCGCCAAATTGGGTCAGAGCAGGGTTCATAGGCCGGATGCGTGAAGAGAGTAATGGACGTAATATCGGATTGATATTACCGAATCTTGCCACCATAACATTCCCCACTCAGCGACAGGGATGAACTGACGCTAAATCAACCGTGATGCCGAGCCAGGAAAGATGACTGGAAAGGTCGATACGCTATGGATAATTGAGTTGCACTGTGACCATCACTCAGCAGCGTCGCCTCTGTCAGAGTCGACTCGCAGCCTGATGGAGATTGCTGAGGGCAAGGGCGATCGCCCTATGGCACCATCGAATAATCAGGCAACCAGAGAGAATTAACCCATCGTGAACACTTTGGCCCTTGGGGCGATCGCCAGCCTTCTGGCAGGATTGGGCACCGTCGTTGGCGCGCTGCCCGTTTTGTTACCGGCCACCCCCTCCGAAAAAGTGGAAAGCGTCTTGCTCGGGATTGGGGGCGGCATCATGCTCGCGGCGACCTCGTTTTCGCTGATTGTGCCCGGCACCGCTGCCGCCATTGACTTGGGCTACTCCAGCGCGATCGCGGCGTTGATCATGGGCGTAGGCGTGTTGCTCGGCGGCGGTTTGCTGTGGCTTGTGCATAATCGCTTTCCCCACGAGCACATCTTTAAGGGGCAAGAGGGGCCACAGGCCGACAATTTGAAGCGGGTCTGGCTGTTCGTCGCGGCGATCACGCTGCACAATTTTCCCGAAGGGCTGGCGGTCGGGGTGGGGTTCGGCTCCGGTCAAACGTCGGGAGCACTGGCGCTCGCGGTGGGCATCGGCCTACAAAACATTCCTGAAGGGCTCGTCGTGGCCTGGTCGCTCAAAAGTCTGCAGTATTCGCCCCTTTACGCCTTGGGTATCTCCACTCTGACGGGACTAGTGGAACCGGTCGGGGGGATCTTTGGGGCCGGCATCGTCAGTGTGGCTCAAGACGCGCTGCCCTGGGGCATGGCCTTTGCCGCTGGTGCCATGCTTTTTGTGATTGTGGATGAGATTATCCCCGATATTTCGCAAAAAAGTCTGGGACAGAGCGGCACCCTGGGACTGATGCTGGGCTTTGTCATCATGATGTTTTTAGACGTGGCCTTAGGCTGAGGCCAGTGCACTACCGGGCAACAATCCGGGTCTGAGAAACCGGGTGAGGGCAGAATAGGCAGTAGCTAAGTCGGACAAAGTTGTCACCCACCCCTGTTCCGAGATCGGCGCTACTTGGTCGTCATCGTGTGAACGCCATCCCAATCGTCCGGGGGTGGATTGACGAGATAGGCTTGGGCGCGATTGATGTGAATGGCGGAGGCGCGATCAGTGGGTTTGAGCACGATTGCCTTTTCAAAAATCGCGATCGCTTTTTTAAACTGCATATTGGTGTAAGCGGCGCGGCCTTCCTGATACAGCTCCAAAAAGTCTTGGGTGGTTTGTTCTAGACTGTTGTGCTTGTAGTCAATCAGTTCAAAAATGCTAACCGGTTGATTCTTGCCTTTAACGCGTGTTTTATCGAGTTCTCGCACCCAAATTTTGTCGCGACAGGGCTCATAGGTGTGCTCGCTCAGCACGATATCGCAGCCGTATTGCTTGGTAACGCCCTCTAGGCGAGCACTCAGGTTAACGCCATCGCCGATGACGGTATATTCCATCTTGCGCTGTGAGCCAATATTGCCCGACACCACCTCACCCGAGCTAATGCCCATGCCGATGCGCACCTCCGGCTGATTGTGCAGCACCCGCTCATGATTGAACGTCACCAGTCGCTGACGCATGTCTAGCGCCGACTGTACTGCCGCCCAGGCATGATTTTGTAGCGGCAGGGGCGCACCATAAACCGCCATGATGGCGTCACCAATAAATTTATCAAGGGTGCCTTCAAAATTGAAGACTGCTTCCACCATGGTCTCAAAGTAGGTGTTGAGCATTTCCACTACTTTGTCGGCTTCGAGATTTTCCGTCAGGGTGGTGTAGCCGCGAATGTCAGAGAACAGCACAGTCACTTCTCGCCGCTCGCCCCGCATCAGAGTGTCTTCGCCCAGAGCCATCACCCGATCCGCCACCCCTGGCGTCATGTAGCGATAAAGGGTCGTCTTCATCCGCTTCTCTTGGCTGATATCTTCTAGCACCAGCAGGCCACCGCGCACGCCGCCTTCGGGGTTGGTCAAAGGGTTCACCGTCAGGTTGATGCTGCGCTCTAACACCTGTACCTGATCGGGATCAACGGGCTGGGTGGTGTCGTCCTGATGACCCCACGGCCAAAACTGATCGGGATTGTCAGTACCAGGCAAGAGCAGCAGGGCCGTACTCGGATCAACCGGCTGACCGGCCGGCGTCAGCACGGCCTCAACGGGGATTGCCACCTTGAGGGTTTGCTCCGGCACATAGTGCTTGGCCCCCGTTTCTAGACTGTCTTCGATGCGAAACTGCAGCTTCTCGATGGGAATGATGTTCCACACTAACCGGTTGATGAGCTGCTGTTCCCATATATCTCGCAGGGCGCGATCGCTATCTTCAGGCGATTCCGGGCAACCCAACAGTTCCAACGCGGCATCGTTAATGGTGACGACGCGGCCCTCCATATCGGTAGAAATCACCGCATCCGACAGGCTTTGTAGAATGTCTTTCTGGTACTGCTTTTCGACCAGGACGTTCTCAAATAGCTGGGCATTTTCTAGCGCTACGCCTGCTTGAATGTTGAACGCCCGCATAAATTCTTCGTCAGAGCTGTTAAATGACCCCTGCTTTTTATTGATTAGCTGGGTCACAGCGATGAGCTGGCTCGATGAGTCGAACACCGGCATGCAGAGAATGTTGCGGGTCAAGTAGCCGGTGCGCTTGTCGGATGAGGGGTCAAACCGGGGATCTTGGTAGGCATCGGGAATGTTGAGGTTTTTGCCGGTGGAGGCGACAAAGCCAACAATCCCGCGGTCAGCAGGAATCCGCAGGTCAATCATGGTTTGGCCATCGCCGGACTTGACCCGCGACCAGAGTTCGTTATTGCTGGCATCGATCAGCCACAGCGTGCTGCGATCGGCACTCATCAAGTCGCGGGCTTCCGCCATGACTGACTGCAGCGTTTTTTCGAGATCCAAACTCTGCTCTAGCGATGAAATCGCCTTCAGCAGGGAAGACACCCCTTTTTGATTGCGCGCCGCGACGTAAAAGGAATTGCAACTTTCGAGAATGATGCCGATGGAAGAAGCAAACTCCCGGAAGCTCCGCTCGTCTTGAGCATCAAACGCGACGGGTTGACCGTTCGGGTCCAGCTTGTTGAGCAGCTGCACTACTGCCACAACGGACTCGTTGGTTTTATTGAAAACGGGAATACAGAGAATGCTGTGGGTGCGATAGCCGGTTTCCTGATCGGTTTTGCGATTGAAGAGGTCGCTAGAGTAAGCATCAGGAATGTTGAGGCATTCACCCGAATCAGCCACGTGTCCGGCGATCCCCTTACCGACAGGAACCCGGATTTCTAAGCGGCCTTCACCATCGCCCTGAGCAATTTTGGACCACAGCTCAGCCTTATCCCAATCGACCATAAAAATAGTCGTGCGCTCTGCCTGCAGAATCTGCCCGATTTTGAGGGTGAACGCCTCCAAAATCTGCTCTAGCATCGTCTCCAGGGCTTCGTTGTTGATCATATCGATCGCCCGAAGGAAATGCTCAAACTCCCGCGTAATCTGCTCTAGCAGATTGATGAACTGCGGCGCGGGCAAATCTTTTACCCGGTGGGTTAAACTCCCCTGTTGATTTACCTGGGAGAACGTCGCCAACATGCTGGAGTTAGACGGTGCCATAATGAATCGCTGCTACAAGCAATGGATAAGGCTAAACCAAAAACTGGAGAAGAAAGGCAAGCAGTGAACCGTTGAGGATAACTCTCCCGCAACCTCCGAGTTGATCCCGGCCGAACAGTCGCACGCCTTAATTCAACGGCTGTACATCAGCCTCAAATAACCCCTACTACTTTACCTCTAACTGATTTGAACCGACGGAAAAAGACGCCCAAGCTACAGAATCAAGAGCACTTCAGTCACAGTCGGGTACACAGTTTTTGGCATGACGGCCGTCAAGGGGGCTAATTGCCCTTGAGTTTACCCAGACGGTCTATCGAGGTTGACATTGCCAATGCGATATCGAGCGATCTGTGACAGCGCTGAGCCGTCGCTGCTCCTGAGGCTAGCCTAAGGCAATACTCGGCTCTCACTGAATCTTTAGAAGACACTCAGGGAAGTCAATGCCAGACTTCCTAGACTGGTGATTAAAGGGAATCAAGACCATCCTGCTTTTAAGACTTTGCTCGATCTTGGCAAAAATGGGCGATGGCTTGGCTGCCAATGTTGAATTGGAAGATATGGCGATGAACAGCTTCAAGTTTCTACTGCTCGGAATAGTGACTGTCGGCGGTATCACCCTAGCGACAGCATTGCCCAGTGTTGCCCAAGAAATTAATTTGGGTGGCTTCCGCATCGATCTCGACGAAGACGAATCGCAGCTCCGCCCCCGCATTTCCACCGATGGCGATCGCCTCAATTTAGAAATCATTGAGCAACCAGAACCGGAAACCCAAATTCGGTTGGATAGCCAGGGCCTCACCATTGAGCGGGTACAAGAACCGGCCCGCGAAGTGCTAGATCTCTCGGTGCCGTTGAACTAGCAGGGCTGCATTTAACCCAAGGATTAGGACGGCCAGGATGGCCTTTACACAAGAGGGGGGTATGGCGGGAGTTTAGGAGTAGTTTCTCTTGATCGGGTGGGGCGATCGCTACGGTGTCGGAGCGTCGGGCTCGCTCTCAGCGGCGCGTTCTGGTTTCAACAAGGGGAAGGCAATAACGTCGCGAATGCTAGGACTATCGGTCAGCAGCATGACGAGGCGATCGATGCCGATACCCTCGCCACAGGTGGGGGGCATGCCGTATTCCAACGCGGTCAGAAAGTCTTCATCTACCCCAGTGGCTTCCAAATCGCCCGCTGCTTTACGTGCCGCTTGGGCCTCAAAGCGCACCCGCTGATCGATGGGATCCGTCAACTCAGAGAAGCCATTGGCCGTTTCGCGTCCGGTAATGAACAGCTCAAATCGCTCCACCACGCCCGGTTTGCTGCGGTGAGGCTTGGACAACGGTGAAATTTCGACCGGATGATCGATCACAAACGTGGGCTGCATCAACTCCGCCTCAACCGTTTCTTCAAACACCGTATTGAGCAGCCGACCGATCGAATCACAGGTCTCCAAGTTCTTGATCCCCAATGCCGTGACCTGGCTTTTAGCATCAGCGAGGTCGGTGAACTGGTCAAAGGCTAGGCCGGTCTTTTCCGCCACGAGATCGTGCATCGACACCCGCCGCCAGGGCGCGGCCAACTCAATCTCATCGCCTTGATAGGTGATTTTAGTCGTGCCCAGCACTGACTCGGCCACTGCCGAAATCAGGTCTTCCGTCAGCGTCATAAAGTCGTGATAGTCGGCGTAGGCTTGGTAAAACTCGATGCTGGTAAATTCGGGATTGTGGCGGGTCGAAATGCCCTCGTTGCGAAAGATACGACCAATTTCGAATACTTTCTCAAACCCACCGACAATCATGCGCTTGAGATGCAATTCTGTGGCAATCCGCAGATAAAGCGGCATGTCTAAGGTGTTGTGATAGGTCACAAAGGGGCGAGCCTCAGCGCCCCCCGCCTCACCCTGCAGCACGGGGGTTTCAATTTCTAAAAAGCCGCGATCTTCAAAAAAGCGGCGAATGGCAGACGTGATCAGCGCCCGCTTGCGAAAGGTCTCTCGCACGTCGGGGTTCACAATCAAATCGACATAGCGCTGGCGATAGCGTTTGGCCACATCGGTTAGGCCGTGCCACTTGTCCGGCAGGGGCAACAGCGATTTGGTCAGCAGCGCATATTGCTGCACCTTAACCGAGAGTTCGCCTTTGTCGGTGCGTTTGATCGTGCCACGCACGCCAATGAAGTCGCCGACATCGGTGAGCTGCTTGACCTGATTAAAGGCGTCAGGATTCTCGGCCATGCTGTCGCGAATGACCTTTTTATCTAGATAGAGCTGAATCGTGCCGCTCTCATCTTGAATATTGAAAAAGGCGAGCTTGCCAAAGACGCGGCGGGCCAAAATGCGTCCGGCGATCGCCACTTCATCGTCAACTTCTTCACCGGCTACTAACCCCTCGTACTGGGCCTGGAGATCAGCCGCATCATGAGTCTTGGCCCACCGATAAGCAAAGGGATTGAGCCCAGCGGCACTCAACTGCTCGACCTTTTGCAATCGGGCGGCCCGAATTTCGTCTAACGTCGAGGCGCTTTGGGCAGGCTGCTGAGACTCGTTTTTGGCCATAGGTAAAGAAGGGCAAGGACACACAGAGTCTCATTATAGGCAGCTTCTGAGTCCAATTTGCTGGAATTCTGCGGCCCTCTCAGCCTTTGACTCTGTCTCGCTTTTGCCGAGTTTGCCTGGCTCCGCATCGGAAGGCATTTAGCGATCTCTCCATCCCCTTCAGACAGGGCAAAGCTCGGCAGAATGCAGCGGTCGGCAGTCAGGGTTGAAAGGTTCATCAGAGTTACCGTTGGGGCATCCCGAGTCACTTGATCCGGGTTGACAATATTTCTTCTCTAAGGAACAGGGATTAAATAAAGTCCTCAATTTGATCTGAGGCAAAGCCGACCACGCTTCCCCTCCTGGGAGGGGCTTACGGGGTGGGTTAACCGCGAGTACTTGAGATTGAACCCACCCCGCCCGCCCTGCGGGCACCCCTCCCGAGAGGGGAAAATTGACGCATTATTAAATTCCCGATCCTTAGCGTTGACAGCTTTAGGATGCTGCTATTCAAAGGTCGTTCAAGAGGACTCCTGTCACCCGCTCAAATGACTCTAAAGGGCTGACGTCGTTGACGCTTGGACGCCTGGTTTTGGGTTGATATCGAGTTGAGTAGTGTAATCAATATCGAGGATTTCGGCATAGAGGCGAACATATTCCGCCGCCGATTTGTCCCAGCTGAAGTTTTGCTCCATGCCTCTTTTTTGGAGGTCATGCCAGGCATCTTTATAGCGAAAACCCTCCCATGCTCTCACCATGCAGGTGTAAAGGTCTAAGGGTTCATAGCGATCGAAACAGTAGCCGGTACCCGCTTTATTGACCGGATCGTGATGAGTGACGGTATCAACGAGGCCGCCGGTGCGCCGCACAATTGGCACGCAGCCGTAGCGCATAGCAATCATTTGACTGATGCCGCAGGGCTCAAAGCGAGATGGCATCAGAAAGGCATCAGCACCTGAGTAGATTTGACGGCCAATGCCGTCGCTATACATGAGATAGACGGCCATGCGACCTCGGTAGCGAGAGGCCATTTCCCAAAGCTGATTCTCGTAATAGCGATCGCCAGTACCGAGTAACACAAACTGAGCATCGGTGTAAGCCAAAAATCGATCCATGGTTTGTAAAACCAGATCGAGTCCCTTTTGTTCGACCAAGCGACTGATCAGGCCCACTAGCATGGCTTTGGAGTTAACTTCCAAGCCCATTTCTTCTTGGACTTTGATTTTGTTGGTGCGACGCTGCTCAATGGTATCAGTGGTGAACGGTTGGGCGAGCTGCTTGTCGGTACTGGGGTCAAACAAATCCAGGTCAATGCCATTCAAAATGCCGCTGAGCTTACCGCTCACAAACGACAGCAACCCTTCCAGCTCTTCACCATATTCTTTGGTTTGAATCTGTTGAGCATAGGTGGGAGACACGGTATTAACGCGGTCAGCAAACTGCACGGCGGCAGCCATCGTATTGTGGCCTTGCATGTACCACGGGCACCAAGTCATCTGCTCCAGTTTCCAGCGCCAGGGGCCTTGGTACGCCAGGTTGTGAATCGTAAATACCGTGCCAATGTCAGACGTTTGGCTCATCCATACTGGAATCATGCCGGTGTGCCAGTCGTGGCAGTGCATGATCTGGGGTTTCCAATAGTTCCAGGCAAATTCAGCGGCACCGTTGGCAAAAAACGTAAACCGCCAGTCTTCATCACTGCCGCCATAAACATTGCGGCCATCAAACGCCGGGTGGCCAAACAGGTAAAGGGGCACATCAGTGCCGGGCAGCACGGTTTCATAAACTGCGAAGGCGTTAAACATCGCATAGCCTTGCCAGACAGGATCTTTAGGAATCTCAGTCTTGTCAGGCATAAAGCCGTAGTAGGGCATAAAAATGCGCACGTCATGGCCCATTTTACGGAGCACCTTAGGCAGGGAGCCGACGACATCGCCCATGCCCCCAACCTTCGCCAACGGTGCCGCTTCCGCCGCCACAAACAGAATCCGCATGTTGCCGCCCTTTTGAGAAAGTTCTTGATGCCTTCATCAGTCTACGGGCGCACGGGCGCTCTGCATAGTAGGCGAAAATGCATTGGTAGAGCGCTGGCGCTGGCGGCTCGTGCGAAGGCGCAACTAAGCCAAAAGGGATGGCCCTGTCTGGTGGATGCGACTCGAATTTGACCAGCTCGAATTTGACGAGGGGGAACGGTTCTTGCCGAAAGGCCACTTATTCTAAGACGGGCTGGTTGAGTTTGATGACCGGACGTTGAGGGCTGGGCTCTTCTACGCTCTTTCCCAACAGCCGCTCTTGAGGAATTGACTCAGCCAGGTTAGGCCCGACGATGCCGCCAGATAGCAGAATCTTAAAGGCGTCCTCGATCGAAATTGAGAGATTGATGACGTCTGATTCCGGCACGACAGCATACCAACCACTGGTTGGATTGGGAGTGGTGGGGATAAAGACGCTCAGCATAGAAGAGCCGACCGCCTCTTGCGCCGTGACCACTGTCCCCGTGACAAACGCGACGGCCCAGAGACCTCGACGCGGGTATTCCACCAAAATTACGCGACGAAAACGGCTCTTAGAATCTTGAAAAACGGTTTGTAACAGCTGCTGTAGCGTTTTATAGACTGAGCCCGCCAAAGGGATTGACTGAACAATACGCTCACCAAAATCAAGCAGCCACCGACCAGCGATGTTGCGCGCCATTAAACCGATGAGCAAAATGCCGAGCAATGGGACAGTCAATCCGACCGCTAAGTTGATCACGTCCCCCAAAAGCGGAGGCAGCCCAGTAAAAGGATTAAGTTGTTTGGGAAACCGCGTCAGAAACCGCGCCACCCAGAACGCCATCGTAATCGTTAGCCAGATGGTCGTTGCAAGGGGGATCACCACTAGCAAGCCAGCGATGAGATCGTTTTTTAAGTCCTGTCGGAATTTCTGAAGCACAGTCAACTCGATTCGTGTCCAAGATGGATTTTAACAATCATAAGAGCTGAACTTACCAAACCGCTATGGGCTTGAGGCACTGTTCGACCGCAAAAATGTTGTAAACACCCTTGTTTAATCCTTCTCGCTTAAGCAGTACGGATATAAACCGGCAAAGGCATCAACCACACCGTTGACCTCAGACTGCTTCCTTGTATTGTACTTAACATTTCTGTTTGATTGGGGATCAGGGATCGCAGCGGCTTTTGCTAGCCGTTTCCAGATTGAGACTTTTGCGCGATCGCTAGGATCGCGACGTTACCAACTATCCCAACTTCAAGATATATCGCGCCAAATTGAGATAGATCAGAACGCCCAAAACGTCTACAACGGTCGTAATGAAGGGAGCGGACATCAGAGCAGGGTCAAACCCAATAGCGTTGAAGAGAAACGGTAAGGCGGCCCCAGCCGTCGAGGCCAGGATGGCGATCGCCACTAAACTGATGCCCACAATGATGGAGACGGGCAAGCTCCCCTGTAGTAAAAAGGCCCAGCCTGTTACCACGATCCCCAACATGATGCCTAAAAAGGCGCCGGCGATCGCCTCACGCCGAATCACCGTGAGCGCACTCTTATTATCGACCTCCTGAGTATTGATACCGCGAATCACCACGGTAGACGATTGCGCCCCGACGTTCCCTCCCGTGCCAATCAGGAGCGGAATAAAGGCCGCGAGGACCACCACCTGCTCTAACACCGCCTCCTGACTGCGAATCACCCAGGTGGTTACCGTGTTGGTAAGGAGCAAAACTGACAGCCACACGACGCGCTTGCGGGCAACGGTCAATAGGTTGGTTTGAAAGTAGTTGTCACCGCCTGACTGTACGCCCCCCAGCGTATAAATATCCTCTGTGGCTTCCTCTTCTAAAATGTCGAGCACGTCGTCTACGGTGACGATACCGACTAATCGCTGCTCTGTATCGACGACCGGAACCGCTAAGAAGTCATATCGCTGGATAAGTTGAGCCACTTCTTCTTGATCGGTGTCAGTCTGGACAGAGACCGCCTCGCGAGTCATGATGTCGCCAATCGTTTGTTCGGGTTGCCCCATCACCAAGTGCCGCAGAGACAGCGTGCCGGTGAGTTGTCGAGCCGCATCGGTGACATACAGGTAGTAAATGGTTTCGCTGATATCGGCCTGATTGCGAATATGTTCGAGCGCTCTTGAAATGCTCCAGGTTTCTTTAAGGGCGATGTACTCAGGCGTCATGATACGCCCGGCCGTATCGGCTTCGTAACCCAGCAGCAAAGCCGTGGCCTGTCGTTCTTGAGAACTCATCTGGCTCAGCAGTCGCCGCACGATTTTGGCAGGCAACTCGTCAAATAGGCGGGCGCGATCGTCGGGTGACATCTGATCGACGATGTCGAGCACATCCTGACGTTTGAAATCTTCGACGAGGGCTTGCTGAATACTGGAATCAAGATTTTCGTAGACCTCGATCGCTTCATTTTTAGAGAGCAGGCGAAAGACGATGGCCTGCATTGTCTCCGGTAAACCTTCGATGGCTTCGGCAATATCAACGGGCTGCACTGGCACCAGCAAAGCTTTGGCACCCTGAAAGTTGTCTTGTTCTAAGAGCATTTGCAGCTGCGATCGCACCAGTTCTCGCAGCTCTTGCCGCGAGATGGTCGAAGCGGTGGAGGCGGGCTGCACGACTTGCTCGGTCAAAGACTTACTCTGAATGTTCTTATGCATTGTAATCGCTGGCGTCGATTCAGCAGTTTACCCGTCCAGCTTTCAGGCCCTCAACCGGACTGAGTACCGGTCACTTTTTCCGCTCTGAGCCGTTACGATTGGCGTTTTGCCTGGAGTCCGCGGCAGCATCATGGATGAAGTAGTCATTGCCGAGTACGATCCCCGCTGGCCGAGCCGGTTTGCCCAAGAATCGGCTCGTCTGCAGACCGTGTTGCATCCTCATCTGCTCACGCGCATTGAGCATTTTGGCAGTACAGCAGTGCCCCAGTTAGCGGCAAAACCCATTATCGACCTGTTGGTTGGGGTGCGCTCACTGGCGACGGCTCGACAAGTCGCGGTGGCACCGTTAGCCCAGTTGGGCTATGCCTACTGGCAGGAAAACCCCGACCCTCGCCGCCTGTTTTTTGTCAAAGGGCTGCCGCCCAACAGCCCGCGCACGCACCATGTGCACATGGTTGAACCTCACAGTCCGCTGTGGGAACGTTTGCGGTTTCGAGACTACCTTTGTCAGCATGCCGATGAAGTGGCCCGCTATGCCCAGTTGAAGTATCGGCTCGCTCAGGACTTGGCGGGCGATCGCGAAGCCTACACCAGGGCTAAGGCTGATTATATTGAGTCGGTGATGCAACAAGTTCGACAACAGTCCGTCCGATAGCCGTTTTCAGACTGCCAGGCCAAGATGGGGAGCCCTGTGTAGCGTCTTCAGAGTGGCTGATCACCGTCCCGACAGTAATGACTTAGGGATAAGGTCGATCGCGCAGCGGTGACTGCTGCCGGTGTTGCTGGCGATAGAGCAGTTCTAACTGGCCGCCGGCTTCTTGAATAAAGGCGCGCTGCCGACGATAAAGCCCCTGAAAGAAGTTGGCAAAAATCAAGGTCAGGATGGCGATCGCTAATCCGATCGCGGTCGTGATCAGGGCCTCGCCGATGCCAGAGACGACGTTGAGGGCGCGATCGCTATCGCCGGTGCCCAGATCAAGTGAGGCCAGTGCCTGCATCAGGCCGAGAATGGTGCCGAGCAGTCCTAGCAGGGGCGCGATGCCGACAATCGTGTTGAAAGCGGTTGAAAACCTTTTCAGCAGGGGCAGTTCTCCCTGGGCCGTACTTTCCAGTGCCAGGCGGAATTCTTCGGGGGTGGCCTCGGTAAGGGTAACGGCGGCGAGAAAGATGCGGGCAATGGGTAAGTCGGTGTGCTTTTTGAGTCGGGCGATCGCCGCTTGTGGCTGCTGGGCATAGGATTCCAGCACGGCCCGAACGAGTTTTTGCTGGCGTTTAGAAATGCGATTCCAAAACCAAAGACGCTCGCAGGTCAGGGTCGTGGCCATCAGTGAGGCCAACAACAGCGGCAACGCTACCACACTTTGGCTCAGACTCTCGAATGCCCCCATACTCGGCCCTTGGTAGATCGCCCCTCATCATAACGGCATCTCTACAGCTTATTCCCCCAACTTGTTGGCCTGATCATGGCCAAACCGACATCATGATGGCCCTACCGCGCGTCACCATCAGGCAGCGGTTTGGGCGGGCGTTGCTGATGGTGAGTTGGGCAACAAATTCAACGCTTTAAAACATTGAGCCAAGTCAACATCCCGCTCAATGAGACAGGCGTGGCCACTCTCAGGCAGGGGATAAACAGCGGCATTGGGTAAATGTCGCTGGAGCAGTGCCGCTTCTTGCTGAGAGGGCAACAGATGGTCACGACCACTCGCCAACAGCGTCGTTGGGGTGGCGAGCTGCTGTAACCGCTCCGTGGCAATTTCAAACTGATGCAACATCTCTAATCGCCACATGACACAGGCTTGAGAAATGGGGCGAACGGTTTTGATAAACAGCTCTTGCTGGGTTTTCTCGATGCGATCGAAGTTGGCGATCACCGATAGCGCGAATGCGCCCGACAGGTTAAACAACCACTCAGGAACGAAGGCCGCCGTTTGGGCCATTCCGCGTAGCCAGAAATGTCGCCGTAACGCCGAGGCTGGATTAATCATGACGAGTTGACTGAGCAATTCCGGTGCTGTCAAGGCCACTTGCAGGGCTAAGCACCCCCCAAAAGATTCGCCACAAAGATAGGTCGGGCGATCGCCCTGCGCGTGATAGACCAATTCAACGACTGATCCCGCTAGACTTTCCCATCCCTGCCGATTGCTTTCAGGAATTTTGAGGCATCGAATATCAAAGTAGGGGGATAGCACTCGCACCTGTTCGCCAAACAGCTTGCCCGTACCATCCAAACCCGGTAGAAGCACAATCAGCGGCTTCTCCGGCTGAGGAAAAATCGGGGCAAACAGGACAGGCGATGACGATGCTGACATAGCGATATGGCTCTCAGAAGATCCGATTATTTCTGTAACAAGGCGCTGACAGCCCCCCAACAGTCATCCGCGAGCTGCTGGGCACAGTCGGCAGCGTGACGACCTTGATAGCGTTCGCGATCGGCCGGCATGACCCAGATCGGCTCACCAATTTTGACTTCCACCTCGCGGTAAAACACCACCGGATGGCCGCCCCCCTGCTGAAACAAAGGTTCACTGGGATCAAACCACCCCAATAAGCTCAGCGGCACCAGCGACTCGAAACCGACCTCGTCGGAAGCAATCGCCACGGGGAGTAGCGCTAGCGGCCCCACAGGGACACGCAGCGCCAAATGAGCAAAGCCGCGCTGAAAGGGGTTAACCAAGCGGGGCGATTGGAGTTGCACCATGGGTTGTGCACCTTCGGGAAAGATGCCGATCGCCTCCCCGCGCCGTAAACGCTGACACCCCTGCCGAAACAACCGCCGGGGTGACTCTAAAGGAAACGCCCCAAACTGATGAACGACATCTTTTAAGAGGGGCACATGCTCCATGTACTGGTGGCAGACAAAGGCCACGGTGCGATCAAGCCCGGCCATGAGTACGGGGGCATCCAGGGGACTGCGGTGATTGCTGACAACTAACAGGGGGGCATTCGCCGGAATCCGGTTGCGCCCCGAAACGCGCAGCTTAATGCCCATCAACTGCAGAGCGCTCCGGGAAAGTTCGAGGGGGTCGGCATCTTCAAAGAAGGGGATCGGCAAAGGCGGCAAGGCTGTCATCAAATGTAATCAATCTGAATGGTCTTTACATTCCTTAATGTACCAAGTTTGGCGCTGATCTTTCCATATCGGAGGACAGATCCGCTCCGACTCGCCATCGTTCATGGCCCCACCGGTGAGCTGGGATAGAGGGGAGGGTCGGCTCAGATGTTTCGTCTGAGGACATCGGCCAGAGCCGCGAGCGATGGACGGGAACCAAAAGATTAGACACCGCATTTTTATGGTTTTGCACTGGCCTGCGATCGCCCCCCAATCTCACCCACCCTAATGCCCTCTGAATCGCTGCACGGCAATCCAGACCAGCTTTGTGATTAAGCCTCTGCGGTATTATTGACAGAATCATTCAGATAGTTTTCTCAACTCAAGTGATTTATGGATTCTGCTGGTAATCCGGTCAAGACGTTTGCCGTCACAACGCCGCTCTACTATGTCAACGCCCTGCCCCACGTTGGCAGCGCTTATACGACGATCGCCGCCGATGCGCTGGCGCGCTTTCATCGGCTTTTGGGGCAGCCTGTTTTGATGATCACCGGCACCGATGAGCACGGCCAAAAAATTCAGCGCACGGCCGAAGCGCGAGGCCTGGAACCGCAAGCCCACTGCGATGAAATTGTGGCCGGGTTTTATACGCTGTGGGAGCGCTTAAACATTGCCTACGATCGCTTCAGCCGCACCACTGCGCCGCGCCATGCCGCGATCGTGCAGGAGTTTTATCAGCGCGTTTGGCAAAGTGGCGATATCTACGAAGGGCGACAGCAAGGTTGGTATTGCGTGGCCTGTGAGGAATTCAAAGAAGAACGCGAGCTGTTGCCAGGTAAACGATGTCCCATTCACACGAACAAACCAGTGGAATGGCGAGATGAACACAACTATTTTTTCAAGCTGTCTAACTACCAAGAAAAGCTCTCGGCGCTCTATGCTGAACAGCCTGAGTTTATTCAACCCGTCACTCGCCGTAATGAAGTGCTGAATTTTGTCGACAGCGGCCTGCAAGATTTTTCAATTTCTCGCATCAATTTGGACTGGGGATTTCCGGTACCGACGGCGCCAGAGCAAACTCTGTATGTCTGGTTTGACGCCCTGTTGGGCTACGTCACGGCGCTACTAGATGAAGCCGATGACCCGACTTTAGAAAATGCTTTGCGCCAGTGGTGGCCGATCAACATTCATCTGATTGGCAAGGATATTTTGCGGTTCCATGCGGTTTATTGGCCCGCCATGCTGATGTCGGCTGGGTTGCCGCTGCCCGATCGCGTTTTTGGCCACGGTTTTTTAACGAAAGATGGCCAAAAAATGGGCAAAAGCCTAGGCAACACGCTCGATCCGCTTGCCCTCGTCAATCAATATGGCGCCGATGCGGTGCGATTCTATTTCTTAAAAGAAATTGAATTTGGTCGAGATGGTGATTTCAGCGAAACCCGGTTTGTAAACGTTCTCAACGCAGACTTGGCGAATGATTTAGGGAATCTGCTAAATCGCACACTTAAAATGGCAAGCCGCTATTGTGGAGGCAAGATTCCTAAAATCTCGATGAATGCGTTTACCGATCATCATCCTTTAGCAGAGAGAGGGGCAAACCTGGCCGAACAGGTGCGGCAAGCCTATGAAAATTTAGCCTTTAGCGAGGCTTGTGAAGCCGTTTTAAGTCTGGTGCGCGCAAGCAACAAGTATCTGGATGAAACGGCCCCTTGGACACTGTTTAAACAGGGTCAGCAAGCAGAAACTGAAATTGTTCTCTACGCAGTCTTAGAATCGGTGCGGCTATCGGGGTATCTGCTGGCACCGATTGTCCCTGGGCTGGCCACCGCGATCTATACGCAGCTTGGCTTTGCCACCAATTTTGACCAACGCGACATTGGTCAGCAACTCCCCTTTAAACAGCATAGCGTCTGGGGCACGCTACCTGGGGATCAGTCGTTAGGCAAAGCCAGTCCGATTTTTCAACGCATCGAGATCCCGGCTGAAGTCCCCTAGGCGGCGGCCATTGAGGGGGGCGATCGACCAAACGCTGCTTCAACACGCAACGATTCATCCATCTTCCATCTCTAGATTCATCGCTTTATAACAAAACGGAATTACATCACCATGCTGAACAACCACGACATGCTGAGTGAGGATCCGATCTTCACTCCTGAACAAGTACTAGAAAACCGAGGCCGGGTGGCTATCTTTATTGATGGGTCTAACCTGTTTTATGCCGCCCTTCAGCTGGGCATCGAAATTGATTACACGAAACTGCTGTGTCGGTTGACCGGCGGCTCTCGGCTGTTTCGCTCTTTCTTCTATACGGGCGTTGATCGCACTAATGAAAAGCAGCAGGGTTTTTTGCTGTGGATGCGCCGCAACGGCTACCGCGTCATTGCGAAAGACCTCGTACAGCTCCCCGACGGCTCTAAAAAAGCGAACCTCGATGTCGAAATTGCGGTCGATATGATGGCACTGGTCGATTTTTACGACACAGCGGTGTTGGTGAGTGGTGATGGCGACTTGGCCTATGCCGTGGATGCGGCCAGCTATCGAGGCGCGCGGGTTGAGGTGGTAAGCCTACGCTCGATGACCAGTGATAGTCTCATCAACGTGTCTGACCGCTATATTGACCTTGAGCAGATTAAAGATGAGGTCAAGAAGCTGCCGCGCCAGGGCGCCTATACTTACCGCCCGCTGGCCGTTCCGGAAGAAGAAGTAAACACTCAGGCTTCGTCTTAATCGCCTACTGTCTAGTTCCTTATCGGCTTCAACATGAAACGTCCCTATTGGTGGCTGGCGGGCGCAGTGGCACTGTTTGTGGCGATCGCGACGGGGTTACGCACTTGTAGCGATCCCGGTGTTCGCGTCGAAGATTCGTCGGGTGAAACTGCGGACATCGTGCCGGGTCTTACCTTGAGAGACGTCACCCTAGAACAGCAAGACGATGATGGTGACCTGCTGTGGAAGGTCGATGCTGAAGAGGTAACCTACAGTTCTGATCAAGAGGTGGCCGATCTAGTCAGACCGGAAGGGGAGCTGTATCAAGATGGTCAGCTGCTCTATCGCGTCAAAGCCGATACCGGCACCATTCGCGAAAATGGCCAGGTCATCTTTTTGGAAGGCAATATCGTCGCGACCGGGGAGCAAAATCAGATGGTCATTTATGGCCAAAATCTGGAGTGGCGACCCGAAGCAGACGTCATGATCGTGCGCAATGGTCTGACGGGCAATCATCCCCAAATTCGCGCCCAGGCAAACGAAGCTCGCATCTATGACATCGAAAGTCGCATGGAACTTGAAGGGGAAGTGGTTGCCACCACGGTGGTTGACGATCCCCAGGTTGATCCCTGGCTGAAGCTGCAGGGCGAAACGGTGCTGTGGCAGTGGGATGAAGAAACCTTGGCGAGCGATCTCCCCCTGCGCATAGAACAGTTTGAAAATGCCAAAGTGACCCAGGTATTTGCCGGACAACGCGGTCTGGTGGAACTTTCAGAAGACCGGGTCACGCTTGAAGAATCGGTTAAAGCGCAGCTGCTCGACGTGCCGATGGAGCTGACCACCGATAAAGCTATTTGGGAGGTTGAGGCGCAGCGGGTGCAAGCAGTATCGTCCGTCCGGGTGGTGGAGCCAGAACAGCAGCTGACGATCACTTCCCAGCAGGGTGAGTTTGATCTGGCTGAGCAAATTGCCTATTTCTCTCGTGATGTTTTGGCGCTAGCCGCCAAAAACAATGGCCGCCTTACCTCTGATCGTCTGCGCTGGAATCTCGAAGATCAAACGGTGTTTGCCGAAGGTGCCGTCAACTATCAGCAAACAGACCCGCAGCTCAATGTGCGTGGCCCCCAAGCCCGAGGCCGGATTGAATCGCAGACAGTGCTCATGGATGGGGGGCGGGTCACCACCGAAATCATCCCGGATAACAATTAGCCCTCGCGACGTCAAAGGCTTGGCATCAGCGTGACGAGCCGCATTACCGAAGCGCCTGTCGCCAGTGGTGTTTCATCAATCGCAGATGTTTGAGCCACAGCTCAGCCGGTTTGCCATAAAAGGCAAAGATATCGCCAAAGGCTCGGTTGGCATAGCGGTGATGAATTAAATGCCGCTCTGGAGTCGTAATGCCCAGAGTCTTGCAAATCGCCCTGAGCCACTGAGGCGTGTAATAACGAGGCGAAAACTGGTGTCTCCAGATGACATGGAGCTCAGCTAGAATCAGGCCCACAGCGACTCCCCCAGGGGAAACTCGCCAGAGCAGGGGAATGAAGACGAAGTAGGGAAAGGCACTGAAAAACCCATCGATTAAGGCGATGGGCTGGCGATTTTTAATGGCATAGCGAATGAAGCTACGCTTTGGGCTATGGTGAACAATACTGTGAAACTTGCCAAACACATGTTCCGGAACGTGGTAACAAAACGTTGCTACAAAATCACCCAGCAGCAGCAGCAGACTAGCTGTCGCGAGCAGCCGAATCAGGCCCATGATTTTCTCCCCACTTTCACACAGTCTTGAGGAACGGTATCAGGCAAATGTTAACGGGCACTTAACACCCGATTTAGAGGCGGTTTAAGTCACGTTACTGGTTAAGGAAAGTCAGTTTTCATCATGCTCAAGGGGATGGTTGGGCAGGTTCTTAACCCGCAGGGGAAGGGGCAAAACCGAGTCGATTAAGGCCGTTTTAGTAGGGAGCGGCTGGATACTCAACTTTCGGGCTGTCGGTCGATCTCAAGTTTGACTTGTGTTAAGGAGTTCTCTCTCATCACACGCCCGTAGCCCTTCTTTTGCTACAACCATCTAGCAAGGAATTCGATGACAACCCCCATGTACACCCTCAGTCCGTTTACTTGCGCTCGTTTGCAGCGTCTTCCCAAACAGCCGGTCGTTTGGGAAGGCGATCGCCGACCGATTTCCGAGGGCATGCTCGACGCGTTTGGCTATGACAGTAGCGCGCCCGATGAAGAGGACGAGGCCAGCGACTGTATTCTTTGGGTTGACGGTACGGAAGGGGCGTTGCGAGCAGTGACGATCATTCCGGCGGATACGGGACATGAGGCCGTTGCCCGCACCTTGTTACACGCGATGGAGCATCCCCAAGGGGCGATCGCCCCAGCGCGACCTCACAAAATTGTGGTGTGCGATCGCGAGATTCACTTTTTCCTGCGAGGCGCGCTGCAAGACCTGGATGTGACCGTTGACTACGCCGAAACGCTGCCCGTCATTGATGAGATTTTTGACAGTCTACAGCAGCAAGACGATTCGATTGAATCGGAACTCCCCGAAGCGTTTCAGCAGGCCCTCAATCATCAGGCTCATCGCCTTTGGGAAAATGCGCCCTGGAACAATCTGGCCGACGATCAAATCATTAAAGTTGAGCTGAACCAGTGGAACCTTGGCACCCTCTACATTTCAGTGTTGGGCATGGCAGGTCTCGAATATGGCTTGCTGCTATATCGCTCGTTGGAATCGCTGACTCAATTTCGTCAAACGGCGACGCTGGGCACCCTCA
Source organism: Cyanobacteria bacterium J06626_4 (assembly GCA_038523235.1). Lineage (GTDB taxonomy): Bacteria > Cyanobacteriota > Cyanobacteriia > Phormidesmidales > Phormidesmidaceae > Halomicronema. The sequence goes on from JBCBJQ010000001.1 coordinate 96,032, forward strand.
GTACACGACAGATGCAGCAGGCTTTTTTGTCGCAAGACTGTCTATTTCTCAACTTTGAGCTGACTCGGGAAGCCGACTCTGGCCCGCTGTTGCCCCTCCCGTGGATGCAATCAGCCCCATCTGAGGCACGGCCAGAGTTTGGCAGTTTGCATCCCCTAGAAGGGTTAAGAACGGCCCTGGAGCTGGAAGAAGCCGCGGCGTTGAGAATCTGTTTAGAAGGGTTGAATCGCTTTCTCGAAGATCACGAAGAGGTGCTCAATAGTGCCGATTTCCCTGATTTATCCAGCCGCTACACCCTCACCAATCCCCTTGACCAGAAGCCCCTAGCGGTGACCCTGGCTAATTGCCCCAAGATTACCGCGCAGTTGGCCGTGGCTGAGAGCTTTGGCTCGGCTGACAGTCAGTTCCCCTCATTTGAGCTACCCCGATTTCGGGATGACTACGTGCCCGAGGGGGCCATGGTGTTGCTGACGCGATTACCGCAATCAACGGTGCAAACCATTCGTCAGGGCAAACACTATCAGGCGATCGCCAAGTTACCCGTAGAGGCGGACATGATGCCGATGGTGGCGATTCAAACCTCGCGACCCAAGGCGCAAAAACTAGCCTCTCAACTGCGCGCCGCCAAGGGCATTGAGGCCGTATGTTTTAATCCCGGCGGCGATCCGATGACGGGTGACACGTTGCAACTCGGACTGCTCCACACAGGCGACGGCGACTTTCATCTCTTTATCGAATTCCTTGCCAACGATGCCCATGACAGCAAGCTGCTAGACCAATGGCGACAGTGGTGTCAAGACTCTAACGGCGTTTGTGGGGTCATGGTCGCTTCGGGGATTACCGGCGCGGCGCGGGGCAAGCCCGGTGCTCGAGAAAATGTCGCCTTTTTTGAAACCTATTGCAAAACACCCGCCGACCTTGATCTCCCCCCCTTGCAAATGAGCTACGCCCTGGATTGGGAGTAGGGATGGCGGGTTTTAGAGATCGGCGTTGAGAGTTTGGGGTTCCGAATTCGGAATTCTCAACGCCGAATTCCGAATTCGGAGTACCTGGCGGGAAGGGTTTAGCCCTAGCGCATTTGGCATTCATGTTGCGCCAGTCAGAGCAGGCTATCTGAAAAGGTTTGGCGTTTGCTCGCCAACCGCAGTTTGGTCAAGGCCTTCTGGACGGCTGAAACCCAGCTAGGACAGGCCTCTCAATGCTGACGGCCAAGTTCTACGAGGGCACTCTGCTGGGTTGAGGCAGGAAGGCATTGTTCGCGGCTCGGTGCCTTTCTGTCATCTGACCCCGATGACTATTAAAATAATTAAATCTAACCACTTCACAGAGGACACATCACGGCGCATGCGAGTTGCGATTGTTGGAGCGGGACTAGCGGGCTTATCTACCGCAGTTGAATTGGCAGATGCGGGCCATGAGGTCGAAATTTTTGAAAATCGTCCCTTTGTCGGAGGGAAGGTTGGCAGTTGGATTGATAAAGATGGCAACCATCTAGAGATGGGGCTGCACGTGTTCTTCGGCTGCTACTACAACTTGTTCGAGCTGATGAAGAAGGTCGATGCTTTCCAGCATCTACGACTCAAGCAGCATACCCACACCTTTGTGAATCGCGGTGGCATCACAGGGGAACTCGACTTTCGCTTCATTACGGGAGCGCCCTTTAACGGACTCAAGGCATTTTTTACCACCTCTCAGCTTTCTGTCGCCGATAAAGCGATGAATGCGATCGCCCTGGGCACGAGCCCTATCGTGCGCGGTTTGGTGGATTTTGAAGGGGCGATGCGCGTCATTCGACAGCTCGACAGCATTAGCTTTGCTGACTGGTTTCGCCAGCATGGCGGCTCCAATGGCAGTCTTAAGCGTATGTGGAATCCGATCGCCTATGCCTTAGGCTTTATCGATACCGAAAATATTTCGGCTCGCTGCATGTTGACCATTTTTATGTTCTTTGCGGCGAAAAGTGAAGCCTCGGTGCTGCGCATGCTGGAGGGATCACCTAACGAGTTTTTGCACCAGCCAATTTTGAAATATCTGAATACCCGGGGCGCTCAGGTCAACACCCGGCGGGGAGTGCGCGAGATTTTGTTTGAAGACAAGGGCAATGCCACCCATGTGACCGGACTGGCGATCGCCCAGGGGGACGAGATTGAAACCGTGACCGCCGATGTGTACGTCGCCGCCTGTGATGTCCCTGGAATCAAGCGTTTGCTCCCGGCCCCGTGGCGGCGGTGGCCCGAGTTCGACAACATTTATAAGCTAGACGCGGTGCCGGTCACGACGGTGCAGCTACGGTTTGACGGCTGGGTGACCGAACTGCAAGATGCGGCGGCGGCAAAGCAGTTGGAGAAGCCCACCGGGCTGGATAATCTGCTGTACACGCCCGACGCCGATTTTTCTTGCTTCGCAGATATGGCACTCACAAGCCCCAGTGATTACTACCGTGAGGGCGAAGGGTCACTGCTGCAATGTGTGCTGACGCCGGGTGACCCGTTCATTAAAGAAAATAACGAAGCGATCGCTCAACATGTGCTGAAACAAGTCCATGATTTGTTTCCTTCGTCGCGGGAGCTGACCATGACCTGGCATAGCGTCGTGAAGCTGGCTCAGTCGCTTTATCGGGAAGCGCCGGGGATGGATCCCTTTCGACCCAAGCAGGTAACCCCAGTCGATAATTTCTTTTTGGCGGGCAGCTACACTCAGCAGGACTACATCGATAGTATGGAGGGGGCCACCCTGTCAGGCAAGCAAGCGGCTCACGCAATTTTGGAGCGAATGAGATAAGCCATGACTGACTGGCTAGAACACAGCGTATTGGTTGAAGTCGATGCCCCGATTGATTTGGTGTGGGCTCTGTGGTCTGACTTAGAGCAAATGCCGCGCTGGATGAAATGGATTGAGTCAGTCAACATTTTGGCCGAAGATCCTGACTTGTCGCGGTGGAAACTCGCGTCGGGGAGCTTTGAGTTCACCTGGCTATCGCAGATCACCAAACTCATCGACCATCAGCTGATTCAGTGGGAATCAGTGGATGGCTTGCCGAACCGGGGTGGCATTCGCTTTTATGACCACAAAGGTAAGAGTGCCGTTAAGTTGACAGTGGCTTACTCCATTCCCAGCTTTCTCGGCAAGCTGATGGATGGCCTGTTTTTAGGAAAGGTGGTTGAATCCACTTTGCAAGCTGATCTGCAGCGATTTCAAGACCACGTGATGCAGATTCAGCAGCAGTCAGCAACCGATTAAGGGCATGGAGGTCGCCGGTCGCCATCTGGCTCAAGCGTTAGCTGACCATCATCGCTGGTTTGTTGATGCCCTGATAGGGCTCTCTCAAACTAGCGAGCGCCGCTGGTTTGCCCATGTAGTTCTAGGTCGCTTGCTGCTGATTTACGATTTGCAAGTGGCCGGTTTTTTAGGAGCAGGCGATCGCTGGTATTTGCACAGTCACCTCAGCCGACAGACTGCGACTCAAACTGAGGCCACCTTTTTTAAGGGATTTCTACAGCCGCTCTGCCATCAAGGGTTAGGGTTGCCAGAGGTCGAGCGACCGCGATCGCTCACTGCCAAAATTGGCGACGTGCCTTATTTGGGCAGTCAACCGTTTGGGGTGCATCCCCTCGAACAGCGCTACCCACAGTTAGACCTGCCAGATGAACCGATTGAGCGATTTTTGGGCTGGCTGGCTGAACAACCCATCTCCCAGAACACGCTCAGCGGTCGAGCCCAGGGGATTAATCTGGAACTGCTCGCCGGAGCCTACGAATATTGGATGACGGCCCAGACCGATAAAGCGGCCGTATCGACTGCTGACACTCTCCAGACAATTGGTCACAACACCCTCGACGCCCACATTCTCAAAGCCCTCCGTAACCCGTCACCTTCGGTTGTCGCGTTGGCCGCCATCACCGATGACACCTCTGTAGACGCGCTGTTAGCGGCGTTAGATACCGAGACCTGTCAACGGTTACTGACCACGGTGCTGCCCACCCTCTCGGTGCTTGATCCCGCCTGTGGATCGGGGCGATATTTGGTCATGATTTTCGAGCGTCTGCAGGCCATTTATCAGGCCTGTTGGCACTGTGCTCAGGCGTCTACCAATGCTGAACTTCAGGCGTGGGGGCGATCGCTAGGCCCGACTCAAGTCGCTGCTGAGTGGCAATTGGCCGAGCAAATTTTGACTCAAAACCTCTACGGCGTTGACCTACAGCCAGAAGCGGTGAGTATAACGCAACTGCAGCTCTGGCTTAGGCTGCTCTCTACCGCGACCCAAGTGGACGATTTGCACCCGCTGCCAGACCTCGATTTCAACATCACTACTGGCAATGCCCTGATTGGTTTTATCCGGGTCGATACGGCCAGTTTTGACAAAATTGTGCCAAAACGATCGCGCCCAGCTGATTCGCAAGATCCGGCGCTGCAAGGCAATCTGTTGCAGCCCTTAACGGCGGCGAGCTACCGCGATACGCTGACGGAGCAAAAGATTCGGGTAGAGCACTATCAGGCGCAGACACGAGCAATGGGGTCAGAAGGGGGCCTGCCGGAATATGTGCAAACGGCGTTTTTGCGAGATCGCATTGATGAGGTTAATCGGGCCGTTCAGCAAAAGCTCAATCGACTGCTATGGGAGACTTTGAGTTATAAACTGGGCATCTGGGCGAAAGAAGCGCCCCCCTCAGGCAAGACCCGCAAACGCCTGCTGCAGATCGCTGATGTTGAAGCGCTCAAACCGGTTCACTGGGGCTTTTTCTTTAATCCTGTGATTCAGCAGCGCGGTGGCTTCGATATCGTTTTAACCGCTGCCCCAACGGGAACACTGCGACCCCAGGCCAACGCGTTTTATCACCAGCACCAAGCGCTGTTTGAGCAACACAACATCGCTCTAGCAGAATTTCGGCGATCGCGCCGCCAGCTTTTACGGCAGCATGCCGATTTGGCTGAGCATTGGCGAGCCTATACCAGGGGGATCGCTTGTCTGAGAGACTTTGTTCGGCGCAGCGATAGTTATCAGTTGCCTGCGGCTTCGAACCAACGTTCGATTGCGCTCAAACTGCTGTTTGCCCAGCGCTGTCGAGCCCTCACCAAAGCTGACGGCATTCCTCCCTATATTCAGTGATTAGCGACAGATGGCCTTGATATCGCAGAATGCGGAATGTGGAATTGATACCAGTTCTGCAAAATAGCGCTACAGATCGGCGCTCCCCCGCTGTCACTGCCCCCTTGTCGAAGGGGGCTACACACTTTTCGGGATGTGTAGTCTAATATTCAGCGAATTGGTATGAGAGGTCGGTCAAATCATGAATTCAGCGATCTGGAGTGTCCAAAGTCATGACAGTCTGTGGAATGTCATTGGCAAGAAGGTAGCGCTTGAGGAGCCGCAGGCGATCTCCCTCGAAGCCTGGTTATCGGCAAAGGTAACAAGCCCTCAGGCGAAGTCGATTGTTGCCACCTTAGCCAGTGTGGCTTTCGGGGATCGTTGGCAGGCGGCAGATGTGATGCAATCAGGCCCTCAGGAGTGTCAATTTCTGTCAGGGTTTAGCAGTGCCAAATCCCTGTGATCTGGGATACCTTTGTGAGCCATTGTCTAAGCGCTAATTAACGGGCTCATATGAGCCTTAAAGTCGGCCCGTGCCAGGGCACTGATGGCGGCCTCCGGATCCTTCACCCGAAATTGTGCCCCCAGCCGCACTAATTGTCTTTGGTTTGCTTTACCAATAATGGCGATTACCGGAACATTGGCATGATCCTGACTGTCGCCTTGATGGCTCTGAATAATATTTTTCAGACGGAGACGTTGTTGAATATCGTCGGCGATTTGCGGGTCTAACTCAACCATCACCATACGAACCTCTTCAATGGGCTCAGCATCATCCACAATGAACTGAATTTGGTCGTCTCGGCGATCGTATTTACCCCAAACCATGAGCCGAGCATCGGGTTGAATGTAATGACCGATGCGCTCATAAGACCGAGGAAACACAACGCCATCGACACTGCCCGTCAAGTCTTCAAGGATGATGATAGCCATCCGATCGCCCTTTTTGGTGATGACTGGTTTCACATGGGCCAGCATGACGATCGCGCTGAGTTTTCGATTGTCGGGATATCTTTCCAGTTCGCCGAGATTTACCGGCGCTAAAATCCGGGCAGATTTTTGCACCTCCTTAAGGGGGTGATCAGAGATGTAGAACCCCAGCAGTTCCTTTTCTTGCCTGAGTTTTTCCTGCGGCTCAAAATCGGCCACGAGCGGCGCTTTGGGCGCACTTTCAAAACCACCACCGACCACCACACCATTACTATCGCCGCTATCATCGCCGCCTAACAGCATGTCGAGCAAATTACCCTGGCCAATTTCTCGATCCTTGGCCCGACTTTGCGCCCAGTCCAGCACAAATTCTAGGTCGTGCATAAGTTGGTTGCGGTTGGGATCGATGGGGTCAAAGGCCCCGCACAGTACCAAAGCTTCCAACGCGCGACGGTTGACGGCATGCAGATCAACGCGATCGCACAACTCTGGCAATGATTTGAATACCCCCTCCTCATCGCGGCTCGCCAAAATACACTCGATCGCGCCTTGCCCCACATTTCGCACGGCCGATAACCCAAACAAGATTTTGTTGCCCTTGGGCGTAAATACAATCCGTGACTCATTGATGTTGGGCGGCAGCACCTCAATCCCCATGCTGATGCAGTTAGCAATATGCATCTGCACTTTGTCCTGATCGCCACTGTTAGAGGTCAGCAACGCCGCCATGTACTCCACGGGGTAGTTCGCTTTCAAATATGCCGTCTGGAATGTGACAAATCCGTAGGCGGTGGAGTGGGACTTATTGAAACAGTATTCAGCGAACTTCACCATCTGATCCCAAAGTTCTTCGACCACCTTTTTCGGAACGCCCTTGGCCATCGAGCCTTCAATAAACTGGCCCTTATGCTTCTCCATCTCCGACACTTTTTTCTTACCCATAGCGCGTCGCAGTAGGTCGGCTTGCCCCAGCGAATAGCCCGCCATGTCCTGGGCAATTTTCATGATCTGCTCTTGGTAGACCATGATCCCGTAGGTTTCGCTGAGAATTGGCTCTAGGATCTTGTCCGCAAAGTCAATCTTTTCGCGCCCGTGCTTACGACCGATGAACTTAGGGATCAGTCCGGCATCTAGAGGGCCGGGTCGATATAGCGCGAGGACTGACGAAATATCTTCCAAACCCGATGGCTTCAGGTCGCGCACAATCTGCCGCATGCCTGAAGACTCCAGCTGAAACACGCCGCCTAAATCGCCTTTTTCCAGTAGCTTGAAGGTTGCCGGATCATCCATGGGCAGATCATCCATGTCGAGCAGCTTGCCCTTACCTGACTCAATCAGCTCGACTGCTCGCTGAATCATCGTCAGGTTCCTGAGCCCCAGGAAGTCCATTTTTAGAAGACCCAGCGCTTCGACATCTTCCATGTAGTACTGCGTGATGACCTGCCCATCATTGTTCCGCTGCAGCGGCACGATCTCGTCCAGCGGGTCTTTGGAAATCACCACGCCAGCGGCATGCACCCCAAAGGTTTTGTTCATGCCCTCGATCCGCATGGCCATGTCGAGCCAGCGCTGTACCTGAGGATCTTTGTCATACCGCTCTTTGAACTCGGGAGCAGGGGTTTCGTCTGACACCATCACTTTGAGCTTGGTCGGCTTGCCCCGAGCAACGGGAATCAGCTTCGCCATGCGATCAGACTCGGCATAGGGAATATCGAGCACTCGGGCGACGTCTTTCAAAACTGCCTTTGAAGTCATCCGGTTGAAGGTAATGATCTGGGCGACCCGTTCCTTGCCGTACTTCTCCGTCACATAATCAATCACTTCGTCTCGCCGTTCGATACAGAAATCCGTGTCAATATCGGGCATTGACTTGCGTTCTGGATTCAAGAAGCGCTCGAAGAGGAGGCCGTGATGCACCGGATCGATGTTGGTAATGCCCATGGCATAGGCCACCAAAGAGCCTGCGGCTGAGCCCCGGCCTGGCCCAACGGGGATATTATGCTCTCGGGCAAAGCGAATATAGTCCCACACCACTAAAAAGTAAGTGGGAAATCCCATCTGGATCATCATTTCGATTTCGTATTCCAGGCGATCGCGATACTCCTGAGTAATCGCCTCATAGCTCGCGGCCTTCATGCGCTTGACGAGGCCATCGCGCGCGACAAAGGCCATATAGTCCTCAGCACCAGCAAATTCTGCCGGAATCGGAAAGTCAGGAATTCGCGGCTGCCCCAAAATCCCTTCATAGGGTTCAATCTTTGCCGCCACTTCCAACGTGGTTTGAATAGATTCCTCGATCACGTCGTCTGACAAGTGATCCCGAAATAACACGCGCATCTCATCGGCTGACTTGAGATATTCTGTGCCGCTGTAGCGTAGCCGCTTATCCTCAGTAACTAATTTGCCCGTCTGAATGCAGAGCAGGGCATCATGAGCCTCGACATCTAGACAAGAAATAAAGTGAGAATCATTGGTGCAGATAATCTTGATATCTAGCTCGCGGGCAATTTTGACGATCTCGACATTCACGATGCGGTCTTCTGGCGACCCATGGTCCTGAATCTCCAGATAATAGTCGTCGCCAAAAATGTCCTTATACCACTGAGCAACTCGCCGCGCGATTTCGGGACGTTTTTGCAAAATGGCTTGGGGCACCTCGCCACCCAGGCAAGCGCTCGTGACGATGAGCCCTTCCTTATATTTCTCTAACAAGTCCTTATTGATACAAGGTCGAGTAAAAATTCCAGACCCCTGCATGCCCTCGAGGTGAGAAAGGGTCGTCAACTTGACCAGGTTTTTATATCCCTGAGTATTTTTAGCCAGCACCACCTGGTGATAGCGAGGCAACTTAATTTTTTTTCCGAGGGCGTTATACTGCTGCTGAATGTCGCCATTCACCAAATACATTTCGTTGCCAATGATGGGCTTGATGTCAGCTTTCTGACAAACCTTAATCAGCTCGATCGCGCCGTACATAACGCCGTGATCCGTGAGGGCGATCGCGGGCATATCCAACGCCTTAGCCTGCGCCACCAGAGCTGGCAACTGGCTCGCACCATCAAGCAGACTATAGTCACTGTGAATGTGCAGACCCACAAAAGACATAAAATCCCATCCAAACCTAGTACAAACTTACCTTCAAAAAGCCTGCCTTGCCCGGTTTTGGCACCAACAGGCACAAGCTGCCCATAGGTTATCGGATCATTGGCGCTTTTGGCGCTATATGTAGGCGAGCTTCAACTTTCTCACCGGCAAATGCTCTAAATGTAGTAGAGCAATGCTGAGGGGCAGCGGCCGTTATCAACAGCGCTTCCCAGTTAAATTTATATATAGAGGGCTTGGTAAACATCATCGGGTGAGGTTGACCGGAGGCAGGGCGAATGCGGGGGGGTAGGCGGTTGCCCGGAGTGGCTGGGGCTTGCCGCCATAACCGGCAATCGCCCGCTATTCTAGATGAGGTGTGGTAGTCGCCCCAATGGGGGAGTGATCGGAGAGCACGATGACGCTAGAGCTCCCTTCTCGGTTTCAATTCAGACTTAAAAAAGATAGCGATCGCACAGTCGGCAAGCATTTTCAGGCGGTTGTGGCGATGCTTTTGGTATCCGGCGTCTTATTTGGCGCGGTGGGCACGCGACTGGCCCAGCTGCAGCTGGTGGAGGGGCCGCGCAATCGGCAGCGGGCCGAAACGAATCGCATTCGCCTCGTGCCCAAGCGACCGGCGCGGGGGGCGTTGCTCGATCGCAACGGCAAGATTTTGGCCAGTAGCCGCCTCTCCCATGCCGTTTCTATCTGGCCGATTGCGCTACCGCGATCGGAGTGGCCCTTGGTCGTCGATCGCCTCTCTAGCATTTTGAACGTTGAGCCCGATAGCATTCGACAACGACTAGAGCAGGCCGGGTATGAGTCGATTGAGGCGATCACCATTGCTCGCGGCATTAGCCCAGCTCAGGCGACGGCGATCGCCGAGTTTGGGGACGAACTGCCCGGCGTGCGCCTCGAAGCCGAAGCCGTACGCAACTATCCCAACGGTGATTTAGCAGCCCACGCGCTGGGCTACACGGGCGAAATCACCCAAGCAGAACTCGACGACCCCACCTATGAAACCTATCGGATGGGCGACATTATTGGGCAGATGGGGGCCGAAGCCGCCTTTGAGTCGCAGCTACAGGGGGAATGGGGCGGACAGCAGGTCGAAGTTGACAGCTCCGGGCGAGTGATTAGCGTTTTGGGCAACAAGCCAGCGATCTCGGGCAACGACGTGCAGCTGACGATCGACCTCGAGCTACAAAAGCTGGCGGAGCAAGCGCTGGGCAATACCCGAGGGGCGATCGTGGCGTTAGATCCACAGTCGGGCGGGGTCTTAGCGATGGCCAGTCGCCCCACCTTTGACCCGAATATTTTTACCACCAACATTACCGATGCCCAATGGGCGCAGCTACAAGGAGCCGAGCATCCCTTCTTAAATCGCTCACTGCAGGGCTTTGCCCCCGCCAGCACCTTCAAAATTGTCACCACCGCCGCTGGTATTGAATCTGGCGAATATTCTCCTAGTGCGGTGCTACCGACGTTTCCGTTTTTGCGCATCGGCGGCATTCAGTTTTGGGATTGGAACAACGCGGGCTTTGGTCCCCTGGGCTGGCGCGGGGCGATGGCAATGAGCAGTGACACCTTCTTTTATCAGGTCGGCAGAAAAGTCGGCGGTGAAACTTTGATTGACTGGACTCGCCGCTTTGGCTTTGGCACCAAAACAGGAATTGAGCTGGCATCTGAAGAGAGTTCTGGGCTCGTGCCAGATGATGCCTGGAAGCAAGAAAATATGGGCTACGGCTGGTATGTCGGCGATACGATTAACATGTCTATCGGCCAAGGGTTCTTGCAGACCTCTCCCCTACAAGTTGCGGTCATGTTTGCGGTGCCGGCAAATGGCGGTTATTTAGTAACGCCCCACCTGCTCAAAGACAGCCGCACCGAAGACGACTGGCGAGAATCCGTCGGTCTGCAGCCGGTCACCATCGAGGTCTTGCAGGACGGCTTGCGCCAGGTCATCTCTAGCGGCACGGCCCGCTCGCTCAACCTGCCAAATATTCCTCCCATCGCGGGCAAAACTGGCACTGCCGAAGCGCCCCCCTTTGAAAACCACGCCTGGTTTGGAGCCTACGCCCCGGCGGAGAATCCCGAAGTCTTGATCGTGGCCTTTGCCGAGCATTCTGGTGGCGGCGGCGGCTCAGTGGCAGCGCCGATGGTGAAGCAAATGCTGGAAGCCTATTACAAAGACTGGCAAAAGCCGTAGGGGCGCTGCACTTTAATCCCCCGCTCAAATAGACCATTGTCCATCAGGAGTGGGCGTGCCCAACCCCGTCGATGGCACTGGTTTATCAGCCCCTCCTGAAGCAATCAGGCATGGCCATAAATTTGCTGGAATAAACCAGGCGTGTCATCAGTCCCGACGATCAGACCGCGCATGATCTCATAGACCCAACCGTAGAGCGGCGCAGTTGTCTGGGTAGCGAGGCGATTCACCTGGCTGATCTGATCAAGATAGGCGGCAACAGCCGCCGGGTCGGCTTGGCACCAGCGACTCATCGGATGTTCCCACTGCTCAAAAAAGTCAGCCAGCAGCGCCTGATCGCCCTGACTTAGAGGCGGCTGAGCGCTGGTTGAAGCATACAGCTGGTCATCGGGGGGGCAGGTCGCGCGGGTCAGCGCCGCCGATCGCAGAGAGGACCATTGAGCCGCCAGCAGCGGTGGGGCGATCGCCAGAGCATATTGCCGACCGGCGGCGAGTTTGAGGCCACCGATGGCGGCGGCTCCTTGGCTCAGCACAAAGTGGTGCAAATCTTCTAGCCAAGGCTGTACGACTTCGCGTTCGACCACCAAGCCCAGCCGTTTACCGGCAGCGCTGTAGTCAGCGTTGGCCCCGTCGTCCCCCTCAGCGAGCATCAGCGCCACCTGTTTATAGGCCGCGTACAGGTCTTTTTGGCTATCGGTTTGCAAACAAAACCAAATTTTGTCCCCCACCTCAGAGCGCACCGCCCGCTTAATGGCTTTGGGATCCAGCGTGACCACCGGACGAGTCATTTCTTGCTGCAGGATCTCAATATGGTCTGCTTGGCTTTGCACCACTGTTTCCTGCGCTTCGACTGCGGCCTGCAGGTGCTGAAACTGCTGCTTTTGCATTGACGAGAGCGGACTGCTTTGAGCCTGCAAAAATTCAATTTGTCGCATCAACGTTTCGATGTGCTGGTCTTTATCGGCCAACAGCTCGTCTTTTTCGAGCAGCAGGTGAGTTTTTTGGCGAATTTCGAGGGCATCCAGCCCGGCTCGAATCAGGTTGAAATAGTGGGATTCAGTGATGTCAATAGGCTGCGGCGACTGCCCCGGCAGGTATAGATAGCCCTGTTTTTCTGGCAGCAGTACGGCTAAAACCTGCCCTTCAGGATTGTGTACCTGGAGTTCTCGCGAAGTCCCCTTCTTGAGGGTGCAGGCCCGATAGCGCCGCTGAGCATAAAAGAAATCGACCTGATCAATAGCGGGGGTGGTCGGAAACTGGGCCGTGGGGGATGACGGTGGCCGGTCGTAGCGGCTAGGTGCTTCGGCCATTTCCGCACGGGGACTAGTAGACGCAGCGGTGGGAGTGGTGGATGGTGGCGTGATCGCATCAGGGCTGTTACCGACAGCGCCTGCTTCAAAGGGCAGTTTTAGCGTGACCGTGGCGGCACTTTGGGGGGCGCTGACCGGTTGGGCCGGGGCTGGCATCGGAGCCCCGGTCGCGGTCGCGAGGCGCACACCGATCAGCTCTAGCTGCAGCGTAATCTTGCCCTGCCATTCATTCAGCTTCAGCTTATAGGCAATATCAACCCGATTCGGTAGCGGACAGTAGCTGCCCCAGCGCCAAGCGATCGCCTCCAGCGTGTCGCCGTTCTCGTCAGCAACAGCGAGTTTGAGATGAGCCTTGGTCTGACCGATCGGTCGCTGTTCTGTAATGCGGACATTGGGTGTCCAAAACACTGGGTCAGGGTTCTCAATGCCGCAGGGATGCAGCGTCTGCATTTGGTCGTACAACGAGTGCGTGAGCTGATCCAGCGTGGCCCGCACGTCAATCGTCACCAAGGGTTTCAACTGCTCGGGCTGCAGCGTTTGATTGGCAAAGTTGGCTAGTCGCGATTTAATCGGGCGCAGATGTTTCGCCGCAAACGAAAAGCCGCCCGCCGCTCGGTGGCCGCCAAATTTGGCCATCAGATCGTGGCAGCTTTGCAGGGCATCAAAGACGTTGAACTCGGGAATGCTGCGGGCAGAGCCGCGAATCTCTTTATGCTCTTTGTCCTCATAGGTGCAGATAAACACCGGCACGCCATAGCGCTCGACCAGGCGCGAGGCGACGATGCCAATGACGCCGTGGTGCCAATCGGGCTGCACAATCAGCAGCACGCGATCTCGCAGCAAATTGACTTCGCCCTCAGCCATTTGGGCCTCTACCCAGGCGATCGCCTCTTCTTCAATGCGATCGCACATTTCGCGCCGCTGTTGATTCGCCTGCTCACACTGCAAGGCCCGCTCCAGCGCCACATCCACGTCATCGGTGATCAACATTTCAATCACCACCTGCGGATCGCCAATGCGCCCCACGGCGTTGATGCGCGGCCCCAGCCGAAAGCCGATGTCTTCGGGCTTGAGCGTGTCGTTTTCGTTGCCCAGCCCCGCGACTTGGATTAATGCCTGCACGCCAATCAGCCGCGATTTAGGCAACAATCGCAGCCCGCGCCGCACCCACCGCCGGTTTACGCCGGTGAGGGGAGCCAGATCGGCGATCGTCCCCAGCGTAAACAGTTCGAGCAGCGGGGCCGTCAGATCTTGAATGCGGCCCATCGCCTGGGCCAAGCACACCGCCAAAATATAGGCGACGCCGACTCCCGCAACACCCCGGTAGGGTGAGGCTTCAGCAATTAGTTTCGGATTCAGAATGGCATGGGCCGGGGGGATCTCTGGGGGCACATCATGGTGGTCAGTGACGATGACGGTAAGACCCAGTTCGCGGGCGTAGGCGATCGGTTCCACCGCCGCAATGCCGTTATCTACCGTGAGAATCACGCTAACGCCATCGGTAAAAAAATCTTCGACGATGCGGCTGTTGATGCCATAGCCCTCTTGCATACGGCTGGGAATGGCGTAATCCACATCTGCCCCTAAGAACCGCAGGGCGCGGATCAGTAGCGCCGTGCTGGTCATGCCATCGGCGTCATAGTCGCCACAAATAGCGATCTTTTCTTGCAGTTCGATCGCCTGCAGCAAAATCTCGATACTGGCTTCCAGATCGGGAAACTCGTCTAAAGGCGACGGCAGCAGCAGCGCCTCAGGATTCAGAAACTCTTGAGCCGCTTCCAGGGTTTGAATGTCACGGTTAAGCAAGACTTGAGTCAGCAGCGGCGACAGCCCAATTTGGTGCGATAGCCATTGGGCTTCCCCTTTGAGCGCCGGGTGAATAAACCACCGCTGTTGGGGCATGGTCGAGCGCGCCGCCGATGGCTCAGTGGCCTCTGCAGCGGGGCGTGGGGGTGCTCCCTTCGATTTTGCCGGATGACTTGCCAACGACCTTATCCAATCCTTGCTAAATTAGGGCGCGTTATCAATGAGTGACCAAAGCCTTATGGGACAAGCATGACCGCGCCCGCTCCAAAACCAAGCTAGGGGCTGAAACCGCTGCGGTACAGACATGGAGCTGTTAACTATGACAACCCCTAGATCGCTTGCACTAATATATCGCTTCTCTCAGAATTCGATCAGGCGATCGCCGAGGCTGTCAAGTGCTGTGCCTCGGGTTTCCCCATGCCCTGAAGGGCAAAGGTTAAGGGCTTTGAGCGGCAGCGGTTCTTCAGATTCTACTGATCTTAGTGAAGATCGCCAGGCTCGATGCGGTAAATGGCCACGACACCTCACCTCAGTAGCGAGATGAACTCAAGCGCGTTCAGGGTGACAGGGCTTGACTCACACCGCCTCCTTCATCAAAACCGAGTGAGGCAGGTGCGGCGTCACTGTCTCTGCCAAGGTGGTTCGAGTAGTTCTCCAGACGGGCTAATACCAAAGCGGGGAAACTGCCCCCTGACGCTAGGGACGTTTTCAGAATCCAAGATTGTTCCCAGAGGCGGGTGAACATCGCCGCGATCGCGCGCTGGGCGGTCGCCATTCATCCCAGATTTTCTGGTCCGTGGCTCTATCGTTTCGCCTTCAGGCCACTCAGGTTTGGGCTAGGGTGGAGCATGTCGGACTGTTTACGTCACCGTGCTCAAATCTATGCTTCGTCCCTTTCGGTTTGCCGTCATCAGCGATTTGCATATCGCGTTACCCGAAACGATTCACCCCACGGCTAAGCGCTTTCATCTCGTCGAAGTAAGCATTCCCGCCCTTGAACAGGTGTTGCAGCGCCTAGAGACCGAGCCCCTCGATTTTTTGCTGTTGCCAGGTGATTTGACCCAACATGGCGAGCGCCCCAATCACGACTGGCTGGTGCGTCGTCTGCAGGCGCTGCCGTTTCCAACCTATGTGGTGCCCGGCAACCATGACATCGTGACCCAGGCAGGGTGCGATCGCACCCTGGGCCTGACAGAGTTTCCCCAGGTCTATCAAGACTTTGGCTATGATGGCCCACTGCCCTACTATCATCGAGAAATTTTGCCGGGCATCCATCTCATTGGCCTCAATTCCATCGCCTTTGATGAGGACGGCGAACAGCTGTTTGCGGGCTGGATAGACGATGCCCAGTTAGCCTGGTTGTCTACCCAGTTAGCGGCCCTAAAATATGAGTGGGTCATGGTCGCTATTCACCACAACGTGCTAGAGCATTTGCCCGGCCAGGCCCAGCACCCCATGGGCCGCCGCTATATCGTGCAAAACCGCGATCGCCTCATCCATCAGCTCCAAGCCGGAGGCGTGAATCTGGTGTTCACCGGGCATTTGCATGTGCAAGACGTGATTCAGGCGGACAATCTGTGGGAAATTACCACCGGCTCATTGGTGAGCTATCCCCATCCCTATCGGTTGGTGACAGTGACGCCGCAGCCTGACGGCCACATGCAGGTGCAGGTTGAGAGCGATCGCGTCCGCGCGGTTGAGACTCATCCTGATTTGCAGACCTTCTCTCAAAACTGGATGCGGGCTCATGCCGTGCCGTTTATGACTAAATTTCTGACCTGTCCACCCTTTGGGTTAGCTACCGACAAAGCCGCTTTTTATGCGGCGGATCTGACGGACTTTTGGGCCAGCATCTCCGCTGGGGATCACGAGTTTGACTACGGCCATTTTCCTGACGAACTGAATCAGCGACTCAAAACCTTCGGCGCAGTCAACGCGTCCGGCAGCTATAAGCCCATTGATAATCACGTCACCCTCAATTTGCCCGTGCAATCGCGTCTCTGATATCCATTGCTCGCTAACTCCCCGGCTCCCTAGCTCGCCACCCTCTACCCTCAACGCTCCGACGCCGGCTCTCGCGAAATCCGAATCTCATACTCCAGCGTTGAAGCCCCAGCAAATCCCGGTTTGAGCTGACCAGACACCGGTGCGGCATTGGCGGGTTGAGCCGACGCTACCAGAGGAATGTGGCGATCGCTCACGGCCAGCCCGTGGGTGGGGTCAAAGCCGCGCCAGCCACCGCCAGGAATGTAAACTTCGGGCCAGGCGTGCAGTTCGCGGCCATCTTGACTTTCGTCCCCTTCTTGATAGCCGCTGACAAACCGAGCTGCCAGGCCGACCGCCTGACAGGCCGCCATAAACAGCACGGCAAAATCACGGCAGGAACCCACCTTTTGAGAGAGCGTCACCCCAGGCAACTGTGGTTCCCCCACAGGACGATTGACATATTGAAAGTCTTCGTAGATTACTTGCGTCAGGCGAGAGAGAAACAGCCCTACCTGACCGGCTACCTCATGCAGCAGTCCTTGGGCAAACTCCACCACTGCGGGGCTCATGACCATCCCCGGTACCGGCTGCAGATAGGGTCGAAGATGCGCGGCGACAGAACTGGGGTAATCGATCGGAGCAGAAATCGCCCAGGGTTCGCTGAGATAGTTGAAAGGATTGGTGCAAAACGTTTCGACCTGGGCCTCGGTGCGAATCTTGAGTGCCGTCGTGGGCACATCAGGAAACCACAGCCGCATACAGGCGTTGCCCTCTAGATCTAAAACGTCGGAAATCTGAGTCGGCTGGGGCTCAATCGAGATCGCAAAGTGCCGGAGCTGCTGATGGCCATCGCTGCGGGGACGCAGTCGAATTGTGTGAGCACCCAACTGCACCGGCTGATGGTAGCGATAAAGCGTTTGGTGGGTGAGGTGATACTGCACGGCGATCCAGAGAGGTTAAGAGGCTAGGGGCACAGCCATAAAGTCTTCATAGATGTGTTCACCCACCGTATTGAGCTGCGTCTGCAACTTGTCGAGAAACTCGTGCAGCCCTAACTCAAACACTTCGTCCATCGTCGTATATTCCAGCTCCGATCGCAGCCGCCCCAAAGTCCGCTCGCTGTCATGAGACCAGCTGCCTAGTGTAGTGCCCGTGATGCGATGCAGCGATCGCTCCGCCTGCAGCAGAGAAAACTGAATGGAGCGGGGAAACTCCGGATCGAGCAGCAAAAACTGGGCGATGCTGCGGGGGGTAACTCGCCGCTGGCGTTTGCGATACATCTCGTAGGCGCTGGCTGATTTCAACAGTGCAATCCACTGCAAATCGTCGAGTGGGGTGCCCACATCAGTGACCGCAGGCAGCAAGATATAGTACTTCACGTCTAAAATGCGGGCGGTTTTATCGGCTCGCTCTAGCAAGCGCCCCAGCTGGCCAAAGTGCCAGCCTTCGTTATGGGCCATGGTGGCATCCATCACCCCGGCAAAGAGGTGGCTAGCCATCTTCACCTCGGGATAAAAGCGATAGAGATGTTCCTCTGTGGTTTCGGCCTGGGCCGCTTCTTGCACCCAAAGATAGAACGTATTGACCTGCTCCCACATTTCTGAAGAAATAGTTTCGCGCACGGCGCGGGCGTTTTCGCGGGCTGACTTGACACACGACAAAATTGAGTTGGGATACTCCTTATCAAAAGTTAAGAACTGCAGCACGTTTTGGGCGCTGGCCTCGTCATAACGCTCTTGAAACAGGGCCTTGTCGCCGGTGGTCATCATCACTGGTTCCCACTGTTCAGTAAAGCCGGTCACCGGCGTATCCAGCAGCAAATTGAGGTTGACATCGACAAATCGGGCGACGTTTTCGGCCCGCTCAACGTAGCGGTTGAGCCAGTAAATCGAATCAGCCACGCGGCTTAACATGAGCTCTCCTTCACCACCCAGGTATCTTTGCTGCCGCCCCCTTGGGACGAATTGACCACCAACGAACCACGCCGCAGCGCCACTCGGGTTAACCCCCCCGGATTCACGTAGATATCTTGGCCATTGAGGATGAAGGGTCGCAAATCGACGTGGCAGCCCTCAAATTGACCGTCAATCAAAGTGGGTACTCGCGACAGACTGAGGGTGGGCTGGGCGATGTAATTGCGCGGCTTGGCCTTAATTTTTTCAGCAAAGGCGGCCCGTTCGGGCTCGGTCGCGTGCAGGCCCATCAACATGCCGTAGCCGCCCGAGGCGTCGGTGGCTTTCACCACCAGCTCATCTAAGTGAGTCAGCACATACTCGCGCTGCTTCTCGTCTTCGCAGAGATAGGTCGGCACGTTGGGCAACAGCTGCTCTTCACCCAGATAGTAGCGAATCATCTGGGGCACATAGGCGTAGATCATTTTGTCATCGGCGACGCCGGTACCGGGGGCATTGGCGATCGCCACCCGGCCCTGGCGATAAACCTCCATTAGCCCCGACACGCCGAGCATGGAATCGGCCCGAAAGGCCATCGGGTCAAGAAAGTCATCGTCAATGCGGCGGTAAATGACGTCTACGCGGCGCAGTCCCTTTGTCGTGCGCATTTGCAGATACCCATCGGTGACGACCAGGTCGCGCCCTTCTACCAGTTGGGCGCCCATCTGCTGGGCTAAAAAGGAATGCTCAAAGTAAGCTGAATTGTGAATACCTGGCGTCAGCACCACCACACAGGGATCACTCAAGTTAGAGGGGGCCAGGTTCAGCAGGGTATCTAACAGCTGGCTGGCATAATCATCCACCGGTTGAATATTCAGCGCATCAAAAAAGCGCGGAAACGAGCTTTTCATCACCCGGCGATTTTCGAGCACGTAGGAAACTCCGGACGGACAGCGCAGGTTGTCTTCTAAGACATACCAGCTGCCATCGCGATCTTTGATCAAGTCAGTGCCGGTGATGTGACACCAAATGTTTTGGGGTGGCTGCAACCCCATACAGGGCTCCAAAAACCCTGTCGCCGATTCGATCATCTCGCGGGGAATGACCTTGTCGTTGAGAATCTTCTGGTCGTTGTAGATATCGTGGATAAAACAGTTCAGCGCCTCAATCCGCTGTTTTAAACCCCGCTCCAACAGTTCCCATTCTTGATAGGGCACAAAGCGCGGAATCACATCGAAGGGAAAAATCCGCTCAGTGCCTTGGTTATCGCTGTAGACGTTGAACGTCACCCCCAGCTTGAACAGCATATTTTGCGCGGCCTGCTGCCGTCGCTGTAGTTCTTCTATCGATAAAGACTCAATCCGCTTGACCAGTTCAGCCGCCGCCGGGCGCGGGGTCCCCGCCGCCATAAACAGCTCATCAAAGAAATCGCCAGGATCATAACCATCCAAGCAGGGCATGCATAACCTCCAAGCCAGTCGAACCAGTCATACTTGTTTCTCGGGTCGGTAAACCGTAACACTCTATACGCTTAATCAGCCTAGAGGCGTTGGAAAGACACGGAAACAGGGGCCGCGATCGCCCCTTCTCGACCAGGGCGACAACTCAAACCGGCAGCGTCTGGAAAGCGTTTCCCGGCCACTCGCCCCCACCTGCCACCGTCGTGAGAACGGTGAGAATCGGTCTCTCCAGGCAGCATGATGGCGGCATTACGGTTCGGAAATATCGGTCAAATCTGGCCCGTCCGGCACCGCTGTCGAATTCCACTCAATGGTGGGCATATTCGCCGCGGCATCTCGCAGGGCGACCTCCCAATGTTTCCGCATCTTGATCAGGTAAGGATCACCCGCATAAAACCGGGCCTTGTTGACGATTTCAAAGCTGTCCGTTTCATACATGATGAGGTTGATTGGCGGCCCCACCGATAGGTTGGAGCGCATGGTGGAGTCAATCGACAGCAGCGCATATTTGGCCACATCTTCGATCGCCGATTCATAGGTCAAGGTCCGATCCAAAATCGGCTTGCCGTATTTGGTTTCGCCAATTTGCAAAAAGGGCGTCTCGGGGGTGCTTTTGATGCAGTTGCCCTGGCTATAAATCATGTGCAGGCCCGGCGCTTCCCCTTTTACCTGGCCACCCAGTAAAAAGCTGCACTGGAAGTCGATTTTGTCTTTTTGCAACCAGGGGCGATCGATTTCTTGGAGCTTGCGAATGCAATTGCCGATGTAACGAGCAATATCGTATAGCGTCGGCAGGGTATGTAAGTTGGCCTCGGCGTTAACAATCAGATCGCGCTCTAGGGCGTGCAGCACCGCCTGCGTGATCGACAAATTACCCGAGGTGCAAAGAATGAGCGCCCGCTCGTGAGGCACTGAGAAATCAAACAGCTTGCGATAGGAAGAAATGTAATCGACGCCAGCATTGGTGCGGGAGTCAGCGGCGAGCAAGATACCCTGACGGACGTGAATGCCTAAACAATAAGTCACGGGGTGAAAAGTGATGAAACAACCTGTGTAGCGCCCTCAAAGACAGCCCCATGTTGGCTGTATCAATGATTACTCAAGAGTCTAGCGGAATTGTGATTAGGGCAAACCTTCTGTTTCGCGATGTCAACTCAATGATTTGAGCCCATCGCCACTGTCCGCTGCTGTGCCCCGGTTGAATCGCCTGTCACCAGAAAATTTCTCGATGCAGCTCATCACGCCCGGAACATCGCACCGTCTCCTTGGGACGAGGAAGCTTTTAGCCGCCTTTGATGCGGCTAAAGCGGTGGCTCATAAACGAACGCCGCCAAGGCTCTCGCCGCAGAGATGTCGCTAGGCCGAATCGCCTTCCTCTTCGACGGCAGTGACAAAGCGGGCCAGTTCGTCGCTTTGATTGCCGTAAACGCCAGCGATTTGCTGTTCACAACAGTCGATCGCAAAGTCGTTCAGCTCATCGGGGGTGGTGCCAAACATGCGGCCAAACGTATCAGGATGCACCCGGCAAAAGCCAGGCCGGGTGTCATAAATTTGGCAACGACGGATGGCCTGGTCGTAATTGATGCACCAGCCATCTTGGCCCACCAAGCTGAGATAGTGCGCTAGCTCTTGAGCGGTGAGATATTGATCCAGATCGGGGCGATCGCTCGGATCCAGATGACAGCAGGCACCACAGCCTTGAATACATTGCCAATTCGCCATAGCGCTTGAGGATTGAGTTCCCTTAGAATTTTGTAACGTTAGTTAAACATGGGTTCCCAACTGCGGATAAAATAGCGCAGATAGCCTTTGTGCAAGGCCAACTTGTTGTCTGGGAGGATCCATGGAGTTTATTTCTAATTTATTCGGTGGCATCAGTTTTGAGCTGATTGCTCAGCTTACGATGCTAGCCATGATTGTCATTGCCGGACCTGTGATTGTCTTTTTGCTGGCTGCACGAGGGGGCGATCTCTAAAGGCCGTCATCATCGAAATGGCATTTGTCTTTCAGCGCCTCGTTTCCAGCCCCTTGCTATGGGCCTTGGTGCGGGCGCAGTCAGGCCTAACCGTAAAGGTTTTAGCCATTATGATTTAGTGACGCGCCCTAAAACTTCATCTCGATTGCGGGTGAAACCTCAGTCGCCTCGACGTTTCACTCAACATCATAAACAATCGGGCACCGATGCTGACTGTTAGTACCGGTGCCCGATTTTTATGGGCCGCGACGCTAGTGGCCATCGCAGAAGAGCCGGCAGGGAGGGCAAGGCCCAACAGACTGCAGAGGTTGGCATGATGCAGATCGCCCTTGCCGTAATTCTGAACGACTGGCTCAAAGTACGGCTAGCGCTATCTTCTAACATTCGTTGAACGGGCAGCGGCCAACGCAGGCAGCGGCCAACGCAGGCTTGGAACCAGCCCCATCCTAACCGAGCTGGTCGCTGGCTCTAGCCGGTGATGCCAGTGGCGCTCTCTAGATACCCCGGCTGCCAGCTGGCGTGGCAAGTTGGATAACTAAGGATTCAAATTAATTGCCGCTGATTTGACCACCAGCTGAGCGGCGATCGCGATCGCGGCAGGGTAGATACGATGTTCTTGCTGCTGAATTCTGGCCTGCAGGCTAGCAGCCGTATCGTCGGCTAAAACAGGGACGGCCGCCTGTGCAATAATCGGGCCGCTATCAATCTCAAGTTCGACATAGTGAACGGTGCAGCCGGTGATTTTGACGCCCGCTGCCAGCGCCTGATCGGCAGCTCGCAGGCCCGGAAAGCTGGGCAACAAGCTCGGGTGAATATTCAAAATTCGTTGCGGAAAAGCTTGAATTAACACAGCAGTCACCCGCCGCATCCAGCCCGCCATAATCACCCAGTCAGCACCCGCAGCTCGGATCGTTTGCACAATGGCCTCATCCAGAGCTTCTCGACTGGCAAAGGTGCGGTGGTTGAGCAGCACGGCGGGCAACTGTCGCTGGGTGGCTCGCTCAGCCACTTTAGCCGAGGGATTGTTGTAAATCACAACCTGAATGGTGGCGTTGAGGTCACCACTCTCAATAGCGGCCGCGATCGCCGCCAGGTTGCTGCCGTTGCCTGAGGCTAACACCGCTAACCGCAGTGGCTCTGCCAGTTGCGGCAACCGATCAGAAAGGTCAGGAGAAATCAACGTGCCGGTCACGGTTCACGCCCAAAAACAATCTGCATCAGCTTACCTTACCGACCAAATCGGACGATTGCCGACGGCGGTTTATTCTCCCAAGCGGGCAAGATGAGGCCAACGGATGGAGCAGTAAATCCTGATGACAGCACAAAAGTTTCTGCAGCGGGGGCTGATCGCGCTGATCAGCTTTGAGGTTGGCCTAGCGCTCACCTATATGGCCCTGATTTTCAAACGCGGCGAGGCAATTTTTCTGCTCGATTTCAACGGTCTGCGATCGCTGCCTTCTTTATTGCAGGCGGCTCATCTCTTTACCATTGGCGGACTTTGTGGACTTTTACTCGTGGCGCGGCAGCCCCGACGGCAGTCCTATTCATGGTTTTTGCCTGCAGCGGTGATGCTGCTCTGTTTTTTTGGCGGCATTGACGAGCTGACCAAGCTACACCTGGCCCTTAATCAAGTGAACTGGCAAGTGGTTTACCTCAGCCTGATGGCCGCGATTCTAATCTTCAGCTGGGGCGATTTCATTTGGCTCTGGCGTCACCACCGACCCACGCTGCTATGGGTTTTGGCGGGCATCAGCTTATTTTTGCTGGGGAGCTTTGGGGGCGAGATGCTCAAAGACCCCATCACCAACGCTCTGAATACCCACAGTCCGCCGCGAATCGCTTTTCTGTTGAAGCATGTCCGAATTTTGGTCGAGGAATTTTCTGAGTTAATGGGCGAAACCCTAATTCTCTATGCATTTGCCAAGTTTACGTGGGGCGTATGGTCGCAACCTAAAACGGTGATGAGCTGATAGCGTGCAGCGTCAATACCAGGCTTGGATTTAAGGTTCAGGTTTGAGGGTTTAGGGTTTAGGGTTCAGAAGGATGGTGCAAGGCGGGAAACCAGGAAGGCTTTTGCCTGCGAGGACTCGGCTCGGTCACGCCTGAGGCGATCGCGCGCCGCCCAATCCTGGCTCCGGGACGGGTCAAAAGGCAAACCCAAAAACTGGATAGTTGTTGGTAAGCTCGCGTAGACGCATCCACCATTACAACAATCTGCTCCCCTTCGTCACCGGTTGACTATCCCCCTGGTGCTAAACTCCAATCACCCCGGCGTTGGTCAGCAACCCCGGTGTTTTCCTATCATTCGCCAGTCATGATTATTGATCCCCATTATCCTCACATCGTGTTGGCATTCTCGTATCGAGAGACGACCATTGCGATCGAGCAAGCGGCGATCGATGACCTCACCATTTACACCGCCTGGGTGGACTATGCCACCGGGTCAGCGGTGGCGGTGCCCAAAGCCTGGACCTGCGCCGATGCCATGCAGAGAGCGAAGCGGTGGGTCGATCGCAAGCTTTATTGACTGTGGCTCTGAAACTAACCAGCGCGGAGTTAATAGTCGGGATCACTCCAAATTGCGCCTCCTCTTCAGATAACTGGCTGAGCAATCGTCAGAGCCTATTTGCCAATACAAAACCGACTAAAGATTTCATCTAGCATTGACTCCGTCAGCTCTTCGCCTGTGACCTCGCCCAGTGCCCGAATCGCCATGCGCAGGTCAATCGTCCAAAAATCCAGGGGTAGCTGATTAGAGATCGTGGTGCGCACCTGTTCCAACGCAGTACGAGCACGGGTGAGCGCGGCGGCTTGGCGCTGGTTGATCGTGACGGCCACATCGCTAGCCGTTAGCTGCTCCGCATGGATCGTTTTCAAAATCGTTTGCTCTAACTGGTCAATACCCTGACTCAACGCCGCTGCCGTCGAGACGATGGGCACCGGTAGCTTAACCAACGACTCGGGCACTCGGTCAGCCACGAGATCCGTTTTGTTCACCACTAAAATCAGGGGACGATGGCTGATCAGGCCATAGAGTTGCTCATCCGCCACCGTCCAGCCTTGCTGCGCATCAATGGTTAGGAGCACCAAATCAGCCGACTGGGTCGCTGCTCGCGATCGCTCAATGCCGATCTGCTCTACCTGGTTATCAGCCTCGCGGATGCCCGCCGTATCTAACACTTGAATCGGAATCCCCCCCACCACCAGTTGCGACTCCACCACATCGCGGGTAGTGCCCGGTAGATCGGTTACGATAGCGCGATCGCTGCGGCTCCAGGCGTTTAACAAGCTCGATTTACCCACATTGGGTCGGCCCACAATCGCCACCTTGAGGCCAGAGCGCAGCAGCTCGCCCTGATAGGCCGTGTCTAAAATCGCGCTAACGGCCTGCAACACCTGGCTCAACTGCTCAGCCACAGCAGACTCATCTAAAGGCGGCAAATCATCGGCAAAATCGATCCGCGCTTCCACTTCCGCCAAAATATCCAAACAGGCCGCTCGCAGCTCGCGAATCGGCTGGGTAAGTTTGCCCCGCATACCCGCCAGCGCCGTTTGCGCCGCCTGAGGCGATTGTGCTCCCACCAGATCAGCAATGCTCTCAGCCTGGGTCAGATCGAGCCGCCCATTTAAAAAAGCGCGCAGGGTAAATTCTCCCGGTTCGGCCAGACGCGCCCCTTGAGCGACACACAGCTGCAGCACCTGCTGGACGGCCATAATGCCGCCGTGACAGTGAAATTCCACCACATTTTCGCGGGTGTAGGAGCGGGGCGATCGCATCAGCAATAGCAACGCTTCGTCGACCATTTGCTGAGTCTGGGGATCATGCACATAGCCATACAAAATGCGGTGACTTTCCCACGGTTGCTGCCCGGGCGCTTTAAACAGCGTGCGGGCGATCGCTTCCGCGTCGGCTCCCGATAGGCGCACGATGCCGACGCTCCCCTGCTGGGGCACGATGGCGGTGGCAATGGCAGCGATCGTCTCACCTTGAATAATCGTTTGACCCATACGACTCAAAAAGTGTGGATAAAAAACCGATACGCCTCTTTGAGGAGGCAGGCGCGATCGCCGCGAAGCAATTTTATCGAGTGTAATTAGGCAATCACTATAGCCTTGTGATCCCGAGAACGATCTCAGCAACTCTACGGAGGATGCCCCATTTGCTCAGTCGGCATAAAGCCGCTGCACGATCCTCTAACCCATCTATCTGGCCAACCCTCTCAAGCTGCCGTTGGCGCTTCCCCCCGCAGGCGGGCCAGCCCCCCAAAGCCATAGAGCCAGACCACCACCGTCAGCCAATGTACAAACGTGACCGCAAACAGCGACCCCGTCAGGCCATACAGAGTTGTCAGCACCAGCCCGAGCCAAAGCACCATGAGCAAAAATCGGTGATCGCGCAAAGCCGCTGCCGCCTGGGGTCTGAGCTGACTAAAGACGATATGGGCCAGCACATACAGGCCTAAACTGAGGGCCGCCCAAGCTAACCACGGGCCTGTCGCCACGCCTTCAGTCAAATGGGGCAGCAGACCCACACGGAAAATCAGCTCCTCTAGCAGGGCGGGTATAAACAACAGCTTGACCAGATTGAACACAGCTCGCACGGGTCGTTCAACCGCCATGCGGGGTTTCTCCAAATAGCCGCTTTTGCGACCGTAGACCGGGATTACGGCGACAATCAGCAGTAGGGCCAGCAAGCTGTAGCCCCACAGCGCCGTCGACCAAGGCACAGCAAAGCTGCGGGCCGCTCGCAATGCCACGCGCGAAACCACCGGAATCAAGCCAAACAGAGCCGTTGGGGGAATGGGGGCAATGGTGGGGTCAAAGCCGCCAATTTGATTGGGGCGCAGGAACCACAGATCCGCCCCATTTTTCAAAAAAATGTAGGCGATATCATCCTGTCCCCAGCGGGGCATCATGGTGCGCCAGCTAAAAATGCCCGCCACCAAACCGCTGTCGGTCGCTAGTGGTTTGCCCCGCGCATTCACCCCCGCCAGTTCTTCGGCATTGCTTGCCCAATCGCGGCGAATCACGCCATAGGGGCTCAGGGCTTGATGCAGATCCATCGCCAGCGTGGCGAACTGGTCAATTTTCTGCACTTCGGGGTCGTCGGGATGGTCTTGAATATAGGTCTGGAGCGTTGGCTCGGCGGCCGCCTGAGTGCGCACCTGCTCGATCGCGATAAACATTGCCTGGCTGGAATCTTGAACACAAGAGGTGGCCGGTGTCACCGTCGCGACGCCGGTGCCGTCGCCGATACGATAGCGGGCCGCAATCACCTGGGTCTGGATCAGCAACTGCTCAAAGAGAGATAGTCGAGTGGCACCCAGCTGCAACGGTTCGGTGAAGTAATCAAGCTTCACCACAATGTCCGAAAAGGGGCGCTGGCCCAGCCAGCCGCGCTGCATATCGCCCGCGTAGGCACTCCAATCGTGGGTGCCCGAGATGATGCCCCCCGAGTTGTGGGCATAAATTTGCTGGTAGTTAATTTTGAACTGCAGCTCTTGGGCGATCGGTTCTGCCACCACTTGCGCCAGACCGTAGGCAAAGTGGCCAGAGACGGTGCCCGCTGGGGTCAGTTCCTGATTATCGCCGCCGATGCCGCCAAACACATGGATGACGAGCGCGTTGTCACCGGCCTGCCAATTCGAAATCGCGGCGGCCTCAGTCTCTGCTGTCGGGCTGACCAAAACCCGCTGCACCTGGCCTTTGCGAGCGGGCGTATCTTGCCAATTATCGCGATCCAGGTAATGGCGACCCGGCTTTTCGCCCAAGATGACCTGATCGGGCGTCAGCTGCATCAGCTGGCGCGGCTGCAATGACTGCACCGTAAAGACGCCCGACTCATCCCGCGCGCCGTAGACGTACCAGCCCGCCCCGCCCGCCGGTGAATCCATCAGATCGTGAATGTTGGAAAAAAAGCGATCGCCCTTTAACTGCGGCTGCTGAGGTATCCGAATCGTCTCGGTGGGGCCGGTGAAATCGGTCGCAATGGCGTCAAAATGCTGCACCTTGAAATATTCCGTTGGGCAAGGTGGCGCTCCGGGGCAGGCCATCGGCAGCACAGCGTCAACACGGGTATCCGGCGCTAAAAGCCTGACCAAGCCATACTCTCGGCCCGTAATCTGTACCGGCTCTAAGCCAATCTCGATCACCGACACCTCTCCTTGGGGACGCAACATGGGATTACCCACCAGCTTGACGGTGACATCATCTTGGGGCCGCGCCCCCGCTAACGACTGCAACGGCCCCACCGCCTGACGTCCATTTAAGCGGGTTGGCACAATATTGCCTCCCGCCCCAAATTTTTCAGCCTTCTCGGTGAACTGGACGTCGCGAGTGACCTCTGCCACATATCGCTCAAGGGTGGGCGACTCGCGCCAGGTCACCTTCACAATTTGGCCCAGGAGACTGGTCTCAGGGGCATGCCAGACTTCCATCCAGGCCCAATCACCGGGATCAGCGGCATAATCGGCGGCACTCGGTAAGATCAGGCGACCCAGCCAATCACCGAGCGGGCGATAGCTAGGGGCAGACGGCAGCGACGTCAGCGGATACGTCGTGACCTGATTAAACGGTGCCGCTTGGGCCAGGTCATAGTTGGAGACCGAAGTTTCGGCAGGGGCGGGCCGCATCGAGACGAGCTGGGTCGTCACTAAACCAAGGCAGAGCAACCCCACCCACATCAAATTTTTGAGCAGATGATGGCGATCGCTGCGAGTTATTGGGTTCATCCGATGTCAGCCCCGCTAAAGCTTAAAAACCAGACATGCTCAACTATCCATTGATGAATATCTGATACGACCACCATCCCACGCTGTATTCTATCGGCAACTCCCCTTAAGAGAAGCTGAGCCGGTTTGATGCCAGCGGTCTGAGACTACCGGGTAAAGGGGCTCAAGGTTCCCCTGAGATCGAGTTCAAAGGCATGCCTGAGCACCCGCCCGCTCTAACGGCAAGCCCCCATCACAATTCAGGTTGCCGGCTCCCCCCTCTCGCCCACCACCCAGCCAAGGACAATGGAACAGCCAGCACCATCATGGCGACTGGTGAAAAGTTTGGAGAGCACGATAGCAAAATGACAAACATTCAATACTCGCTGGCTCAAAGGCCGGATTTAAGCCTCTTGATGCAGCTTTCAGAAGAGTTTTATGAGTTAGATGGCCATCAATTTGAGCCCGACAAAGCTCAAAAAGCCCTGTTAGACCTCATCGAAAATGAAGGCTATGGCCGCATCTGGATGATTTTGCAGGACAGCACTGTGATCGGCTATGTCGCGCTCACGTTTGGCTACAGTTTGGAATACCAGGGACGCGATGCGATTTTAGATGAAATCTATTTGCGGGCACCGTTTCGCAGCCAAGGCATTGGCACCCAGACCTTCGCCTTTGTGGAATCGAACTGCCGTCAGCTGGGGATCAACACCCTCCATTTAGAAGTGATGGACGACAACGAGGCGGCGCGATCGCTCTATGGGCGACTGGGCTATCAGGCTCGGGCCAGCCAGTTCATGCACAAACGGCTGTGAACGCTGGCCTAGGTTTTGTTTGCCAAGCCAGCGCCAGCCGGCTGTTAGCCGTTAGAGCCGGCGTCCTAGGGCATCCATTCCAACAGAAAGATGACTCGACTCTCTTGGCGATCGCCCGCATTTTGGGTTTGAATGTCGGTGCCGATGCGAATATCCTCGGCAATGGCATAGCCCGCCGAAAAGGTACTCAATCCCACCTCTTGATCGGTGCCGGGGGCTACCCAACTTTGGCTAAAGCTCAGATCAGCCGCCCCGCCGCGCGAGGGCACTAGGATGATGCGGAAACCCAGATTCACCCCATCACTGTCAAAGGTCGAGGTTTCAATCGAGCGATAGCCCACCACCGGGGCGACATTGCCATACCACCCCAACGGCAACAAGTAATACTGCGCATCGGCCCCGATTAGCTGGCGATCGCCCCGCCTGTTGACGGCATATTCGGCACTCAGGGTGAGCGGCGTCTGCCCGATAAACACATCCTGCACGCCGACATACAGGCCGCCCGTATTATCCGCCGAGGGAAATTCGGCATACCCCAGGCGCACGCGGGTGCGAAAGGCCGGGTCATGCTGAATGTCGATCGCGACATCCGGCACCGCTTCGAGCCAACGCCGCAAAACAGGGCTGCTTTCGATAATCGCCGGATCGACGGCTACCGCTTGCTCACCTGAAGCGGGGAGATTTTCAGCCACCGCTAGAGGGGGGGGACTCACTGCGGTCAGCATAGGCGTAGAGACAGCTGTCGGCACGGTGACAGTGGGGGCCGAGGCGGAGCGGGCACTGATATCAAAATCCGGTTCCGCAAAGGAAAATTCCTCAGAGAGCGGTTCTTCAAAGGGCAGTGCCGCAAACAGTGGTTCGGCCAAAAGTGGTTCAGCTACTGTCAAGGGGCGATCGCAGCTCGCCGACAAATGCTTACCCTGAGGCGGCGGCTTGGAATGCAGCTGACAAGCATTGGGCTTGACGGGGACAACCGCTTGAGCAATCGCCGCTGGGGCCGAACTCAGCGCCCCGACAGTTAACAGAAGCGACGTCGCTAGCCACTGCCAACGACCCATTACTGGGGCCAGCGACCAAATAATCATCATGCTGAGCGCTTTAAAGTGATCAAGAAACGAGGCCAGTTACGACTCTAGGCTCAACAGTCAAGGTTGAGGGCGATGACACCATAGCGCGATCGCTGTGTTTTTTGTACAGCAAAAAGCCCCAGTTTGTGGCTGGGGCTTTTTGATTCAAACAGTTATAAAGAATTTAGCGGATGACCGTGCGCATCTGCTCAGCGTTAATCGGCTTCATAAAGTAGAGCCGCGCCAGCTGCCAGCCAATGGTAGCAACGTGGGGCAAGCGACGGAGGAACTTCAGCGGTTTGGGCTGTTGGCTTTGGCCAAGAACCACCATTGCGGCATTCGCAGCAACAGCCTGATCCAGCGCCTTAAAGAACTCAGGATGATCCACATTCAGAATGATTGGAAAAACGCGAGCGGCGCTTTCATTTGTGTTTCGAATGACGTCAATATCGTAGGTGCGCGCATCTAGACCCAGCGTGGCATAGAAATCTTTTCCCTTCAAGTCGTTTAAGTACATGGTCGCAAATACCGACAGCAGGAAAAAGCGACACCATAGACGCGCTTTCCAATCATTCAAAAGCTGGGGCTGAGATTTCAGAAAAGCCGAGAAGAAGTCACCGTGGCGGTTTTCGTCCTGGCACCAGCTTTCAAAAAATTTGAAGATGGGATAGACGCGGTTTTCGGGATGCGACTCAAGATGACGATAAATCTTGATGTAGCGCCAGTAGCCAATCTTTTCTGACAGGTAGGTGGCATACAGAACGAACTTAGGCTGAAAGAAGGTGTACTTCTTACTCTTGGTCAAAAAGCCCAGATCCAACTGCAAGTTGAAGTCCGACATCGCTTTGTTCAAAAAGCCAGCGTGACGAGCTTCATCGCGCGATATCAGGGTAAAGCACTCGGCAATGAACGGATTTTTATGCTTGAGGCGACGGCCCAACTCTTTATAGAGCAAAAATCCTGAGAATTCTGATGTGCAGGAGCGCTCTAAAAACTCAACGAGGAGTTTGCGAGTCTTTTCGTCCAGATCTTCCCAGGACTGATCGAATTCTTCACCCCGAATGAAGTGATGGCGGTTATAGTCCGCCCGCAGTTCTTCTAGGATCGCTTGCATCTCTTCTTCGTTGACGGCGATATCCATCGCGGCCATCTTGTCAAAGTCAGTCGTATAGAAACGGGGGGTCAGGAGAGTATCCTTAGCGGGCGCTTTTACCCCAGGACGGGCTTCTGTTAATTCAGGCTTTTTAAGGGAATCTACCATGAGTCCTCTGATACAAGCTCGGTGCCAAAACCGACAACAATTTCACAGCAGTCAGTCAGTATAGATAAATGCTTATACTTTCCCCAAATAACTGTCGGGAAAGCGTTTTCGCTAACTGACGACGACTGAAACAACTGTCACATAGTCTATCAACTGTAGGGCGGTAGAACCCAGTCAGAGCTTTAAGAATTGCAACATATCGCAATCTGGCGTAAGCATCATCGAGCTTTGTATCGGGATGAAATTCACAGCAATGATTGAGGATTTTGGTCCCTTCATTCCTGAGGGCGATCGCTGCCCACAGACCGCCAAATGATTCACCGAGGAGCAGCGCTCTCATCTCAAACCGCGCGGTGCCGAACGTAAGCTGAGATCTCGTCAGGGCAGCCTGCGCCCGAAGTCAGGTTAGGGCGGCGATTCCGACAAGGATTCGAGGTGGCACAAAAACTGAATTAGTTCTTCTTCTGATAGTTCGTGGCGCGATCGCTTGTCGTAAGTTTTTTCTAAATAGTCGCGGCCCGTTTCCACCGACCAGCCCAAGCGACGCAGCTCAATATCGGTCTGAGCAATGACATCGGACAGATTGATTGGGGCGGGCAAAACAGCCGGATCAATCGGTTCCGTAGGGGCATCGGGCAAACCAGCAGCGGCGACATCAGGTGCATTCGCAGGCGGCGACTCGGTTTGAGGCATCGGTTGAGGCTCAGGCTGAGGCGCGATCGCGGCGGTGACGGTGACGGGGGCTTTCACCGTTGCAATAGATTCCGCCCCGTTCTTGGATGACGGCACGGGAGATCGCGGTTTCGCGACCGGCGGAGACGGCTTTGGGGTTGGTGCCTCTGCCACCGGAATGGCCGGGACGGCGGGGAGATTGGGGGCACTAATTATGGGCTGAATTGGACGGGAAGCTATGCTCGCCTCAGATATTGCCATCTCGTCGATGTCTTTGGGGGCCGCAGTTACAGGCAGCAACGGGGCCACCTCGGGCAACGGGGCAGTCGGTTCAACAGTGCTAGCAGGGCTGCCCTGCTCCCAGCCAAGCGCCTGCAGGGCACGGGCACGAGCCCGGTCTTCAGCAACTTCAATATCGGCATGTGAGGATAGGCCAGTGGCGCGGCCCAACTCTGGGGCTTCGACAGTGACCTGCACCACAAACTGCTCGTTGTGCATCTGCAAAACGTCACTACAAATGGATGCAGTTGGGTGGCGATCGCGAAATTCTTTGAGAGACTCAGCCATACCCACCTTCGACGTCTCGCCCCTCGAAGTGATTCTCCGGGTAATCGACGCCCCAATTGATTGTTTAGACGTGCAAAAGCGCTCTACAGATTTTACTGCGTCCGTGAGACTTCACGACCGGCCAGCATCCAGAGAGTTAAAGGGATTGATAAAGCTGCTAAAAAGCTGGCCTAACCGGCCTGCGGATGGCGCGGATTAGTCACCACCAGATTGAACTGCCAGCCTGGCAGAGAATTGACCTTCTCGGTCAGTCGGCGCAAATCTGCCGACCCGTTCAGCGTCAGATTTTCTCGTGATCGCACGTCAGCCACGACGGTATCGGCTTCGCCTCTGGCAATCAAACCCAGGGTACAGCCCTGCAAAACCTCAGGCAGCGCTTCATCCTGCGGATAAAGCAGCACCTCATAGCCCGCGCGATCGTATTCACGAGCGAGGCGCAACAGACGCCGATGTTCTAAGGGAGTTTTAACAGGTCGACTCTTCATGACGACAGGATTGCTCTTAGTTGACACTTTCAGGATTTCGTAGGAGGTCTACCTTAACATGCAAAAACTCTTCGCCTTTGCAAAACCCCTCGGCTAGGGCGATCGACATGCCCTTGACACGAAAGGAACCGTTGAGGTTGCGCCGACGATTATCGAGCTCAGCGATTTGATAATCGTCCTGATAAATGACCCCGTTGAGAGCGTCCAACACGGGTTTGATGATCCGCTCGCTGTCTAAATCTTGACCTACATTGCCCGGAAGCGCATCGTAAAAATGGGTGATCTTTACGTAAAGTTTATCTGCCAACGGCAAACGATCGCCCCAGAAATGCTGAGCCGTTATTCGCACGTGCTCTCGCCAAGCCTTAAGCGCCTTTTTATCCTTCGCTCGGTGAGGTACCGGTTTACCAATAATGATGAAATCGAAAGGCAGCACGAGCCGAGTCCTGATGGTCGTTACCAATAGTGCAAGCGTGGATCTTCCCTGACACCTCCCACCCATCCAAACCTCAGATGCACGAGAGCCGGTTTCTGTCAAGCCTTTTCTCAATCATAGTTTAGAAAAGGGCGATCGTGGGGGTGATCAAAGGCACCATCAGTCGTTTCAGGCGCTGTATAAAATAAACCGTCAGGCGGCCACCTTACTCGGCGCTAAGGTCAACACTTCAACGCCGTCTTCTGTGACCGCGATGGTGTGCTCAAACTGGGCCGAGAGTTTGCGATCAGCCGTCAGCGCTGTCCAGCCGTCAGCCAAAACCTCGACTTCGTATGTGCCGATGTTAATCATCGGCTCGATGGTAAACACCATGCCCTTGCGAAACTTTTTACCCTTGCCCGCCACGCCATAGTGAGGAATCTGAGGCGCGGTGTGGAAGATGCGATGCACGCCGTGACCGACAAAATCCCGCACCACCGAGAACCCTTCGCCCTCGGC
The DNA here is from genome assembly GCA_038523235.1 of Cyanobacteria bacterium J06626_4. Classification (GTDB taxonomy): domain Bacteria; phylum Cyanobacteriota; class Cyanobacteriia; order Phormidesmidales; family Phormidesmidaceae; genus Halomicronema. The sequence continues at coordinate 130,278 of JBCBJQ010000001.1, forward strand.
ATAGGCTTGAATCGCTGCCCCAATGTCACCGACACGAGCACCGGGCTTGACGGCTTGAATGCCCCGCCACATGCATTCTTCTGTGACTTCAACCAGCTTCTGCGCGAGCGGAGACGGGGTGCCCACCATAAACGTGCGTGAGGTGTCGCCGTGGTAACCATCGACAACCGGCGTGACATCAACGTTGATGATGTCGCCATCACGCAGTATCTGATCAGCACTAGGAATGCCGTGGCAGACGACTTCGTTGACACTGGTGCAGAGGGATTTAGGAAAAGGGTCAACAGCGCCGGGATACCCTAAAGGGGCACTTTTCGCGCCGTGTTCTTGGGTCCAAGCCTCGGCAGCGTCATTGATTTCTAACGTGCTGACACCGGGCTTGATTAGCGGCTCTAGATAATCTAAAAGTCGAGCGGCAAGGCTGCCCGCCTGACGCATTTTGTCTAGTTCTCGACGCGATAGCAGCGTGATGACCTCTTGCTGTTCCACCATGCTTAAATTGGGATGTATTGATAACGAAACTGTTTACTACTGTAACGCTGCAGGGCAGCAAGCGGTAGCCCATCATCTTGACAGGCGAAGGGAATTAGCTACCCTACAGATAATCTAAGTCGGCTGCCGTTAATATGCATCTCTGGTTACTGTGCTGTGTTTTTCTGTTTTTAGCGTCACAGGGTTTTGAGTGGTTCTGTCATCAAGCTTGGTTTATGGCACCCGAGTTAGCCTTACCTTGGGTGGTGCTCGGTGGCATCGGGTTAGCGATCGCCTCAAATCGTGCCACCTTTGCGCCGCTCCTATCACCGCCGCGTCGCCCCGCCGCGTCGTCCGTCACGCCGTCAACCGCGAGTCGTCCTGCAGCCGGGCCGCCACCGCCCACCGCCCCCAAAGCGGTCGTCGCGCAGCCAACTGACCATCCCCCGAAATCTCAATCGGTCTCATTCAAAATTTCGAGGAAACCCATTTCCTCAGAGTCTTCCTGATGAGAGCTATCTTTGGAGTGATAGTGTGTTTGGGAAATCTCGGCAGCCAAGCCGAACTGTGACAGTGGGGCAGGAAACTAGGGATGTTGTCGATTCGCAATTTGAGCAAAACCTATCGAGGACGACAAGCCCTACAGGATCTGAGCTTAGACATTTTGCCCGGTGAGGTATACGGGCTTCTCGGGCCCAATGGCGCGGGCAAAACGACGACTATCAACCTGATCTGCGGGCTGTTGACAGCGGATCACGGCGACGTGCTGATCAACGGTCAACCAGCAGGCGACAAAACGAAGCCCTGGGTCGGGGTAATGCCCCAAGAAAATCTGCTGTATCGCACCCTCACCTGCCGAGAGAACCTAGCATTTTTTGCCAAGATTTATGGCTTATCCCACAAGGTGCGATCGCAGCGCATTCGAGATTGTTTAGCAGCGGTCAATTTGCTTGATCGGGCTCAGACGCCAGTCGAAAAGCTCAGTGGCGGCATGCGGCGACGGCTAAGTTTGGCGATCGCGATCGTCCATTACCCGAAGCTGCTGATTTTAGATGAACCCACCACTGGGCTCGATATTGAAGCTCGCCATGAAGTGTGGGAACTGATTCGGCTGCTCAGCGACGAACAGGGCATGACGATTTTGCTGACGACGCATCTACTGGATGAGGCCGAGCGCCTGTGTAAGCGCATCGGTGTGATCAAACAGGGCCAACTCCTCAAGACCGGGACGCTGCCTGAACTGCGCCAGTGTGTGCCCGCCAGCGAAATTGTTACGGTGGAAACCCCTGATCCTCAAGGGGCGATCGCTCGCGCCTTAGCATGTGGCTTTACCCCCCGCCGCTATGGCAACGACCTGTCGTTCTGGATTCCTCAGGAGTTTGATCTCAAAGAGCTGATTGCGCAATTTGAGGGCGTGACGCTTGACGCGATTTCTCGCAGTCCGGTCAAGTTAGAGCATATTTATTTAGAAATCACGCAGAACAAAGCCCTCTTGCAGCCCGACCCCTCCCCCTAAAACCGTGAACTCTGCCGAGATATCATCCGCGCAAGGGGAAGGCAAAGCCTCTCTACCGGCATGGTCTTTTCGGCTTTGGAACTGTGCCTTGTGATGGGAAAAGGTTGATACTATCGCCCTCTGCGGCTATGACATTAATTTTTTGAGCAACTTTCTAAACGTACCGGGTCAAACTCACTCGGTAACGTTCTTTTTTAGTGACCATGATGTCGCCAATTTCTAACCGGCCCTTACCGCGAATCGCCACCAGATCTCCCGCCTTTAAGGGATGACTGGCCTGTTTCATCGGCTTCCAGTTCACCCGCACATCACCAGTGTTAATCAGGGTCACCATCTTGCTGCGCGACATGCCAAAACCCGCCGAGGCAACCGCATCTAGCCGCAGTGAGGCTTCCACCGTGGTCATTTCTTTTTTCTTTGGGGCGCGGATGCGCAGTTCGCTCCACTCAATTTGTCGGGTTTGCACCGGCACCGATCGCACCTGGTTCAGGCTGGTTTCCAAAAACTCCACCAGTTCTGGCACGACGATCGCCTGGGCACCGCGTTCACCCAAAACGATAATGTCACCGACCTTATCGCGCACGATGCCAGTGCCTAGCAGCGAGCCCAAAAAGTCTCGATGGGTGGCCGTGTCGAACAAAAAATTGCCGGCAATCGAGAGTAACGTCAGGGGTATCTCCGTCGGCTCTAGCGGAATTTCGGTGCGGGCGATCGCGGCGCGCTGCCGCTCGGCTTGGGGATAACCACCCCAGACTGTGAGATGCACTTCAGTCAACCGCTGAAAGATTTCCTGCGCCTCGGCGAGCTCTGGCGGTGATAAGAAATCAGTCGTGATTACTTCCCAAGTGCGAATCGCTTGCTCAGCCTGATCTAACACTCGCGTCAGCGCCGCGAGATTATCGACTGATTTCAACAGGGCTTCCTTGGGCAACATCGCGGGAACAAATACCAACTTGCAACGGGTTTTTCTCCTCCTCATTGTGTCGCTAATTGCTCAGATTCAACATTTTCTTGCGGCGATCGGTCGCTTGGGCCACCGAGGAGAGCGGTAATATGAGAACAGAGCCCATCAAGCTCTACCCCGGTTGACGCAAGTTGCAGCGAGAGGATGAGCCTCATGAAACGTTTTCGATTTCGATCACTCCTAGGATTGTTGTTCGCGGTCGTTTTAGTGGGCCTTATGGGCTGCGGCGGTTCTAACGTTGCCGTGCCGACGACCTACTCCAGTGAGCAAATCGCTCAGCTGGATATCTACACGCCGCGAGTGGCCGAACTGCGCGATCGTTTTCCTGAGTTGGAGGGGTATCTGCAAAGTAAAGACTGGGTCAATATCAGCGCTTTTATCCACGGGCCCATGGGGGAGCTGCGCGCCAATCTAGGTCGGGTGACGGCGCGGTTGCTGCCCGCCGATGCGGAGCAGGCCCAGTTTTATGCCGCCGAGATTGGCACCCATCTCGAAAAGCTTGATGCCGCGGCCGCCGAGTACAACCAAATTGAAGCGGCCAAGCAATATCGTGAGGCGCTAGACGACTTTGATGCCTTTTTGGCGCTTGTGCCTGAGCCGTCGGTATAGGTGCCATTGTGCGGATAGTGATCATTGGCTGTGGGGTCGTTGGGGCCGCGATCGCCTACGAACTCAGCCAAAACCCTCAATACTCGATCACCGTATTAGAAAAAACTATCCCCGCTCAGGGGGCCACCGGCGCGGCCCTGGGCATTGCCATGGGCGTGATCAGCCACAAGGTCAAAGGCCGCAACTGGCGCCTACGAGAAACTAGTCTGAAACGGTATCGTTCGCTTTTGCCAGAACTGGCTGCGGTCACTGGTCAGCCCGTGCCTCACAATACCCAGGGCATTTTGAGCCTGTGTTTTGAGGCGGCTGATTTGCCTCGATGGCAGTCACTGCAGGTGATTCGTCAGGGCCAGGGCTGGCCCTTAGAGATTTGGCCCCCGGCTGAGGTGGCTACGGCCTGTCCCCACCTCAGGCTAGACACCGTGGTGGCAGGCATCTACTCGCCCCAAGATCTACAAATTGCGCCCAAGGCCCTGACCGAGGCGCTGATCGCGGGAGCGCAGCAGCGGGGCGTCACCTTGCAGGTGGCGTCGCCGGTCGTCGGGTTTGAGCGGCAAGGCGATCGCCTTGAGGCCGTGCGAACTGAGTCGGCCCGTTACGAAGCGGATTGGGTGATCGTGACGGCGGGCTTGGGTAGCGCCGACCTGATGCAGCAGTTGCCGGATCTGGGAAAACCGCTGCCGCTGGTGCCGGTGTTGGGCCAAGGCATTCGCGTGCGATCGCCCCAGCCCCTGGGCTTGGCCACCTTTCAACCGGTGATCAATGGCGATGATGTGCATCTGGTGCCGTTGGGCGAGCGTGAATACGGCGTTGCCGCCACAGTAGAGTTTCCCGAGGATGGCAGCGTCATGCCACGGCCCCAGGAAGCGGCCTTGGCCACCCTGTGGCAGCAAGCGATCGCCTATTGTCCCCCTTTGCAAGGGTGTGAAATTTTGGAGACCTGGTATGGTCTGAGGCCGCGACCGCAGGGACAACCAGCGCCCGTAATCAAACTACTAGCGGCAGGGTCAAATGTAATTTTAGCGACCGGTCATTATCGCAATGGTGTACTGTTGGCCCCGGCAACGGCCCAAGCCGTCGTCGATTTACTCACCGCCGAGTCCAGTCATGGCCAGGGCTCGTCATCGACGGCCTCTAGCTAGCACCGATGGCGGCGCAAAAGGTCGATCACGGTCTGGTCATCGACCGCTTCAAAATTGACGTACCACTGACTAATCGAGCCCAGATTCGGTGGCGTCGTCAGACAAACGGTGTGCTCCACCAAGCCTTGTAGCATGGCCAGACTCTCGGCAGCGGCCACGGGCACCGCCACGGTGAGCTGAACGGGATGGTAGGGCCGCAACGCGACAATCACAGCCTGCAGCGTCGCCCCTGTGGCCAGCCCGTCATCCACGAGAATCACGGGCTGATGCTTCAAGGCAGGCGGCGGGTGACCCGCCCGATACAGGTGATCGCGACGATGCAGTTCTTGCGTTTCCGCCTGAATGATGGCGTCTACTTGTGCCGGGGTGATTTCAAGGCGGCGAATCAGCGTTTTGTTGAGAATTTGCGTATCGGGCAGCGCAATCGCGCCCATCGCGAGCTCTGGCTGCGTCGGCACACCCAGCTTACGCACTGGCCAAATATCTAAGGGCCACCCCAACGCCTGAGCAATCACCGCGCCGACCGGCACGCCCCCGCGGGGCAGCGCGATCACCCAGCCGGGGCCTGCCCCAGCCACTGCTGAGAGCCGATGAGCCAGCAATTCTCCGGCTTGGCGGCGATCGTAGAAGGTTGAAATCATGCACACCGCAAGGCGTTAAGTGCCGTCAGCCGTCAGCGGCTGGCAGGCCCACAGTCTAGCACTGCCGTTCAATGGCCCTGACCAGCGGAAACTGACAGGGGGCACCAATCACCGCTGTGAACGTCGCACAGGCTAGAGCGTGTTTTTTTTGTATAGGACACGTTTTCTAGGGACTGTCATCATAGAGGGCTAACGCCTCGTTGCCAGTCCTAGCGGCTGACAGAGGGTGGAGGACAAGCCTCACCCGCCAGCCTTTAGAAGCGAATTGATGATGCGCCTCAAAGTGGAAAAACGTGTCGATTCCAACTCGCGAACTAAAAATCGCTGCCCACGCCGACCGAGGTCGACCCCATCGAATCAAAGACGGTGATACCCAGGGGCAGATCCAGCTCACCATTCTCGTCGACGATATCATCGAAAATGCCGATGTCTGATAGTCCAGACGAGTTGGATGAATTGGGAGCTTCAAAGGTATTGATTTCCTCAGCTGCCGATTGATAAAGGTTGGGATCAACCTCAACACTCATCCCGCGAGTCTCTAACGGGAGAAGCTGATTAGAAGCATCGCCAGGTTCTGCAGTATTGGCAGCAGCGGGCAACGCTACGACTAAGAAAGATAAGAGCGATGCCGCTGACAGTGCCTGGCCCAATCGTAAAATAGTCATTTGCTCACCTCGTGAGAAGAAGAAAAGAACATGACCGCCATCCTCGTCATGGGAAGGCAGAGGGTGATTGCTAATTTAAGCTCTTTGACCCCTTGACCACACCTGTCTTAGGTATAGCTGATAGCGCTTTTGCCTGATTCAATCGTTGTCAAATCTTCGAAAATCCATCAGCAACTTAGGATCGGGGTACCTGCCTCGCGACCTATCCTCAATATCTTCTAAAAAACGTAGAACTGCGTAGGTGGTTGCACGGCTTCTTCACGGTGTAAAGTGCCATCGTCTACGACTTTCTACTGCCGGTTTATCCGTCACTGCATCTGCCACCCCGATCTCGGGGCATACTGAGGACAGGTTATCAAAGTGTCGCCTGCGGGCAATTAAGACGTTTTCGCCTCGCAATTTTAGACTAGGCGATCGCGCTTTTGAGCAGTATCGCCCGACCGATATCGTCCCTGGCGAAACCATTGATGACTATGCCGCGTCATGATCCGTAGAAACCCCTGACCAAAAGCATAATTAACGACCTCAAAAAACTCAGTACTGAGCTGCTGATTCGGCGAACAGAATGAGTAACGAGGTGGCTCGACTGCTGACAACATTGAGCGTCAATAAAAGCGATATGGATGTTGATGCGATGCCTTTATCAAAGTGTGTCATGACGACAAAGTAAGGATGCTGAAGTCCGTGAAATCCAGGGTTAGAGTGCCGCTACCAGGTTGTTTTTGTCGAAAAGTGCGATCGCTGGAGTAATGAGAAAAAAAGCTATTCAGTTCAAGGCCATTTGGTTAATCAGCGCCGTCTGCAGCTGGGGAGTCGCCACGATCGCGGCCCTGCCATCGTCAGCTTCACCGCTTGCGGAAGCTCAGCTGGTTCCCGTCGACTTAGCTCAAACCCGAATCAGTCCACCGGTGCCACCGCTGCCCACCCCCTTGCCTGCGCCCCAAGCCCCCGCGATCGATGGCATTGTCGGTCTCTTACCTGAACCCACCGACGACATTGGTATCGGTCACCTCCGACCGCGAGACCTCTCATTTTTAAACAGCCCCGATTGGGCTGACAGTCCCTATCTCACAGCTAACTGGCTGCAGGCAGCGGCAATTCCGATCTATATCGAGCCCAACGGCTCGCACTGGGGATGGATTGTGAATGGTTGGCTAGTGCCCAACGGTCAAACGCCCCTGGCCCTGGGTCGCGATGCCAGCTTTTCCATGCTGCAGACCTACTACGCCCTGTTTTCTTTTCCCGTCACTGAAATTCGTCAGGATGGCTGGTTTCAATTTCAATACACGCCCGTCGGCAACGCTTGGGCGCATATCGACCATCTCAACCTGGGCAGCCTCGACCTAGCCGTCGAAACTTGGGAAAATCGATTTCTCGATATGGGCTGGGTGGAATATCGCCAGCACGGGCTATCGCAATCGCTGAACAGCGCCCCCAATGGCAATTCCGGCAATATTTTGGGGCTGATTGGCCCCAACAGCTTCATTGAGCCTCTGGCCTTCAACGGCGATTGGATGCAGGTGCGCGTGACCCAGCCCGCCGAAGGCTGTACTGTTTTGCCAGGCGCGGCCACCCAAGAAGGCTGGATGCGGTGGCGCAATGATGACGACGGGTCGCTGGTGTGGTTTCCGCCTAAGGGCTGCTAACTGAATGGGGGCGACGCGCGTCGCGTCATCGCGGCCAGTCACCGTCGCCCATCGCCCGATTGGTGGACAAACCGTTAAGAAGCTGGCCAAGACCCAGACTTTCTACGACAAGTTCAGCCTTGATTTTAGGTGGATTTCGCCTTCAGGAAACGGCGATCGCCCCTACCATTTGCCCCTCAAAAAGGTGGCCGAGCAAACGGATTCAGCAGCCTTGCTGGTCACCTTTGCCGCATACTTTTTGGGGCAACGCCCTGAGGATGCTGAGGCAATCTTCTCCAGTGAGGGTTTCCGGCCCAATAACACTGTGATAGCCTCCATCAGGTATGGCCGATAGGTTAGGGGGCAGCGGCGTGATTGCGATTTACCCAGGAAGCTTTGATCCCATTACTCTAGGGCATCTGGATATCATTACCCGTGGTAGCCGCCTGTTTGAAAAGGTGGTGGTAGTGGTCTCTTCCAACCCTCAAAAGAGTCCCTTGTTTACGGCTAAACAGCGCATTGATCAGATTCAGGTCTCGGTCAATCACTTGAAAAATGTCGAAATCGACAGTTTTGAAGGGCTCACAGTAACCTATGCCAGAATGAAGCAGGCTCAAGTTTTGCTGCGGGGGCTGCGGGTGCTATCTGACTTTGAAAAAGAATTGCAGATGGCTCACACCAATAAGACCCTGGCCGCCGACTTAGAGACCATTTTTTTGGCTACTTCAACCGAGTATGGCTTTTTAAGCAGTAGTCTGGTGAAAGAGATCGCCAAATATGGGGGGCCAGTAGATCACCTGGTGCCTCAGCATGTTGCCCGGGACATATACCGATGCTACGACAAGACTTAACCCCAACCAATGCCGCCAATGGCAACGCTGCTGAGCGATCAGCGGTAGCTAATGAGGCGCCGGTCAATACCAGTGAAACTGTTAAACGTCTGGATATTCAGCAGTCTTTAAACGTCTTGGAAGAGCTGATTTTAGAGAGTCCTCGGGTGCCGTTTTCCGGTCGCACGCTGATTGACGAAGACCAACTCTTAGAACAGCTTGATCGGATCCGACTCAACCTGCCGACCGTTTTTCAAGAGGCGATGCAAATCGTGCAGCAGCGCGATCGCATCATCAGCGACGCTCAGCAATATGCTCAAGACATGATGACAGCAGCTGAGCAAGAAGCGGCCCGCCGCCTCGACGACATGGGCATTGTGCAGCAGGCTGAACATCAGGCCCGGCAGGTCAAACAGCAGCTTGAGCAAGATTGTGACGCGTTGCGATCGCAGACCCGCACGGAAATCGAGCAGTGGCAAAATGCGGTCGAGCAATATTGGGAAGAGACTCAACAGCAAACCGAATCCGAATGTCGCGTTCTACGCCAGGATGCCGATGCCTATGCTGCAGAAGTGCTGCAGCGGATTGAGCACCAGTTGGCCGACATGATGCGGGTGGTGCGGAATGGCCGCACGGCGCTACCCGCTCAGGCGACGGCGATCGAGGCGACTGTTCGCCCCCAAGAGACCACCAGTGCTAAACCCAAAGGCAATTCGCTGTCGGCAGCATCGGACTCGTCTCGTCAGAGCAAACCCCGCCGCTCGCAGTAGCGGCGGCTGAAGATGGTATTTCCGAGGGATGATACACTCACGTCGCCTCTGGGGCCAGTGCTGTGCCGCTCCTCGCGCTTTTCCGAGTTGAGTCGTCTCAAGTCATGTGAGGACAATCATTGTGGGATGACCACAAAAAACGTCAAGCTTTTCCAAGAGACCCCATGCTGAGCTACTTAAAAGGCACTCTGGCAGACATTCAAAAGCAGGGCGGCCATCGAGTGATGCTGACGATGGACGTCAATCAGGTGGGCTATGACCTCCAAATTACCAGCCGTTTTTTGTCGGAGCTACCGCCCCTAGGGGAACCGCTGCAGGCATTTTGTCATCTCCAGATTCGTGACGACCAACCAGTCATCTTTGGCTTTGCCAGCCGGTCAGAACGCGATGTGTTTCGACAGTTAGTGAGCGTCAGCGGCATTGGGCCCCAAATGGCGATGGCGCTGCTCGATACGCTGGGGTTTCAAGAACTGATTCAGGCGGTGGTATCTGGTAACACGCGGCTGATCTCGCGCACCAAAGGGGTGGGGGCGAAAACGGCTGAACGGCTGATCTTAGAATTGAAGACAAAGTTGGCAGAATGGCGACAGCAGTCAGGGCTCACACTAACGCCAGGCGGTGGCCCCATGGCCAATGTGCAAGAGGAGGTCGAAATGACCCTACTGGCCTTGGGCTATACCAATGGTGAAATCATGAAAGCCTTGCAGGTTATAGGGCGCAGCAGTACCTTGGCGAAGAACGACAACACGGAAGACTGGATTCGCGAGGCGATCGCCTGGTTGAGCCAATCTTCATAACGGCAAATGGTGTTTACCCCAAGCAGCTATGTTATGCTGAATAACTCTGTGCATAAAATCTGCGCGAAACATTCATCTGCTAAAGCACCTCGTACCCTATGGCACTATTACAAGAACGCAAACAGGAACTGATCTCGGAATACCAAGTTCACGAGACTGATACTGGCTCCGCTGAAGTGCAAATTGCCATGTTGACTGAGCGCATCAACAAACTCAGCCAGCACCTGCAGGGCAATAAAAAGGATTATTCTTCTCGGCGGGGTCTCCTCAAAATGATTGGCCGCCGTAAGCGCTTGCTATCTTACATCGCCAAGAAAGATGTCAATCACTACCGTGAACTCATCGGTCGCTTAGGCATCCGCCGATAGGTATTAGCGTTTAGGTATTAGCTTTGCTGATCATGGAGCGTTGCAATGTCCGCTGACTCAGAGAACGATCGTCTCCCCTTTGAACCCAACCGCAAGCGGAAGAAAGGGAAAGCAGAAACGACCCCACCAGCAACTAGCAAGTCGGCTCAGCCGGTGGCTGAGACCTCCCAACGCGCTTCATCAGCAGCTAAGCCAATCGCTCGTTCGTCAAAAAAATCAGCCAAAAAGTATAGCCGTGAGGAGACCAGCATTCCTGAGGTGGTTAGCCGGCGAATGCTGAGACGAATGGTGTTTTTCTCTGGAGTTCCTGTCACGGTGGGGATTCTGGTATTTTTTGCCAGCTATGTGGCCATTGTTCAAGGCATCGCCGAGCTGCCCAATGTCGTGGTGCTGATGGTGACGCTAGCTTGTTTCGGTCTGAGCGTCGTGGGCTTAAGCTATGGTGCCCTCTCGGCCTCTTGGGAAGAAGCCGAAGAGGCTGGCTCAATGGTGGGCTTAAGCGAATTCCAGGTAAACTTTGAGCGCTTGGTCGGTGCCTGGCGGCAGACGCGCGAAGAACGGCAAAACAATTCCTAGGCCCATCACCGTCTGGTATTTTGACCGTTTGTAGGATGCCAGTGACGCGATCGCCGACGCATCTTTAACGGATTTCGCTCATCTAGCAGTTGAGTCTAAGGATTTCCCATTTTCAGCGATCAACAGTTGTCTTTCTTACCCTGATAAAGGGAAGATGGCTTCACTTAATGACGACTGCTGCATGGCTGCTATGGCGATCGACTATCTTGAAAAAATACTCACTGCCCGAGTCTACGATGTCGCTCAAGAAACCCCTCTAGAACGGGCACCTCGACTGTCAGACCGGTTGGGCAACTCGCTTTATCTCAAGCGCGAGGATGTGCAATCGGTGTTTTCGTTTAAGCTGCGGGGCGCTTACAACAAGATGGCGCAGGTGTCGGCTGATCGTCTCGCTCCCGGCGTCATTGCCGCTTCGGCAGGCAACCATGCTCAAGGGGTAGCGTTGGGGGCTAAGCATTTGGGCACTTCGGCCCTGATTGTGATGCCGGTGACCACGCCAGAGCTGAAGGTCAAAGCGGTAGAAGATCGCGGTGGTATCGCGATCCTGCACGGGGAGACCTATGACGATGCCTATGCCCATGCCTGCGAACTGGCCGCAGAGAAAGGGATGACATTGATTCATCCCTTTGATGACCCAGAGGTGATCGCAGGTCAGGGCACCATCGGCATGGAGATTTTGCGCCAGCATCAAAAGCCGATCCATGCTATTTTTGTCGCGATCGGAGGGGGGGGACTGATTTCTGGCATTGCCGCCTATGTGAAGCGGCTGCGGCCTGACATTCGCATCATTGGCGTCGAGCCGGTGGATGCCGATGCCATGAATCAGTCACTGCAAGCCGGCCAGCGCATCAAACTCGATCGCGTGGGCTTGTTTGCCGATGGGGTGGCGGTCAAGCAGGTGGGGGCAGAACCCTTTCGGCTGTGTCAGCAATACGTTGATGAGATCATCTTGGTCAACACCGATGATACCTGTGCGGCCATCAAAGACGTGTTTGAAGATACCCGCTCCATTTTGGAACCCGCAGGGGCCTTAGCGATCGCGGGGGCTAAGGCCTATGTCGAACGGGAACACCTCTCTGACCAGACGCTCGTGGCAGTGGCCTGCGGGGCCAACATGAATTTTGATCGCCTGCGCTTTGTGGCTGAACGAGCCGAAATGGGAGAGCGACGAGAGGCGATTTTTGCAGTCAATATTCCTGAAGGCGCGGGCAGTCTACGTCAATTTTGCAAATGTCTGGGCAAACGCAATCTGACGGAATTCAACTATCGCATTGCCGATCAGGCAGAGGCCCATATCTTTGTGGGTTTACAGGTCAAAGATCGCCAAGATGCCAACCAAATGGCAGCGACATTTGAAACTCACGGTTTCAAAACCTTAGATCTCACTGATGATGAACTGACGAAAATGCACCTGCGGCATATGGTGGGTGGGCGATCGCCCTTAGCCCATGACGAAGTCCTCTATCGATTTGAGTTCCCGGAAAATCCCGGAGCGCTGATGCGCTTTCTCAACGGCATGAGCCCCCATTGGAACATCAGCCTATTTCACTATCGCAACCACGGTGCCGACTATGGCCGCATTGTCATTGGCATTCAGGTGCCCCCGGCGGAGATGCCCCAATGGCAAGCCTTTTTGGAAACCGTGGGCTACCGCTACTGGAACGAGAGTGATAACCCGGCCTACCGCTTATTTCTGGCGTAAGTGAGATCAGCCTTGGACTTTTTGGCTCACGGCTAGGCAGATTCTACAGCTCGCCACTTTGGAGCGAGATTCAGAGACGTCCCCGAAGCAGTCAGCAAACTGTTGACTCAGGGCGATCGCTTTTCTCAAACGCGATACAATACATTCGTTCTAGGTTGAGAGAGATGGGGATTTATGCCAGTCAGCCCAGCTCAAATCCGCGCGGTCTTAGACGAAAAGCAGCAGCAGCTCACAGACTTTAATCAAACTATGGGGGCTGATCTCCAGCGCTATCGCAAAGCCTGGCGCGCCCTGACCGCTGAGCCCTTCGAGCAAATCGCGCCACAGCTATCGGCACCGAGCATGGGTGCTCACTTGCTTGAACCCTTGACGACGGTCAACAAAGGAGTGATTCCCAATTCTCATCAGTGGGCCAACCGCGAAGACAGCCTAGGATGGGTGAAATCAAAGCTATCCGGCATCACCACCTTTGCCGTGGATGGCTCGCAAATCTTTCCCAGCAAAGATGTCTCTTTGCCCATTGCCCTAGTGCAAATTGGCTGGTTCGAGAATCCCCATGCTGCTAACGGCGAATACACCAAAGATATTGCCCTCGATGTCTTGACGCCAGAAGATTTGAAAGTTGGCCATCGCGGCGACCCGGTCGATCGGCGGGTCAACATCCGCCGCTTTGAGATGGAAGTGCAACGACTGGTGGATTACATGGAAGCCTGTGCGCATCCTGAGCACACCCTGGTGCTGTTTGATGGCTCCTTGGTGGTCACCTTTGCCGATGCCTTTGACCCCGAGAGTCAAAAAACCTATGTCGATGCCATGGTCAAGCTATTACAGACCAGCCAACGGCGGCGCGTGCCGCTGGTGGGCTACATCGACACATCTTACGCTCGCGATGTCACGACCTTGCTGCAGCACTATGACCCGAAACTGAAACCGGTAGAGGCGATTCATGATGCGCAGCTGCTGGGGCGATTGATGAAATGGGGCGATCGCACGCCGCTGCTCCGCTGCGATCGCGAGGGCATTTTGACCCACTACGGCGACCAGCAGGATCAAGTGATCTTTAGCTATTTGCAAACCAGTCGCGATCGCCCCCCGGCCCGGCTGGAGATGCCCCACTGGCTGTGGGAAGCGGGGCTGGCGGCGTCAGTCATTGACTGGGTCAAAGCGGAAGTGATCGTGGGGGGCGGCTATCCTTATGCGATTGAAACCGCCGACCAAACCGCCGTTTTGCAGGCTCCCGATCGCCAGCTGTTTTATCGCATCTTGCAAGAGTGGGCTGACCGCGAATCGTTGAATGTACAATTCTCAAAAAAGCTGGTGAGCAAGCTGCGGCGGCGATGAGGGACAGCGCTCCGCTGAGTACAGGCTGGCACCTCTCCTTAAGCAAGGCCACTTCGGGTTAAGCCAAACTCGTTTCTTTCTCCTCTGGGATCAGATCGTCTCACCCGGTAAGGGCACCAGCACACAGCCTGCAATGCGCCAAGTGCTGTCGGCCTGCTGTTCCATAGGGTAGTAAGCGGTCATCCACTCGCCCACCGGCCCCAGCACCAACAACGCCTGCACAGGACTCCCATCCACCCATTCCAAGTCACCAAACTCGACTGATTGAGGCCGGTAGACGGTGGCATACTGTGATCGCACCATCGCCATAAACTGATTAGCTGACTGAAATTGGGCTTGAATAGTTGGGCTCGCAAAGCTGAAGGCCAGCTCCGCGTCATCGGCCTGGAACGCGTCCAGTTGCTGTCGAATGACGGTTTTAATCGCGGCGTCATCGGCTTCGCTAAGCTCGCCAATGGCAGTCTGGGAAGATGTCGAGGGCGTTGGGGTGCGAACGGGGACCTGACGAATGGTGGGAAATCGTTCCATAGACATCGGCTGTCGCCCCCACCAGGTGATGGATGCAGAGATCGCGACTAAGAGCCCTAACCCACCCAAAGCCTGATGACGCTTCACGGCATTGCCCAACTCTGGCCTACTGTCTCAGCCTAACGATATTTGGGGAGAGCTGCCAGGTCGCGGCATCACTGAGCGCTCACGGAGCTATTGCTCAAGGGGCTCAAGCCGCAAAGGGCATCGAGTCGGCATCTAAAATCGCCGTATAGAATTTCTGCAGCTGCTGGGTGGCAGCATTCCAGCCCCACTTTTCAGCTTCAATGCGGGCATTGCGACTCATTAGTTCGCGCTCAGCCCCGCGATCTAACAGGTGTTGGGTGGCGGCGATCGCCCCATTGTCGTCTTTGGGGTCAAACAGATAGCCGTTTTCGCCATCAGTCACAATGTCAGGAATGCCACCCGCGTTGGCTGCTACCACCGGGCAGCCCGCTGCCATCGCCTCTAGCAGCACCAGCCCCAACGTTTCCGTGCGCGACGGAAAGATAAAGGCATCGGCGGAGGCATAGGCAGCCGCCAGTTCTTCTCCAGCCAGATAGCCGACAAAGTGGGTGTGGGTGTCGGCAAAGTGTTTTTCTAAGTCTTCGCGATGGGGGCCATCGCCCACCAAGGCCAGCCGGGCTTCGGGAATCGCCTCTAACACCGGCTTAATGCGATCAACTTCTTTCTCAGCTGAGAGGCGACCAATGTAGAGCAGCAGGGGCGCATCGGGATGACCCTGGCTGAGGCGATCGCGCATGTCGCGACTGGCTAATGCTGGGCGAAACAGCTCGGTATCGACTCCCCGTTGCCAAACCTGCACCCGCTCGACCCCGTGGGCGCTGAGTTCCGACTGCATAGCGGTGGAGGTCACTAAATTCACCCGCGCCTGATTATGCACGGCTTTGATCAGCTCCCACATCACCCCTTCCAACATGCCCAGGCCGTAATGCTCCAGGTATTTGGGCAAGTGAGTATGGTAAGACGCCATGAGGGGAATGTTGAGCGTCTTGGCATAGAACAGTCCGGCCATGCCTAACACGGCGGGGTTCACGATGTGAATCAGATCCGGATTGAATTTTTCTAACGCCTCACCAATAGAAGGCCGCGGCAGGGCCAGCTTCAGTTCAGGATAGAGGGGAAACGCCAAGCCCGATACGCCGTGAATTTGCGCTCCCTGATAGCTTTTTAAGCCACCTTCTGGGCAAAACACCATAACCTCATCGCCCAGCCGCTGCAGATGTTCGACCGTATGCTTAAGACGGGTGACGATACCGTCAACTTTGGGCAAAAACGTTTCGGTAAAGAGAGCTATGCGCATGGTCTCGTAACGGGGGCTAAAACATCACAACAAACACTCACACAACACAAAAGAGGCTAGGTTTCACGATCCGGGTTGAAGCGATGTTGACTTCAGTGAATCTTTGAGAAACCCAACCTCCTGTGTCGTTAGTGACTCAGCAAAACTCATCTATCGACGCCATTGCACCTTGGGCAGAATCTGGCTCTTATCGACGCGCCCTTTATACTTCATGGCGAAGTTCAACAGCGAATCGATCAGCGAATCGGACAGATAGTGAGGCTCTAGCCCCAAGCCCAGCAGACTGGTATTTTTGGCGTTGAAATAGTGGTCTTCCGCTTCGACCCGAGGATTCTCAAGATGGTTAATCTCGACGTCTAAACCGAGTGAGTTGCCGGCTTTTTTCACCGTCATGGCCAAGTCAGCCACGTTAAACATCTCAGTAAACTGGTTGAAGACGCGGAACTCGCCCGCATCAGCCGGGTTGTTAATGGCAATCTCCACACAGCGCACTGTATCGCGAATGTCTAAAAAGGCGCGGGTTTGGCTGCCGTTGCCATAAACGGTGAGGGGGTGACCCACGGCGGCTTGAATACAAAAACGGTTGAGGGCAGTGCCAAAGACGCCGTCATAGTCAAGCCGGTTGATCAGCAACTCATCCATGCCGGTCTCTTCGGTCAGCACGCCGTAAACGACGCCTTGGTTAAGATCCGTGGCGCGCAGGCCCCAAATCTTGCAGGCGAAGTGAATGTTGTGGGAGTCATGCACCTTCGATAGGTGATAGAAAGAACCCGGCTGCTTGGGATAGGGCAGGGTATCTTTGCGACCGTTGTGCTCGATGGTGATGTAGCCCTCTTCGATGTCGATGTTAGGCGTACCATATTCGCCCATGGTGCCCAACTTGACCAAGTGACAATCAGGGAGGTGATCACGCAGAACGTAGAGCAGATTGAGGTTGCCAACGACGTTGTTGGTCTGGGTGAGGACGGCATGCTCGCGATCGATCATCGAGAAGGGGGCCGATCGCTGTTCGCCAAAGTGAACGACGGCCTCCGGCTGGAACTGCAGCATGGCTTTTTCGAGGTACGGATAATCGTTCAAATCACCCACGAAAAGCTCAATATCCTTACCGGTCAAGTCTTTCCAACGCTGCAATCGAGACTGAATCGGGGCAATCGGGGTGAGGGTATCGACACAGAGCTGCCCGTCCCAATGACGTCGCACCAGGCTGTCAAAAATGCCTACTTCGTAGCCTTGATTAGACAAATGAAGCGCCGTTGCCCAACCGCAATAACCGTCGCCGCCGATGACTAAAACTCTCATATTAATCAATCAAACACTTCGCTAATACTCGCTCAATTTATCAGCTTTGTGGCCCATAAACATAGTTTTCCGCAAAAGTTGCTCCGTCCCAAAACGGTTTCTCTATTTCTTTTGCCAGCGTGTTTGGGTCAAACCGAGTGGCTTTAAGGGCTTGCGGTTTTTGCTCTACAGCGGGGCTCTAGAGCCTGCGGTTTAAGCGCGCGATTCGCAACTTATTCAAGACGATTCAGCTGTCTATTGATCAACTCATGGCAAGTCGAAATAACCACACTTGAGTCGTTTGCTCTGCGGAAAAGTTATTGTCACTGATCAGCCAGAGGCTAGCAGTACCGTCGGGCAGCGGCGGCCCCAACGTCATGCCCTCCAAGTTATCGATCGCCGCCACCGGCAGCTCGAGCGTCGCAAAATCGAGCACCAGCTGCTTTTGAATCGGGTTGAGCTGCTCTAGGGTGGGCAGGCTGGCGAAGGTTGACACATCATTGGCGCTGCCGGTAGCCAGTTGAAAAAGTTTGATTTCAAAGCCGCGAATGCCATAGACCCGTTCGAGGGCGAGAAAATGTCCGCCTTGGTCAATAGAGAGGATTTCTGAGAGACCATTGCTGACTGCGCCTAAGGGTTCAAGGCTGAGAGGATAGGGGTATTCGGCAATAAAAGTCGATTGGTCAGGGCCGATGAGATAGTGCAAAAATCGGTTAACTAAGGGCTGCTCGGGGTTAGGGTCAAAGTCTTGGGCCAGCGCTGATTCCGTCGCCATAAACAGGCGAAAGGGTTCAAAGGCGCCGGCGCTGGAGGCGGGGCCGAGGGTGAGGGCCTCAAACCCTTGGTTGTCGCGAATGCCGCGGGCAGCGGACTCGTCGGTGGCCGCAGTGGAGATAAAGCGGTCGGGAATGCGAAACGCCGTTTTGAGGACGCCCGTCGCTAGATCGTATTCGTTGAGGGCGGGGGGCGATTGGGTGGAGGCAACCCCTTCACTGGTAATCAGCAGCGATCGCCGGGGTGAGAGCGCCATGCCTTCGGGGTCGAGGCGATCTGCAGGGTATTCATCACCGTTACTGTCTTTCAGGGTAGTGACCTGACGCACGTCAACGGACTGGATTTTGGACACGCCCTGAGCATCCAGCCCCGTTTGCATATCGAGGGTGTAGAAGCGGGAGGGGGCCAGTCGGCCGCGATCGTCTGACAGCGCATAAAACAGGTCGGTTTGCGCATCGTAGGCGAGCGCTGACAAACCGCCTACGGGCGTCTCGGCGAAGGTTTGCTCCGGCAAGACAGCGACATCTAACAGCTCAACGCTGAGGGGCAAGAACAGTCGATCTTCCGCACTCACCTGGGGCAAGGTACAGCTCACCGTTGAGAGGGCGATGAGGCCGATCAGCAGCCCGGCCATCGCCCTCACGCTCCAGGCAGGGCGGCACCAGCGCCGCCAACTGTCGCCCTGATCCAGTCTTCGCATGACAGGTTGCTTCACGGTCACCCCCTTGATTGCAGTCGCTAAATTCCAGGGCCACCCATATCGCCACTCAGACGCTTCAGCAGCCCTCCCTATCGTAGAGTGAGTCACGCCCAGCGATGAGGCCCCCAGACTAGCCCTGACGGTGCATTGAGCTAACACCGCACCCGACGCCCTGATTTAATTAGGGTGTTCTACTTACCAGGCATAGCGGAGGTCTTGCTGAGTCAAAAAGGTTTGCAAGTCATCGACCTGATCAGTCACCACAATTTGGGCGGGGGTAAGATTAGGCGGCTGCGCCTCTCGTAGCAGCCAGCCGGCAGTCGCTCCGGCAGCAGAGCCCATACTCCATTCACCATAATGCACCCGCGTCATGGCATTGACGATGTGTGATCCGGCAATGCTTTTGCCGCCAATGAGCAAGTTGTCAACACCGACGGGCACCAACGCCTCTAGAGGAATCTGCAACGGTTTCGCCAGCCGCTCGTTGACGCTCGCTCGGGTCGCCTCGTAGGAGGGTTGCCAATTGCGGTAGCGACAGCCGTGGATATCAATGTCGTAATGGGTAAGGGCGATCGCGGTGTTTTGAAAGTCGCGCCCGCCGCTGATATCGACCCGCAGGTCTTGCTCGGTCATCATAAATTGCTCTTGACCATAGGCCGGTCGCCCAATAATGCGACGGCCTTCGCGAATGTAGGGCACCATGCTGAGCCCTGACTGGGTGCGCATCGGCCCGTCTGGGCCATACAAAAACGTGAGCGGCAGCTCAGCCGTCGCTTGGTTGTCAATTAGCCATTCGGCAAAAAGTAGGGCATGATTTTCGCCGTTCTTGAGGGCAGCAATCGAGAGTCCGCCCATCCAGTTTTGATATTGCCCGGTTTGCTCCAGCGCCTCTGGCCCCAGAATCAATGGGTCGTCCATGATGTTCCAATCATTACCCTGGGTCCAGTTGACCATGGTCATTTCGCCTGTGGTGGAGCGGCTCACCGCCGCATCGCCCGCATAGCGGCTGACGATCCGCCGATAATTAAACAGGCCGCGATCGTGATACATCGGGAAGCCTTCCATGCCAAAAGCGCGACGATGCTCGGCCTTGGGCATCCCGGTTTCGAGTCGGGAGAGAGCCTGTTTGCTGCCGCCCTGGTCATCCACGATCGCCATCACAAACGGGTAGGTGAAGGCTTGAGTACATTGAGGATTTGACTTCACCGGAGCGTTTAGCTCACCCAACACCTCTTTGCCATCGGAGCCGACGCGAAACGGCACTTGAGCCCAGGCCACTAATTCCCCGGTATCGGTCGAGTCGATCACGATCATTCGCTTGCCCGGTGGCGCTTGTAGGCGAATGGGAATCTTGTCGTACTGGTCAGTGCTCGACCAGGCATACCAGTCATAGAGTTCGCGCGAAAGCCGCCCTTTGGGCAGGTATTGCGGATTTTTAGGCACCCGCTTGACCGCGTAGACCGCCGTAATATTACGCCCAGCCGTGTCAAAAGCGGCCCCCTTAAAGGCCGTCGAGGTGGCCCAGCGACTATTGGGGGAGGCCCTCACAGCATTCTGCAAAAAGCTTTCAGCAGCGGCAGCTCCCTTCTCGGGTAGAAAGCAGAGGTCGCCGACCCAGCAGCTATTCGTCTCATAGGTGAACTGGCGATCGCTCATCCCCGTCCAGGCTGGCAAATCGACGGGCTGACTTCGAATTAGCCGTTTGAAGTCACGCCAGCTGGGCGAAAAATTTTGCACTGCCCGCATTGAGCGTGATTCATCAATCGCGGATACGCCCTGGGAGCTAATCTGCCCGCCCAACCAGGGCGTCAGTTCAATCAAGCAGGTTTGAGCGCCCGTGCCCATGGCGTGAGCCGCGGCCCCGACCCCCCCTAAGGAACCGCCGACCACCACCACTTCGCATTCCCACACCTCTTGAGCGCGCGGCAGCGGCGAGAGATTGGGGCGACCGTTGGCTGCATGAATGTCATCTAATCCCACTAAGACCGGGCTATCGGTCAGCGACTGCCCAATCGTCGCCATCGCCACCGGCACCTCTAGATAGCCATAAGCGACATGAAACGCTTCTAATAGCAGGATGCCACCCAACACCCCGCCCAAAACCGCCATCGATAACAGCGTCATGCGACGTTTGCGTTGTCTCCGCTTGACGGCGCGGTGGCGATAGAGGCGGCGCGTGACCATTGCAGGGAGGTTCTTAAGGATATCTAAACGTCTCAGAGTGTAGCAACAGAAACTCTGGACGGGGCACTTTCTGACTAATTATTCGAGGTAAATTCAATTTCAGACGAATATTTCGATAGGGCAGTCCCTGCCGTCTATCTCAGTCGCCTATCCGCGAAGGCTCTGCTGACAGACACTCTCAGCGATCAGACTGCCAAGCCCTTCTGGCAATATCGGAGAGCAAAACAGCCGAGCCGTCCGAGGTGTCGGCTGTTTTCAGAGGCTCCGGACAAACAATAAAGGTATAGAAATTTACGCCGAAGCTAGCGCAGACTTCTGAGATCCCGCTGAGCGATCGCCCTCAAGGACACAGGCTACCGAAGTGACTACTGAGGGTTTTGAACTCGGCCCCCTGCGCCTTGGCCACCCCAATCGAAGCTGCCAGCCCGTGTAAAAGCCTTTGCTCAGCAGCAGTGAGCGAGGCCGGTCGCGGCCACTGACCATCGTGAAACACAATAATGCGCCCCTGCCCCGTCACCACCGTCTGCACAATCTCTGCCACCGCCGAGTCACTGTTGATCGAGATCTCATTGAACATGGCGATACACATGCCATGGGCGTGAGCCAGGTCAACCACTGCCTGGTCATAGCTCCCATAAGGCGGGCGAAACCAGCGAATGCGTAGATTGGGCAACTGCCAGTGCAGGAGTGCCAGACCGTCAGCAATCTCCTGCTTTTTCTGCTCCCAAGACAAGGTCGTGAGATCGGCATGGCTATAGGAATGCAGGGCTAATTCGTGCCCCTCAGCGACGATGCGCTCGATCAATTCGGGCCACATGGCCGCGTTGCGACCCAAGACAAAAAAGGTCGCCTTGACGTCATGTGCTTGCAGAATGTCGAGAATCAGTGCCGTCGCTTTGGGGCTAGGGCCATCGTCAAAGGTTAAAAATATTTCTGGTGAGCGATCGCTGAGCCAGTCGCGAATGGTGTCTTGGGTTAGATCAACGCCCCCTAGCACCGGCGGCTGCAGCGGTAAGGGAATTCTTGAAAATGACGGGGTGATGCCAGTGAGGGTCGCCGGATCAACGGAGCCTAGCAGCGAACTGACGGGACGAGCCCTTGCGACCGGCGGCACCGCAGCAGGATAGACGCGGTTGACCAACAGGCCCAAGAACGCCGAAATCACCATCCCAAATAAGAATTTCTTGAAGGATGGCATTATCCTGAACGCATCGCCGGTAGCGGCAAATCACAGCGGCTTACACTGCAAGATTATCCTTGAAATCGCCGGCCAGAGAAAACAGCTTCAACAAAAATTCTCATCTAGTAAATGACCAGATAGCATCGGCTCTCAAGCTGATTGATTGAGGTCTTTGCCCCGCCTGGTTGCGTTTTTCCGTCTCGGGGGCGACATCCTGTAAACGTTCGCTGCAGTAGCTTGACAACCCCAGCGGTGCCCGCCTACCTTAGGCCATGCTCCCGTAGTTTGGGGCATGGCACTAGTAATAGTGTCAAACAACGCGATTTCAGGGTGTTGAGCTTTACAGGTGGTTACCGATGATCAAGCAAGTCGCTCGTGACTAGCCCAGCCGTCCTGGCTAGCCGCTAGTCAAACCAGCGGCATCAATGCGGGTTGGCGCTTAAATCACCTCCCCCAGCCCCAACCGTGGTCAGTCAGGATTTGCCCGGCTCCCATCCCGACTACTAGGGACGCTATTTTTGAGCCCCTCTCTAACGCCTGTAACCAGTTTCGAGTCCCCTTAAATTTTCCCGGTTGCTCCGATGTTAAAAGCTTTTACCAAAGCTGATTACCTAATTCGAGAAACCCTGCTGGGTCTGCGGCGCGGCGGGTGGATGAACTGGGCCGCGATTAGCACCATGACGGTGCTGCTATTTTTGTTTGGCGTCAGTTTGCAGGCCAGCTGGCAGCTCGAGGGCTTGCTCAATCAGTTTGGCAGTCAGCTCGAAGTGTCGGTGTATCTAGACAGCGGTGTGCAGGCCGATTCGTTGCAGGCGACGGTGGCCGCGCTACCCGAGGTAACGACCGTGGAAGCGGTACCCAAAGAAGCCGCTTGGCAAGAGCTGGTCACGGATCTGGGCATTTCTGATATTGCGGGGGCAACGGAACAGCTGAAAGGCAATCCGCTGGTCGATGCGCTGCGGGTCAAAGCGCGCCAGTCAGAAGCGGTGCCCACCTTAGCCGCCCAGTTGCTGAATCTGGAGGGCGTCAATGAGGTGCTGTATGTTGACGAAGCAGTGCAGCGCATCCAGCAGCTCAACGATGGACTGCGATGGTCCAGTTTCTTCGTAATTAGTGTATTGAGCCTGACCGCGATCGCGGTAATTACGACCACGATTCGGCTGATTGTGATGGCTCGTCGCCACGAAATTGAGGTGATGCAGCTGGTGGGGGCAACCCAAATTTGGATCTATTTGCCCTTTATCCTCCAGGGCACCTTTTTTGGCTTAGTGGGTGCTGGGGTCGCCTGGGGATTGCTCATCGGGATTCACCAGTTTCTGTACGAGGTGGTGAACCAGCAGCCTGACTTTATTCAATTTGTCGTGAATGGCTTGCGCCTCACCTCTAAGCAGACGATTTTGCTGCCTTCCTCACTGCTGGGCCTCGGCTGCGCTGTGGGGCTGATGGGCAGCCTGGTAGCCGTGCGAAAATATGCGCTGCGATGAGGTAGAACTGAGCAGACGAAACAAACGTTATTCAGCCTCAACGAACACTACTATGTTGGCTCCCTAGCTCCCCTGCCCTCCACCTCAGAACGATGGACGAACGGACACATTAGTGGCGCTTGCTATCTCCGCTCTTCCTCATCTTCGAGATAGGCGGTTTCTTCCACATCAGTGGTGTTCAGTTCGTCTTTGAAGCTCCGCAGGGTCTTGCCCAGGGCATTGCCTAGTTCAGGAATCTTTTTGGGGCCAAAAATCAAGAGACCGACCCCCAGCACTAGAATGACTTCAGTCCAGCCAATATTAAACATAACCAGGGCTCCGTAGGGATATCTTAAGTGAGAGAACGAATCGGTTGGGCGTCATCAGGCAGCCATTCAGAACAACCCGGTTAACGCGATTATTGCCGGCAAGCGGGTCAGTCAAAGACTGAATTTACCGTACCATCTTCCCCCTTAAACACTGGCCTTGGCCGGTTCAAAGCGGATGTTGGCTTGGCGAAGCCGATGCATGGCTTCACCCAGGCGATCGCAGTCCGCGATCAGACTGACTCGCACGTAGCCTTCGCCCCCTTTGCCAAAGGCGTTCCCTGGGGTGAGCACCACTCCCGTTTGCTCTAGCACTGACAGGGCAAAATCGGTGGAAGACACGCCGGGTGGGCAGGCCACCCATAGATACATCGTGGCGCGAGTTTTGGTCACCTGCCAGCCCAGAGACGCAAACTCTTTGATGAGAAAGTCCCGCCGAGTGCGATAGCGAGTTTGCACCGCTTCTAAATATTGGTCAGGCAGCTGCAGTGCCGTTTCAGCCGCTTTTTGCAACGCTGAAAAAATACCGTAATCAAGATTGGTTTTAAGCGTCCGCAGACCTTGAATGATGTGGCGGTTACCCACAACAAACCCGACCCGCCAACCTGCCATATTGTAGGTTTTGGAGAGGGTGTGAAACTCGACCCCAATCTCTTTGGCACCTGGAATCTCTAGCAGGCTCGTGGGTTGATAGTGATCAAAAGCAAGTTCCGCGTAGCACAGGTCATGCACCAGCATGATTTCGTAGCGGCGCGCAAAGGCGACAATCTCTTCAAAAAACTCGCGGGGCGCAGTCGCGGCAGTGGGATTGTTGGGATAGTTGAAGAAAAGAACTTTCGCCTGCTCCGCCACCGCATCAGGAATGGCAGCCAGGTCAATGAGCCAGTCATTATCTGCCGTTAACGGCAGATCGACAATTTGTCCCCCCGCGATCGCGGGGCCGCGAAAATGCGCCGGATAGGCCGGCGTGGGCACCAGCACCACG
This sequence comes from Cyanobacteria bacterium J06626_4, assembly GCA_038523235.1. Taxonomy (GTDB): domain Bacteria; phylum Cyanobacteriota; class Cyanobacteriia; order Phormidesmidales; family Phormidesmidaceae; genus Halomicronema. The sequence continues at coordinate 155,040 of JBCBJQ010000001.1, forward strand.
TCACCGGGATTGATATAGGCCATCGCCAGATGCGCCAATCCCTCTTTAGACCCCAGCAGCGGCAAGGCTTCACCGTTAGAGTCGAGAGTGACGCCATAGCGGCGGTGATACCAGCGGGTAATCGCTTCCCGAAAGCTACCGGTGCCCTCAAAGGGCGGGTAGCCGTGGTTAGCCGCATCTTGAATGGCACTATAGGCGGCATCCACCACCGGCTGGGGCGTCGGCCCATCAGGATTACCCATGCCCAAATCAATCAAGTCCAACCCGCGATCGCGGGCTGCTGCTTTGAGTTCTTCTAACCGGGCAAACACGTAGGGGGGCAGCCGTCGCACGCGGTCCGCCGGTTGCAGCCAATCCAGGTTCATGCTGACGATGCCTCTCATACAGAGCTCAACGCTCACGGTCAGGTGTGCAAAATCTATCAGATTTTTGCCCCCTAGCGACCAAAGTTAACGCTGAGGCGCAGATTTTTCATGAGAGGAGGACGCTGACGCTGAGGTGCCAGCGGACTTGGTCGCCTTCATCGGCGGGGTGGTCGTGGTCACCAGTGCGCCCATGAGCGCCTCTGGAGTGACCGCAAACGGCAAGTGGTGAATATCCGAGTCCGGCTGGCAGGCAATGGCGGCAGCCTGCTGCAGCTCACTCACCCGAACCTCCTCCATCGCCATATCAGCCAGCGTTTTGGGCAGACCAATCGTGTCATAGAACTGAATGAGTTGCTGACGAGAGGTCGCAGCGAGAGCCGATTGCTGGGCAATTTCTTCTAAACGCAGCTGCACCAAAATGCCATAGGCCACTTTTTCGCCGTGCAGCATGGGATGGCTCGCCGGTAGATGGGTCAACCCATTGTGCACGGCGTGGGCCGCCACGGTGCGACATTGGGCACCACCCAGGCCGCCCATCACCCCAGCCAACAAAACACAAGCATCAACGACCTCACGCCAGTCGTCACCGCCGGGTGCGGCCAAGGCTCCCGGAGTTTTTTGCCAGAGGAGGTCACGGAGCACTCGCGCCTGCTGCACAGCGGCGATGGTCAAGGTATGGTCTGACGAGCCACTGCTGACGAAGCCTTCGTACCATTTGGCGAGGGCATCACCGATGCCCGCAATGAGGGTGCGCGGCGGCGCCGTGGCGATCAGGTCGTAATCCAAAATGAGTAAATCGGGGCAGCGATCTAACGCGACGTCGTAGAGAAACGCGCCGGTTTCTGAATAGACATTAGACAGCGCTGTCCAAGCGGCACAGGTCGCCGCCGAGGTCGGCACGGTGATGACCGGTAGCTGTCTCTGATGGGCAATGAGTTTGGCGGCATCTAACGCTTTGCCGCCGCCCACCCCAATCACGACATCAGCAGCGTGAGCCTGAGCTGCCGCTTGGAGCTGACTGAGGGCAGTTTCGCTGCAGTCATTGCCATAGCTGGCTGAGCTGGCAGTAAGTCCCGCCAGCGCCGGCCTGAGAAAAGGGGCGGCGATCGCGAGGGTGTGATCGCCGCCAACTAGTAGGGGGCGTTGCCCTAACCGGGCAATTACCTCGCCGACAGTCGCCAGAACTCCGGCACCGCGCCTCACCTGGGCGGGTGCCACCATCAAGGTGGGAAACGTAGGTGTAGTCATCGCGTCAAACTCAAGGATTAGGTGTTGTCTTCAGCGGTAGAGGGCAGTGCTTGCAGGGCCGCTTCATCGAGCTGAATCGAGAAGGGGGGTTCGGCATCGCGTTGAGGGGCAGGCTGAATCTGCCCCAAATAAACCAAATTAGAAATGCCACCAGATTCATGGCGAATTGTACGCGCACGAATGGTGGGCGTATTCCCTCGGCTGCCTAAGCGGCTCGGCTTGAGCAAATTGCTGGCGGCCTGCTGCAGGGTGGCTTCCAGCTCAGGGGGGGTGATGGTATCAGGCACTTTGATGACGATTTGAGCCGCCCCAGAGTCATAAACGGTGTTAAAGGGAATCGCCCCCGGCACGGTTGTGCGGGTAAACGGCTCAAAACTCAATCCCAGCAGCCCCCCGGTGAGCACCCCCATAAAACTGGTGATCCCCACCAGTCGAAAGCGAAATCCCCAGCCCAGCACAAAGGCCAGTAGGGTAATCCCCGCCATTGTCAGGGTGGCAATGCCGAAATACTTTGTGGCGACCAAAAATTCTGCAGGTGTTGGCATCGGTTTCCGGGTTTCAGCTAAAGGGGGCAAACAAACTCAAGTCTGAGTTTGCATAAAGATTCAAGTGGTTTTGAGTACTGATGTTTAGTTTCTGATCGTATCAGTTTCATCGAGCTTTGCCGAAAAGCCTATAGAGAGCTTTGGGATCAACATTGCCCTGGCTGTGGGCATACTGGCTTGCACGGTACTTTCGCGATTGAGAGTATCATGTGCCAAGCCATGCCCCCTGTGCATGGATCCACTATTTCTATGAGGACAGGTTTCATGCTGACATTTCGCCGCCGTGGGGTGGTTTCAGCTAGTGTCGCGATCGCCCTATTAGCTGCGGGCTGTGGCGAATCAAAGGTATCTCAGTGCAATCGCTTGGCTGAGATTGTCAACAAGGCGCAGGGATTTATGCCCGCCTTCGAAAGCAACATTCAAACCTTTAGTAGCAATGCCGCGCAGGTTGAAAGCTTAGACGACATCAAGGCCGCTGCTGACCAGTATGTGACGGCGGTGAATGAGGTGGTCAGCGATTTAGATGCCCTTGCCGTTGAGCTAGACAGCACTGAGCTGGAAGATGAGGAGCTGATTGGTTATCGCGATCGCTATATCGAGATGGTCGCCGGTTTTAGCGGTGCCCTCAATCAAGCCAGCGACGCCATGGGCATCGTTCAAGAAGTTGAAGCTGAGGCCGACTTGCCTGCCAAAATTGAAGAATCGCAGCAAGAGACGGTGCAAGCTGTCCAGCTAATTCAAGAGCTGTCGGTCGAAGAATCCACCATCATTAACGAAGTCAATACCTACTGTGGTGCAGCTGGAGCCGGTACGGCCCCCGAAGCAACGGAAGAAGAAGCGGCACCCGCCCCCGACGCCGAAGGTGGCGAAGCCCCTTAACCGCTCAGGTCAGTCTTCTGCCAAGAACAGGTCACCGTTGAAACGTGAAATGCCCTCTCATTAGCTAATGAGAGGGCATTTCACGTTTCAAGCACTTTATCCTAATCCTCAGGACTTACGCAGTTGAATTCGATTTTGGCCCCTGTATCCCTAACTCTGGGGAAATCGGATTCAACATCCCCCAGAGTTGGGGAACCGAGGAGGCGTTTGCGTAAGTCCTATCACGGAGAAAGGAGCAAGCTTTGCGCTGCTCGAAGGGTGGCCAAACTAGGGCTCGACAACAGTCGGCTCCTGCATGCATCAACCAAGAAGCAGTATGGCAGAGGGTAGAAAAATGCCGGGTTCAAGGTGCAGGGAAGGGCCTTGCTGCAAGCGATCCGACGATTAAAAGTGGCCAAACCTGACTGCGACTCGCTATCGCTTCAAGCCTTGGCTCTGACCAAATGGCAGCCCGACATATGCCAGCACAGGTTGGCCTCTATTTCAGAAAATTTGAGATTGGGGTTGGTGCGGCTAATCCTGACTGTCTGATAGAAGCGGAGCACCTATCGCCGCTTTAGAGAGCATTTCGAGGGGGTTGCTATCTGCTAATTCTGCCGCCATATCAGGGGCAGGCTCAAGCCCTTCGCCGACTCGACGAGCGGCCCGCATTGCCGTAAAGGCTTCTTTAATTACCACCGCTACTGGCACCGCCACAATCACTCCCAGCAGCCCACCCACACGGGCCCCTGAAAGCAGTGAGATAAAGACCCAGAAAGGATTAAGGCCCGTAAAGCTCCCAAGCACCCGAGGCGCTAAGACATTTTCGACAAGCTGCTGCACTAACGCCGACAGCGCCAAGACTTTCACAGCGATACTGACATCTCTCAGGCCAACCAGCAGCGTGACTACCACGATGCCGACTGTGCCACCAAAGGGAATCAAGGCTGCCAAGCCAATGGTGATGCCAAACAACAGGCCAAAGGGCACCTGCACGACTAAGTAAATGACCGTCAGAGCTAGCCCCATAAAGGTGGCGATAATAAACTGCCCCAAAAAGTAATTGCGAAAGCTGACACGTAAAGTTTCAGAAAACAGCCGCTGAATTTTGCTCGGTAACCAGCCGACAATGCCATCCCAAACATCGTCGCCATGCTGCAACAGATAAAAAGTCAGGACGATCGCCAACACAATATCTAAGAGCTTATTGGCAGTGAATAACGCGACGCCAAAGGTGAGATTGAGCGCTTCTCCCGCAATCTGCTCAAACCGCAACTTGAGGCGATCGTTCACCTGCTCAATCAGGCCATCTAAGTTGAATGGCAGCCCCCAATTTTCAAACCGACCATCTAGCATCAGCAACTGACCTCGGCCCGAATCAAACCACTCGGGCAGTTTGGTAACCAACTGCTGCGCCTGCTCAAACACCAAGGGCAAAATCGTAATGCCAACAGTCAGAAATAAAATCACCGCGCTTAGGAGCACAAAAACCGACGCTAGACCTTGCTTGACCCCGAGCCGCTTGAGCCAAGAGACGGGATAGCTCAGCAAGAACGCCAGTAAAGAGGCCACAATCACCGCGACTAAGATTTCGCGGAAATAATCAAAAATTTGGGCGATCGCCCAAACGTTGAGCACGATCAGGGGAGCCGCCAATAGAATCATCAGCGTTCGCGTAAACGGCCCCAAAGATCGCCACCAGCGGGTAATCCAACTCTGCGAATGCAATTCAGATGGGGTCATAGGTTGAGCTATAGGTATCCACTGCTTTTAGTTTATGGTGACGTTGATGCAATCAGGATGTGTCGAGAGTAAGAGGTTAGCGCCAAGCCTCAATCATCCCTGACCAGGCAGAGTAAGGGCAGCATGCTTGACCCTAAAACTTGGACTTTCGTGAGGTTCTACCCTTCCCGCAGAGTACTCTGCACTCCAAATTCCGCACTCCCACTTCCCAACTCCCAACCAGTAGTCATCAGTGCCCTCATGCCTCGACGTCATCTCTACAAACGTATCCTCTTGGTCATGGCGATCGCCCTGACAGTTGCCCTGACGCTGGTGGATTGGCGGCTAGTGTCTCGAGCCGCGACGTATCCCGACACCCCCATCATGGCAGTGGAGTGGTATCGCCCCCAGGCCCAAGTCGCTGGACAGTATCAAACAGCGTTACCGATGACCACGGAGTCGCCGTCACGGGAATTTGCTGAAGCCCTACAGCAAGTTTCTGAGTATGCTGCCGCCCGCAATTCGACCGGGCTCGTCATCATGCATCAAGACGCCATTGTGTTGGAAAAATACTGGCAAGGATACGACCAAACGTCGAAATTCAATGCAATGTCGATGTCAAAAAGCCTCGTCGGGCTCTTGATTGGTCAGGCGATCGCGGAAGGGGCTATTACCTCACTGGACGAAGTGGCGGCTAACTATCTACCCGAATGGCGTCAAGACAAACGCAATCAAATCACGCTCAGAGACTTGATCTACATGCAGTCAGGTCTGCGCAACGAAGACAGCACTAGCAGCCCCCTGTCTGACCTCGTGCAACTCTATGTCGGCTCTACCGTGGAGAAAACCGCCCTCAAGGTGCCCAGCGTCAAACCGCCGGGGCAAGTTTTTGAATACAACAACGTCAATAGTCAAATTCTCGCGATCGTGCTGCAGCGAGCAACGGGCATAGCCTATGGTGACTACCTGTCGGCTCGATTGTGGCAGCCGTTGGCAGCTCAAGATGCGACGGTCTGGCTCGATCGCCCCAACGGGATGGCCAAAACCTTTTGTTGCTTTTTCGCCACGGCTCGCGATTGGGCGAGAGTCGGCCAAATGCTGCTCCATCAGGGCCAGGTCGCTAACACTCGCATCATCCCAGCCGATTGGATCTCAGAGATGCTGACGCCGTCACCGTTAGAAGCCACCTTTGGTAAACATATCTGGGTCAAAGCCCGCACCCCCGACCATCCCAACGTCGATACTGCGGCAACAGTCCCGTTTCTGGCGGCTGATACCTTTTTGCTCGATGGCCGAGGGCTCCAAAGGGTCTTTATCGTGCCCTCTCAATCGCTTGTCATCGTTCGCATGGGCGAACAACCGGCAACCTGGGATGACTCAGTGATTCCCAACATACTCGTGAGCAGCCTGAGCCAGCCCTAGGCGATGCCTTTTGGGCGATCGCGCCTCGGGTTCACCTAAATTTCTGAGTCGGATTCAGGAAACCCGCTCCCTGCCCGCAAAACAAAACGGAGCGTAGTCATTGCTTACGCTCCGTCAGAATCAACCTATCCGCATGTCGGTCTAGTAAGCATCCTGAAGCTCATAGAAGTCAGGCGACACGTAGTCCTTGCGCAGCGGCCAACCGACCCAATCTTCGGGCATCAGCAAGCGCTTAAGGTTCGGATGGCCTTCGTAAACGATGCCGTACATGTCATAGCTTTCGCGCTCCTGCCAATCGGCAGCCTTCCAGATCCAATAGACCGAAGGAAGGCTCGGGTTATCCCTTGGTAGAAAGACTTTAACGCGCACTTCTTCAGGATCAGTCGCATTGTCGCTGACCTTGGCCAGATGATAAAAGCTGACGAGTTGCTTGCCGGGCCCCTCATCATAGGCCCCTTGACATTGCAAATAGTTAAACCCGTAAGCAAACAGAGCCGTACACACTGGGATCAAAAACTGAGGTTCGACTGTCAGCACCTCAATACCCAGATGATCAGGGGCCAGAGAATCATGGCCAAAGCCATTTTCCGTGAGCCACTTAGAAACCGTTCCGGCCTCGACGATCGCGCCTTCCTCAGCAGTTGCGTTATCAGGCGTTGATTGATCTTCAGCCATTGGCTTCCTCCTGCTTCACGGCTTCTTGCGAGGCCGCAGACAGCGGCATCCCCATAGCGGCCATCAACTCCTTAGGAGGTGCCTCATGGGTGCCCATCTGCAGATACTTACCGGTCAAAATGGGAGAAACCGACTTTAACTCATGCTTAACGGCGTGATATCGGTGAGTTTGACCCAGACTGGCTTGATCCGCCCAAGATTCGGTCGAAATCTTTTTGCGCAGCTTAATAATGGCATCAAAGATCGCCTCTGGACGCGGGGGACAGCCGGGGATGTAAACATCCACGGGAATAAGCTTGTCAACACCTCGGACAGCGGTGGGAGAATCCATACTGAACATGCCACCCGTAATGGTGCAAGCACCCATCGCAATTACGTACTTCGGGTCTGGCATCTGCTCATACAGCCTGATCAGGGCCGGTGCCATCTTCATCGTGACGGTGCCCGCTGTGATGATCAGATCAGCCTGTCGCGGAGAGGCTCTGGGTAGCAGCCCAAATCGGTCAAAATCAAATCGCGAGCCAATCAGAGCGGCAAATTCGATAAAACAGCAGGCGGTACCGTACAGCATCGGAAACAAGCTCGACAACCGAGTCCAGTTGTAGAGGTCGTCGACGGTGGTCAGAATGACGTTTTCTGACAAATCCTGAGTCACCGTGGGCGTGCCGATTGGATTCGCTAGCCGCTCATCAGGAGCCAACATGGGTGCTTTTCCTTGAGGATTCATGACCATTCCAGTGCTCCTTTTCTCCAAGCATAAACAAGACCCACCACGAGAATCCCAATAAAGATTAAGGCCTCAACAAATGCTAGAAGCCCCAACTGATTGAAGGCAACTGCCCAGGGATAGAGGAAAACGGTTTCCACATCAAAGATGACAAAAACCAAGGCGAACATGTAATAGCGGATATTGAACTGAATCCAAGCGCCGCCAATCGGCTCCATGCCAGATTCATAAGTCGTTTTGCGGCTAGCGCCCTCGCGCTTTGGCCGGAGGAAATAAGCAATCCCCAAAGCCAAAACCGGAACGGAGCTACAGAGGAGAAGAAATACTAATAGGTATTCGTACCCGTCTAAAACAAACACTGCCTGTCCTCATTCACAGCTGCATTAGTCGTAATTTATGCATATCTACTTTAGTTTACATTCCGTAGAGCTTCAGAACCGACTCTGAAGTTCAATTTTTCTTAGGGTTTCTATAGGGTTTGCTGTGGCACGGGTGGCAGAGCCGACGGAGCTGAACCGGGCGACGTCGGTGTTGCATCTAATGGGGAAAAGTTGGGGAGGGCCGGGGTCAAGAAACGTTCTATGTCATAATTGGTAACAATTATTTCATTTTTGCGGAAAGCTTTGCCTGACGGATACTTGACAGATATCCGCAGGTTGGTTGAGGCAGCGTAACTAGCTAAGGGGAACACCGCTATGTCGACCGAACCTAATCAACCAGTAGATGAGGTCAAGGCCGTATCGGGTGATGCGTCAGCAGCAGCTGAGGGGACGCCCGAAGAGGCGGCGCTCCCGCTCACCCCGAGGGAGATGGATCAGTTTGAGTGCCTTGCCTGCGGCTACACCTATGAGCCAGTCAAGGGGGACGATCGCAGCAGTATCCCTGCTGGGGTGCCGTTTCAGGAGGTCCCCTTGAATTGGCGCTGCCCCGTGTGTGGCGCTCAAAAAAAGCGATTTGCCAACATTGGGCCAGCGGGTACCCCTTCAGGCTTTAAGGAAAATCTGAATTACGGGCTAGGGGTTAACGTCTTAACGCCGGGGCAAAAAAGTGTGTTGATTTTCGGGGCTCTCGCCCTGGGATTTTTGTTCTTCTTGAGTCTGTATGGCTTGCGATAGCTCTGGCCCGACTGGGTTACGGGTCAATTTTCGGTATTTGTTGTCTCTATTGGATGTCGATCTGGAATGCGTGGTTTGTTAGTTCATCTGAGAAAGTTTGGGGCGATCGCGGCGGTGGCACTCCTGTGCTTTGGCTGCGGCAATGCTTTTCTACCCACCCTAGAAAACAACCCCTGGGAAATTGTCCATATTGATACGGAGGCCACCTTCTCGGATGTGGCATTCACGGGCGATAGCAACCACGGTTGGCTGGTCGGCAGCCGCAATACCCTTCTAGAAACCCAAGACGGCGGTGAGACCTGGAATGAGCGATCGCTGGACTTAGACGATCAAAACTTTACGTTCACCTCCGTCAGCTTTGTCAACGACGAAGGCTGGGTGGCTGGACAACCGCAAATTTTGTTGCACACAACCAATGGCGGCGACACCTGGGAGCGCGTTCCCCTCAGTGACCAGCTGCCCGGCAAGCCGTTTTTGGTAGCGGCGCTCGCCCCGCAGGAAGCAGAGCTGGCCACTGATGTGGGAGCTATCTACCGCACTCGCGATGCTGGCAAAAATTGGAAAGGCTTGGTGCTGGGTGCCGTCGGCGTGGTTCGCAACATGAGTCGCAACGCTGATGGCAGCTACGCCGCCGTCTCATCGCGCGGCAATTTTTACTCTCTCTGGAAACCCGGTGAGTTGGAATGGCACCCTTACAATCGCGAAAGTTCTCGTCGCTTGCAGAATATTGGCTTTGACCAGAGCGGTGGCCTCTGGCTGCTGGAACGGGGGGGACAAATTCAGTTTTCGCCCACGGGTGAAGACGACGACTGGCAAGAACCCGTCAACCCAGAATTTGTCAGCAGTTGGGGCTTTTTGGATGCGGCCTATCAAACCCCAGAAGAACTTTGGGTTTCGGGCGGTAGCGGCACCCTTTACTATAGCCCTGATGCGGGGTTGACTTGGTACAAAGATGCTGATGTGAATGAAACGCCTTCTAACCTTTATCGCATCGTCTTCAATACGCCAGAGCAGGGATTCATTTTGGGGCAAAACGGCTATTTGTTGAGATATGCTGCCGAAAAGGCAGTGTGATCCCCACAAATAGTGACGTAACTACAAATCTTACTTGTGATGGAATCCTGAGTTCCGTATCATTTAGTAATCGGATCGATACACACGTTACATGAGAGGTTGATATGGCAGGTGATACTGGCGAACGGCCATTTGGCGACATTATTACCAGTATTCGTTATTGGGTGATCCACAGCATCACGATTCCGGCCCTATTTGTGGCAGGTTGGCTGTTTGTTAGCACTGGGCTAGCTTATGATGCGTTTGGCACACCGCGGCCTAACGAGTACTACCAGAGCAATCAGATGGAGCTGCCGATTGTCTCTGACCGCTACGAAGCGGAGCAACAGATCAAAGAATTTTTGGGCGAGTAGTTTACCCCGAAAATTATCTCGGCAACGAATTTAGTAAGTTTTAGAAGATTGGTGAATTGGCATGACAAACGCCCCTAACGAGCCCACGGTTTATCCTATTTTTACGGTCCGTTGGCTAGCGGTTCATACTTTGGCGGTTCCTAGTGTTTTCTTTCTAGGTGCGATCGCGGCAATGCAGTTTATACAACGATAGGAGCCTTTTTATGGATCGGAATCAGAATCCGAACAAGCAACCGGTCGAGCTCAACCGCACCTCTCTCTATCTGGGACTGTTGCTGGTGTTTGTGCTCGGGCTGTTGTTCTCCAGCTATTTCTTTAACTAGAGGCTGGCACTGCAATACCGCTTGGGTATTGGTTTAATTATTCTGTGTTGTGTTGATTTAAGGTTGGGTAGGAGGTTATTCGCATGATTAAAAACGGACGTATCCCCTTGTGGATTGTGGCAACCGTGGCTGGAACGGGGATTTTAGTGGTTGTCGGCTTATTTTTCTATGGTGCCTATGCTGGCGTCGGTTCCGCTGTTTAGTCGCTCACCCAGTATTCTCAAGCTATCTGGGTAATCAACTAAATATCGGTCTCAAAAGCGGCTGTTTACTTCATGTGAGCAGCCGCTCTTTACGAGCTTGTGTGCCTTCTGCGGCGGCAGTTCTGGGGCTGTAGATACCCACGACCGGCAAATGCCCACAATACTTTGGACTATGGCAGAGGATAGAAAGGTGCCGGGCGCAATGGGCAGGGAAGGGCCTTGCCGCAAGCGATCCAGCGATTAAAAGCGTCCAAACCTGACTGCGGCTCGCGATAGGAGATCACTGGCCAGAACAGCATTTCAAGGTCAGAGTCTTTGGTCTGGCACCCCTGACCATCCGTCGCATGGTGATCCCGCAGCGGTCAGCGAACTAGTCAAGGGTCTACTCAATACTGATGCCACCGACAGTTTCCGCAGGACGAGGGCGCGCTACAGTCGCTTGTGCAATCGTGCGATCGCGCTGGTGATGCTGCTGAAAATAGGCTTGCCAATCCTGAGGCGCATTCATCGTTTCGCCTCCATGCTGCGTTAGCCGTTGGCGCACCTGACATAAGACCGGTGTGTTAACGCAAGCGCCCGAAATAATCACTTGCCCCTTTGTTAGCGAGGGCAACTCTTTCAGCAAATCGCGTCCGGCGGCTTCAACCCCATGTTTCAGACTTTCTTGATCTACCGGGTTGACAATGCGCATCAAAAATTGGCTCATGCACTGTGACAACACGTCGGAATCCAGCTTGCCTGGTCGTTGGGTAATCAGTCCCACCCCCATACCAAACTTGCGTCCTTCACTCAAGATTGTTCGCAGCACCTGTTTGCAGCGGGCGGGCTCATGGGCGGGGGCAAAGCGATGGGATTCTTCGATCAAAATAAAGACGGGATAAGGCAAGTAGGTTTCGTCTTCCGCCGACACCAGTTCTTTAGCGGTGTTCATGCGAGCCTGGTAGCTCTGACGTAGCACAGCGGCACAAATCACCTGCTGCTCTTCCTGACTGATCTCGTTCATTTGCAAAACGGTCACCTGTCCCGGTTCAAACAGATCTTTGGGCGACAGATGGTTCATCCGGTCAAAGTAGGGGGAGTTGGCTAATCGCTCCAACTTCCATTCAATCGCCGGGGCTGAAGAACCGATTTTAGGATTGCCGTCGTCGTCTTCACTGGTGTCGGCCTCGTTGACCGCCCGAATCAGATCATTCACATCCCAGCGATAATCGCCTTGACGATGGCGCTTGAGAATCGTAAACCCTTTGTTGAGAATGGCCTGCTGGCGATCACTCATGTTGGGCAGCAGCGTCATGATGTCGTAATAGTCTAACGACGACATGCGAATGCGAATATCATCCGGCGTCAACACTTTGACCTGCGGCGTGTAGCCATCTTCTCCCTGAAAGGCGAGATGACCGCGCATATCCCCCAGCGTGCCGTATTCGCCGTGGGGATCAAACACCAGCACCGCTGCTCGGTTGTAGGGGCGCAGCAGCTCTTCGATCAGCACGCCAGCCGTATAGGATTTACCCGAACCCGTGCCGGCCAAAATGGCCATGTGGGTACTCACCAGTTCTTTGACATCCAGCGCCACGGGCACAGCCTCGTTAGGACGCAGCAGCAGCGAGCCCACATGCGCCCCGCCAATTTCTCCTACCTGCTTTTTGTTGACGACCTTGACCAAAGTGGCGTCATCGACGCGATAGACTTTAGCACCGGGATCCGGCGTCAACCGAGGGTTGATAAAGCCCAGTGCGGGGTGAAAGTAACCGATGACCTCAACCGTGACTTCGTAAATCTCAGGGTTGGGATAGGCAAACCCGACCAGGGCAGCGATCGCCTCTGGACTGATGCCTGTATCGGCGAAAATGCGATCGGGCAGGTGGTCAATTAAACAGCGCGCAGAGATTTTGCCCAGAATATCGAGGGTGTCTTCCCCTTGCTGGGCTTGGTAAGCCACAAACTCACCAATTTTGACCTCGCGGTTATCTGCCGTAATGAAGCGATATTCGTTGCCGGTTTCTCCCGGGCCTTTGACGGTGCCGATAACTTGCAGCATGATGCGGTTTTGCAATCCCAAGTGCGGTTTTTTACGGAAGGCAGGCAGCCCATCTCTAAAACTGTAGCGATTCCACGGTGATTAGAATGAACTGAGTGACAGTAATCTATACCTAATCATTCAAATTAGTCATATCCAGAGACGAGATTCTCGAGTATTCTGGAATCTGAGCGCTAATTTGGGTTGACTATTAAGTAGACCTGGCAAGCCTTCCTATGAATGACGCTTCCACTTCTGAAGTAAATACCCCGCTGAACGAATCCTTACCAGCTGTGGAGGCTGCTGAGGACTCATTACAGGTCTCAGCCGAGAAGCTACCTGGTCGGCATCGGCGGATTTTGGCGTCCATTTCGATTCCTTGTCCAGTTGAGCAAGTTTGGCAGGTGCTCACTGATTATGACCATTTGTCAGACTTCATTCCGAATCTGACGGTGAGCCGCCGCTTAGAAAGCGCTGAACCCGTCACCCTGCTGGAGCAAGTGGGCACTCAGTGTTTTCTCAACATTCAGTTTTGTGCGCGAGTCGTGCTTAACATGGCTGAGCAGTTTCCCCATCATATCGGCTTCACCATGGTCGAGGGCGATTTCAAGTCCTTTGAGGGCGCTTGGCAGTTAGAGGCAGAGTCGCCAGAGCATGAGACGACTCGTCTGCTTTACGAAATCACCGTATGTCCGCCGCGGGCGATTCCGGCCCTGCTGATCGAGCGGCATCTGCGCCATGACTTGAGCCAAAATCTACGCGCCATTCGTCAGCACACGATGTCTGTAGCGGGCATCGCCTAATTTCCGGAAACCTTGGCTCGACTTTTGTACCCTACTCTTAACGAGTGGGGTTTTTAGTCGGTGGCTAAATCAAAGTCCTGCCTGGCTAACGTCGCCGCCTGGTTGTTATTGCTGGGCATCGTCGCGCTAACAGCGATCGCGCTCTTTTCTAGCAGCTACGGTTGGCCCATTTATCTTGAGCTACTCTCTCACTTCCAACTGCAGTATTGGATTTTGAGCACGATCGGCCTAGTTGGCATCGCGTTAACTCGCTGCAAAATCCCAGTCCTGATCGGCTTGGCATGTGTGGCGGCATTGGCGACCCAAATTCTTCCTTGGTATTGGCCACCCAGCTTTGTCACCGCTAACAATGGCAATTTCCGCATTTTGATCATCAACGTCAATCTCAACAATACGCAGTTCGAAGATGTTCTGGCCTTTGCTCGGCAAGAGGATCCCGATCTGGCCCTGTTTATGGAAGTCACCGATATTTGGCGAGATCGGCTTGACAGCCTGCTGACCGAGTTACCTTACTCATCGCGAGAGACCAGTCCGTATAATTTGCTGTACAGCCGATATCCGCTCAGTGATATGCAGCTTATGCCGTTTGGCGAAAACAGCACGCCTAGCGTCGTCGGAACGGTCACTGTTGAGGGGCAAACAATTGCTTTGGTAGGCACTCATCCTTTGCCACCGGTGAAACCTTACGCTTTTCATTCCCGCAATCAGCAACTCTATGAACTGGGGCAATATGTGCAAACCGTAGACGCTCCCAAAATCGTGATTGGCGATCTCAATATCACGATGTGGTCGCCCTATTACAAACAACTGATCCGTAATACGGGCCTAAAAAACGCTCGCAAGGGATTTGGTCTGCTGCCCAGCTGGCCGACCCAAGGCACCTATCGGCAAATTCCAAATTGGGCGTCGCTCCTGTTCTCGATTCCCATCGACCATTGTTTGTTGAGCCCTGAGCTGACTGTCGAGAATATCCAAATTGGCCCTAACGTCGGTTCCGACCATCGCCCTGTGATCGTCGACCTGCGGTTATCGGCGTCAGGGGACAGCCTATGATGAGGTCTGAAGACCTCAACAGCGATAACTCATCTTTGAAACTGGAACGATATCAAGCCAAGACGGTGCAGGTTGATCGCCGCCGCGTTTACGAGATTAACGGGCATCAATATCCGGGCGTGACCACGGTGCTATCAGTCACCAAACCCGCTGAGGCCAGAAAAGCGCTGCAGGCTTGGCGGCAGCGAGTGGGTGTCGAAACTGCACAAGCGATTTCGAATAAAGCCTCTTCGGCAGGCACCCGCTTGCACAAACAAATTGCGACCTATCTCCGGGATGAACCGATCGCCATTGCACCCGATTTGTCCGGCTATTGGCAGTCCATAGAGCCGCTGCTCAACCAAGTGGAGGAAGCACTTTTGGTGGAGGGAGCCGTGTGGCACGAGCAGGGCTATGCCGGGTTTCCGGATGCGGTGGTGGTCTACCAAGGACGGGTGTGCGTCTGCGATTGGAAAACCGCGATCAGACCGAAAAAGCTGGAATGGATTACGGATTACTTTCTCCAGGTCGCGGCCTACGCTACGGCAATTGAACAGGTTTATCAAGCGACCGGTATTCAAATCGAAGGGGCCTTGATTGCGATCGCCTTAGATGACAGTCCGGCTCAAACCTTTTGGCTCAGCAATACCGACATCACTGACTACTGGCAGCAATTTCGGCAACGTCTCGCCGAATACTACACGATTCGCCCTCGACAGTTTTGAGCTCGACCTCAGAGATCCGGTTTCAACCTCTTGAGTCAGGATTTGAGCGTTTGGGGCGAGCGCCTTCGTGCTTTTCATAGGCAGCGACGATCCGCTGTACGAGGGGATGGCGCACCACATCTGCCTGAGTGAGCTGACAAAAGGCAATCCCTTCGACTCCGGCTAAAATTCGCTGAGCCACCGATAGCCCCGAAGACTGATTCATGGGCAGATCCGTTTGAGTCGTATCGCCCGTGACGACCATGCGAGATTTAAAGCCTAACCGGGTCAACACCATTTTCATTTGAGCGGGTGTCGTGTTTTGCGCCTCATCGAGAATCACAAAAGCATTGTTTAGGGTACGCCCGCGCATATAGGCCAAAGGAGCCACTTCGATAATGCCCCGCTCCATCAGACTGGCCGTTTTTTCAGGATCAATCAGCTCGTGCAGCGCATCGTAGAGAGGGCGCAAATAGGGATTGACCTTTTGCTGCAGATCACCCGGCAAAAAGCCTAAGCGCTCACCAGCTTCCACCGCCGGACGAGTGAGGATCAGCCGCTCGTACTCGTCATTAATCAACGCTTGCACGCCGACCATGGCCGCCAAAAAAGTTTTGCCCGTACCCGCCGGGCCGGAGCAAAAAATCAGATCATTTTTTTGCAGCGCTTGAATGTATTTTCGCTGACGAAAAGTTTTAGCTCTGACCACCTCGCCGCGTCGGGTGCGCGTGACCGATTCACTCTGAATCGCCCGCAGCTCATCCAATTGGTCAGTATTGATCGCCTGTCGAGCAGTGAGAATATCGGCCCGACTGATGACAGTGCCTTGACTCCAAAGGGGCTCCAGCGCCATCACGATTTGCTTGGCCTGAGAAACGGTACTGGCCGTGCCAGAAAACAGCAGATCGCGGCCGCGTAAGACAATCTGAGCGCCCGACTGTTGAGACAGGAGTTTAATATTCTCGTTTTGATGTCCGGAAAGGGCGATCGCACTATCCGACGAAGGCAGATCGATATGGGCTGTCTGCTGCATGCATTAGCATCCCAGCGGGAAAGTTTAAGACTGTTTCTTTTTGGGTGGGGCTGGGCGTTCCCCTCGACGAGGTCGCGGCTGTCGTTCACCAGAACCGCCTTCATCCGAGCCAGAACGCGCCTGATGGGCCGACTCCCCGTAGACATCTAGAGAGACCTTCTGGTCGTATAGTGCCGCAGTCGCTTCGAGCACCGTGCGAATGGCCTGAATATTGCGGCCCCCGCGGCCAAACATCCGACCGCGATCGTCGGCAGAGAAGGCAACTCGCAACAAGACGCGGTGCTTGTCACCCAGGAGTTCGATGTCAGTTTTAAGGTCGTCAGGAGAATCAAGGAAGGGCTTCATTAAGTAATGAACCAGCCCTTCGTAATCCGGTTTATCCGCCATAGCTGCCAATCTCAATCTCGTTTCTAGATTTGCGGGGCTGTTATTCAGCCTCAGCCTTTAATTGCTCAAAGACATTCGCTTTCTCTAAAATGCGGCGCACTGTTGGAGTTGGCTGAGCCCCTTGCTGGAGACGACGAACAATACCGGGAACTTCCAGCCGAGTTTCTTTCGTGCGGGGGTTGTAGTAGCCCAGTTCCTCAAGGGGTAGACCATCGCGGCGAGTCGTGCTGGGCATCGCAACGATGCGATAGCTCACCTCACGCTTTTTACCAAATCGCTTCAAACGCAGCTTAATCATGAATGTTCAAATGCTTAATGACGCTAGTAACCGAAAACAGCAAACCCTTGATCGCTAGGGAACAAGCTTCTTGTTTGCAAGTCTCCTATTTTATCAGGCTAAGCCGGTGCTGTGTCAACTCGCCGGAATTCATCTTCAAGACTTTTAGGCGGACAGCACCCTCATTTTCGGGTATAATTCAAATCTTGCGGGAGTGGATTCTCTTCCGCCAAGCTTGTCTGCTTAAGTGGCAGAGCATTTTGTATCGGGCCCATGTCTCGTTTGTTAGCTCGGTCTTTGCGAACTAAGGAGAACACCCCATCACGGAGAAAACGGTAGGTAAACATTAGCATGGTCAATCAGGTAGAGCAGAAGAAGGATGCAGACATTGGGTTTACCCATGATGATTTTGCAGCACTGTTAGATAAGTACGACTATCACTTCAGCCCAGGTGATACCGTCGCGGGTACGGTTTTCAGTTTGGAGCCTCGGGGTGCACTCATCGATATCGGTGCCAAGACTGCCGCCTACATCCCGATTCAGGAGATGTCGATCAACCGTGTTGAAGACCCTGATGAGGTTCTGCAATCCGATGAGACGCGTGAGTTCTTCATTCTCACTGACGAAAACGAAGATGGCCAGCTCACTCTGTCGATTCGCCGCATCGAGTATATGCGCGCTTGGGAGCGAGTGCGTCAGCTGCAGCAAGAAGACGCGACGGTGCGCTCAGAAGTGTTTGCTACTAACCGAGGCGGTGCCTTGGTTCGCATTGAAGGGCTACGGGGCTTTATTCCCGGTTCGCATATCAGCACTCGCAAACCTAAAGAAGATTTGGTGAGCGAAGAGCTGCCCCTTAAGTTCTTAGAAGTCGATGAAGAGCGTAATCGCCTCGTTCTTAGCCATCGTCGAGCGCTGGTTGAGCGTAAGATGAACGGCCTCGAAGTTGGCGAAGTGGTTTTAGGCACGGTACGTGGCCTGAAGCCCTATGGTGCGTTCATTGATATCGGTGGCGTCAGCGGTCTGCTACACATCTCCGAAATTTCCCATGACCACATTGATACGCCCCACAGCGTGTTCAACGTCAATGACGAAATCAAGGTGATGATTATTGACCTGGATGCTGAGCGGGGCCGCATCTCGCTGTCAACGAAGCAGCTTGAGCCGGAACCCGGTGACATGGTCAAAAATCCTGACTTGGTATTTGAGAAGGCTGAAGAGATGGCCGAGAAATATCGGGAGCAGCTGCTCAAAAAGGCAGAAGCCGAAGCTGCTGAGGCAGCCGGTGGCAGTGAACCCGCATACTCTGAAGAAGACGTTGAGTTTTCTGCCACTGAAGAAGATTAACGCGCTCTGCTTTACCTGAGCATTTCGAGCTATCCGAAAGAGCCGTGACCTTGTGTTGCGGCTCTTTTTTTAGCCCTGAAGCTCGGATGAGCCGCATCCCTGATAATGGTTTGGACTGCGTTCGTTGAATCGGAGCTGAGCAGAACGTTGATGGTGACCGTGCGATGTCGAGACCTCACTTTTGAGAATATTGCCGCCATCCTGTGGGACAAGGATGGTACGCTCGCCGACTCGCATCAGTTTTTGAGGCGGCTGGCCGAGGCACGATCGCAGACGTTAGCCCATCAATTCCCCAACATTCGAGTGCCTCTAATGGCGGCATTTGGTTGCCCTGACGGCCAATACGATCCCGCTGGTTTAATGGCCGTTGGCACCCGCTACGAAAACGAAATTGCTGCCGCCACTTATATCGCGGCCACCGGCACCCCCTGGGGAGAGGCCGTCAGCTTGGCCCAACTCGCCTTTGTAGAGAGCGATCGCAGCTTTACTCGCAAAGCCGACTTCACCCCGCCTTTCCCCAAGATTCCTGAGCTTTTGCGTCAAGGGCACCAACAGGGGCTCAAACAAGTCGTGCTTTCTGGCGACACGACCAATAATATTGCCGATTTTCTCAGTCGCTATGATCTTCATAAAGCTGTGGACAGCTGGGCTGGCAGTGAAACACCACCGGTAAAGCCCGATCCGCAGATGGTTTGGACAGCCTGTGAGCAACTCGGCATCTTGCCAGACAACTGCCTGGTCATTGGCGACTCCGAGGTGGATCATCAACTGGCTTGTCGCAGCGGCTGTCGTGGTTTTATCAGCGTCACCTGGGGCGGCAGTCCGGCGATCGCTGGAGCCGATGCGGTTTTAGAACAGCCTCAGCAGTGTCAGATCGGTATCCTCAATCCAAACCTTGAAAAGGAGGCGTGATCACCATGACCGAATCCCTTTGGGCACTCAAAGAATGGGCGATCGCGGTACAGGCGTTGGGCGCTGGCGACCTGATTTTGCTGGTGCGAAAGGGCGGCATCCATGAATCACGGCGCTCATTCAACATGCCCTGTGATCGAGCCCTGTTATTTCCCACCTACGAACATCAGCAGGCCAGCGCTCTGCGATCGCCGTTTCAATCAGCGATGACGCCACAGGCAGTTCCGGCACTAGGCGACGGGATGTCTTTGCAGTACTGGGCCGAGATAACACACCAGCTGCCGTTGGCAGAACAGGGAATTGTAGAAGCCCTGCAGCCGTTCCATATCTGGACAGACGATTGGCTAGTCGAGCGCCTCGCTTGGCAGCCAGAACGCCCCGCCTATGCGCTGTTGTTACGCGTGCAGCGACTGGTGGCTCCGGTGGACATTACCTATCAGGCGCACCATCAAGGCTGTCGTTCTTGGATTAACCTGCAGGATGAGACGACCGAATTGCCCAACGGTGTTCCTGTCTTGTCTGATCAAGACTACTACCGGCAAGTGACTCAAATTCAAGCGGCGATCGCCGGGGAATAACGACAGCAAACTGTAACGAAACTCTTACCACAGGCTGGGGGAGTGGGGAAGCGGGGAGCGATGACTACTTTTGGGATGATGAATTGTCAGACAGTTTTGCAACGCCACCCATTCCAAAATGATTCCGAGCATCAATGATTCCGAACATCACGGACACGTACCCAGTTGATTTTGCTTCAGCCAAATCTGTAATAGAGCAAACCCAAGCTCTTTACATAGGAATGTTGAAAAACCAGTAATCGAGAACCCTAGCAGTCATCCGTAAAACTCATTAAGAATTGCAATAAGGTTTGCGGTGCGATAGTTTGCAGAAATTGGTTGTGAAATAATCCTCACTCAAATGCTTGTTTAGCTGGGGCTGGCTCAGCACAATTTTTGGGGAGATTCTGTTTGTGTTTAACCTGAAACTGTTGTTTTGCGGGACGGTTGCAATTTCCCCCGTGTTTGTCGAGGCCGTCGCCGCTGCCACCTTTGAGTACGGGGAAACCGCAGCCCAGGAAACCTACTTCCTCTCCTCTGAACTAGCTGGTCGCAGTGTCGGCTCTGCCCAGGAAGCTGCCACTGTGCAGTACCTCAGCGATCGCTTGGTGGAACTAGGCTACACCCCTACCCTCCAGCCCTTCACCTACGATTTTCAGGGCACCTCCCTGACCTCCTACAACGTGATCGCTGAACGTCAGGGCACCTCTGACAAACACATCATTCTCGGGGCTCACTACGACACTGACCCCAGTAGCGCAACGTTAGATCGTTCAGCCCTAGAAGGCACCAACGATAATGCCTCTGGGGTTGGTGTGCTGTTGGAACTAGCCGAACGGCAGGTGCTAGACCCGACTGTAACCAGTAAGTTTGTCTTCTTTGGGGCCGAAGAGATTGGCCTCGTGGGCTCGGAGTTTTATGCCAACACCCTCTCAGGAGCTGAAATTGCCAATAGCCTGTTCATGCTCAACCTCGACAGTCTGGTGTTTGGTGATTTCATGTATTTCAATGCCGGACGGGGCGCGGTGGATAACCCAGACTGGTTCCAGTACCGCGACCTAGCTTTAGAAATTGCCGCCGAAAATGGCATTGATGCCCGCACCAATCCGGGGCTAAACAATTTTTATCCTGCCGGAACCGGCTGTTGTAGCGATTTAGAATCCTTCGACTTCTTGATGCCGGTACTGGCTGCCGAGGCAACTAACTGGAGCATCGGTGATCTTGATGGTTTCACCCAAACTGCCGATCCCCGCGTTCCCAATGGCCGCACCTGGCACGATCCGGCAACGGATAACCAGGCGTTTATCAACGAGATTTTTCCTGGTCTGATTGAGCAGCGTACCCGCGACTACACCCTCGTGCTAGACAAGCTCGTCGGTGAGGTGAATGCCAGCTATGTTTCGGTGCCGGAGCCCATGAGCACGGCGGCGTTATTGCTGGTGGCAACGGGAGGCGGCCTGATGATGCGGCGACGGCGAGCTTAGCCGCCGGCCCGATGAAGAGTTTGGCGGCGGCTACGGCTTAAGTGTCGTTGATACGATTTGGGTTTTGAAACGCTACAGATTTCAGGCCGCCTGGAGGCACATCCCTGCCGAGGCCAGAGCCTATACGATTCATAGCGTTGCCTGAAGAACCGAAGAGCCTCTTTGGTCAGTTATCTGAGCGGTTGGTCTAAGACTTGCGGCAACTCTTCTAAATCGAGGCAATACCGGTTCGTGAATCACAATTTTGCTGACGCCACTCATCACCAAAACCTCAATCTCAATGCCCTCATATGATCTGAGGCGTCTTAAAGCCCAATTCGTATCCCCTGGAAATGCTGGAGAAGCCGGTTAAGGAAAGTTGTTTTGAAGGATAGGTATGGCATTATAGAGAACTGGGTTTTTGTGGCGCAATCAGGGCCTGCATCGAAGTTTGCAGATCGGCAGTGAGGTCAGTGATCGCCTGACGTCGGTTGTCTTTGTAGGCAGGCCAGCGATCGCTGACTGAGAGCGGTTGCCCCACCGACAGGTAAGCGATCTGATGCCCCAAAGCCGGACGCGGAAACGGATTTTCGCCCTTGATGCGCACTACTGTGTCTCTGACTAACAGCAGCGTTTCGGCAAAGCGCTCCACTGTGGGTTTTTCTTTGACGTAGGTGCCCGTCACGGCGACAAAACTTTCGACCAATCGCATGTGCCACATGCGCAAGGCCGCTTCTTCGGCAACGCGATCAGCTAACCCGTGCTCGACTGCCGAGAGCGGATGATCAGCCTTCAAATCTTCCCGGTAGATCCAATCCCAACCGGCCTGTTCAATTTTGCGGCAGCGATCGATGACGCTCCCTTTAGGGACGATATGAAAGAATGATTCCGCCACCTGCAGAGCTGAATTTAACAGGCGATTGAGCCGAAACGCCAGCTCGTTTTCCCCCTGCTGAGCGGTAAAATCGACCTCGTCGAAGGCAACCTGAAAAAAGTCCGTATAGTAAGACTCCATGATTTCTAACAGGCGGTAGCCCAGCTGCAGCAATCGTGGATAAAGGGCAGCGGCGAGCTCGGTGGGATCACTGGCTGGCGGCGCCGCTGCCGTGGTCTTAGCAATCCCCAGTTCGGCCTCTAAAGTGGTCAGCAGTTTCGTCAGGGCACCCCAGGGCGCATCTTGATAAAAATATTGGATGCCCAACGGCACGATGAAGACTTTTTCTGAGCGCTGCGCTTTCTGCAGGTCATCGACGCACCAAAACCCAAACTGGGCAATGCCGGGTTCAAAGGGACTGATGATTTCGGTGTGACCGTTGTTGGCACCTTCGGGAGCCGCCGCCAGGGGAAATTGCCCTTGAGCGAAAAGACGACGGGCTGACTTGAGCCCCTGTCGATCAACCTTGCCGCGCTGAATCGAAGTGCCCCCCAAGCGGGAGTAAAACCAGCCAACGCCGTCACCAGCCCAGAGAGGAATGCCGCGATCGTAGATGAAATGTACGTGGGGCGATCGCGGTAGCGGCTTACCCACTTTACGGCTCACTGCTGGGAGCTGGTGCCACAACAGGTTCATCAAACAGTAGGCATCATCAGGGCTGGGGTGACGGAATGCGATTAAAAATCGAGCGTCACCCGCCTGAAACTGATGGAACAGGTCAACAAGCACTTCAGCGCCTTGAATATCAAGCTTTTTGACGCTACTTTTCCACCAGAGCCAGAATGGCAGCAGGGTTTTCGTTGCCCAAAGCACTTTGGGGTCAAACTCAGGCGGCAAAAATTCTAATGGCGGCTGCGCGCCATGGAGCATGCTGGTCATAGCCAATCCTGGTAGAGGTGAGAGCCAAATACAAGATGGGTGTGCTTAAGTTTAGGTGATGGGTTCGCCAGTCAGGCATGCCGTGTTAAGGACTGTTGATGTCACCTCAGCCGCTTTGCCTTAATCGGCACAGCGCTGATATTGCTGAGTCCCTGGTAGGCTGCTGACCAATCCCATCAGCTCTAGCTGTGTCAACGCACTCAAAATATCTCCGGTGGATAGCTCCGTCACCTGCTGCACGATCTCATCCAGCGATCGCGCTTCGGGCACCACGGCCTGAAAGACGGTCTGTAGCGGCGGCGCTAAGCTCGGCAAAGGCTTGACGGTGGGGCCTGAGGCAGCGACAGGAATCGCCCCGAGCGCTTCAATCAGCGTATCTTCGCGCAAAATCATCTGCGCCCCCTGACTCAAAATATCTAAGCAGCCATGACAACGCACATTGTCTAGCGTGCCGGGCAGGGCAAACACGTCGCGGCCATAATCGTTCGCCAATCGGGCCGTGATCAGCGCCCCTGACTTACGCGGGGCTTCCGTCACCAACACGGCACGACTCAGCCCAGCAATGATGCGGTTACGCCGAGGAAAATGTACTCGTTCGGGCTGGGTGCCGGGGGGATGCTCACTCAGCAGTAACCCCGATCGCGCGATCGCCTGATGCAAATCTTGATTGCGATAGGGGTACACGACATCAACCCCTGTCCCTAAAACGGCGATGGTCGCACCGTCTACGTCTAAACAGCTTTGGTGGGCATCGCGGTCAATGCCGGCGGCCAGACCGGACAGAATCAAAAATCCCGCGCGGCTCAGGGTTTTAGTGATGCGCCGCGTCCAGCGTTTGCCATAGTCTGACGGACTGCGGGTGCCGACGACGCCCACTCCCGGTCGCCGCTGACAAGCCGACAGTAGATCTAGATTGCCCTGGTAATAAAGTACCGGAGGCGGATCAGGGATTTCATACAGCAGATCGGGATAGGCCGCATCAGCTGGCGTCACAAACTCACCGGGGGCCGTTGCTACCTGACTCAAATCGAGTTGAGAGCGGTGTTCGGCGATCGCCCACCCCAACTTCAGCCCGATGCCCTCAACCGCCAAGAGTTGATCCGGTGAGGCTGCCCAGGCCGCTTCTAGGGAACCAAAGTGCACGGCCAATCGCTTTTGTAAGATGGGCCCTAACCCGGGAATCTGGCCTAAGGCAAACCACAATGCTCGTTCTTGAGACACCGCTGTGCTCCCTGCATCAATGGGTTTAGGATGCCCCAGGGAGGGGTGGCAGACACAGCGGGAGAGGCGGAACCATGCCCGTCTGCGGGTTCTCTCAACTGAGTCTGAATTCGCATGCGGCAAGCGATGCATAGTCGAAGGGATGACCCGCCCTAGTCGCGACGGCAGCCCGGTCGCGATGGCACTCATGCCTCTATTCGGAAGTTTCTGGGAGCTTGAGTGGCTGAATGGGCTGAGAGGGGTGCGATCGCTGACGAGCCGGCAAATCGGCCCCAGGCCGCGCTGGTGGCGGCAACGACGATTTAGCTGGGCGGGTCAACCTGGGTGGCGGCGCGGCGTCGGGGCTCGCCAGTGGAGGAGCCGCCGCGACGCGTAGCTTTTGCAACTCACGACGATAATAGTCTCGTTCAGCGGCGACTTCTTGATACCGTTGCCCGAGCTTGGTTTTTTCCTCGGCGCATTCTCGCAGCACAGTTTGCAGCTCGTGGATGCAGAGGTTTTGACGGCGCAGGGTCGACTGTAAAGCACCCGCATCAAGTTCGTCATCATCAACGGCGGTCATGACTTCAGTCGGACTGAGCAAGGCTGCCGATGAGCCCGATGCCGTTGCCGCTGCCGGTAAAGCTGGCGGTACGGCTTGAGCGCCATCAAACGTGGCTAACTCAGTAATCATCGACTGAATCGTCTTGATCATGTAGCTCAAATTCAGGTGATGGTTGCCCAAATCACCCTTGAGGCTCCCGAGATGCTGCTTGGCCAAATTCAAGTGCTGGCTCAAATGCACCGCCATGGAGCGAGCGACCCTGACCTCAGCTTCTAGGGTCAGACAATAGGCTTGCGTATCGGGTTCAGCCGTGGGACTGACCGGTCGCTGCCGCCCCAGATACTGCAGATAGGTTTGCAGTTCGGCATGACTCTGCTGAAACTCAATACTGAGATGGTTAAAGGTTTGTTGCTGCTGGTCAATCAGCTCATTGAGACGGTAGCCGATAACGTTTAAGAGATCGTGCTGCACATGGGCAAATTGAGCCAGCTCTTGCTTCAGATGAGCGATCGCCTGCTGCTGTACATTGGCGTACTTTTCGGTACTGGCGAGTTGCGACTCGATCCAATGCTTATCTTGGACCTGGGTTTTCAATTCGTTAAGCGAGTTTAAAGCTTGATCGAGAGCCTGTTGCAGCAAGCACACTCGCTGCACCAACTTGAATTCAAGAGAACCGCTGTGTTGCATAGCCGAATACAAAAGTTGGAGATTAGCCGGTGACTCAATCGTGGGTCCTTAATGTAGCAAAGCCCCTCAGGAAATGTTGTTCACCACATCACACCCCTCACCGTTAGAGACAATTCTTCAACGTCGCTTAAGACTCGGTTTATCTAGAATACCGAGCAATGGCTCGAAAGTAATGCGTGAACGAGAACGGCTCATGGCTCACACGTTCTGTCCTAACGGCTACCCCCGTTCTCAGCTGACAAGGCCCAACGCGCTCGAGCCCTTAACCCAATAGGGTACGATCAAGGCCGTTCTCTGCGGTGCCTGATTGAATGACTTTTTCTGCCAAACCTCGCAAAAAATTTGGCCAGCATTGGCTCAAGAGTGAGCCGATTTTAGCCCAAATTGTCGCTGCGGCTGAGCTGCAGGCCAGCGATCGCGTGCTGGAAATTGGCCCTGGCACCGGCATATTGACCCAGCGGCTAGTGAAGCAGGCCCAGCACGTGGTGGCCGTTGAACTAGATTACGATCTCTGCCGTCAGTTGACGACTCAGTTTGCTAAAACCCAAAATCTGCTGCTGCTGCAAGGCGATATTTTGCAGCTTGACCTCGCTCAGCAACTCGCCTTGGCCAACGATTTGCCGATGCCGAACAAAGTCGTTGCCAACATTCCCTACTATATTACTGGGCCGATTCTGGAACGCCTGCTCGGGACGATCGCTCGCCCCCAACCTCGCCCCTTTGACAGCATCGTTCTGCTGGTACAGCGAGAAATCGCCCAGCGGCTCTGTGCTCGCCCTGGCCATAAAACCTTTGGGGGGTTGACGGTCAAAGTGCAATATCTAGCGGACTGCGAACAAATCTGTGCGGTGCCGCCCAAAGCCTTTCAGCCGCCGCCAAAAGTTGATTCGGCGGTGATTCGCCTGCGCCCGCGCCTGCTAGCCACGCCCGCCATCGAGCCCCAGCGGCTGCAGCAGTTGCTCAAACTCGGCTTTGGCAGCAAACGCAAAATGCTGCGCAACAATTTAGCGGCTGTCATCGAGCGATCATCCCTGTTGGCGTTGTTGGCTACACTCAACATCGCGGCGAATGCCCGCGCCGAAGACCTCAGCGTTGCCGATTGGGTCGCATTGAGTAATAAGATGCTGGAGACACCGAGAGTGTCTTAACCCTGCCCCAGATTAATGATGGTGAACTGGTGGTAGATGCGATCGCCGACCACCGGCAGTGAGGTGCCATGCATTCTTATTCTTTATTGGCTGCGGCCAAAATCAACCTATATCTAGAAGTGGTGGGCGATCGTCCCGATGGCTATCACGAGCTAGTGATGGTGATGCAAAGCATCGGCCTCGCCGATCACCTCACCATCCGCAGTCTCAACAGTGCGGATATTCGACTGCAGTGCGATCATCCGCAAGTGCCCAGCGATGCCAGCAACTTGGCTTACCGGGCAGCGGCGCTCTTGCAAAACCGGTTTCCCCAAGCGATGAAGCAGCACGGTGGCGTCGAGATTACGATTCAAAAAAATATTCCCGTCGGGGCGGGGTTGGCAGGGGGATCGGCGGACGCCGCCGCCGTGTTGGTGGGCGTCGATATGCTGTGGCAGCTCGGGCTGACCCAAATTGAACTGCAAACCCTGGGAGCAGAACTCGGCTCTGATGTACCCTTTTGCATCTCGGGGGGCACCGCGATCGCCACCGGACGCGGCGAACAAATTGATTCGCTACAGGGCATCGAGCAGTTTTATGTGGTGTTAGCGAAGTATAGCTCCCTGACGATTTCTACCCCTTGGGCTTATCAGGCCTATCGGCGAGCCTTTGCAGCAACCTATGTCGATGTCGATACCGCAGGCCAAACCCGCCGCGAGGCCCTCCATTCTGGCCCGATGGTGGCCGCAATTTATCATCAAGATGGGCCTGACATTGGCCATCACCTGCACAACGATTTGGAAAAAGTCGTTCTCACGCAGCACGCTCAAGTTCAGGCCCTGAAAGACGCCATGGCCGCCAGCGGCGGGCTCGGCACCCTGATGTCGGGGTCAGGCCCTACGGTCTTTACCCTGGCTGCCACCCGGACAGAGGCCGAAGCCATCGCGGCGCAGGTGCGATCGCAGCTGTCTGATCCCGACTTGGAACTTTGGGTGGCCCCCTTTGTGTCAACCAGCGTGCAGTTTAGCCCTTGAGCAGCGGTGCGAACCTAAAATCTCGGTTTGGGTGAGAAGGCACCGCGATTGCCCGTTAGCATTGAAATTGGGGTTATTTGCCCATCGCCAAGGGTACTGGTGAATGCCCCACTGAGCTTGTTTGTTGAGGAGTAGTGGCCCAAGATGCAAATACAATTTCGTGAATGTGACTTCTTTAGCCTATGGATTTGGATTCAATTTTCCACAGTGCCCTCCACCATGGAGCAGCAATACGTCGATGAGATTCTTAATTCCTGGTTCTTTATCGGCAAATTGGGGGGATTCAATGCGGAAAATCTGCAGGTGCAAGACACCGGCCTGGAAATCAGCTATATGAACTATGACAACACCCAGACCGACAGCACCCTGGTCTCACTGATGCACAACATGGGTGACGTTGAATATGAAGGACTCTGGGCACGCTGCTGGTTTGACCTGGGCACCTCTGACGCGATCGCGATCGATATTTTGCTCAATGCCCTCAAGCAGTTCAGTCGCGACTATGTGGCGATCGAGCAAATTATCATCGGCGGTGAAAACGAAGACTGGACCATCCCCGATCATCACCAGCCAGACTTTGTCACAGGCGAGTATAACTAACGTCAGTTCGGATTAAGCAAAACCTGTTACTTTCTCCTCCTGGAAGGGGATTTGGCCCTCAAACTACCCGCAGATCCCTTGTCAGTCTTATCCCGAGCTCAGGTTAATTAGGACTGCGGCGCTACTTCATGGACTTTGGTTTAAACGGCATGAGGCCATCAGCAACACGCCGATGGCCTCATCTTTGAGAACTGTGAGTGTTTCGTCAACTCTTAACGAAACATGCTGCTGACCGAGCTTTCTTCATGGATGCGCCAAATCGCTTCGCCGAGCAGATTCGCCACAGACAATGTAGTCAACTGCTCAAATCGTCGCTCCTCGGGAACAGGGATCGTGTTAGTCACGATCACCTCTTCAAAGATGCCAGCCGAGAGACGCTCTGTCGCCGGGGGTGAAAATACAGCGTGGGTGGCACAGGCATAAACTCGTTCAGCACCCTGCCGCCGCAATAGCCGCCCCCCTTCACAAATGGTGCCGGCTGTGTCGATCATGTCATCGACTAATACTGCCGTTTTGCCCTGCACATCGCCGATCAGATTCATCACCTCCGCCACATTGTGGGCTTGGCGACGTTTATCAATAATAGCCAGTGGCGCATCGTTCAGCTTTTTGGCAAAGGCTCGCGCCCGCGCCACCCCGCCCACGTCAGGAGAAACGACGACCAGATCTTCGATATTTTTGTCAGCAATGTAGTTGACGATGACCGGTGAGGCGTACACATGGTCGCAGGGAATATCAAAATAGCCTTGAATCTGGGCAGAGTGTAGATCCATTGCCAGCACGCGATCGGCCCCTGCTGCCGTGATGATGTTTGCTGCGAGCTTAGCGGTAATCGATTCTCGTCCGGCTGTTTTGCGATCGGCCCGCGCATATCCGTAATAGGGAATCACAGCGGCAATCTGACGCGCCGACGCCCGACGACAGGCATCGACCATGATTAATAGTTCCATCAAGTGGTCGTTGACTGGGTAGCAGGTGGGCTGCATCAGGTAGACGTCAGAACCGCGAATAGACTCTTGAATCTGAATGTACAGCTCGCCATCCGCAAAGCGTTTGCGAACCATTGGGCCTAAATCGATCCCTAAATAGCGGGCCACCTCGCGGGAGAGATTAACGTTAGCCGACCCCGAAAATAATTTGAGTCGACTGTTGTCGCTCAGGGATGGCAGTGTCGTCTGAAGCGGCAACGTGGCAGAACGAATCACAGCAAGCCCCCAATTCCCAAAGCATCATGGTAATGCTAACACCCTCTTTCTCGCTTTCTAGCCCACAATTATCTTTATATCTTGGGGCATAGATCGCTCAAAATAGCCTGATTTGAGCGCAACCCAAATGCAACCTTTCTTGAGGTTTCATTACTAAAATAATTGGTCTTGAGGGCAGGAGGTAGACACCGGCTTGGCCCCTGGCGTCGGCCTTGATGGTTGCCAAACCATTGGCGTCGCCGTTTCCAGCACGGGCTCTCAGGCGACAGAAAAGTGACGCTCAGTGCTTTGAATTCGGGCGATCGCCCCGAAGTATAGGCCTGGGCTCATCAACAACCACGCGGCTGAGAGAACATCCGGATTCCTTAATATATAGAGGCGCTGTCGCAACAAAACTCTATCGATGTCGTAGCAGGTCTTGATGACTCACCGGGCCAGACCCAACACGACAATCGCCCTCAGGACGAGCACCGTCACGCCACTGAGGCGCGTCAATTCAATAGAGAGAGCCGAGGGGCTCAAAATTCCAGCAGCCACTCGGAACTCCGTTCACCCAAATCGAGAGGAATGCTGACCGCCTTGCCCAAGCGGGGGCGATCGCGAGTATCCGCAATCACGCCCCGAATATAGTCTGCCTGGCCCCAGCCGACGAGGTAAGTCGCCACCTCGTTGAGATGTGCCAGATACTCATCCTCCGATAGCGGAAAAGAGGCTTGCTCTAAATACCGCCACATCACCTGCAGAAAAATTTGGCTCTGCAAACGGCGAAACTGCACATCAAACGAATAGCCCCACTTAGACACGATGATTTCGTGTAGTTCTAGCCCCGTCATTGCCTTCGCCTCCCAGTGCAGCATTAATATTTTTTAACAACGTTTTGCTCAATCGATTCAGAGGCGTCTGGGGTGCCGAACAAGGCCTTCCCCGAAAACACAGAACCCATATTATATGAGGGATACAGCCTTTCGGCTAGAAGCTTTGAAGCAGGCGTCCGGTCATCCGAGGGGCATCGTTTGTCGGCGACTGAGTAACCTGACTACTGCGATCATCCGTTTCAGCTCAGCGGCCCGATCGCTTGCTACCGCTGAAATGCAATAATACTTAGCAAGAATCTGACTTTATTCTCATCTTATTCTTTCGTCAGCGTTCTCAGTTGGGGGGTGAGTCTTCTCCTCTCAGGTGAGGTATACGGTCGTCGGGTGATGGCCCTGACTCTGATGAATCATCCTGGTCTCTTACTGAACGATATTTGTCTTTAGACTATGACTCAAGCTTCTGAAATGTCTTCTGATGTACCCAGCCTGGGGCGACGTCAGTTTATGAATTTGCTGACTCTCGGGGCGGCATCTGGGGCGGTTGGAGGGATGCTGTATCCCGTCATTAGCTACTTTGTACCCCCTTCCAGTGGGGGAGCCGGCGGTGGCACCATTGCCAAAGATTCTCTCGGTAACGATGTGGTCGCCAACGAATTTTTGGCTGACAATGCCCCAGAGGCTCGGGTGCTGGCACAAGGTCTCAAAGGCGATCCGACTTATCTGGTCGTCACTGACGATGGCAACCTAGAAAAGTACGGCATCAACTCGGTTTGTACTCACCTCGGCTGTGTTGTGCCCTGGAATGCCAGTGAGAACAAGTTTATCTGTCCGTGTCATGGCTCCCAATACGACTTTGCTGGGAAGGTTGTCCGTGGCCCGGCACCGCTCTCCCTCGCACTGGCCCATGCCGATGTGACCGAAGACGGCAAGATTTCCCTGTCGCCGTGGACTGAAACTGACTTTCGCACCGATGAGTCGCCTTGGTGGGCGTAACTTGGGTGATGCATTCCTAGATTCGCTTGCTGTGTTGTTTTTCAAGTTTGGATACCTAAAACTTCTGATGAAGACCCCATTATTGAGCAGCCGTCTTCGCGCTGGCACCCTGTCTTGGGCACCCGTTGCTAAACGTCTGTCTGTGGCGATCGCCACTGCCTTTATTTTGCTTTCTGGCCTAGTTGTGCTGCCAGAGTCGGCTCAGGCCTATCCTTTTTGGGCTCAAGACAAGTATGAAGTGCCCCGTGAGGCCACTGGCCGCATTGTCTGCGCTAACTGCCACTTGGCCGAAAAACCGACCTATGTAGAAGTGCCGCAGTCGGTTAAGCCTGATTCGGTCTTTAAAGCGGTGGTCAAAGTGCCCTACGACCTCGACACCCAACAGGTGCTAGGCGATGGCAGCAAGGGCGGGCTGAATGTGGGCGCAGTGCTCATGCTGCCCGAAGGCTTCAAAATCGCCCCGCCGGATCGCATTTCTGAAGAGCTGAAGGAAGAGGTTGGCAACACCTACTTCCTCCCCTATTCGGAAGAGCAAGAGAACATTCTCTTGGTGGGGCCACTACCGGGTGAGCAGTATCAGGAAATTGTGTTCCCAATTTTGTCGCCCGATCCGGCTCAAGACAAGAATGTCAATTTTGGTAAGTATGCGGTGCACGTGGGGGGCAACCGGGGCCGTGGTCAGGTGTATCCCACGGGTGCTAACAGCAACAACGCTGTGGTGAAATCGACTGTCAATGGCACGGTGACGGATATTTCAGCGGCAGATGCCGGCGGTTACGAAGTCACCGTGCAGTCTGACGCCGGCGCGGCAGAAACGATCGCGGTACCCGCTGGCCCTGAACTCATCGTGTCAGAAGGGGATGCCGTCACAACGGGCGGCGCTTTGACTAGCGACCCCAACATGGGTGGCTTCGGTCAGGTCGATGCGGAAATCGTGCTGCAGAGCCCCGGTCGGATTAAAGGTTTGATTGCCTTTATCGCCGCGGTGATGCTGACTCAAATCATGCTGGTCTTAAAGAAGAAGCAGGTCGAGCGGGTACAAGCCGCCGAAGGCCTCAGCCTGTAACTGACTCGCTGATGCGGTGGCTTAGCGACGCATCAATCGATTGATAGAGAGGGTACCTAGAGGTGCCCTCTTTGCGTTTGGGCGCGATCTCCCATACCGTCGGAACGAGACCGCTTTGGCTGAGTTATTTTCAGGACTGTGCTCTAAATATCCACACAGTGAGCGGACTCCGGATAGCATCTGGGCAATTAGCCCTCGCGCTCAACGACAATGACGTTTTCCGTCACCTTCTCAAAGGTGTCATCGTGGCTAATCACAAACAGCTGCTTGAAGCTGCGAATGCGGGCGATCGCCTCGGCCAAACTCTCGCGTCGAGGCCGATCCATATTGGTGGTCGGTTCATCAAAGAAGGCAATATCGATATCAGCTAGCACCTTGAGCAGCGCCAGCCGCACCGCGAGAGCCGCACACATTTGTTCCCCTCCCGATAGGTTCACAAAGCGCCGTGTGTTTGGCCCTTCTTGCACCAGAATTTCGTAATCTCGCGTCCAGGTAAGGGCGACATTGGGACGGTTAAGCAGTTCGCGAAAGAGGCGATCGCCCTCCCGAGAAATTTGCTGCACATAGCGTTCAGTAATGCGCGGCCCGGCTTCTTTGTAAGCTTTACGGGCAAAGTTGACGAAGCGTTTGATGCGATCGCGTTGCTGACGCTCCTCAATGGCCGTATCCCGCTGTGCAGCCAGCGCCTTGAGATCAGCGATCTGGCGCTGCAGCTCCGCCAGCAACTGCTGCTGCTGCGGCAGGCTACCCGCTAGGCGATCGCGCTCTGAGCGTACCGTCTGGTAGGTCTGCGCTACCTGTTGCGCCGTCTGCGGGTCAAAATTGCTCTGGGCTTGAGCCAACGCGGTTTGCAGCTGGGTGGCGGCAGCTTCCAGTTCAGCGATCGCTTGGCGGGCAGTCGTCAGTTCTTGAATCAGACGGGTTTCATCTTGAGCGGCGCGTTCGTATTGCAAATATTGTTGATAGCCTGCCTGGTGGATTTGTTTGGCTTGAGTTTGGGTTGCAATGTCAGTATCCAAAGTCTCAAAGGCGTGCAGCTGCTGTTCGAGGTCGTCAATCTGCTGTTGAATGCCGGCCTGCGCGGCCTGCATCTCGTCATAGCGCTTTTGCACAGTCGGCTGCTGCCGTTGCGATCGCGTCAGCACTGCGCAGCGACCTTTGGGGTCTTCGAGGGCTTGCAAGGCAGCCTGCACTGCCCTTAAGCGATCGCGGAGAGCCTTGCCCTCGTCAAGCTGTTGCTGTAGGTGTTCCAGCCGCTCCATCAAGGTGGCTTGCTCAGTCTGTAACTGGGTCAACTGCTGCCGTCGCTCGGGCAGAACAGCGACTTGATTTTGATATTTAGCCAGCTCAGCCAAGCGTGTTTGGCAAGCCTGCAGTTGCGATCGCAATGCCTCGGCATCGGTCTGGGCTGACAGGTCATCTAAGATTTGCTGCACCGACCCCAGCATGTTCTGGTGGACTGCAACCCCGGTTTCCAAGGCTTGCTGGATGGCCGCGATTGTCGCCGACTCTGGCGGCTGGGTTGGGGACAGCTGGGCCAAAGCCTGCAGCGCCTCGGCCACTTGCGCTTGGGTGCGATCACTCGTCTCTCGCCCTTGACTGACTAGCCGCTGCAGTTCCGTCTCAAACTGCCGGGCCGCCTCCAGCCGACTGAGCTGCTGCTGCAGACGATCGCGCTGCGGGGCTAAGTCAGACGCCGCAGCCACCGTTTGTTCCAGAGCCTGCAGGCGATCGATCTCTTGGCCGGTTTTGGTCACCTGTTGCGCCTGCCGCGTCTGCTGTTTAGCCGTGGCTTGGTGTTCGCCTCGCACTTGGGCTAGGGTCGTTTGCGCCTGCTGTAGGGCCTGGAGTTGCGCTTCTAACTCAGTCTGTTGTTGCACCTGGGGCTGTAGCTGGGCGATTTCTGCGGTGGCGGCCTCAAATCCATCGAGTTGCACTTTGAGTCGGGTGATATCCGCTGCGCGCTGATCAAGGGTCTTCCGCAGCTTTTGCTGGCTTTTTTGCCGGTTCTGGCGTTCGGTCTGCTCGCGCGCCAGGGTTTGTAGGGCAGTCTCAGCGGCTTGATAGGTCTCATAGGCAGGGCGCACCGTCACGCAAATTTTGGCCGCTTGCTGAGCTTGCTCTAAGGACTGGGTTAATAGTGCGATCGCCTGCTGCCGCCCCGCCATATCGGCTTGGGTCTGCTGCTGCTGGGTTTGCAACTGCTGAATTTGGGTGGCTTGAGCCTGCAGGGCATCGCGTTCTTGCGTCAGCTTCTGGAGCTGCTGATCAAAGGCGGCGAGCTGCCTCTCGTTGTGCGTAATTTCTGTCGCGATCGCCTGCTGTCGCGTCTGCAGTTCGTCCCAGGTGGCCAAGCGCTCCTCAAAACGCGCAATTTCTGCCGTCACCGCTTCCGCTTTCGCTTCCGCATAGCGCCGCAGGCTATTTAGCTCTTTGTAAACCGTTTTGTACTCTTCTACCTTGAGCACCTTGTCAAACACGGTTTTGCGATTCTCCGCCGTTTGCAAAAAATCGGCGGTAAAGGTGCCCTGAGGCACCCCCACGGTGCGGGCAAACAGTTCGCCTAAATCAGTGCCGGGGGCGACCCCCAAATGTTCTCGCAGCCAGGGCAACACCTCATCTTTGATACGGGTATAGGGCAAGCGCTGATTGAGCTGCGGATCAAACAGCGTGTAACCCTTGTTAGTGTGGCGCTGCACGGTGTAGGTACGGTCGTCTTGATTAGAGATGAACTCGACCGTGACTTCGGCGCTGCCGCTGCCATTGCGAATTAGATCGTCTTTGGCATAGTCGCCCAGATAGTTAAACAGCACCCAGGCGATCGCTTCCAAAATGCTGGTTTTGCCCGCCCCATTTTCGCCACAAATGGCGTTGGTACCTGGTGCAAAGGTGAATTGGCGATCGCGGTGAGTCTTAAAGTTTTTGAGGGTGACGGAAAGAATCTGCATAAACTATATTTTGGCCCGTTAAGTGACGGCAAGCCGCACTTCGACAAAATCACTCGGGATGGCGTAGAGCCTGGCCTTTCTCGAAGGGGATGCGGCTCTACCGTCGTGGCCCGTTGGTTCGCTTTAGCGAAGCTATGCCCCACGGATGGTTGCCTCAGGGTAATACCGCCGACTGATTCAGGCCGGGCAATCGCCATCACAACCCAAAGGAGATCGCCATTGAGGTGCATCAGTCTGGAGCAGGCGGGCTAGTCCTGGCCACCAGTGAGGTCAGGCGCGATCTCGTTGCCCACCGCGCCCAGGCAGCTATAGCGATAATCGCCGTAGTTCATCTCGGCCCCGCAGAGAATCGCCCCATTAAAGTTACCGCTGACGAGCACAACGTTGCTGAGATCAGCAGCAATTAATACCGCATCGACGAACAGAGAGTCTTCAATGTAGGCATTGCCGAACCGAGTGCCATAGAGCGATGCGGCCGTAAAATCTGATTCATAAAAAGTGGCCTCATGCAGCAGCGCCGCATCCAAGGTCGCCGCAATCGCCGATGCCTTGGCCAGGTAAGCACCACTCAAATCGGCACCACTCAGATCGGCGCCGTCTAAATTGCTGTGGTAAAGGTTGGCCTCAGTTAAGTTGGCCCGCTGTAAGTTAGCGCCGCTTAGATCTAACCGTCTGAGGTCAGCGCCCGAGAGGTTGCAGTCGGGGCAATCGCCGGTGCTAATCAGTTGAGTCAAGGCCTCGCGATCAAAGGCCTGACTGGGGGCGGCGATCGCCAAACCGCTGAACAGGGCAAGCACGCCGCTGAACAGGCCCAACTGTTTTTGATATAGGCGATCGCTGATATGCATAGCTATTGAGTCCTATGTTTAGAGGTGGTCAGGTGAGCGTCCCGCACATGTGCCGGATGGGATCAGGCAACTTTTTATACGGACTGAGACAAGTTACGCTTTCTGAAATCTTTCCAGAAAGATCTCAATTCATCGACAATTTGATCTAATAATAGCCATGCTCTAGGTGATTCAAGGGTTTTGGTTGGTAAAAGGGCAGGTCTTTACTTTCTCTTTACTGAACAATATTGGCGGCATTAGGCTGCAGATTCTGCGTCATCATGGGCACCTAGACCTACGGCAATCGTCTCTACATTGGGTGAGATTCAACGGGTGAATTATGAAAACAATAAAAGCATTTAAGTTTGTTGCAGTTGCTGCCGCCGCCACCATCGGGGTTCTCGGCAGTACGATTGCAACACTCGCTGCAGATTTTGGTTCTTTAGAAGTTGACCAAAGTCAGTATCTATCAGTGGCGATTCCAGGCGGCAGCTTCATTCCTTATCAGCTATGGCTGATTCGTGAGCGCACCCCTGGGGCAAACTGCTTTGATGTGAGTGGCACCAGTCCGGGCGTGGTTGATCCGCTGTGGCGCGAAAATACCAGCGGCTGTGCCCCGACTTCCGATTCGAATGGCTATTCCATCCGCGTGGGTGGCGAAGAGTTAGGGTCGGCCTATTCCTTAGTCGTCAAAGAGTCGGGCGATGAGCTGGTGCTGATGGGGCAGCCCATCCGAGGCTCTTCAATTTTGATTGGTCGCACGGGCGGTATTAGTGCGAACGGCTATA
This sequence comes from Cyanobacteria bacterium J06626_4, assembly GCA_038523235.1. Lineage (GTDB taxonomy): Bacteria > Cyanobacteriota > Cyanobacteriia > Phormidesmidales > Phormidesmidaceae > Halomicronema. The sequence continues at coordinate 191,870 of JBCBJQ010000001.1, forward strand.
CCGAAATCAAGCTACAGCCGGGCTGGCGCATTACCCAACGCACCTATGAAGGCGAAGCCCTCGGTCACTTTTATTACACCAACGATGCGACTCTGGCGGAGCTAGAGACCGATGACGGTGTAGCGATCAACCCGACGCCGACGCCGGATCCGACACCTGACGTAGAGTATCCTTTCCCCGATATTTCGCGGGACATTTATGCTACGGAAATTGCCTTAGCCGTTGATAAAGGCCTCGTCGCGGGACAGCAGGACGGCACCTTTAGCCCCGAACGTCCGGTGACCCGCGAAGAAGCGGCTTCCATCGTGGTTGAGGCCCTCGGTACTAAAGGGCTGGCAACGGCTGTCGCGGTCACAGCCGCACCGTTTCCAGACGTCGCCTCCGATCGCTGGAGCGCTGAAAAAATTACGATTTTGAAAAATGCTGGCATCGTGACCGGTGATCCCTCTGGCAACTACCGCCCGACGGATACGGTTACCCGCGCTGAGCTCATGTCAATGCTGCGTCGCACCGCTGAGGTGGTGGCCTCAGCGGAAGGGATTCGGCCGGAAGAAATTGAGCCGACGGGTGAAGTCTTTAACTTCTCTGACACATCTGGTCACTGGAACGAAGAAACCATCGGCGTCATGTCAGCCTACTGTGGTGTTGCCACGCCTTTCAACGAAAGAGGCAGTGAGTTTCGACCCAATGCCCAGTCGCTGCGGAACTACACCACCGCTGCCGTTTATCGACTCTTTGACTGTGGGGCCACCCCAGTTCAATAAGACAGTCTGACGTAGTGAGCGATCGCTGACAACCAAGAGTACTCACTGATAGTTCCTATCTCCCCTGAGGTCATTAGCCTTGGGGGATTTTATTTGGTCGCCGTCAAAATGCCATAGCGCACCAATCCACGCTGAAAGCCCCAGCGCATTAGCCCCAGCGCCAGTGCCCCCTGCAGGGTTTGCGGGCCCGCTTGCCACAGCCCCACGATCGCCTCCCACTGCAGGGCTGAGCTAATCACCGCATCCCAAAAAGGGGCCACCGCATCAGACCAGTCAGCCGGGCGCACGGCGCGATATCCAGCCTGGGTTGCCAGTTGGGCGTAGTCGGGCAGCGACAGCACATAGGGCAAATGGTAGACCTGATAAAGCGCATCTAAATGCCACTGTTCAGACTGAGTGAGGACACCCGCGAGGGACTCGGTTGGTCGGTGACACCAGGTAGCCATAAGCAGCCTGCCGCCGGGCTTGAGCAAGCGATAGCTCTCTTGAAAAAACTGCCCTTTGTCAGGATAGTGCTCGCCGCTTTCCATCGACCAGATCAGGTCGAACTGCTCATCGGGAAATGGCGTATTCAGCACGTCAGCGACTTGAAACTGGGCGCGCTCAGCCAGCCCGGCGATCGCCGCTCGTTCGGTCGCCCGAGCTGCCTGTTTGGGACTCAGCGTTAGGCCCATAACCTCAGCATCGTAGCGATCGCCTAAATACAGCGCACTGCCGCCAATGCCGCACCCCGCATCCAAGATCTTGCGAGCTTGCTGGATCTCAGCCCATTGCAGCAGAGCATCGATCAGGTCAACTTGAGCCTGTTGCTGGTCTTTTTGATGCGTGCCGGTCAGGCCATAAAACCCGTGGTGCATGTGCTCACCCCACGTCCGCTCCCAAAGGCCAGAGGACTCGTCGTAGAAAGTTTGAATGTTTTGATACAGGTCTGAACTCATGGCACTTTTGCGACTCCTAGGGCAGTGTAGTCTTCTGCCGCAACTCCTGGAAAGATGGTCAGGCCTTTTCTTGTCATCAGCGAAAATTTGAAACCCGTGATGTGGGGTCGAGCGGCCAGGCCTGACGTCCCGACCGCGCCCCGAAAAATGCCCTAACCGCATTATTTCCTGCCACAAAGCTGAAACAGCCCGACAACTCATGAAAAGATAGGGAGCGATGTTGCTGGCCTCTAGGGTTGCAAACCGCTGGGTTTGTTAGAGTCAGCCGCAAGCTGTCTTTCAGTCTTTAAAGATCCATGGGCTCGTTTGAAATGACCGTCCCGCGAACCATCTGCGCGGGCTTTTTGATGTTGATTGCGCTGGGTACAGCGCTGCTCTGGTTGCCGCTCGCGACGGCGACCGGGCAGTGGAATGAACCGATTGTGGCGTTTTTTACCGCGACGTCAGCAGTCTGTGTCACGGGGCTCATCGTCGTCGATACCGGCAGCTATTACTCGCCCCTCGGGCAGTTCATTATTCTGTTGCTGATTCAGGTGGGGGGGTTGGGCTATATGACAGCGACCACCCTCTTACTGCTGGTGTTAAAGCGGCGCTTACGGCTCAAAGAGCGGTTGGCAGTTCAACAATCGATGGATATTCAAGAGCTGTCAGGCGGGCGATCGCTAATTATTTCGATCATTGGCATGACCCTGATCATTGAGCTGACCGGGGCGTTTTGCCTGATGCCCACGATGATGCGCGAACACGGCCCGGCGTGGGGTCTCTGGTCAGCCCTCTTTCATAGCATTAGCGCCTTTAACAATGCGGGGTTCAGCCTGTTTGAAGACAGCCTAGTGCGTTATGTGCATTCGGGCTGGGTCACCGGAGTGATTACGCTCTTAGTGATTTTTGGCGGCATTGGCTACCAGGTGATTATGGAAGCCTTTTTGTGGGGCCGCGATCGCCTGCTGCAGCGCTCACAGCGCAGTGAGTTTTCCCTCAACTTCAAAGTGGTCGTCGTGACGACTTTGGTGCTGTTGCTGCTGGGTACGTTCGCATTCCTCGTGGTGGAATATACCAATCCCGCCACCTTGGGTTATTTCCCCTTCCAAACCAAGCTGTCAGCGGCTTGGTTTCAGTCGGTGATTGCCCGCACGGCTGGCTTCAACTCCGTTGACATCAACGCAATGCATGATGCGTCGTTGTTTCTGATGATTGCCCTCATGTTTATTGGGGCCAGCCCTGGCAGCACTGGCGGCGGCGTCAAAACCACCACGATTAGTCTGCTATTTGTCTGCACCCGCACCGTTTTGCGGGGCTACGACGAGGTGCTAATCTACCGCCGTGAGATTCCCCCCATGCGCATTCTCAAAGCCATTAGCGTGGTCGTGGGCTCGGGGCTCACGGTGGTCGGTGTCACCATCGCGCTGGCCTTATTTAATCCTGGATTTAATTTCTTAAGACTGCTGTTTGAGGCCGTTTCGGCCTTTGCCACGGTGGGGCTCTCGACTGGCATCACGGCGGAGCTCTCGACCCCCTCACAGCTGGTGATCATCGCCACGATGTATGTGGGTCGCGTGGGGGTGCTGCTCTTTATGGGAGCGCTCGTGGGCGACCACAGCCCCAGCATGGTGAAGTATCCCGAAGAGGATCTGTTGGTCGGCTAATGCCAGTGCCGGGTGCCGTTAAGGAAAACGTCTAGCAGGGCAGCCTTTTGGCCTCACTGCAGTTGGCGACATAGCAGAGGGTAGGGGCTTTGCAAGAAATCTTCTGAAGCCATCCAGTTAACCAGGCAGGGAAAAATCCAATGGAATTGTTAGAGATTTGGGAGCACAGCCTCAATGGGTTTGTGATGGTAGCCAAACTGGTTTTGGAAACCATCTCAGTTTTTTGCGTGGTGCTCGGCTTGCTAAAGACGATTCAGCTGACATTCAGATTGCGCCACCGACGGCAGCGAGGCGAAGATTTTCCCTTTAATCAACTGCGACTCAAATTTGGAACTTGGCTGGCGCTAGCCTTGGAGTTTCAGCTAGCGGCTGACATCTTATCGACCACGGTCGCCCCCACGATGGAAGACTTGGGCAAGCTCGTCATCGTCGCCATTGTCCGCACCTTTCTGAATTACTTTCTCAACAAAGAGTTGGAAGCAGAGATGGAACAGGAAAGACAAAAGCAGCTGCAGGAAGCCTGATGCCATTTCCTCGTGGTTAGACTGTCAAGGCAATTTTGGCAATGCAGGGGAGCCAAGGGAGCAGAGGGGCAGATTTGTCGTTTTGTTTCAGAGAATGGGGAGAACGGTTGGTCGCGATCGCTCATCAGATTGATAGCCGCACGCGAACAACACAGTTACGTCGCCGCTGTCGTCCCATAGCGAAGGAAATGCAAACCGCTGTAAAGATGAAAAGCCGGATCCCAGTTGCTGTCCTTGAGGCGAGCGAGTTCGATGTGAGGTTTGAGGGGGGGCAGCAGGTCGAGAAACTCCACCGCCCCTTCGCCAAACTTGGTAAAACCCTTGTGAATTGGGGCATCAACCTGCTGCTGTAAGTATTGCACCAACGCCTGCCACTGTGGCCGGGTCGAAAAGGCCTTATCAGGAATAGCCTCAGCATTGGGCAGCGGATTGCCTTTGCGAAAGTCGTAGGTGCGATCGCAGAGCCGCAGCACGCAGCGCCGCTGATGACAGTGCAGATCAACGATCTCGGCATAGTCTTGCGTTTGCTCTTTGCGGGTCAGCTGTCGGCGGGCAGTCGTATCCACCACAGATTCAAACATGGGGAGCTGGCCCAACACGATTTGCGAGATTTCTGACCAGTCAAAGGTGATCGCTCCCAGTTGCCCCGTCGCATTTTTGCAAACGACTTCGGCGGTAGGCTGCACCCGCCGAAAATTTTGCACCCGAAACACCTGAATTGCTTGGATTTCTGCATGCTTGGCCCAAAAGGCCGGCGTGTGAGCAGCGGTCAAGGCTTGAGTGTAATATTGCAAATCGCCAATCGGCCCCACCCGATACAGCCGCCACTCTCGACTCGGAATTTGCCACCGCGCGGTATAGGCATCAATGCCCGTCACCTGGGCTAACCCTTGGGCCGCAGCCTGCCGCTGCTCTCCTGTCACGGGCTCTAAGCATAAAAGACCGGGCGCCTGACCATCGGGTTGAGCGCGGGCGGCTTCGAGGGCGCTAGCTTGCGCCGCATCGCGTTGTGTCTGCACCCGCTGAATGCCTTGGCGAGCCTGTACCATCACCTTGGAGTTGGCGGTTTGTCGCAGCAGTTTCAGATAGGTTTTTTCGGCCTGATCCCAACGTTCGGTCGCCTCCTGATATTGGCCTGCGGCCAGCAAAAATTTAGGATCTTTAGCGTCTTTCTGCTGCCACTGCTGCAGTAGGGTAGCGGCGGTGCGAAAGTCTTTTTTTTCCAAGGCCGCAGCGATCGCATCCTGCATAGGGGCTATCTCTCCCGCTTTTTGCTGGTTTTATTCTAAGCGGTGTTATCCCCAACCTGGTCTAGGGCGCAGTTGCCCGACTTCCATTGCCCACTTACCATCATCGCCCCTATGCCGACCCGCCACCGACCCACTTGCCGCTGCCACTCAGAACACCAATACTCGCCACCGCTGCCGTTCTCAAGCTGCCAATTTATAGCAGTCGCAGTTGTCTGAGGGCCTCGTCTTCCGGATCGGCTGCTCGGGGCGTGCTCTCGTCTGCCTGCGGTGGTGGGGAGGCGGTCTCAAGCTCAACGGGGGCGTCAGCGATGAGCGCCTGGGCGGCGGCGACCATATCGGTCGCCAGCTCAGCCAAATCTTCGCGGTTGTTGAGATAGGTCTGCAGCGCTTCTAGCGGATCAAGGCTGTTGCCAGGAGTCAGTTCGGGCAGTCGCGATCGCGATTTTTGCGTGACAATTTGCGGGTGAATCGTGTAGGTGTGAGCGGTTGCCAAGGCGGCAAAAATCGCGGCGTTATCCACCGCCTCTACTTGGTCGGGCCGCAGGCTGTACATGAGGCGCACCACCGCATCCTGTAAATCATGTTTAGCGATCGCCCGCAATAGTTTTGCCTGCGGCTCAGCCGCCGCCGTCAGATCAACCGTAACGGTGCGAAAAGGTCGCACCGGCAGGGGACAAAATTCGACCTGGGTGGCCTGTTTTTTGACCGTCACCCAGACATAGCCTTTCTCCTCATCGGCTTCACTAAAATCAACGCGCTCGATACTACCGGGATACACCACGGGCGGCGACTCACAGAGCACTTGGTGCCGATGCACATGGCCCAGCGCCACATAATCAAAGCAGGGTCGCGCCAACAGCGCCATCGGCACGTTAAAGCCGCGCCCCACGGCAAGAAACCGCTCGGCGCCAAAGGTGGCCGTATCAGTCATCAGATGCGCCAACAGAATGGTGGGCACGGTGGGGTCAAGGCGGCGAACTTCGCCCTCTAAGGCAACCCGCAGCCGATCTAACAGCTGCTGGCTCACTTCTGCCATTGACAACCCCTCCATCTCGGGACGGGTCAATAAGGTGGAAGGGGTCAACCAGGGCAGCGTGATCACCTGTACCGGCCCGTTGGCGGTTTGGATAGTGTGCGTCTCTAGGCGATCGCCCACAATCACCCCCGGCACTCCTAACGTGCGATAAATGCAGAGGCTGGCACCGCCCTGCCCTTGGGCGTACTGATCATGGTTGCCCACCAGCAGCACCGTGGGAATGTTGGCATCGGCCAGGCGACGAAACTGGCTGGCAAAGGCCTGCTGCACCAAGGGCGGCGGCGTCGCATCAGGGAAAGCGTCTCCCCCAAAGAGCACTAAGTCAGCAGGACTGGCGATCGCCCGATCAACGCACCGGCCTAGCGTCGCAACAAAGTCCTCCAGTCGGGTATTCATGCCCGTCTCCGGGTTGAGGCAACCGTGGGCAAAACCGCTACCCATGTGAATGTCGGACAAATGCAGCACTGAGATCATCGTGCAGCCCTCAGGAGTACTAATGCACTCCTAAGTGTACTCATCGCCGGCCAAAAGGCCAACCACGCAGCCAAATTGGCCATATCTGAGCGAGCATCCATCCCTACTGCAGTGATCTGGCTGCTCTCTAAGCCTCATCCCGTTCAAAGCAAGACGTCTCGGCAACAGCCGATGGGATGAACAAAATTCACGCTGCGAAAACCGAATAATCCTGAGAACTATTGGGAAACAGCCAGTAGGATGGCAAAAGACCCACTCTGCACCCGATCAAATCTGCGATGAAGTCCATTATTGCCGTCGATCTGCCTCAAAATGCCTACGAAGTTGTGATCGCGCCCGATGCGCTAAATCATGTGGGCGGCTGGCTGGCCGATCACCAAAAACCGTTGGTGCCGACCGGCCAAAAGCTGCTGGTAGTCTCTAACCCAGTAATTTTTCGGCATTATGGCGATCGCCTCGTCCAGTCTTTAGCGGCGGCGGGGTATCAGGTTAGCACCTGCCTCTTGCCGGCTGGTGAACGCTACAAGACCCTGCGCTCTATCCAAAAAATTCACGATGCGGCCTATCAGGCCAAGCTAGAGCGCAAGTCGGCGATGGTGGCCCTGGGTGGGGGCGTGATTGGTGATATGACCGGATTTGCCGCCGCCACCTGGTTACGGGGGATTGGCGTCGTGCAGATTCCCACGTCACTGCTGGCCATGGTCGATGCTTCGATTGGGGGCAAAACTGGCGTTAACCATCCCCATGGCAAGAATTTGATTGGGGCCTTTCACCAGCCGCGCTTGGTGGTCATCGATCCCAACGTTTTGAAAACGCTACCGGCCCGTGAGTTTCGGGCCGGCATGGCGGAGGTCATCAAATACGGCATCATTTGGGATGCCACGCTGTTTGAAACGTTGACCCAAGTCCCCCGTCTCGACCAGTATCGCTACGTCAGTGGCGAACTGCTGCAAACTATCTTGACGCGATCTTGCCAGGCGAAGGCAGAGGTCGTCGCCCAGGACGAAAAAGAAGCGGGGCTGCGAGCCATTTTGAACTACGGGCACACGATCGGCCACGCGGTTGAAAGTGCGACTGGTTACCGCACCGTCAACCATGGGGAAGCGGTGGCGATCGGCATGGCCGCCGCCGGTCGGTTGGCAACAGCCTTGCAACTCTGGCCCGCCGCCGCCGAACAGCGCCAAACGGAGCTCATCGCCAAAGCCAAGCTGCCCAGCCAAATTCCGCCGAATGCCGAAACTGAGCGACTCATCGCCTTACTCCAGGCTGACAAAAAAGTCGAAGCCGGTCGGGTGCGGTTTATCTTGCCTAAGGAGATCGCCGATGTGTTCATCACCGATCAGGTGACTAACGATGACATTCGCCCCGTTTTGGCCGCCATGACCAACCCGTAAAATAATCCGTAGGGGCGAGACATTCTCGACATTACATTTTGGCCGCGTCCTAATCACTCATTGAGCATGCCTCACCCCTACCAGCGTCCCATCCACTCAACTATTGCCATGCAACTTCAAGACCGCGACACCCATGCCCGCCCCGCGCTAATACTGCCTGAGCGAACCGCCACCGTCGCCCGCCAAACCGGTGAAACCAACGTCCAGGTCACGCTCACGATCGACGGCACCGGCCAGTGCGAGGCGCAAACCGGGGTGCCCTTTCTCGATCACATGCTGCACCAAATTGCTTCCCACGGTTTGTTTGACCTCAGCGTGCAGGCCCAAGGCGATTACGAAATCGATGACCACCACACCAACGAAGACGTGGGGATTACCTTAGGGATGGCCTTGCAGCAGGCACTGGGTGATCGTAAAGGGATTGTTCGCTTCGGCCACTTTGTCGCCCCCCTGGATGAATCGCTAGTACAGGTAGCACTCGATTTTTCGGGGCGGCCCCACCTCAGCTACGGACTCGAAATTCCCACTCAGCGCGTCGGCAACTATGACACCCAGCTAGTGCGGGAATTTTTTGTGGCGATCGTCAACCACAGCCAAATGACCCTACACATCCGCCAGCTCGACGGCATCAATTCTCACCACATTATTGAAGCGACTTTCAAAGCGTTTGCCCGTGCCATGCGCATGGCCACGGAGATTGATCCGCGTCGCGCCAGTCAAATCCCTAGCTCCAAAGGCGTTTTATAGAGGGGGCAGGAAGCGCTGCCGAACTTCCCGATGCCTATTTGATTTCGAGATAACGCCCGCAGCTGTGAACATCATCAGAGCTGCGGTGTTGTCAGGTTGCTGACCTGAGACGAGTCCGCCCCGGCAAAATGAACAGCACTCTGCCAGGGTCTCTGCTACCTGGCCGGTGCCTCCAGTCATCGGCAATGACCTGTGAACCCGCGCCCATTCAAAAATGGCTTGAGCCCATGAATCTACCTGAAGATCCGGATACGGCTCCTGAAATCAATATCGTGCCGATGATTGACGTCATCTTTGTGGTGCTGACATTTTTCATTCTGTCGAGTCTTTTTCTCACCCGGTCTGAGGGCTTACCCGTTGACCTCCCCGGCGCCGCCACCAGCGAACAGCAGCTGCAAGATTACTCATTAATCCTGACGATGACAGATGGCGGCGATCTCCAATTGGGCAACGAGGCGACGTCGTTATCATCGTTGGCCTCACTGGTGCAGGCTCGGCGGGTAGGTGATCGCCCGCTGCTGATCATTATTCGCGCTGACGCCGCCGTGCCTCACGGTCAAGTAGTCGCCGTAATGGATCAGTTACGCACCCTCGATAACGTGGGGATGGCGATCGCGACACAGCCACCGGCACTGGCCCCGGCAGCCGAGTAACCAGCAATGCCCACGGGGGATGCCCAGCCAGCTGGAGCCGTGAGCACGCAATCATCAAAGCGAGCGATCGTCATGGCACTAGCCCATACCGCTCACGCGGCACTCCCAACCATGAGAATCAGAGACCTTAGAATCCCGATCAAGGCAGCGGTTCGATCCCATTAACTGGGCTGGCATCGTCGCTGAACCATCGCAGTCGCCGTCAACCCATGAATCTTAAGATATGGATATGAATTGTTACCCTGGGCCTGCCGCACATTTCTAGACGCTCTCCGCCGCCTCAAAGTCGAGCCATAGGATCAGGCACAATCAACGAAAGAACTAGCCCGCCTGGTTTTCGGCAAAGCGCTAGATTTAGAGCCTTCTGACCGTATTCACAATCAAGCCCGCTAAATAAGTTGAGACCTATTCTCAATAAGAAAATCTTCTTGCAAATTGTATGGATCAGTCGCTATCATTGTCAACAAGGCGTCGCTGTTGAGAGGAGCATAATTCTAGTGGCATATACCCCAGCCGCCCTCAAGGCTGAATTGAATGAGCGTGGGTGGCGCTTGACCCCACAGCGGGAAATTATCTTAGAGACGTTTCAGAATCTGGCCAAGGGCGAGCATTTGAGCGCCGAAGATTTGCGTGACGTTCTCAAAGATGAGGGTGAGCAGGTGAGCTTATCCACCATCTATCGCAATCTCAAACTGATGGCTCGCATGGGCATTTTACGCGAGCTAGAGCTGGCTGAGGGCCAAAAGCGCTACGAAATCAACCAGCCATCGCCCCATCACCACCACCATTTGATCTGCGTCCGCTGCAGTAAGACGATCGAGTTTAAAAATGATTCGGTGCTAAAGGCGGGAGCGCGAACCGCCAAAAAATCTGGCTATCACTTACTCGACTGCCAGCTCACGATTCATGCGGTATGTCCGACCTGCCAACGATCGCTCTTACCTGTATAAGCCACCTGGCATGACCAAAGTTACGGCAGCCAAGTCGGGGTCGCGCCGGTAAAGGGCAGCACTTGCGGCTCTGTCTGTGCTGGGGTGCCCGTCAAGCGTTCCTCCGTTGTCTGAAACAAAGGTAGCAGCAAGTTTTGAGCAGCACCATCAGGAGTCGGCGAAGCCACTTCTAGCGCGATCGCTAGACCATCCGGCGAGATATTCATGCTGACGCGCGATTGGGCCGGAAAGGTCAGCAGCGGCACCAGCAGCGGCGATTCATCCAAGGCGATCGCCGTGAGAAAGGGTTGCTCTTGGTAGTCGGCCCCCGGCAGCAGCTCACTCGCTAAGACATAGAGGATTTGGTTGGTGGGGTCAAACTCAGCGGCCAGGATCGAGCCGGTCGTATCCAGCAGGGGGGTTTCTTCACCGTCAATGGTGACGAATACCAGCGTTTCGGTAAAGCGCCGTTCCGGGTCGTTTTGGTTGAAATCGACCATCGCCGCGGCCGAACCATCGCTGGTGACATCAAACACGCGGCCAAACTCAGGCAAAAAGTCGAGCGGGTCAGCGGCGATCGCACCCTCTGCCTGCAAGTCGAGCGGAATGATGGCCGTACCTTGTCCCTGCAGCAGCAGCAGCGTTTGGCTGTCTGGCCCGATCAAAAACTCACCACCAGGCTCGGTGTCTAGCCGCTGAGGGGTCTCGCCTTCGGGAATCACCCACGGTCCAAAATCGCTCGGTGAGGTGGGGTTCACCCGCTGCACCACGATCTTTTTGCCATTAGGGGCGAGGTCAAACGCCAGATTTTGGTATTCATCGCCATCGAGAATCGGCGTTAGAGTACCGGCTTCGTCGGGAGCAAACGAGACGGTAACCGCCTCGGTCAAAGATTGTTCTGGGGCCAGCGGGGCTAAGCCCGTGGCGACCGTAAAGAGTGAAGCCGTTGCACTGCCGGAGGCGGCCGCTGCGGTCGGCACGGCAGAAAACAGCAGGCGATCGCCCAAGGGATACGGCTCAAAGTTGAGCACGGTCAAATCGGGCGGGGTCAGCGCTGTCGTGGCCCCCGCTTGGGAGAAGTTGATCAACATCAGACGGCCCGCTTCGTCAGCTTGGGTGCCGATGAAGGCAATCGCTCGGTCACGACTTTGAAAGCTGCCCGTAAAGGGCTCAAACTGGGTTGCAGTGGCCTGCCCGATCGAGAAGCGATCGCGGGCTTCTGGCAACCGTACCTCATAGGTCTCACCGTAGGGAATGGGCACATCTAAGGTGTAGGCCAAGCGCCGCCCCGCCCAGCTCACCCGGCCTGGCAAAGGCGGCTCAATTTGCAGATTTGCCTCCACGGTTTCAGGGTCCATCGGGCGCGTAAACGTGATGGCAAACGCGATATTATCCGCGCCGACGGTATGCGCCTGCCAGGAAAAATCGCGCACCTTGACCGTGGCATGGTCACCCAAAACGACGAGTAAAAAGGCGAGCACCACTAACCCCACCATCAACGCCATCGCGATTTGATCGAGGGACGCCTTGGAGCGTCTCAAAGCTCGCTGAGCAGCGCGATTAAAACTCATAGGGATTCTTCGGCTCCGGCACCGGCAAAACGTCCTGCGGCTGAATCACCAATCGGCGTTGGCCATCGACAGTGTCGGTCATCATGGTGCCAGTGATGTTCACCCAACTGTCGGGAGCAAACTCTCCGCGATCGCCCGACAGCTGCACCGGCAACCCGACCGGATAGGCATCGGCCGCACAGCAGGTCAGCACAAACCGCGCCGCCAGCAGATAATCATCAGGCCAGTTGGGCGGATGAATGACAAAGCCAGTAATGTTGACCGGCTCATCGGTGTAGGCATCAGGCTCCGGATAAACGTTGAGCAGGCGGATCCAGTCAATCAGGGAACGCTCTTCGGGCGGGGTGTTGCGGGCAAATCGGCGGGGCTGCGATCGCGTCAGCGCCACTGGCTCCGCAATACCCCGCGCCAGGGCCGTATCGCTGGTAAACGGGCGGGGAATATAAATAATGCCAAAAACGGCCACAGCCAGCAGCACCGCTAAGCTCCACCGCCGCGGCAGCAGCGCAATGTGAGGAGTATTAAGGCTTTTCGGCGACCACAGCAGGGCCGCGCCGCGCCACAGAGCCATCAGCAAGAGTAACCAACCGGCACCAATCGCCAACCAGTGATAATCGGGATGCAACAGCACCGCGAGGCGGCCCGTCCACCAATACCGCAAAATCATCAGCCCCCATAGCAGCAGGGCCAGGGCATCGAAAGCAATGGGCCAGGGAAAGGTCCGTTTCATCTCAGAGGGCTACCAGCTGGTGTAAAGGTTGACGGCTAACGTAAACACAAAGGTCAGCTGGGCGGCCAGCACAAATAGATAAATCACCGCCCGACTCTTAAAGGTCGTTAGGAGCAGTGAAATATTTTTGAGGTCAATCATCGGGCCAAAAACTAAAAAGGCCAGGATGGAGCCGCTGGTAAAAATGGAGGCGAAGGACAGAGCAAAAAACGAGTCTACCGTCGAGCAGATCGAGACGACCCAAGCCAATAGCATCATCGCCAAGATCGAAGTGATCGGGCCTTGGCCCAGCGCCAAAATCCACTCGCGGGGAATCGCCACCTGCACCGTCGCCGCGATCGCACTGCCCATAACCAACACCGCCCCAAGTTCGCGAAATTCTTGCAGCATCATCTCTAACACCGCTTGGGCCTTGACCGTCCAGGCAGCGGTGGGCAAAACTGCCATATCCAATGTGCTGGCCAGAGGGCGATCAAGCTTCACCGTGCCCGTTGATTGCAGCAGATAGGTGCCCCGCGTCAATAGTGGACTGTCGCTGGTCGTGGTCGCTAGCGCGGGTTCGGGCTCGGGGGGCAGCAACTGCCGGGCGATCGCCGGTTGTAAAAAGGGCCGCAAGTCTTTCTGCACGCTAAAGACACAGGCAATAATCACCGAGATCAAAATCGTCAGCCCGACGCGCCAAAACACCATTGAGGGCTGATCACGAAAGGCCACCCAAGTGGCCCAAAACACAATGGGGTTAACCGTCGGGGCCGCCAGCAAAAAACCAATAGCCAGCGCCGAAGGCGCACCCTGCATCAGCAGACGCCGAGCCACCGGCACATTGCCGCACTCACAGACGGGAAACAAACAGCCAAATAGGCTCCCAGCAATGGCGGCTAACACCGGATTTTTAGGCGTCAAGGCCACCAGCTTGCGCTCATCGACCAAGATCGCCAACAAACTCGAAAAAGCGACACCCAACAACAAAAATGGCGTAGCTTCGACGAGCAAGCTCAGAAATAGCGTCAGGCCTTGGTTAAATTGAGACATCGCCCCAGCCAGAGCAAACAGTGAAAGCATCAAAGGCGCTTGAACTAAGGACAGTTAGAGCAGTCCCCCGGTTCAAACAGCTTCACTATGATAGTGCGTCGTCTGGCTGAACGGCCTGATCGCCTTTTTATCCCCATCATCGAATTTTGATCACCACAGTCGAATTTTGCACAGGCTGATGTTGCCTGACAAGCAAACATCAACGTCAGCCCCGGGATCACGACGGCGATCGCCGTACTTGCCACTGTAATAAAACTGGTTGTCTTCGATTTTGAACTCCGTAGGCAATGGCTGCGTGCAGGGCGGACATTCCACCAGAGTCGGCACCGCATCGTCGGCTTGCAGATGAGGCAAATTCACATTCCAAAACTGTCCTGGCGGCAGCGGGTGAGGCATCAGCTGTTCTAATACTTGACGAGCTAGCCGTGTGGCCACCGCCCAGTCGATTGGGCGACGATTATGAATGTAGTGGGAAATCGCAATTCCCGGTACCCGCAACAGAGTGGCCTCTCGCACTGCGGCCACCGTGCCCGACACATACATATCGGCTCCCAGATTCCCCCCGGCGTTAATGCCAGACAGCACCCAAGTGGCCTGTGGATACAGGTAACTCACCGCCACTCGCGTGCAGTCGGCAGGAGTGCCCGCGATCGCATGTTCGCGCTCATGACGACGGTCAAGGGCGATCGCGCCGCCGCGATTGAGCTGATGACTACAGCCTGACAAAGGGCGATCAGGGGCCACGATGGCGGTAGTTTGGCCCGGAAGGGCCGCCTGCAGCGCCCGAATGCCCGGTGCATCAATACCATCGTCGTTGGTGAGAACTAAAGTCATGGACACCCGTTGAGGAAAATACAGACGCAGGGTTACAGTTCGAGGGCCAAGGGTCGCTGGGATAAAAACTCGAAAAGCTGAATTTTACGCTATCGAAAAATTAAACGACGAGATCCCATCGTGGCTGCTCGTTCCAGTGACTAAACAGACCCGTGGCAAAACAGATTGGTAGGGCAAGGCTTCGAGTATGCCAAGAAATAATGTGTCCAAGAACCCGGTTGCTGAAAACAGGTCAACAGTCTGCGGCAAGTTTTTCATAGCAACCGGGTTCTTCAGGCCGAAAATTCAGGGGCGACTACCCCACCATGGTGCCGGCAAACACCTTGGCCGCTGGCCCGGTCATATAAACCCGATTGTCGCTGGCCGACCACTCAATGCGCAGAGGCCCCCCCGGCAGCTCAACGGTGGCGGCGCGATCACAATTTTCCGTCAGCACACCAGCGACTAAAGCCGCACAGGCCCCGGTGCCGCAGGCGAGAGTGGCACCGGCACCCCGTTCCCAAACGCGCATTTTGAGATAGTCGCGGCTGATGACTTCAATAAACTCGGTGTTGATGCGCTGCGGAAAGGTCGGGTGGTGCTCAAACTGCGGGCCGAGTTCAGCCAGCGCGATCGCCGCCACGTCATTCACAAAGGTAATGCAGTGAGGGTTACCCATACTGACGCAAGTGACAGCCCAGCTTTGGTCAGCCACGTCCAGCGGTTGATTGACCACTTGCTGATCCGCTGCCACCAGCGTGGTCGGAATCTCACCGGCTCGCAAAATCGGTTCTCCCATATCGACGGTCACCTGCCCGTCGGGCTGCAGCTTCGGAGTAATCGTCCCCGCTAGGGTATGAATGGCATACGCCTTAGGCGCAACGACGGCCTGACCATCATGGGTTTCTAACTCGGCAATGAATTGTGCTAAGCAGCGAATGCCATTGCCACACATCTCAGGCTCAGAACCATCTGAGTTAAGAATGCGCATGGTGTAATCGGTGCCCGCCTGCCCCGGCAAGGCAAAGATGACGCCATCAGCCCCAATGCCAAAGTTGCGATCGCACCATTTCACTGCCTGCTCTGCCGTCAGCATCAGGTCAGCTTGATGCCGATTGTCTACTAAGACAAAGTCGTTGCCTAACCCGTGATATTTGCTAAATGCGATCGCCATCTTTACCTTTCCTCAACGAGCTGCCTTTTCGGGCGCTGCTGTCAGCTACGGGTCGATACCGGCCACAGCCTGCAACGCCCCCTATACAGACCGCTATTATCCTAGAACTTTCCCCCGGTCTGCGCGATCTAAATCTTGAAAAACGGGTAACCTTAAGGCCAGTATGAGTCGTTCACAAACCGTCAAAACCGGTTTGCAGCCATGTCACTAGAACTCGAAACCGGACTACCTAGCACTCGATTGCTACAAGCCTATTTGCGCGAAAAACGCACCGTAGAAGTTAAGCTCGTCACGGGCGATACGGTTACGGGCTCACTTTCCTGGCAAGATCCGCAGTGTGTTTGTCTGAATGTCGAGGGTGACTCTGTCGTCGTGTGGCGCTCGGCTCTGGTTTACATCAAAGGGGTTTAGGCCGCCCATCGAGTCGCGCGAGTGATCACTCACCGAACGTTCTCGCTGCTTTCCCTCTGTATTCTAACCATCACAACTTTTCCCCGAACTTCGTCCATGAAACAGCACATCTCTTTCTATGGATTGCCGGGTCTTAACGCCGCCTTGAAAAAGCATCAATTTTCTTGGAAGTCGGTTTTGTTCATGACCTTGGCGGGGGCCATTACGCTCTTTGTTACACTGGCGCATCCACCCGCCTACGCCTACGACGTCTTGATCGCTCCCTCGGGGCCGCGTCAGGGCGATACCGTATCGATTATCTCTAGCGAAAATCGAGGTAGCGCCCACGTGCCCGCCGTCTCCATCAATGGCACGGGTTACCCGACCTTTGCCGTGGGCCATGGTCGCTATCGCACCTTTCTACCGACCAGTCCGCTGCACCCGTCGGGGGAATATGTCATTCGCGTTGAAGGCCCAGAGGGGCCTCGTAATCCTATGGTATGGCTCAGCGATCGCGCCTTTCGCACGCAACGCATTACCCTGCCCCCTAGCCGCAGTAATCTAGGCACCGACTACGAGTTTGATCAAGTCGCGGCCTTTAAAGCAATTCTGAGTCCCGACAAATTGTGGAACGGCCCCTTTTTGCGCCCTAGTCAGGGCAGTGTCACCTCTGAATATGGCGTGCGACGCTACTACAACGGCGTGTTTGCCGAAGATTATTACCACCGAGGGGTCGATTACGCTGCCGCAACGGGTTCGCCAGTCATCGCGCCAGCAACGGGTAAAGTTGCCTTGGTGGGCCGCGTTGCCGACGGCTTCGAGCTCCATGGCAACACCATTGGATTAGACCATGGCCAAGGGGTCGAGAGTATATTCATTCACCTCAACAGCATTAACGTGCAGCCGGGTACAATCGTTCAGGCAGGTCAAGTGATCGGCACGATCGGGTCGACCGGCGCTTCGACAGGGCCGCATCTCCACTGGGGCTTATATGTCAACGGAGTGGCGGTCGACCCCAACCCGTGGCGCAATGGCTCTTTCGAATAATCGATACAGAAAATAGATCTCTTGCGTCAATGTTGAGCGCCCCCTACCCCTACGACCAATACTGGGGGACTTTCGAACCGATAAGTAGGTCGCCATAAATAAACATTGCTGTAGGGTGCGTTGTGGTGACAGCCCAACGCACCGCCAGGGCGGGCTTTGGTGCGTCATGCTACGCGATGACACACCCTACGATAATTAGGGCTTTCTACTTATTAGGGACATACAGAACCTTCAAGAGCAGTTTCCCCAAATTTGGGGGACGGAAGGGGGCCTTATTTTATTCGTGCAAGAGGTCTAATAAATAGTCCAGGCGCATATGGTCCAGGCGATCTGAGGTCGAGAGCCGCAAAGACCGTCAATCTTCTTGTGGCTACTGAGCTGCGAGACTTCCGTATCTTTAGTCATTTCGCCAGAGAATAAAGCGGAGAAATTGTCCCCGTGTCGAATTTCAAGGGCCTCAGGGCACACTAGGCCCAGTCCCAGAAGGCGTGTCGGAATCTACTGACATGCTCTGGCTCTAGTTGTCCTTTGAGCGATGTCGATGACGCAAACGGAGCGTTAGAATCCATGAGTATTGAAAATATTGTTGAACAAGCACTTAAAGACGGTTATCTGACGCCAGCCATGGAAGCCGAAGTCGGACGCATTTGCGACACGGCTTCCGAGCTTTCGATCGAAGAGTATATGTCGCTTGATCGCCTGATGGGGGCGCTGCTAACCGGAGAGGTGGTCGCCGTTCCTCGCAAGCAGTTCATCAACGTGATGGAAGAACTGGTACTCACCGAAGCGATTTCTCGCGTTGCCGAGATCGAGGCCAGCTCTAACTCAACACTCGACTTGGGCGATATTGCCGCCTACGCCCTCAACCGCTTGCCACCGCTTTATGCCACCACTGAAGAGGGGGCAGCCTTTCAGCGCAATAATGCCAAAACTGAGCTGTCAATGCTGATTGCTGACCAGGTCAAAGAAGCCATTGCCCGTAGCCTTAATCAACCCGAATTTTATCCTGAGCGCCAGATCTTAGGTAAGCCGCAGCCGGGTGAAAGTGTGCTAGGTCAGGTTAGCGAGCTGCTACAGGACTACGCCCACAAATTTACGCCAGAAACCCAAGGGGCGGCTCAGTAACGCACGCGGCTATTAGCGATCGCCAAGATGCTTGGGGATCATCGCCTCGGCCGATCGAGCAGCGGCAGTTGCTAGCAGCACAGATCGCTAAAGAGATCGCCGACAAACTGACTCAGACCGGGTGTCACTTTCATGAGCAGAGTCATAGGCATCAGCTTCACCCGCCCTTCAGACAATGCCACAGCGAGAATCGCCTTAGAGATCGGTAGCTGGGGTTGCCTGGCTGCCATGGGGCGCTGTTTTGCTCTCGCGAACCATCTGTACCCCATGAATCGGACAGTTGGGAATGTCGTCAGCCGCCTGTCGCCGATACCAAACTTGGTGACAACTGGCGACCGGACAAACATAGCGAGGGCTAGCCACGACGCCCGCTTTGCCTGGTAGCGGCTGATAGGTACGGATGATGGGTAATATTGCTGCTGCCGGTTGACGGTCTTCTAAATAGAGGCGTACCCATTCTCGAGTGGGCTCTGCTGACGACAACACATTAAGAATACCGGTACTCTGCGCCTCTGAATCAGCGGCCGTACGGAGGCTCAGGTCTAACCGTTGCGCCATGATTTCAGCATCTGGATGAGTGAGTAGCTCTGACAAATAGGGACGAATTTCTCGGGCTGCTTGCAAAACATCAGCGGGGGAAGTCATGACGTACCTCACTTGAGACAAATAGAGTCACTTATAAAAACGGTATTATCAGCTACTCCAGTGATTTTAGCGCTGCGATGTCACCCTCTTGACGAGGTGACGCATAGACTATGACTTCAGTTTCTGTGCCTTAGCCTCGACAAGAGCAAAGATAGCCAGCCCCAAGCAGGGGAAGAAAGAATTTTGGTTAGGTATTTTGCCATAACTCCCCATGGATTCCCAAAACCAACTTGGAGAGCAGGGGAAACTAGCGGCAGCGCAGCCAGATTGATCGGCTGGTCTCAGAGCATCGGTGTAAATTGACCAGCCCATAAACAAAAAGCGAGAAGCCGTGGCTTCTCGCTTTCACAAGTAATGTGTCCTAGCTGTAGCAGCAGCTTAGTACAGGTCTTCTTCCTTGTGAGTTTCGATGGTGCAATCGGAAGTAGGATAAGCGACACAAGTCAAAACAAAGCCTGCTTCAATCTGGTCGTCATCGAGGAAGGACTGATCAGACTGATCAATGCCGCCAGCGGTGATCTTACCGGCACAAGTGGAACAAGCGCCAGCACGGCAGGAGTAAGGAAGATCAATGCCCTGCTCTTCAGCCGCATCGAGAATGTACATATCGTCAGCGACTTCGATCGTGGTGTTTAAACCTTCGGATTCGTTGACTAAAGTTACTTTGTAAGATGCCATACTGCAATCCTCTTAACAAAAATGGGAACCGTTATTTCAGCAAACTGCTAACACTGTGTCGAGAACAAAAATGGAGACACGATTAATTAAGTTTGCTTTCTTATTCGATACTACGG
>JBCBJQ010000002.1:0-183292 GCA_038523235.1 Cyanobacteria bacterium J06626_4
AAGTTGACCGTCTCAAAATGACCGGGATAGCTGGCCTGCAAGGTCTCAGAGAAGATGAGGGGGGTTTTTACCTGGCCCAACTGGGTTTCTAACATCCAGTTAGTTTGGTCTGCCGTTTGCCCAACTCGTTGCGCTGAGGCCGCCAGATTAGCGCCGGTCAGCTGGTGCAGTTGCTGGAGGAAAAGCTGCCCCAAGGCCCCTTGGGCGACCTGACAGCCGTATAGCAAGATATCGCGACCTTGCAGCACCGTGGCCCAAGTCTGTAGTTGCTGGGTGTAGTGACTGATCGTGGCGAGGGAAAGCTGGCTGCTGCCGAGTTGCAGACCACCGGCGGTGCCGTGGGACACAATGTGCAGGCTGGAGACCGACTGCCGGGCTTGCAACGCGGCAGTGATTTGGGTGATGCCATCGGCTGACGCATCGAGCACGAGCCAGTCGACCGAGGATAAATCAGCCAGTAGCTGGGGCAAATAATCGACACTCGCATCCAAAATGACAAGGGCCTGATCAGTGGGGCGATCGCCCTTCAACTGGGTCGATGTAGGTGAAGTCAAAAGCATCAAAATTAAGTCCTGACTAAAGTGACTAAGGGGTAATGAAATCGGAACTAGACAAACGAGTCGAATAGCTTTTTAGCTGTAACGGACAAATGAAAACGCCAAAGCCCCAGAGCTTGGCCAATCGATTAACCATCAGCGTCAACTTGCTTTGAGACAAAAAGGTTGGGCATCTATGAGGGGTGGGCGCGATCGCAACTGCTAGCGGCAACCTAGCCACTCATCCTGAATCACCCCATCAATGGCTAAGAGTGACCTTTTTTAAGCGGACTGGTCGGCATCAAGCTCAAAGAGGCCTCGGCCATCACCGGGCAACTTATCGGCGATCGCTGCTATCGCAATGACTTCAACGCCATTGGGATAAACACCCTGAATCCTGAAACTCTTAAAACCCAGAAAAATGGGTGCGTATAAAACCCCACAAGTCATTCGAAACCGACTAAGGGATTCAGTCTGCACCCAACCAGCGCTCAGACGAACGGGAATTGGGGAATTCACCTCCTTATTAGGAGTAGCTCTCAATAACTTCATGTAAATGCTATCACGGCATTTTCCAATCCTCAAATGAGATGTGTAAAGTTATAGTGAAGTTCTGCGTATATCCACAGGGTAGCAACCATTAGAGAAAAGTGCTTGAAGCGGTTGTCAGTTCTGGGATTTTTTTCTAAGGCCCTTGCCCCGTCAAGAAGTTCCAGCCTGGCAAGCAAAACTCCAGGTTCATGATTTTTTCATGAACCTGGAGTGAAGACAATCGTTCCTATTGAGTTTTTTTCTTATTTGTTGGGTGGCTTTGATGACTGGCGACTTTTGCAAATTTTGCAAGTTAGCGATATCACCCCTCCAGGGATTCAAAGTGGGTCAAGTGACTGCAGGCCTACCCGATATCGGGTAGGCCATCTTCTAGGCAAATACAGTGTCATCAAGACTGATAACACCCTGGACAATCCCCAGCAGCTCGTTGCTGGCGGTCAGCACCAGGACTCGCGCGTCAGCATCAGCCTGGTGGGCATCGGCGACGGGCTGACCCTAGCAGTGAAGCGTGGGGACGGCTGAGTCGAGCCATGCCGCCTGCCTTTGCCGGTGTAATGCGCTAAAAGCCTTGAGTCTACAGCTCAAAAGATGTCATTTCTCCAGCATCATTGATGAACATAACGGAGCCGATTTCTAAGGACGGTAGCTGTTCGCTGATTTGAGTGATTAAGGGCAGCAGATGGTCTGGACGAGTGCTAGTTGCATCCAACACCACAATCCTTAACGATAGATTTTTAAGATTTTGTTGATATGGCAAGTTCTTATCAGCAGTGATAAAAATGTCAAACGACGCGGCAACCGCTAAGTCTAGAAGCTGCCGATCTGTGACGCCGCGCCAGCCCATATCCTCAACGTTTTTAACCCTGTGCCCTGCTGCGACTAGTGGCCGCTTTAGCTTCCTGCTGAGCAAATTTTCGTCAAGCAGAATGAGCATGTGTCGTGCGATCTTCCCTTAAGGCGGCTCGTACAATAATCTCTAGCACCTGATACACCTTATCCTTCAGGTGAGGAAAGTCTTCCAAAAATTCCGCTAGTCCGGCCTCCCCTTCTAGGTAGTCGAAAAATGTCTGTAGCGGTACCCGTGTGCCCACAAATACCGGCGCACCGCTCATAATCTCTGTGTTGCAGTGAATAACCTGCCGGTCTATCAGCGTCGTTTGGATATCTGACATGGTTGCTTTCCTCCCCAGTAAACCTATTGGCCACATTTTAGCTACTGTTGCAATCTCACCTACTACTTACTACCCTTCTCCAACCCCCTCAGCGCCGGTAGCCGCCAGCTCAGCACCCCCACCAAAAAGCAGATCATCGCACTGCCCGTAAACAACAGCCCCATGCCTGAACCTGGTCCGATGCCGACAATGGGACCAAAGAGGGTCGGTAATAGTCCTGACGACTGCATCGCCGGTTCAAAGATGCGATCGCTCAGGGGGCCAGCCATGAGTGAGATCGGGGTGGTGGCTAGCTCGTAGGTCAAAAAGTGCGCGGCAAACACCCGCCCTTGCACCGCTGCGGGCGTCGCCAGCGTCCACAGCGCCATCTCCGAACCCAAAATCAGCGGAAAGCTCATAGACGAGAAAAACTGTGAGGGCAGCCACACCCGTAGGCTTTGACCCAGACCAAAGATAATCTTGGCTAAACCGGCGCTCATAAATCCCGTCAACATGCCGCTGACCCGCCGCTTAGGGCCGCCCCACAAGCTCATGAGTACGGCACTGGTGACACCGCCAATGCCCGCGATCGAGGAAACTGCGGCCAGCGCGTCTGAACTGCCATCGGTGCGAGCCAGTATCATCGGGTCATAAATCAGGTCGGTGAGCCGTAGGGTGGCATGAAACAGCGTCGTCACCAGCAGCAGGGCGCGCAGACCGCGATGGCCCAGTAGGTAGCGATAGCCAAAGGAAACTTCTTGCCACACGACGGCCATCCCTTTCCCGGCTTGATCTGGGGGGCGATCCTCGGGCGGCGGTTGGGGGATTTTGAGCAGCGCGATGACGGTAATGACGACGGCAAAGGTGGCCAGGTTGATCGGCCAGATGCCGCCGAGCCCAATGATGGGATAGAGGATGCCTGCGATCGCTGGGGCCACAATGCTGGAAGCATAGCCAATGGCGGTATTCATGCTGTTGGCCCGGACATAGTGCTGGGGCTCCACCAGTAGCGTGAGCGAGGCCCGATAGGCCAACTGCGAGAATTTCTCAAAGCCGCCGTTGAGGCAAAAAGCGACATATAGATGCCAAATGACGAGCTGTCCCGTTAAGTGCAGTCCCAACAGTGCCAGGGTCGTGGTAGCGGTGACCGCCTCACTCAGTATCATCAAATACTTGCGGCTGGTGCGATCGACCAAAATGCCCGCAAACAAGGATGTAAACAGGCGGGGTAGCTGGTAGAAAAAGCCCCACAGCGTCAGGGCGGTGGCTGAGCCGGTTTGGTCCCAGACCCAAAGAGTAATGGCAAAATCGGCCATGCGAGTACCGATCGCAGAAATCAGGTAAGCGAGCCACAAAATCGTAAATTTACGCAAGCCGGTGATATCGATGACGACATTGCGATGGATGATAACCGATCCGCGCTGGGAAAAGCGACCAGCCGCCAGTGCCACTCACTGAGCGATCGCTCTATGACTCAAGGCCAGTTGCTAGAGAACCGTCGGGAAAAAGCTGCAGCGTCACTCGTTCGATTTGCACGCAATACGGCAGCGTTGTTCCCATCACTGTTTTAATCCGCACGGGCATGACGCCCTGGGGCGGAAACGCCCACCACTCACCATCGCGGCAAAACGGATCACTGTAGCCATGGGTCTGACACCAGGTTTGGCAAACGCCTCGAATGGCCGCACCCAGATTGGGATAGTGGGAAATAGTCATCTGGCAATTTTCCGTCATCCGTCATGCGATGGCAGAGCCACTCCTACGGGGTATCGCGCCTACCCCTCTACCATCGCCCAGGCCGGCCAAGCTGATCAAGCAATCTCATTACGGTGCTTGGCCATAAAAAATCCGACTGCCTCAAATGAGTACAGCCGGATCAATGGTTCAAGTTAGTTTGAGGGAGCAGTTAATAGGGAACAGGGAACAGACGAGACTATTCCCTATCTACGCAAACACGCTGCTGTCGAGTCCTGTCACACCTTGCACGACACCGATCAGCTCGTTGCTGGCGGTGAGCACTAGAGTGTCGCTGCTCAGCTCGAAGAACTTGACGCCCTCAGGGGTGAGGCCGCCGAGGCTAACTTGATCGATGCCCACCTCAAAGTCGGTGATAGTGTCAACACCTTGGGCGATGGCCAAGACAAACTGGTCTGCACCTACGCCACCCGTGTAAATGTCGTCGCCGAGGAGGCCATCGAGTAGATCATCACCGCCCGTGCCGGTGAGCAGGTCATCGCCGTCAGTGCCTGTAAGGTCGCCTGTGGGTGGTTGAACGCCGCCTTCGGTTAGGGTAGCGGTGAGCTCGTAAGGGCCGTAAAATACGCCTACCTCTGGGAAGGTCCAGCCGCTGCCGCTTCGTGCTTCATTGGGGTTGTAGTTGCGGTTGCCTAGTTGACTGACACCCACGTAATAAGTACCTGCTGACTCGGCGGTGTACTCAAGATAGGGATCGCGAGAAAACTCTTCACCCGGAGCAGCACCGTCGTTGTTGGCAGCAAGTTCGTTGCCGTCTGCGTCGAATAGCCGTAGTTCGGTGTCAGGAAGCTGCACATCGTCCAGTGCTGGGAATATCACAGGGAACCCAACTGTATCTAAAGTATTCCACTCGCTAGCGTCGATATCCAGGCTGACGGTTTGCCCCGCTTCTAAGTTGAAAGAGTATAAATCGACATCTTCGGAAGGATCGTTAAAACTTGAGCCCAACTGCCCAGCAAGAGAGACAGATGAACTATCGGTACTCAAACCCAGGGCATTGGCTTCAGGTATGGTGTCATTATCTTCGCTTTCTTCCGGTACACTGACCTCAGTCAAAGTGTCAGTGATGATAAAGGTCGCTTCTGTTGCTGCCGGGTTGAGTTCATAGTCTTCGCCAGGTTGTAGGGTAAACGTAGCGGTTTCACTGCCTTCGTTGATACCATCTTCAAGGACGGGTAGGCTAATAGTTGCAGTTTGTTCGGTAATTGTCAGGTCAAAGCCATCGTCGCTTACATTAGAAATCGTGCCACCTGCCACCTCAATGGCATCCAAATCAAAATCACCTAGAGAGTCTGCACTGACGCTGACGGTTAAACCTCCTTCTGGTGGAGGTGCACCCAGGTTAAAGGTATGAACGCTAACATCCTCTTCTGCCTCAATCAAAGTCGTGCTTTCTTCATCTTCATCATCTGTTTGGACGGAACCTGTCAAACCTACCTGAATTTGCGACTCTGGATTATCAAGAATAGTGATATTGACTTCACTAGCATTCGGATCGATGGTGTAGCCTGCCTGGGGCTGTAGGGCAAAATCGAGAGCCAAAACCCCTTCTAGAAAAGCATCTGGAGCGAAGCCCGTATCTGCCGCCAATTCATTAAAAACGGAGAGTGTGATACTAGCCGTTTGTTCGGTAATGGTGAAGAAAAAGCCACTGGCATCGCCATCGGGAACTGGGAAGCTACCGCCCACGATATCGGCTTCTAAAACATCAAACTGACTGAGGGCGCTACCTACTAATGGATCGATCCCACTGTCTAGAAACACCGTCACGCCTTCAGGGGGTGGCGTTTCGGAGAGGGTAAAGGTAAGAGTGGTTTCTGTTTCCTCTGTTTCAATTAGCTCTGTGACGCTGGCAGTAACACCGACTTCAGGAACGATATCTCCTCCTCCTGTAGAGTCGGGGACATCTTCTACCGAATCGTAGTAAGTGACTTCTGCTGTCCCAGCATCGGGGGCAATCTCAAAACCTTCCCCTGGTTGCAGGAAGAAAGTAACCTCTTCAGCTCCATCAGTTTCTAAAGGCTCGTACTCATCGATAATGTTGCCATAAAAATCTGCGTACCAGGTTTGATGGTTAGCAGTTTCTAAGGTGACAGACATAGTGGGTTCTTCGATGCGGAGTCGAATCCCCGTGGGAATGCCGTCTTCGTTGTAAAAAGCCCCTAAAGATTGTCCGCCAATAGTGCTGGGAAGAATGTTACTTTGAGCAATCGAAACGTAATCAAGCAAATTTCCATTGCTGTTAAGGACAAATTCAATGCCCTCTTCAGGAATTTCGCCCTCAGCTTGAATCGTAAACGTGGTGCCCGAAAGTGCTCCCGGTTCGACGTGTTCCACTACGGCATTGGTAAAATTGCCCTCGCTATCTGTCGTTGCGGGGTTAGCCGTCAAAGAAAGTGTGGGCGGTTCAGTAACCCCTGGATTACTGACAGGTGGGGTGGGTGTACCAGTTTTACGAGGATTATCCTCCGTCAGCAAGTCAATTTCGATATCGTAGTTCCCGAAAAATGCACTTCCCCCTTGCCCCGACCCAGGTACGAATGGGTCGTATGGCGGGAGGTCAGAATAGGCTGGGAAGAACGTAAGAAGGTTGATGGCAGAACCAATCGCGACATAGTAAGTTCCGTCTTCTTCAGCAGTAAACTCGTTGTAGGTGTCCGTCTCGTTTTCATCAAACGGCCCAATACCGCCAAACAGCTTATCGGGTGCCCCAACCTCTCCACCAACAGCGTAGTCTATGGCTCGATTTCCTTCGGCATCGAATACCGTCAAAGTTGTATCGAGACCAAATCCAAAGGGATCTGGGTTACCTTCAACCTCAAAGGTTTCGATTGCAATCGTATCCCCTGCACTTAGTTCCACCTTGTAAACATCAACATCTTCGACGTTATCGATGTAGGTGTAGGTACCGTCTTCGTTCTGGTAGCGGTTGCCAATATCGAAGTAGATGGAATCGCTGCCAGAAAAGGTCGGATTCTCAGGCGTTATTCTTGTGTCAACTGCTTCAGAAATAATGCCATTGGGTTCGCTAATTTCTCCTCGCGGAATATCCGCTTCGGTATCCACCAGGTTGAAGGTACCGCTGCTGTAGTCTGAGATGATTTCGTACCCGTTACCCGCCGCCAGGCTAAACGTGGCTGTTTCATCCGTTTCGGTTTCGCCATCGGCGGCAATGGGCAAGTTCACCAGCGTGGTGTACTCGGTCATTCGCAGGTCAAACCCACCATCGCGCACAGCGGCAATCTCGCCCCCTTCCACTGAGATACCTGATAGGTCAAATTCGCTCAGATTAGGCGCATCCACTGAGACGATCAAGCCGCCTTCGGGAATGACGCCGCCCGTAGCGAGAAAGGCGTGGGCGCTGACGGTGCCTTCATCCTCAATCAGGTAGTCGGGGCCGGTAAATAGGCTGACCTGTAGCCCGTCGATCATCGGAGGATCCAGGGTCGGCGGCTCCGGTGGCTCTGGCATATCCATCAGCTGGCTCACCTCATCGGCAAAAATCACTGTACTGCTCGCCGCACTCGGATCAACCGTATAGTCGCCTAGCTCCGTAATATCGTTCTGGTCTGCTGGGTCTACTTCAGCCTGTGTCCGCAGCGACAGTACCGCCTCAACCAACCCATCAAACGTCTCCGGCAAAAAGGTATCCGGCTCAGTGTTGTCAAACACGTTAATCGTAAAAGTGCCAAAGGTGGCACCCTCATCAATCGTGACGGCGAAACCAGAGTTGTCGAAGTTGGTTGCTAAGCTAGTGAGGGCGAGATTTTCAAGGGTCGGGCTCGCTACGAATCCTGGCAGGTCGAGGCGGTTGATAATCTGCTCAACCTCACTATCGACATACACGCGTAGCCCACCCTCCGGCGCAGGCTCATTGAGGTCAAAGCGAACAGTTAGGGCCGTACCCTGGTCTTCGACGAGGGCGTTGAGTTCGCCATCAAAGGTCGTGCTGGTAGACAAGCTGACTTGCACCATTTCTGAAACTCCGTATAAATAGTGCTCCCATAGCGATGTGAAGGGGTCTCAACAACCTGGCTGCCTTGCAATCGCTAATGGGATTAATTCTCAGCAATCATACGGGGTTTTGAAAGTTCTTTTTTACCCGTGCCGGATCTTTTTTTACTCGTGCCGGATTTTCTTTGCGACAGATGGTTGCTGCATAATTATGTCGATTAGATTATTAATTAAATCTGTCATCCTATTGGCAGAGCACACCTATGGTGGGGTTATCTATATATCATCCGTTCACATCTGTACTGCCCTAAACTGCAACTTGTGATTGCTTCTATCGACAAGCTTTCTGAAATGCCTTTGGTGTCAGGCCAAACTTGCGCTTGAAAGCCGTAGTAAATGCCGGTAGGCTGGCGTATCCAACTTGACGAGCGACTTGACTGACGTTGACATTCTGCTCGGCCAAGAGCTGCTTAGCTGTCTCAAGACGGTGCGATCGCAGTTCACCAAAGACCGTTGTACCAAATGCCTGATGGAAACCTTGCTTAAGCAGAAAGTCGTTTAGGCCGACCTGATGGGCCAACTCTCCTAGCGAAGGTGGATTGTTTATGTCGCGCAGCAGAATTTCTTTAGCATAGTGGACTCGCTCCATCTGCTCGGACTTCAGGGCACCCTTTTTAGCGCCTCCCTGTTGAATCGTGATTTCATGGTCGAGCACCAGCGCCGTTAGTTCGATGATCTTGCTTTCCAAGTAAGCTCGCTTCACCATCCCTTGGTAAGGGCAGCGCAATATCTGGTGCAGCACCGTAGCCATCACAGGCTGCATCTTTCTGTGACGTTCATCAATCTCTTGGCTGATCGGTCTGATCAAATGCTGAAGCTGCTTTGGAAGTTCTCCCTCCGGAGATGTAGCAAACGAACGAAGTACGCTGGGATGAATTTCAATTACTACTGAAGACCAAGGTTGCACATCAAAGTATTCAGTGATTTGAGGAACCAGGCCACTGCTGTTTAAGGCGTATTGACCAGAAGCCATAGCCAGCAGAGTCTCACCGAGCGTAGAGGTCTTTTGGTATTGCTCATTTCCCAACAGCAAAAAAGTAAGAATAGCATCAGGCCATTCTCGCTCGGGACGGTCAACAATTACACGCTCCGTTGATCGCGTTTGATCAATTTGTAGATAAATCCCTTCTCTTAAGTTGATTTCTCGCCGCCATCCTTGGGCATATCGGGCATCATACTTCCAGGTGATATCTAGCTTATCGGCGGAATCGAACCGGAGTTCTTCTTCGTGGGCTTCCTGGAATTGTTCTTCTTCGTCGGCTTGGGTGAGTCGGATGGTCATGGCGAGCAGTAGGTAACGAGTCGCAGGCAACGGCAAACGAGAGTAACGTAAGCTTGAAAATACATTAGAATGCGTCTCAGAGGTTCGCAAAATCTGCAAGTTTGGCAAGGTTCGGTGTTAGTCATCGGTTGGGGGCAGCTTGTGTCAATAACCGCAATCGCTGACGGTTGGGGTTGAGTCGAGATAGGCGATGGCGAAGCCACTCCTTTGGAGTATCGCGCCATCTCTCTACATTCCAACCGCACAAAAATCCGGCTGCCTCAAACGAGTACAGCCGGATCAATGGTTCAAGTCGATCTTAGGTGACAGGGAACAGGTGACAGATGACAGGCAAGACTAGCTCCAGCTCCCTATTCCCTGTCTACGCAAACACGCTGTTGTCTAACCCTGTGACCCCTTGCACAACGCCGATTAGCTCATTGCTCGCGGTCAGCATCAGGGTGTCGCTACTCAGCTCAAAGAATTTGACGCCCTCAGGGGTGAGGCCGCCGAGGCTAACCTGATCGATACCCACCTCAAAGTCAGTGATGGTATCGACGCCTTGGGCGAGGGCAAAGACAAACTGGTCGGCCCCCGCCCCGCCGGTATAGGTATCGTCACCGGCCAGGCCATCGATGAAGTCATCGCCGTCGGTACCCGTGAGCAGATCGGCTCCGTCGGTACCGGTTAAGGCAGGCGCTTCGGCACCAAAATTACTCCCGTCAACCGTGTCAGCCTGAACGTTTTGCAAGATGGCCAGCACGTCCTCGGTATCGGTGAGAGAGATCACCGTATCGTCACCCGCTTGGGCAATGGTGACATCGCTGAAGCCGATCGCTGCCGAAAAGTCAGGTTTGAAGCCGGCCAGTTCAAAGCGATCGCTGTCATCAAAATTGGTGATGGTAACAATGCCCTCGCCAGGTGCCAGGATGAAGGTGTCACTGCCGCTGCCGGTGGTCACCGTGGTTTGGCCAATCGATATCAGGAAACCGTTCTCGGCCAAAATCGTGTGGACAGTATTATCCCCATCGCCCAAGTCCAGAGTATTGTTTCCGGCTCCTGCATGGGCGAAGTCATCGCCGCTGCCCGCCGTGATGACATCATCGCCAGCACCGGAGGTCACGTGATTATCACCTTCGCCAACCTCAGCCATCAGGTCGCCCTGAACCAGATTTACGGTGTCATCGCCTGCCCCGCCGGTCACAGTGGATGAGCCGTCGCTGGCAGCCACGAAGTTAGTCCCTTCACCAAGATCAACCACGCCGCTGCCAATGCTGAGGATATCGTCCCCATCTCCAGCTTCGATGGTGTGGTTGAGACCTCGGGCAGTGACCGTATCGTTGCCCTCGCCCAGCACAAAGGTGTTGTTATCGCCACTGACGACATAAAGGTCATCCTCTGCCGTGCCCTCAAAGGTCTGGTCACCGCCAGGGTCAGGGATATCGACATCGGCAGCGACTTCGACCTTGCCAAAAACGCCGTCACCAGCATCATCGCCGAGATCATTCCCTGCCGCAAAGTACAAATCGTTGGTCTCGCCCAGGCTGCCACCGTTGCCAAAGGTCAAGCCCCAGAGGCCGTCGATCACGATCGCGTCGCCGTTGCCATCACGCAGGTAATCCACCGCCGTACGCGTCTCGGGGTCAAAGGCCACAATGGTGCCATCGCCAAAGTTAGAGACCAGCAGCATATTGCTGTATTCCCCAAAGTTGTCGGGGGCCATCACAAATCCCCACGGGGCATCCAGTAGGTCGCCGCCGTCCCAGGTGGTGATCAGGTTGCCGTCGAGGTCAAACTCGGCAATGCCCCCCAGCCCCTCTTCGACGATTTCATCTCCCGGTATCTCAGGATTCGGCGCGGCGTAGGCGACCAGTAGCGAATCGTCAATCAGCTGAATGTTGTATTCGGCGTACCCTTCAGCCGTAAAGGGATTGTCAAACGCAAAGTCGCTGGTAATTTCATTGAACTCACCGTCATAGACTTCAATCTCGGGCGTAGCGCCGAAATCAGCTACGTAGAGGCGATTGTCGCTCTCAAAGTTGGTAATGGCGACCCCGTAGTAGATGGAGTCGAGAAATTTCTCGACCACCAATTCAGAAACCAGTGGCCGGTCGATGGTGCCATCGTCATTGGCCCGCTCAGTCCAGCCGGAGATGCCGCCGTCAGTCGCCACAAAGATAAACTTGCTGGGGGCGGTGATGTCGCCGTTGGGATGCTCTTGAGTAACGACAAAATCGCTGGTGCCGTTGAAGACCTGCCCGGTGGGTCCGGAAATGCCAAAGATATTATTGGCGGTCGGCGTCACATCAACAATTTTCAGGTCATCCTGATAGATCGGTACCCCACCGACATCGCCCACGTATTCGGTGCTGGTGCCGGTACCGCTAGCGCTAATCCAAAAGTGGCCGCCCAGTCCGGCAGGGCGAATGGCAATACCCCATCCCAGGCTGAGATAGGGGTCGAGCAGCAGTGGATCGTATTGGGCTTCATTGGCTGCCAGGTTGGTGACGACGTAGCCAGCGGTCTCGTCTGTGGCTGTCGAGAAAGTCGCTTCATAGGCACCGGGTTCGGCGACATCCGCGATCGTCCAGCCGCTACCGCTGCCGATGACCGTTGGGTCATAGTCGTCATTGCCCAAAACGCTGATACCAGCGTAGTAAGTGCCAGCGGTTTCAGCGGTAAAGGTGAGGGTCGCTTCGCCTTCGCCAGGGATAATCGCGTCCAAGGTCTCCACTTGACCCACCGTATCCAGTTCGCTGCCGTCGGCATCAAAAATCCGCAGTACGGGCTGAAGCAGGGATGCGGAACCATCCGGCGCGATCGCATCTACCCCAACAGTGATGGCCTCTCCCGCCGCCAGCTCAAAGGCGTAAAGATCCACGTCTTCTGAGATATCAATAGGCGGCTCAGAGCTGAGGAAATCAAACGTAAATTTGGCTTCTCCAGAAATGACAACGGGGTTGCCGGGGGTGGGGGCCACTGCGATCGCGGTCTCCAGCGTATCGTTGCTTTCTACCTCGACGGGCGCGGCCTGCACCTCAGCAGGCGTATCGGCAATTTGCAAACTCCCGCCCGCGGCCACCGGTGAGATTTGGTAGGCTGCGCTGGGATTGAGGGTAAAGGTAGCGGTTTCAATCCCTTCGGAGACGTCATCAGCTGCTACCGGCAGGCTAATCGTGGCCGTGGCCGCCGTCATCGTAAAAATCAGCTGCGGGGGATCGCTGTCCGCCACCATGATTTCTCCGGTGATTCCCGTCGTTTCCAGACTGGTCAGGTCAAAGTCCTCTAACCCAGTGGCGAGCACCGAGACCTCCACGCCTTCGGGCGGCGGCGTGGTGCTGAGGTTAAAGGTATGAACCGAGACCGTTGCTTCCGTTTCTACCAGAATATCGGGGGCCACACTCAAACTTAGCTGGGGCAAAGACTCAGCCGTATCGGCAGTCGTCACCACCACCGAACTGGCGGCGGGATCAAGCTGGTAGCCCACACTCTCTTCGATAAAAAGCCGGAATTCTTGAATCCCTTCTTCGATGGCATCGGGGAACGCCGATATCGTAATGGTGGCGGTTTGTTCCGTGATGTTGAAATAAAACCCGCTGGCCGTAAAGTTCGGCGAAGGGAAGGGGCCGCCTGTCACTTCGGCATTGAAAATATCAAACTGACCCAAGCCTTGAAAGACACTGCCCTCTACGGCACCCTCGGGAACAGTGGGTTCGGTGTTGACATAAACGATAATCCCGCCTGCAGGTGGGGGTTCACTGAGGGTAAAGGTTAACGTGGTAGCGTTACCGTCGGCTTCAATCAGGGCCGATTCGCTGACGGTCAGGCTCACTTCTAGATCAGAGACCGTGGGGGGCACGTCAGCAGCCGTATCGTAGACCGTAATGGTGGAAGCGGCGGCATCAGGATTGACGGTAATCCCAGGATTTTCTTCTAGAGTGAAGGTGATCTGCTCGGGGCCATCGGTTTCTGGCTCAGGCTTATCCAATAGGGTGAGATTGAGCAGGGCATTGGGTGCGGTCAGATTCAACAACAGACCAGTGGGCTTCCCGTCATCATTCAAGATGGGACCCAGAATTTGGCCGCCGCGAATAAAGGGTTCAAAGGTAAAGAGGTAATCGGTTAAATCGATCCCAGTATCGACCACCACCTCAACGCCCGACCCGATATTCCCCTCAGTGGCCAAAATCAGGGTGATGGCGGCCCCTCCCAAACCGTCCGCAGGAGACAGCCCTAAATCGCTCACGGTCTCAACCACCGCCGGGGCAATCAGCGACTCATCGAGGGCATAGGTGCCGGCGACCGTCCTTAAAGAAACTTGGGGCGGCGCATCAGAGGCCGGATTGTCTGGCACTGGGTTGACGGGCGCTGGGGCGGGTGTGGCCGCGTTGACCCGCTCAAAGCCTAAGGTGTAGTCGCCAAAGCCATTGAAGTTAAACGCTTCAAAGGTGACGCCGCTACCAGATCCTGCCGTAAACGGATCGTAAGCCAGATTAAAGTAGGCACTAACCCCAGCGTAGTAGGTGCCCGCTTCGGTCGCGGTGTACTCAACATAGGGCAGAAAAGAGGTGAAGGCGTCATTGGGGCCTGGATCGGTGAAAATGCCGGTGGCCAGGTTATTCCCGGCGCTGTCAAACAGAATCAGCTCCGCCAACTGCACCGGCATGGTGGCTCCAGCACCATCGAGATCAAGCCGGATCGTATCGCCTGCGGCTAGATCAAAGGCATACAGGTCAACGTCTTCGCTAGCATCGACGTCGCGGTTGTTGTCAAAGTCAAAGTTAATGCTACCACTCGCGATCGCGCGGGGCGTTTCAGTCGTGAGCACAACAGGGATCGCGGTATCAATCGTGTCGTTGGCTTCAGTTTCGATGAGGTCGACAGCGGTTGAGTTGAGGGTATTCGTGGCGGTCGTGGTAGATTCCATCAAACGGATCGTCCTTAAATAAAGGGGGGCAATGATAGTCAGCCAGACAACAGCACCGGACATCCCGGCGATCGCCAGGGCACCTGAAATAATCTGGCAGGTGTCAGCGATCGCCGGTTGATGTCAGCGTCTAATGCCACCCTGCCAAAGCAGGGCTAGCGTCTCCCAGGCGACCAATACGCGCTGGCAGAAACTGGGCATGAGTCATGAAGATGGGGGTAAACCTGGGTGGGCGGATGGCGATCTGCCACCCGGCCCCACTGGCAACCAGTGATATTGTCTGATCGAGAAGGATTCTCAGCTTCGGGAAGCTGCAGCTCCTTTTGTAAATGGCAAAGATACCTTTAGTGGCAGCTAACTACCTGACTGCTGGCACGAATAGTACCTTGTCTCGAAAGCCAGAAGGATCGCGATCGCGGCTTTTTTGATCACTCTAGCGACAATTCTGCTTCCTTTGGATGACCGGCGATTGCTGCCCCGTTTTGTTGCCCTAATCTTGAGGAGACAGACTCAAAGCCTCACCAAAAAATCCGACTGCCTCAAGTGAGCCCAGCCGGATGAATGGTTCAAGTTAGTCTTAGGTGACAGGGAACAGAGAATAGGGCACAGATGGCACTATTCCCTCATATTGCTGATGGTCGGGGTGGTGAAGGGCGATCGCGGATAGTGGGAACTGCGATCGCGGTTTGGTCGGGTTGGGAGGGACGATTGCTCGCCTTTCATCCTGAAGCATTGCCTCAACGCCAGAATAATAGACGCGATCGTCCCGAACCTGGCGTGATTCTATTGCGGGTTTTTGACCCCTACAATTGCAGTAACCCCAACAAATCCATCACAGAATATGTGAGTTCGCTTATAAATGTAGGCAGTGGTAGGATGCCCTCTGGCTCGTCCAATATTTCCACTTCTTGTTTAGGACGATAGATAAAAACAGCCCGATCGTCTGGATCAATTAACCATCCCATCTGAGCCCCCTGCTTGAGGCAGCGAAGAATATTCTTCGTGACGCGGGTGGGACGCTGCCCTGGCGAGAGAATCTCAATCGTCCAATCGGGCACGATGGGAAACTCATTCGCAATTTCCCCATCGTCATCTGTGGGAATCCGTGACCAGATAAAAACCGCAATATCTGGAACCATCGACACTCCGTCAAACGTGCAGCGCAGTTCCGGAAAGGCACAGGCTATTTTTTGGGTTTCGACTGCCCCATTAATAACTTTGACAAACTTATCTTGCAATCTACTGTGCTTTCCCTGGGGCATTGGCTTTTGAATAATTTGACCATCCACATATTCGCTGGCAGGTTGCGTTTCTGGCAGACTCAGGAAAGCCTCTAAAGTGATAGGTTTTGCCGGGGTTTGAACCATGTCGTGCCTACCTTAGATGGAACTATAGGTATCGTAGCGCTTAACAACATGAGCCTTAATGTTTGATGCTATAGCGCTATGCTGCCTGTTTGAAGTGGTTTGAAGGGGGTGCGATCGCGGATAGCTGGAGCTGCGATCGCGGTTGGGGTAGGAGGGGCGATGGCGAAGCCACTCCTTTGGAGTATCGCCCCATACCTGCCGCCTCCCAAGCCGCATAAAAAATCCGACTGCCTCAAATGAGCACAGCCGGATGAATGGTTCAAGTTAGTCTGAGGGCGTTGTATCCTGCCCCGGCCTTTCCCCGCCCCCCCCTGAGAAAGGCCGAGTTTACGTTATGCGAAAACGCTGCTGTCCAGTCCCGTCACCCCCTGCACGACGCCAATCAGTTCGCTACTGGCAGTCAGAACCAAAGTGTCGCTGCTCAGCTCAAAGAACTTAACGCCCTCGGGGGTGAGGCCACCCAGGCTAATTTGGTCAGTGCCGACCTCAAAGTCAGTGATGGTGTCTACGCCTTGGGCAATGGCAAAGACGAACTGGTCGGCGCCAGCCCCGCCGGTGTAGGTGTCGTCACCGAGGAGACCGTCGAGCAGGTCATCGCCGTCGGTGCCGATGAGGGTGTCAGCATCATCGGTGCCGGTGAGGCCACCGCCCGTGCCGCCGCCGTCGCTGCCGGTGAGGGTGGCCGTGAGGTCGTAGTCGCCATAGAAGACGCCCACTTCTGGGAAGGTCCAGCCGCTACCGCTGAACTGTGTAAAGGGGTCGTAGTTGCGGTTGCCTAATGCACTCACACCCACGTAGTAAGTGCCCGCAGTTTCGGCAGTGAACTCAATGAACGGATCGCGGGAGAAGTCTTCACCAGGGGCTGCGCCGTCATTGTTGGTAGCCAGTTCATTGCCTTCGGCATCGAATAAACGCAGTTCGTGATCGGGTTGCTGAGGGATGTCTTGGAATTCGGGGAGGATATACACTTCTGGATAAGTGATGAAACTAGCAAAGTCATCACGGCCATCAATATCCAAAGCCACCGTCTGACCTGCCGCCAGGGTAAACGAGTAGAAATCGACATCTTGGGAAAAGCCAAGCCAATCATTTCCACCAGACTCTCTGTCGAGCCTAGACAGACCGCCGCGAATCGATACCGTAGGGTTAGCCGCACTCAAACCGAGCGAATTTGCTACAGGTAGGGTACTATTGCTCTCAATTTCTTCTGGAGAGCTAGCTTGTCCGAGCGTATCGCCTAGGAAAAAGTTAACTTCTGCTAATACCTGAGCAGTTTCGTAGCCGTCGCCGGGCGCTACCATAAACGTGGCCGTTTCGCTACCCTCATCAATGCCATCGTCGAGAATCGGTAAGCGCACAACTGCTTCCCGTTCGGTCAGGGTGACATCCAGCCCGTTTTCCCGCACCGCCGCCAGCGTGCCGCCCTCTACCTCGATGGCCTCAGTGTCAAAATCGGCGAGAGCATCAGTGCTGAGGCTGACAGTTAAGCCTGCTGCGATTGGTGGCGCACTCAAGCTCAAGTTAATCAGGCCAACGGTGCCTTCTGACTCGACTAGATCGGTGCTTTCGGCGTCATCAGCAATCGCAGCCGTAGGTGTCACAAAAATCTGGGAGTCGGGATTATCGGCGATGGTCAGGTTGATTTCACTGGCTTCGGGATCGATGGTGTAATTGAGCTGCGGCTCAAGGGCAAAGGTGAGGTCAAGAATGCCCTCTTGAAAAGAATCCGCCGGAGTGCCAGGAGAATCAACCGTTAGCTCATCAAACACCGCTAGGGTAATGGTGGCCATTTGTTCAGTGATGTTAAAGAAAAAGCCCGAGCGATCGGCGTTGGGAATGGGAAAATCACCGCCAACCACCTCGGCATTCAGCACATCAAACTGACTCAGGACGCTACCAACAGTCGTGTTATCATCGCTATCCAACAGCACCGTCAGACCTTCAGCGGGCGGTGGTTCGGACAAAGTAAAGGTCAGCGTGGTTTCAGTTTGTTCGGTTTCGATTAGCTGCGTTTCGCTAATGCTAATGCCCACTTCAGGAACGGTGCTCCCGCCCCCCGCAGAGGCAGGGACATCTTCTACCGAATCGTAGTAAGTGACTTCTGTTTCTCCAGCATCGGGGGCAATCGCATAGCCCTCGCCAGGTTGTAAAAAGAAGGTGACGTCCTCGGCACCATCGGTTTCAAGCGGCTCGTACACATCATCTAGGAAAGGCTCTACCCCAAAAAAGTCAACGGCAAAAGTAGCCCGATTGGCCGCTTCCAGGGTAACGATCATTGTTGGCTGTTCAATCAGGAGCCGAATCCCTGTGGGAATGCCATCCTCGTTGTAAAACGCGCCTAGTGATTGCCCGCCGATGGTGCTGGGAAGGTTATCCTGTTGCCGAAGCGAAACGTAATCAAACAGATTGGCACTACTGTTAAGGACAAACTCAATGCCCCCTTCCGGAATGTCGCCCTCCGCTTGAATTGTGAAGTTGACCCTAGAAATACCGTCATCTTCGACAAACTCCACGACTCCCGGAATCAGATTTCCCTCACTATCTTCAGTATTGGGATTTGCACTCAAAGATAGGGTCGGGGGATTGGTGACGTTGGGGTTGCTGACGGGGGGTGTCGGCGTTCCCGTTTTACGAGGGTTATCGGGCGTTAATAAATCAATCTCGACTTCGTAGTTACCAAAGGCGATCTTATTTTCGTTCCCCGAAGCGGGTACTTCAATGCTGTAAGTGGTATCCAACCCGCCGTAATCAGGCGTAGCCGATGCGAGGCCAGAAACCCCAATATAGTAGATTCCATCTTCGGGAGCGGTAAATTCGAGGTAGGATTCCGTTTCATCAAAATTGACCGTGCCATCTTCGTTATAGGCACCTTCCGTTGCATTATCCGTACCGAATAGCTTGTCGGGAGCAGCAGGCGTAAACAGAGACGGATTAGCAATCAATCGGTTACCATCCGCGTCAAAGGCTACCAAGCCCGATCCAAAGCCGTAGTTCGCAAAATCAGGTCTGATATTGCCTTCAGCCTCAAAAACTTCAGCAGCAATGGTGTCTCCTGCACTTAATCCTAACTTGTACAGATCGACATCCTCGTTGTAGTCGGGATAGGTGTAAGTGCCGTCGGGGTTAAGGTAGCGGTTACCAATATCAAAGTAAATGGAACTAGCGGTAGAAAAGGAAGGGTTTTCAGGAGTGATCTGCGTATCGACTGCGACGCCGATAATATCGTTGGGTTCGGTCACCACACCGCGTGGAATATCCGCTCGCGTATCCACTAGGTTGAAGGTGCCGCCACTGTAGTCTGAGCTAATTTCGTATCCTTCGCCCGCAGCTAAACTAAAGGTCGCCGTTTCGCCGGTTTCGGTTTCGCCATCAGCAGCAATGGGTAGATTGACCAGGGTGGTATATTCCGTCATGCGCAGGTCAAACCCACCGTCGCGCACTGCGACGATCTCGCCACCCTCGACGGACACGCCTGCCAGGTCAAACTCGCTCAGGTTGGG
Organism: Cyanobacteria bacterium J06626_4; assembly: GCA_038523235.1. GTDB lineage: Bacteria > Cyanobacteriota > Cyanobacteriia > Phormidesmidales > Phormidesmidaceae > Halomicronema. The sequence continues at coordinate 19,064 of JBCBJQ010000002.1, forward strand.
CGCATCGACCGAGACGACTAGACCGCTCTCGGGGATAACGCCGCCCGTCGCAAGAAAGGCATGAGCCGAGACGGTGCCTTCGGCTTCAATCAGATAGCCGGGGCCGTTAAAGAGACTGACTTGTAGCATGAGCTTAAATTTTCTCCTGGAGTGATGTTCAGATTGATTGCAGTCAGTAAGTAGCGAATGGAGCAGGACGCAGCCTTGAGTCGCACCAACTCAGAAAGCTAGCGCAGGCTATGCCTATTGATTGCAGCGTCAAACAGGGCCGTCTAATCGGTGATGTTAGAAGCTAGAGAACTCCCCGAACACACGCAAAACAAAGAGGTTGCAAAAAGCTGGCAGGAGTTTTTTCTAGCAGGGCTCTGCGGTGGATTGCATAATCTCTAAGCAACTATTGAGAATGAAACTCAGTAATCACGCTAGGGTGACCATACTATGGATTACTATGCGGAAGGCGCAAAACGCCGTTTCGGAAAAGAAAAAACACCGTCCTAGAAAAACCTTCAGCATTATGACTGTTTCCCTAACCTGGCGAGAATATCGTGAGCAATTCAAAGCGTCAGACCAGGAGGAACTGCATTTTGATGCCACTGATAAAAAGGATAGTACTCGGCGTTACCTGGGACGATTTATTGAGGGATGGCTGCGATGGATTTGTTTGCGTGAGGGAATAGTGTTGCTGATTGAGAAAACACAAAATCACGATCGGCTTCTATTAGAGCTCCCTGATGAGGTACGGCTATTGACGTGGCATTTTGTCCTTTTCGGGAAACAGAAAACTGTAAACTTTACTTCTGGTAGAGAAGTCAGTTTCTCGATTGATAAAGGAAATTTTTTTCTTCACGGCAGCGGTCTCCTTGACCGATATACCGACGATTTTACGGATACAGGACCTTTCCTTTTCGTGACGATTTTTGTTCAGCCAAAAGTGCTACGTTCCTTCGTCAGCGATTCATCGGAAGAATTGCCGCAAGTCCTTAAGCATTTGATTAGACCGAGCGAGAGCGCTTGCTACAAGCGTGTTGGCGAGACATCACCGATGATGAACGCCTTGCTACAGCAAATCCTCCAGTGCCCTTATAAAGGGCTGACCAAGCGGATGTATTTAGAAAGCAAGGCGATAGAACTGCTGGCATTGCTAATTGAGGAAGAAGCCGAGATCCACCACGGCAACGCTCAAGCCGCTTTACTCGATCTCGACTACCGCGATCGCATTCATTACGCCCAAGAAATCTTGACCAAAAACTTGACTAACCCACCGTCACTGATGGAGTTAGCGCGTCAAGTCGGAATGTGTGACTACAATCTCAAACGGGGCTTCAAAGAGGTCTTTAATACCACCGTATTTGGCTATTTGCGCGATCGCCGTTTAGAGAGAGCCCAGCAGTTGCTATTAGAACCATGGATGACGGTGGCTGAGGCAGCGCGTACTGTCGGTTATGATAGCCACGCTTCTTTTACCACGGCCTTCAAAAAAAAGTACGGCGTGAATCCAAAGGCGTATCAGGTGTCAGCCCGAAAGTAATTACGGGCGAGGCGGTGTGTTTACGCCCCAGCTTTTGTGGTCTTTTCAATTAGACACAGCTGAGGCATTCTAAAGCCGACAATGCCGACCAGTAGCATCGCGATCGCACTCCCCACATATAGCAGCGCCATCCCGGCCCCTGCGCCCGTACCAAAAATAGGCGCAAACAAAGCGCGCAATGCTCCCGGCGACTGCATCGCTGGTTCAAGCAGGTTATCGCTCAGGACGCCTGCCAGCAGTATGGCCGCCCCCTCAGCCGTATCATTAACCAAATCGCGCGCGGCAAATACCCGCCCTTGCACTTCGACAGGCGCGGCGGCCGTCAACAATGCCCGCTCTGACCCGCTGAGCAGAAGAAAAGTGATGGACATCAAAAACCCTGCTGGTAGCCAAACGGATAAATCCTGCCCCAAGCCAAACGCAATTCCGACCAGCCCGACGCCCATAAAGCTCACCAGCATTCCCCGCACATTGCTGCGAACCCCTCCCCAAAGGCTCAACAAAGCTGCTGCACCGAACCCGCCGATCCCCCAAACCGTGCCGATGGTGCCCAAAACCTCAGCGCTGCCACCGCTGCGAGCCAAAATCATCGGGTCAAAAATGGCTCCGCCCAGCGTCTCGAATCCCCAAAATACGGTGGTGATAACGACGAGCGATCGCAACCCAGCCGACCGCCAAATATAGCGCAGCCCAAACATGACCTCAGCCCACAGCCAAGTTACGCGACTCGCCCAGCCCTTCGTCTTGGCGTCTAACTGTGGCCCATCGCGCTTGGTTGGCTGCGGAATTTTCAACCCGCTCAGGAGGGCAGTGGAGAACGCTACGATTGCCAAGCTAATCGGTAAAAGCCCTCCCAAGCCCAAAGCAGGGTAGAGCATTCCCGCGATCGCTGGCACAGCAATGCCAGCAAGAGAGCCTATCGCCCGAGTCATGCTGAGGGCGCGAACGTAGTCAGAGGGCGCCACCATCAGCCCAATCGAGGCTCGATAGGCCAGACCACCAAACTGATCAAATCCGCCCCTGGCTAGCGCTACCGCGTACAGATGCCAAATAGCCAAATGCCCTGATAGATAAAGCATCAGCACCAGCAGCGCGGCTATTATCGACGCCACCTCGCTCAAAATCATCAGATATTTGCGATTGGTGCGATCAACCACAATCCCGGCAAACAAGGATGCCAAAATAATCGGTAGCTTATAAAAAAAGCCTGTCAGTACTAGCGCCATCGCCGAGCCTGTCAGCTCCCAAACCCAAAGCGTAATCGCAAAACTGGCAATGCGGGTGCCGATGGCTGAAATCAGGTAGCTGAGCCACAGAATCGTAAATTTACGCAAGCTCGTAGGTGTAATAACAGCCCTGTGATACTACACCGGTTGGCTGAAAAATTTGGTTTGGCTTTACGAGCAGTGGGCAAGCGGTAATAAATAAAAAGTAGCAAAAGAGCTGAGGGTAGATTAGGCTTCGAATTTGCAAAATTTGCAAGTTTGGCAAGAGGTGGTGGCAGTCATTGGTTGAGGGCGATGCGCCGCTGGCGCATCGCTGACGATCGCGGTTGGGGTAGGAGGGGCGATTTCATCTTTCCTTGCCCCATCAATACCTCTCTTCCATCTCTCCCAGCCCTAACAGCGCAACGCCTGCCGCATTACTCAACAGCGTCCACCACAAACCGATTGAGGCGATAGCCCTCCACCTTTTGGCGAATCAGCCAGGGAGCCCACTGGGCGAAAAATCGCATTTGCCAGGGCACCTGTTTCATCAAATCCGGGCTGGCGTCTAAAAAAGTGCGCGACTTGACCAGCCGTAAGTTGCCCCAGTCTTCGATTTCGTGGGGGTCGTCGCAGGCCCAGCGAAACCAGCTATCTTGTGACAGATAACGCATGGCATCATGAGTGGCTTGGCCCTCCACCATTTTTTGTGCGGTAGTGTCGATGAGCAACCAAGCACCGGGAAAGCGATCGGCGATTTGGGTAATCGCTTGCCGAGCCTGGGCCGCTTCTAGATAAATGATCACCGCTTCGGAAATAAAGCACCAGGGACCGCCCGTAGCAGCGACTGGTTCCATCCAGCCGGTGTCTAAAACGCTGGCTTCGAGCATGGTGCGGCGAGGCTCATCTTGGAAAAATTGTCGCCGCAGCGCGAGAGAATCCGGCAGATCTAAGTCAAACCAACGGACTTGACCATTATCCAAACGCTCAAACCGGGTGTTGAGGCCACAACCAATTTCAACCACGGTGCCGGTGGGATGTTCAGCTAAAAAGGCTTGCACATCTTGGTCAACCATGCGGGTGCGTAAAGTGGCCCCCGCTAATGCTTTGGACTTTTGCCACTTAGAGAAGTCGTAATCCAGCGCCGCCACAATCTCGACGGCTTTGGCGTCTTGAATGAGGCCATTCTCTTTTTGGGTTTCTGCTGCTCGCCCTAACAGGGGAATCAACAGGGTTTCTTGGACGGGGCCGAGGTCAACTGTAATGGGGGACATGGTGACGATACTCCGTTGAACGGTGGCGATCGCGAAGGGTATTGCCATGATAGCCAGCCTGGAGCGGCGTCATGATCGCGATCGCGTTAGGAATGATCACTCATCCGACACTAACGGACAAATTAACGCTGGTGCGATCGCTCTGGCCCTTTGTCAGGCCCTATCTCAAGCGTTTCAAATAGGCCCGGGGGGTAGTGCCAAATTTACGCTTAAAGGCACTGGCAAAATAGCCCCGGTGAGCAATGCCCACGGTGTTGGCGATCGCCTCAATCGTCATTTCATCTGCCTCTAAGAGCCGGCGGGCCTGTTCCATGCGGTGATCATGAAGGAGCCCAAACACCGTGGTGCCAAATATCTGTTGAAACCCTCGCTGTAACTTGCGCTCATTGATGCCAACTTGTTGCGCTAGCGCAGCGAGCGCAGGGGGATTCGTAATGTTTTGGAGCAAAATGGTTTTGGCACGATGCAAGGCATCAACGTCTTTGGGATTTACCCCACCTGATGGCGAAGCATCTGAGCCATGGGACACCAACTGAGCCAGGCAAAGGGCCAGTAGCTCTAAGGCTTTGGCCTCTAAATAAAGCCGTCGAACGCCGCCTTGGTGAGGACAATGGAGGATGAGTTGGAGAATGCGCGCCATCTCGGGAGTGGTATAGATGGACTGCAAACAGAGATTAGAAGCGGCATTTTGCAGCTTTTGCTGCCAATCTTGGGAGAATTGATTGAGACTATTTTCTACCAGCCTGAGTAATAACTTGGGCGTGATGGCTAAAGCCACCATCGTGATTTTTTGACCCGCGATTAATTCACTGCTGGTGGCGGCATTCGGAATCGTGGCAAAAATGGCTTGACCCGCAGTGAAATCAAGCTTAGATTTGCAGCCAGGAATATAGCCTGACATTCTGCCCGATACATAAAAGGTGAACGTAGTGAATGAGTGCTGAGTTGCCTGGTTGCAAAAGTCAACAATGAGGTCTCGTTGAAGCGCATATTCATAGATCAAAAGCTCTAAGCCATCGCGTAGGTTGATACCTCGTAGGTAGCCTTGCCCCAGGGGAAGCGGTAAAAATAAGGCGGTTTCCTTGTCGCTAAGCTGACAATTGCCGCCAGTCTGCTGCTGAAATTCTTGTGTGGCCCGCTGGATATCAGTAGATGAAATGCTAACCTTCATATCATTAATCACCTAGGCTAAAAACCTGCGATAGTCACCGGTGAAATCGCTTTGCAAGGGGAAGTGCGTTTGATACTTTGCTTAGTAGGATTTTGGGTTTCTCCAACCACTGCAAACTGATCTAATTTTGTTAGCGCTCCCAAGGGTTGCTTGGGAACAGGTCATGAATGAACATGCTCCAGGCGATCGCGGTTGTAATCGGGGACAAAATTAGCAAGAGTCGTAAGTCAATTAAATCGCATAGATTAAGCATCACGGTCTCCTTATGAACAGTTGCTGGAGTCTATCTCAAGCGTTTCAAATAGGTTCGGGGAGTGCTGCCAAATTTGCGCTTAAAAGCACTGGCAAAATAGCCTCGGTGAGCAATTCCAATAGTGTTAGCGATCGCCTCAATCGTCATTTGATCCGCCTCTAGCAACTGCCGAGCCTGCTCCATGCGGTAGTCGTGTAAAACCCCAAAGACGGTGGTTCCAAAAAGCTGCTGAAACCCTCGCTGTAACTTGCGTTCATTGAGGCCAACCTGCCGCGCTAGTTCAGCGAGGCCAGGGGGATTCGTGATGTTTTGCAGCAAAATGGTTTTCGCCTGATGCAAGGCCTCAATGTCTTTGGGTTTGATGCCACCTAACGGTGCCGGGGCAGAGCAGTAATGCGTGAGCTGAGAAATACAAATCGCCAGTAGCTCTAAGGCTTTGGCCTCTAAATAGAGCCGTCGAATTCCAGCTTGATGAGGGCAATGGAGGATAAGTTGGAGGATGTTGGCGACTTCAGGCGTTGTATGGCTGGGTTGAAAGTAAGGCGTCGATGCGGCATTGCGAAACCGGCGCTGCCAATCGAGGGGAAATTTATGCAAATCATTTTCTAGCAGCGTCAGGAATAAGTGGGGTTTGATGACCAAGCTGACAGCCAGAATCTTTTGACCTGCTAGTAATTCCGTGGTGCCTGCGGCATCAGGAATAGTAGTAAAGGTGGTTTGACCGGCGGCGACACTCATTTTTGACTTAAGCCCTGGCATACTGCCCAGGGTGGTGCCAGAGAGACAAAAGGTAAAATCGAGTAGTGAATATTGAGTGGATAACTGCGTAAAGTCGAGGATCAGATCCTGCTTGAGTTCAAATTCATGAATAAAGAGATCCAAGCCATTGCGTAAGTTAAGGCCTCGCACATATCCTTGTCCTAAGGTGGCGGATAAACATAAGACCGTTTCCCCGACGCTAAGTTGGCGATCGCCCCCAGCTTGCTGCTGAAATTCTTGCGTGGCCTGTTGGATATCGGTAAACGAAAGCGCAACCTTCATACTTCATCATCACTAAGCTGAAAGACGTCGAGCAATTACTTGGCAAAAGCTATGTAAGCGGCGGACAGAGCCTGTTAGCGCGATCCCCCCGCTTCTCACTATGGAACTGAGAGCATTAGACCAACACGCTGCTATCGAGCCCAGTGACGCCCTGCACCACGCCAATGAGTTCGTTGCGATTGGTGAGCACTAGGGTGCCGCCACTCAGTTCCGAGAGCTTGACTCCATCTGGCGTCAGGCCACCGAGGCTAATCTGATCGATGCCCACTTCAAAGTCAGTGATGGTGTCGATGCCTTGGCCCAGGGCAAACACAAAGCGATCGGCCCCAGCCCCGCCGGTGTAGATATCGTCGCCCAGGAGACCGTCGAAGAGCTCATCGCCAGGGGTGCCCGTGAGCTCATCGCTGTCATCAGTGCCGATGAATTCGCCCGGCGGCAGCCCCAGCAGCGGCACCATCTCAGCATCGATGCGTGTATCCCCCACATCGGTCCCCGCTGCCTCACTCAGACCTAAGGCGTCGGCAAATTCTGGGGCGAGCAGCAAATCGGCATCGGCCAGGGTCAGTTCGTCGTTCTCGACAATCAGACGACTAGGAACACTGATGTCGAAGAGGATATCGGTCACCAAAGCATTATCAAGGGTGTCTGCCACAAAGAAGCCACTGGCCGTATCGCTGACGCGATCGCCATCAAAGCCAATCGAGAAATTACCAATGGTGACCAGGGCATCGCCGCCGATGAGGAAGCTGATATCTCCCGTATGCTCGATGGTGCCGCTCATGGGTGTGAAAGGGACAGACTCAAACTGGAAGTCGGTACTGTCGGCAATTTCAAATCCGAGCTGAAACTGATTGGAAAATGGATCAGCCGTCGGGGTGGCATCTTGAATGACTAGACCTGCCGACTCAAACAGCGAAAAGTTGAGGAACAGGCTAGTTGCTCCTGATACTACCTGAAAGCTGCCAGGGTCATTGGGGGGTGGCGATACGGTGATGCGGCTGCCCAGTTCCTCCAGCCCAGCCTGGGGATTATCGACATAGGTCTCGCCGGCTCGCCCGGTGGCAATCAGCTCAGCCGTGGTGCGAGTGAAAAAGGCGACGTCTTCGTGAGAGCTAAAGCCGATGGGATAGCCAAATTCATCGGCCCAATCATCAATGTGGAGGTGGGGGGGCGGCACTTGCCCTTGAGAGTTGAACTCGGGCCGCGACCAAAAGTTGAGGCCACTGAAGCCATCGCCGACAGATGTTTTTTCCCCTGCATTAAAGCCTTCAGGACCCAGAAAATCGCCGTCTTGCAGAATTTCTTGGGTATTGGTGTCAAAAGCAAAGTTGAATTCGGGGAACGTGAGATGGTTATCTTCGTACGTGCGCAGCAGCGTGCCGTCGGGGTCAAAGAAGGAGATATCGAAGCTGATCAGGTCTTCTTCGCGAACGATGCCGTCCTCAAAAAACTGACTAGCGTCATAGCTGAACTCACCCGCGACGCTAAAGCCCGCAATTTGTCCCATCCAGTCAAACTCGTAAGTCACGGGGTCGGGTGTCGGTGGGGTGATGGTGCGACGATAGGTGGGTAGCAGGTCGCTGACCAGGTTGGTGCTGGAGCGGCCGTTGAGCAGCTCCACATAGGTGATCTCTTCCAACGGGGAGTACCACAGATTTGAGCGGAATCCTAAGGTTTGGCCTCGGTGGGCATACCAAAATCGATTGGGCGATTCCAGAGTGCCAATGCCCAACCCGTACGAGTCGTAGTTAGGCGAGTCCACCGGAATCGTGTCGAGCATGACGTCCAGCGTCTCGGGCTGGAGCAGCTCGCCATCGACCAGCAGGGCATCGAAAAAGTCGGCCAAATCTTCGGTGTTGGAAATAAGAGAGCCTGCTGATCCAGTCCAAGACAGGTTGGTGATGCTGAGGTCATCGAGGGTACCGTCGCCGTTGAAGTCCCAATAACTGTTGATGTAGCCGCCGGGAATCTCCTCTTCGCCGAAGACAAAGGTGTTGTCTAGTTCTAGTGGGTCGAGGATGCGATCGCGAATCTCTTGCCCATAGCTGTTGCCCGTGACGGCCTCAATTACCAACCCCGCCAGAATGTAGTTGGTGTTGGAATATTGCCAGTCGGTACCGGGGGCAAAGAAGGGATCAACGCCATCGACGAAGCCGACGAGCTGCTCCGCTTCCCAATCTTGCAAAAAGAGGAGCGGGTTGGAAGAAGCTTGAGCGGTGAGCACATCTAAATAATCGGTAATGCCGCTGGTATGTTTGAGGAGTTGCTCAATCGTAATGTCGCCAGCATTAGGAATCAGCGCCGTGACCTCTGGAGCGAGCCAGTCGGTCAGGGTATCGGCCAAGGAGAGCTGGCCGGTTTCGGTGAGTTGCAGAATCGTGGTGGCTACAAAGGTTTTGGTAATGCTGCCCGCCTCGAAGCGATCGCTCGGCTCCAGCGGCGTATCGTTCTCCAGATTGGAGACACCGCTCGCCCCAAACCACTCGCCTTCTGGGGTCAAAATGGCCACGGCGGCACCGGGCACCGCTGGTGGCAGGTTGCTATCCAAGGCATTATCGAGGGCCGTAATGACGCGATCGGGCAGTGACATGGGGGTATTTTCCTCGGAATCAAGAATCGTGAGTGTAATCATTTGGGCGGTCGGATCAACGGTGTAGCCTGCCCTGGGCTGAATCGTAAAAGTCACCGTTTCTGCCCCTTCGGGTTCATCGTCGGCAGCCACCGGCAAATCAACCTGGGCTGTTTGCGCCATCATCGTTATGGCAAATTCGCCATAGCCGTCAATGTTGCCGACCATAGGAATCGGTCCACTCTGCCAGGCCGGAATAATATCGTCAGCGAGCGCTTCGTCGGTGCGTCCGTTCAACAGCTCAACGTAGGTAAAGTCATCCTCAGAGCCGTACCAAAGGTTCGCGTTAAAGCCCAGGCTACCGCCCCGGTGCCCAACAATGCGGCCCAGATCCGGCGTGGCAAAGCTCATCATCCCCAGCCCATAGTCGTAGCCGCGCCCGGTGTCGACCAGGGTAAACATCTCGGCCCGCATCGCGTCAGACAGCAAATCGCCTCCATAGAGGGCTTGGGCAAAGGTGGTCAAATCTTCAGAATTGGAGACGATCGCCCCCGCCGCCCAAGTCCAAGACAGGTTGGCAATAGAAACATCATCGAGGCCGCCATTTTGATCAAAGTCGAGATAGCCACTCACATAGCCCCCTGGCACTGCGTCTTTTACCGTGGCCAGCCGGGTGTCTTCTAACCCGAGCGGGTCAATGATCTGAGTTTGAATGGTCGCTGCCAAATCATTACCGGTGGCGGCTTCGATCACCATGCCCGCCAGAATGAAATTGGTGTTGGCGTATTGCCAACCGGTTCCGGGAGCAAAAAAGGGCTCTGAGTCACCGATCAACGCGACGATGTCTTCTGGTTGCCAATCGCGCAAAAAGATAAAGGGATTTGCCGCTGCCTGCCCTAGCAGGATGGCGTCATACTCAGCCACGCCACTGGTGTGATTCAAAAGCTGTCGCAGGGTAATATCTGCCGCATTGGCCACGGTGTTGGTGACGGCCTCGGGCAGCCAGTCGGTCAGGGTATCGTCGAGGGCCAGCGTGCCCGCTTCGACCAGTTTCAGCAGAGTCGTGGCAGTAAAGGCTTTGGTGACGCTGCCCACCTCAAAGCGATCGTCGGTTGCTAGCGGGGTCTCAGTGGTGATGTCGGCTAGGCCCGCCGCTCCGGCCCAATTGCCCAAGGGTGTAGTGACGGCGATCGCGGCTCCGGGCACGGTGTCCGTCACTTTGGTCGCCAGCAGCGCCGCGAGCTGTGACTGTACGTCAGTAGGCAAATTCAGTGCGCCGCCCTCGATCTGAATCTGATCGACCGCAAAGTCTGCTAGGTTTGGGCTCGCAATGGTAATGGTCGGGCCTGCTGCGACGGGTTCATCCAGGCTGAAGCTCAGGGTCGCCACGGTACCCTCGTCCTCGATCAGCAAATCGGGAGCGCAATCGGAGCTGGTAGAAGTAGACAAGCTCACTTGGGGCATACATTTCAAGGTCTAGAGGGAAAAACTCTCTGGTGGTGGCACAAGAGTCAGGGGGGATCAGTAACCCGTGCGCTGGTCGTAGATCGGTTCTATGGACCAACGCATCTCCAGTTTCTGTGCTTGCGAGTATACGAACAAAACTATGATGCAATGTATCACCTTCTTGCAATAAATTGTCATTAAGGTTGATGTCAGGAGTTTTTGAGAGGGATGGCGAAGCCACTCCTTTGGAGTATCGCGCCATCTCTCTGCATTCCAAGCCGCATAAAAAATCCGACTGCCTCACAAGAAGACAGCCGGGGCAATGGTACAAGTTAGTCTGAGGGCGTCAATCCACTCCCGGCCTTCCCCCCGCCCTCCCTGGGAAAGACCGTGAGCAAGGGAATAGGAAACAGGGAACAGGAAACAGGTGGTCCTATTCCCTGTTTCCTGTTCCCTACTCCCATCTACGCAAACACGCTGCTGTCGAGCCCCGTCACACCCTGCACGACGCCGATAAGCTCGTTGCTGGCGGTGAGCACCAGGGTGTCGCTGCTCAGCTCAAAGAACTTGACGCCCTCAGAAGTCAGCCCGCCCAGGCTAATCTGGTCAGTGCCCACCTCGAAGTCGGTGATGGTGTCCACGCCTTGGGCAATGGCAAAGGTGAACTGATCGGCCCCTGCACCACCGGTGTAAATGTCGTCGCCGAGGAGGCCGTCAATCACGTCATCGCCGTCGGTGCCGGTGAGCAGGTCAGCGCCATCAGTGCCGGTGAGGTCGCCGCCCGTGCCGCCGCCTTCAGTGAGGGTGGCGGTGAGTTCATATTCGCCGAAGAACACGCCTACCTCTGGGAAGGTCCAGCCGCTACCGCTGAACTCTAGGTTGGGGTCGTAGTTACGATTGCCCAATGCACTCACACCTACGTAATAGGTGCCTGCCGTTTCGGCAGTGAACTCAATAAACGGATCGCGAGAGAAGTCTTCGCCAGGGGCTGCACCGTCATTATTGGCAGCCAGCTCGTTACCGTCTGCATCAAACAAGCGCAGTTCGGTATCGACAGTCTGAGGGATATCTTCTAGTGCAGGGAAAATTAAAGCTGCTGGAGGGAGACCAAAATCTTCTAGGAGGAACTCATCCGTTGTCTCACTGCCATCAATATCTAACGCAACGGTCTGCCCTGCTGCCAAGGTGAACGAGTAGAAGTCGACATCTTCGGCATAGCCTAACCAGACGAAACCAAATCCTTCTTCAAGCCCGGTTAACCCTCCACCAATCGATACCACAGGGTTATCCGCGCTCAAACCGAGAGCATTGGCCTCAGATAGAATGCTATTGCCCTCAACTTCCTTTGGCGCGCTAGTCTGTCCGGGCGTATCCACAAGAGAAAAGGTGACCTCAGCTACGACTTCAGCGGTTTCGTAGCCGTCACCGGGTTCCACTGTAAACGTGGCTGTTTCGCTTTCCTCATCGATGCCATCGTTCAGAATCGACAAGCCCACCGTGGCTTCCCGTTCGGTGACGGTGACATCAAACCCGTCGTCTCGCACAGCAGCAATTGTGCCACCGTCTACCTCAAGAGCCTCAGTGTCAAAATCAGCGAGCCCATCGGTGCTGATGCTAACCGTTAAGCCTTCCGCTGGCGGTGGCGCACCCAGGCTCAGGCTGAGCGTGCCAACGGTGCCTTCGGACTCAATCAGCGTATCTCCAGACGCAGTGGGCGTGACAAAAATCTGGGAGTCGGGATTATCTAAAATCGTCAGGTTGACTTCGCTGGCATCAGGGGCAATGGTGTAGCCGGGTTGCGGCTGTAGAGCAAAGGTCAGATCGACAATGCCCTCTTGAAACGTGTCTGGCGGCAAATCCGTATCGATTGACAACTCGTCAAAGACTGCCAGAGTAATGGTGGCCGTTTGTTCGGTGATGTTGAAGAAAAAGCCTGAGCGATCGCCGTCAGCAATCGGAAAATTACCGCCAACCACCTCGGCGTTCAGCACATCAAACTGACTCAGCGGGCTGCCAACAACAGTATCGTCTTCACTGTCCAGCAGCACCGTCAAGCCTTCTGCTGGGGGTGGTTCAGACAGGTTAAAGGTCAGCGTTGTTTCAGTGCCTTCCGTTTCAATCAGCGTTGACTCGCTAATGCTAACACTCACTTCAGGACCGGTATTCCCGCTCCCTCCAGAGGCAGGGACATCCTCTAACGAATCGTAGTAAGTTACCTCTGTTGTCCCAGCATCGGGGGCAATTTCGTAGCCCTCGCCTGGCTGTAGAAAGAAGGTAACCTCCTCGGCTCCGTCGGTTTCTAGAGGCTCATACACATTATCTAGAAAAGGTCTTATCCCCAAAAAATCAATTGAACCAGCAGCCCGATTGGCCGCTTCCAGGGTGACAGTCATTGTCGGCTGTTCAATGCGGAGCAGAATCCCGGTGGGAATCCCGTCTTCGTCGTAAAACGCGCCTACATATTGTCCACCGATAGTGGTAGGAAGGTTGTCTTGTTGAATAAATGAGACATAGTCAAACAGATTGGCATCGCTATTGAGGACAAACTCAATGCCCCCTTCAGGGATTTCGCCTTCAGCTCGAATCGTGAAGTTGACTCTAGAAACGCCATCTTCAACAAACTCTACGACTCCCGGAATCAGATTTCCCTCGCTATCTTCAGTAGTGGGATTAGCCTCTAAAGAGAGGGTTGGTGGATTAGTAACGTTAGGGTTGCTGACCGGAGGTGTCGGTGTCCCTGTTTTACGAGGATTGTCAGGCGTTAGTAAATCAATCTCAAGTTCATAGTTGCCAAAGGCAATTCTATTTTCTTCGCCTAAACCTGGACTTTCAATACTGTACGAGGAGTCTGCTCCAGCGTAACCGAGTGCCGAAGAGGAGAGACCAGAAACCCCAACGTAGTAGAGTCCATCTTCAGGGGCGGTAAATTCTAGATAGCTTGCTGTTTCATCAAAATTAACCGTACCATCTTCATTGAATGCGCCGACAAATCCATTAGCCGTACCAAATAGCTTGTCAGGAGCAGCAGGCGAAACCTCACTAGGAGCAGCAACCAGTCGGTTACCATCAGCGTCAAAGGCTGCCAAACCTGATAAAAAACCAAGGTTGAATAATTCTAGATTGCCTTCAACCTGAAAAAGTTCAACGGCAACGGTATCTCCTGCAGTCAAATCTACCTGATACAGATCCACGTCCTCGCTATAGGCGAGATAGGTGTAGGTGCCGTCAGCATTGAGGTACCTGTTTCCAATATCAAAGTAGATAGAACTAGCAGTAGAAAAGGAAGGGGTTTCAGAGGTGATTTCCGTATCAACTGCAACGCCAGCGATGTCGTTAGGCTCGGTGACAACGCTAAATGGAATATCTTCTCTTGCATCGACTAGGTTAAACGTGCCGCTGCTGTAGTCGGAGATGATTTCGTAGCCCTCTCCCGCAGCCAGGCTAAAGCTTGCTGTTTCGCCTACTTCAGTTTCGCCATCAGCCGTGATAGGCAGATTCACCAACGTGGTGTATTCCGTCATCCGCAGGTCAAAGCCACCGTCGCGCACCGCGACGATTTCGCCGCCTTCGACGGAAACGCCCGTCAGGTCAAACTCGCTCAGGTTGGGGGCATCGACCGAGACGATCAGACCGCCTTCGGGAATGATACCGTTGGTGGCGAGAAAAGCGTGGGCCGAAACGGTGCCTTCGGCTTCAACTAGATAGTCGGGGCCAGTGAACAGACTAACTTGGATCATGATTCTGAATTTTCTCCCTGGGTGATTTTCAGATTTATTACGGTCGGTAGTAGCAAACGGGTCGAAGGACGCAAGCGTAAGTCGCACCAGCTCAGGAAGCTAGTGCGGAATATGGCTATTTGATCGCAGCGTCTATGGAGGTCGTCTAATTGGCGACGTTAAAAGCTAGAAAGCTCTCTGAGCGCACGCAAAGCAAAGAAGTTGCAAAAGGCACAGAGAGATTTCGCTAGAAAGGCTATGCGGTGGATGGCAAAACCTTGATGAGGCTATTGAGAATGAAACTCAGTAATCACACTGAAAGAACCGTACAACGGATCGCCAACCGCAAGGAGCGAAATGCCGTTTCGAGAACGAAAAACACCGTCCCGGAAAAAAATTGAAGTTCAGTCAGCAATTTTTAGCTCTTCTAACACTTAGCGGCAGGGCATTCGTCCCTCAAATCGCGAAGGTAAGAATTTAGCCAGTGTCTGGGGTGGAGCAAGCGTGAAAGTCGTTACTGGGTCGTACCTTAGAGTAGGTCGTAGGGACCAGGAGCGTTTTGAGCGAGGAAGGTACCCAGCCTGGGAGCGGGAGGCTCGTGCCCAGTCCGTGCGGCGCTTAATCGATGGCGAGGGACGCTACGCAGGCGGTCATCAAAATTGGGGGCACTCAAGGTCGCCCGCATCGGGAATGGCGGCGGGAGGATCCTTTCGCCGTTATGAGTACAGTTCCAGAAGGCATGCCAATATTCGCGGGCAATATAGCGCCTACTGTTGCCGCAGGGTCACGTAAGATAGTGCTTAACCTAAAAAGCCTTCCTAGCTGCTATTTACTGCCAATATCGTGACTATCTCCCTGACTTGGCCCAAGTACCTTGAGCATTTCCAAAGATCGGATAAAGAGGAAACGCATTTCGATTTTGACGATAGGCAAGATAAGACCATACAGTGCGCGGAGCAATTTGTTGAGGGATGGATGCAGTCAATTTGGTTGCGCGAGGGATTTTATCTGCTTTTTGAAAAAATACAAACTCAAGACCGACTTTTATTAGATTTTCGTGAAAGGGTGATGCCGTTGACATGGCATTTTATCCTTACTGGAAAACAGAAAACTGTAGATTTTAGTTCTTCCCGAGAAGCTAGTACCTCAATTAACAAAGGAAATTTTTTTCTTCATGGTAGAGGTATTCTTGACCACAATACCGAGGATTTCACAAATGTGGGACCCTTCTTTTCTGTTACGATCCAGGTTTATGCAAGAGTGCTGCGTTCCTTCGTCAGCGATCCATCAGGAGAATTTCCACAAGAACTCAAGCATTTGCTTAGACCAGTTGAGAGACCTTGCTACAAGCGGGCTGGTAAAACATCCCCGATGATGTATGCCTTGCTGCAGCAGATCCTCCAGTGCCCTTATGCAGGGCTGACCAAACGGATGTATTTAGAAAGCAAGGCGATAGAGCTGCTGGCACTGCTAATGGAAGAAGAAGCCATTATTCATCGGGATAAGGCTCAGGCTGATTTGCCCAGTCTTGATCGTCGCGGTCGCATCCAATACGCTCAAGAAATCTTGATGAACAACCTCACCAACCCACCGTCACTAATGGAATTAGCGCGTCAGGTCGGGCTGTGTGACTGTAATCTTAAGCGGGGCTTCAAAGAGACGTTTGGCACCAGCGTATTTGGCTATTTGCGCGATCGGCGTTTAGAGAAAGCCCAGCTGCTGCTGTTAGAGCCCTGGATGACGGTGACCGAGGCAGCGCGTATCGTCGGTTATGAGAGCCGCTCTGCATTTACCATTGCCTTCAAACAAAGGTACGGCATGAGTCCAAAGGCTTATAAAATGTCAACTCGAAAGTAGTAATACCTCGACCCCGTTCAGCTTACGGCTCAACTTTTGCAAAATTTGCAAGTTTGACCCTAACCCAATCTGGAGAGAGCGGCGATCGCTGACGGTCTTGGTTGGGCTGGCAGGGGCGATCGCAGAGCCACTCCTTTGGTGTATCGCGCCCCACTATGCAGTCGGAGCCGCAAAAAAATCCGACTGACTCAAGTGAGCACAGCCGGAGCAAATGGTACAAGTTAGTCTGAGGGCGTCATCCACTCCCGGCCTTCCCCTGCCCTCCCTGGAAAAGGCCGATTACTGGTGGTAGGTAACAGAGCGTTAGGTCAGTGGAAGAGTAGGGAGTGGAGAAGTTCTGCTGTCCTCCGGGAAACCGCGATCGTGTATATCCCCATCACCCCATCACCCCATCACCCACTCTCCCTACACAAAGACGCTATTGTCGAGCCCCGTCACGCCCTGCACGACGCCAATCAGCTCGTTGCTGGCGGTGAGCAACAGGGTGTCGCTGCTCAGCTCAAAGAACTTGACGCCCTCGGGAGTGAGGCCGCCGAGGCTAATCTGGTCTACGCCCACCTCAAAGTCGGTGATGGTGTCGACGCCCTGAGCCAGGCCCAAGACAAACTGGTCGGCTCCCGCCCCGCCCGTGTAAGTATCATCACCGGCCAAACCATCGAGCACCTCATCACCGTCAGTGCCCGTGAGAGTGTCAGCGCCGTCAGTGCCCACCAGCGTTTCACCCGGCTCGGAGGATAGTGCAGAAAAGGTCACCTGATAGGCATCGGGTTCAGCAACGCCCTCAATTATCCAGCCGCTGCCGCTGCCGAACACAGTCGGGTTATAGTCGTCGTTGCCTAAAACGCTGATACCGGCGTAGTAGGTGCCGGCGGTTTCAGCAGTAAAGGTCAGCACGGCCTCACCCTCACCGGGGATTATTTCCTCCAGGGTATCTACCTGACCTACAGAGTCGAGTTCCCCACCGTTAGCATCGAAAATCCGCAGCACGGGCTGGAGCAAAGACTCAGAACCGTCGGGGGCGATCGCATCTACGTCAATCGTAATGGACTCCCCTGCCGCTAGCTCAAAGGAGTAGAGATCCACATCTTCAGAAAAGTCGAGGAGGGGAGTGATGCCCGAAAAATCATAGACATAGTTGGCGGCACCAGCAATGACAATCGGATTCTCTGGGGATGGATCAATGGCGATCGCAGTTTCTAGCGAATCATTCACCTCGATTTCAAACGGCGACGGAGGAACCTCAGCAGGGGTATCGACAATTTGGAAGCTGCCAGACGCCGCCATCTGGTCGATTTGATAATCATCACTGGGATTGAGGGTAAAGGTGGCCGTTTCTATCCCCTCAGCCTCACCATCGTCCGCAACTGGCAAGCTAATAGTGGCAACATCTTCAGTAACCGTAAAGACTAGCTGAGGGGGGAAACTCTCAGCAACGCTAATGTCGCCGGCAATGCCTGTAGTTTCAATACCGCTTAAATCAAACTCATCCAGGCCTTCTGCCGTCACCGACACCCGTACCCCTTCTGGGGGCGGGGGTGCGCTCAAAGTAAAGGTGTGAACTGAAGCGGTTTGCTCTGATTCCACCAAAACCGTCGGTTCGGTACTTAAACTGATCTGGGGCAACGAGTCAGCGGTATCGGCCAGCGTTACGGTTACGGCACTGGCAGCGGGGTCCACTTGGTAGGCTGCGCTGCCTGCCAGACTCACCTGGAAGGCCTGCACCCCTTCTACTACCGCATCGGCAAATGCGGCAATGCTAATGGTGGCGGTTTGCTCTGTAATATTGAAATAAAAGCCGCTGGAGGCGAAATCAGGTATGGGAAATGCGCCGCCGGTGATGTCGGCGTTAAACACATCAAACTGGCCCAATAGCCCAAAGGTTTGTCCGAATCCGTCAGGTATACCCGCCGTTTGCGCTGCCAGATTCACGTAAACCAATACGCCATCGGAGGGAGGCGGCTCGCTGAGAGTAAAGGTCAAGGTGGCCTGGTTGCCATCGGCTTCAACCAATGCCCCATTTTCCACTGATAGCCCTACGGTTAACCCGTCTACAGTGGCGGTAGGTACGTCTGCAACCGTGTCGTAAACCGTAATCGTGGATGTGCCAGCAGTGGAGCTGATGTTGGCATCACCGCTTTCTAAGGTAAAGGTGATTTGCTCAGGGCCATCGGTCTCTGGAACGGGCTTGTCAAACAGATTGATATTAAACAGCGCCGTATTTTCAGTTACGTTGAGGCGAATACCGGAGGGATTCCCATCGGCATCCAACACTGGCCCCAAAGTTTCTGCACCCCGGACAAAGGGATCGACGGTAAATAGGTAATCCGCTAAATTAACATCCGAATTGATAACGACCTCAACCCCCTCGGCGGGAATATCCCCTTCGGTGTTTAAGGCAAGGGTCAGGGCTGCTCCACCCACACCAAACAAGGGATCTAACCCCTGATCGTTGACGGTTTCCACCAAGACTGGGGCGATAATGCTGCCGTCTACGTTGTAAGTACCCGTAATGGCTTGCAGAGAAACGGTGGGAGCATCAGCGGGTGGAGCGCCCACGGTAGGCGGTTCAGGCGGCTCGACAATCGGAGTGGCATCGTTCACCAGCTCTAAGTTCAAT
Organism: Cyanobacteria bacterium J06626_4; assembly: GCA_038523235.1. GTDB lineage: Bacteria > Cyanobacteriota > Cyanobacteriia > Phormidesmidales > Phormidesmidaceae > Halomicronema. Next base: position 37,741 of record JBCBJQ010000002.1, read on the forward strand.
GCGTAGTCGCCAAAGCTGTTTAAGCCAAATTGCTCAAAGGTGACGCCGCTGCTTGATCCGGCGATAAAAGGATCGTAAGCATTGTTAGCGAAAAAGGTGTCCGCATTTAAATAGGCGCTCACCCCCGCATAGTAGGTGCCGGCCTCAGCCACCGTGTATTCAATGTAGGGAAGCAAAGACGTAAATGCATCCTCAGGGCCAGGATTGGTGAAGCTCCCTTGGGCAATGTTGTTGCCCTCGCTGTCAAACAAGATCAGCTCAGCGGCGTCGATGGGTTTAACATCACCAGATGGATCGAGGTCCAATATGATGGTGTCGCCTGCCGCCAGCTCAAACCTGTAGAGGTCGACATCTTCGGTGGCATCGACATCGCGATTGTTGTCAAAGTCAAAGTTAATGGAGCCAGTGGCGATCGCTTTAGGCGTATCGATTGATAAGGCAACCGGGTTGGCAGTGCCTAGCGTATCGTTAGACTCTGCTTCAATGAGCTGCAAATAGCTACTATTCATGGTCCTGAGTTGTAAGGTTGAATGGATTTAAAGCCTGGTTTCTACTGCGGTCTATCCGCTCCAATGCGGTATAAGTCGAGACCTCAGTGGCTGAAACATGCTGAACTCTATCGTGATTGCCCCATCCGCGTGATCACTGGAGCCACAAATTTTGATCACTCAAGCTACGAGTCGCGGCTAATTATTGCTGGTTTTGACTCTGCTTAAATCGCTAATTTTCTAGTTTTTTGGTATTCAGAGCGGAGTGTCGCTACAACTCTGAGTAAACAAATTTATATACGCCCCTCATTAGCAATTAGATTGCTTACGATCGAGATCATATTGAAAAACTTAAGTCGTATTCTTGCCAGGTTGGGATGAGTCGTTACATTGCTTTTGCCCATCGCTGAAGATTACTGGCGATGCTCATATTCGCCTCAGCCGCAACAGGTCATCTCAGCAAAAGGATGAAGTCATCATGGTTGCAATAACACTTGTAGCGGGGGCAATTGCTTCGTTAGTTATGACGACTCTGGTGTTACTTTCCTGGCGCTTTACACCGCAGGTCTGGTTGGCAGACATAACCGAAGGTAGGCTCAAACCGCCGCTAAAAATTGCGATTCCGGTTACGCTTGCCATAGCAGCAGTGATACTAGGTGGCGCGATCGCCCCCGCATGGTATCTGGCAGCGGTAGACGAGGCGAACTTTTTTCAACGATTCCTGGTGGCTTGGGGGGTGACCCTCTTTATTAACGTCGTTGATTTAGTCATCATCGACTGGCTGATCTACGTCAAAATTTATCCAACATGGATGCGTTTAGAGGGCATCGAGAAGCTGGAAGGCATGCGTCCGCATATTGACGGATTTTTTTCTGGTTTATGGATTGGTGCCGGTTTTGCCGCGATCGCCGCGTTAGTAACGATGCTAGTATGAGAGCTGAACGGCGGTTATGTCTTACCAAATTGCTTCATATACGCTCTCGGGGTACTGCCAAACTTGCGCTTAAATGCTTTGGCAAAGTAGCCACGATGAGAAATGCCCACCATATCGGCGATCGCACCAACACTGATCTGGCCGGTTTCTAACAGTTGGCGAGCATATTCCATGCGATCGTTATGCAGAACGGCAAATACCGTCGTGCCAAATAGTTCTTGAAATCCTTTTTGGAGCTGGCGTTCGCTGAGCCCTACCCGCTTAGAGAGTTCTGCCAGGGTAGGCGGTGTCATCAGATTCTCTTTCAGAATTTCTCGACTTTCGTAGAGGCGTTCAATTTCCTGATGTTCCTCAGGCTTCATTAAGGTCGATGCCTGCACACTGAGTGGACTAGAAAGTGGGCAAAACTGGCTAAAATAAAGGGCGATTAGTTCTAGAACCTTGCCCTCTAAATAGACATCACGAATCTGTCCATGGTAAGGACAATGAATAATTTTATGTAAGATATGGGTCATTTCAGCCGAAGTATCACACAAATGAATTGCATGTTCGGAAGCGCCCGACTGAATTGCCTGCCGTAAATTTTGCGGCAGTTCAGCCAACTCCTGCCCGATTAAACTCAGCACCAGAGCGGGCATAATCGTAATCTCAACAAAGTGAATATGTTCGCCAGCTTTAAATTCAAGCGTCCCTGCCGCATAAGGACTCGTGTAAAAAGCCGCACCTCGGGATTGCATGGTGATTTCAGACGAAACGCTAGGAAAGGTGCTTCTAAATCTCCCGGAGAGACAAAAGGTTAAGGACGCGCAGGTGGTTTCTAAGGAAAAATTCTGAGCATGTAAAAATAAATCGGTTTTAAGGACATACTCCTGTACATGCAAATCCAACCCTTCTCGCAACCGAATGCCTCGCAGGTATCCACGCCCTAAAAAAGCAGGAAACTTTAGGAGTACTTCATTCGATTCCAGCTTTAATTGACTATAAAGATCATCTTGTAAATCTGCGATCGCCTGTTGAATCTCTGTGAACGAAAGCTTCGTCTTCATGTTATTTTCTCTCTCATCATCGCACCCCCATCACCCGGCTAAAACAGATTTTGCAGCTCCTATTACCCAGGGAATTCAAGATAGCCCAGACGTGAGAAAACTCATGGCAGAAAACGCGAGCATACTATGAGCACAAAGAAGCAGAGCGCGAAGCCGGGCAGAGATCCTGGATTCTACGCCTGCTTACTCGCTAGGGTATTGAGTAAGCAGGCGGTGCTGTTGGCCAAGCCTCTCTGAAAGAAAATCACATTGAGTATCTCCCTCTAGAAGCCATCGAGACTCTGGGCGAAACCCGATTAGATTTCGATGAGCTAGCAAATTTGCCAGCCTGGCTAGAGAAATGAGAAGTTCAAGAGATTAGGGACTGGGAGAGTAGACAATTCAAAATTTGAGAATTCAAAACTCTCCCGCCCTAAGCTGCGTTAAGCAAACACGGTGTTATCTAACCCGGTTACCCCCTGCACGACACCCACTAGCTCATTGCTAGTCGTCAGCACCAACGTATCATCTCCCACTTCAAAGGTTCTGACCCCATCGGGCGTGAGGCCACCGAGGCTGATCTGGTCAATCCCCAGCTCAAAATCAGTAATGGTGTCAACGCCTTGGGCGATCGCAAAGACAAACTGGTCGGCTCCGGCTCCACCCGTATAGGTATCGTCACCGAGGCCACCATCCAGAATATTGTCGCCAAAATTCCCGATCAGGTCATCATCCCCATCAGTGCCGATGATTTCTGGATTGAGCAAGGCTTGCGCTTCCTCAATGTTAGAGACATCAGGCACAATGACAAAGCTACTGGCATCCAGGTCAGTCGCCTCGACGCCATTGAGGACGGCCAAGATTTCACCGCTGTCGGCGACGCCCAGCAGAGTGCTGGTGCCATCTTGGGTCAGGGTCACATCTTCAAAGGTGAGTTCGCCGTCAACGAGCCCAATTTGATCAACTCCAGGGGTAAAGTCGATCACCGTATCGGTGCCGTCGCCGTTGCCAAAGACAAAGATGTCGTGACCGTCACCGGGGAAGAACATGTCACCCACCAACACATCGTTGCCGGTGACCCCCATGAGAATGTCGTTGCCAGGGCCACCGACCACCAGGTCGTTGCCCGAGGCCCCGCTGACAATATCGTCCCCAGCGTCACCGCGCACGCGATCGCTGCCTTCACCGCCGAAGACAATATCGCGACCGGCGCCCCCCGAGATGATGTCGTTGCCCCGGAACCCTTCTAGGATGTCGTTTTCGTCAGTGCCTTCTATGAGGTCATCGGTACCCGGATCGCCGACGGTCAGTGTCGCCTCGATCGTATACTCACCGGTATTGATGCCAAAGCTAGGGAAGACTCGACCGCTGCCACTACCGGCCGCCAGGGGATCATAGGCCCGGTTGCTGAGCAGAGCGACCCCGGCATAATAGGTGCCCGTCTCGGTGGCGGTGAACTCCAGGTAGGCATCGCGCCCCGACTCAAACAGCTCGCCGGGTGCAGGCGCTTCGGTATTGAGCAGCAACGCTTCGCCTGCGTCATTGAAAAGGCGAAGTTCAGTATCGACCCGCTGTTCGCGATCAACCCCGTCGATCAGGTAAGGAATCGAGTCGATATCGATCGCGATCGTGTCGCCCGCCACCAGGTCAAAGGCATACATATCCACATCTTCAGTGGCGTCGATCAGGTTGCGCGTCTGCCGCGTTGCATCAATCTCGGCCTGCATAACAAAGGAGAGCTGATCGGTGCCGAGACCGGTATCGGTCGCGTCCGCGAGCGTATCGTTGAATTCCGTTTCAAAGGGAATGCCAGGGTCAGCACCATCGCCGCCAGTATTATCCCCCCCGTCGGGAATCACGACGGAATCGGGATTGTCCGCAATGGTGACGGTGACGGCATCAGCGTCGGGCGCGATCGCATACCCCACCCCCGGATTGAGCGTAAAGGTCAGCTCGTCAATGCCTTCTAGCGCGTCTTCTGGGGCGATCGCTGGATTCGTGGTCTCATCAAAGGCCGACAGCGTAATGGTCGCCGTTTGCTCGGTGATGGTGAAGAAGAAACCGCTCGCCCGGAAGTTGGGGGAGGGGAAGTTGCCGCCGACGATTTCAGCGTCAAACACATTGAATTCCCCCAGCGCCGCCCGTACACCGCTATCGAGATTGACAGTCACACCCTCCGCTGGTGGAGGAGAATCCAGCGTGAAAGTGAGGGTCGTGGTGTTGCCCTCGGACTCAACCAGCGCGGTTTCGCTGATGGAAATGCCGACGGTGGGCACCGTGGGCAAGGCTGGCACATCATCCAGCGTGTCATAAATGGGGGTGGAGAAGGTGTCGTCCCCCACAACATAGCCCGCCGCCGCCTCTAGGGTAAAGGAAATGGTTTCCTCGCCATCGGTGGGGGCTTCTTCCGGATCCGCCAGGTTGAGGTTGATAAAGCCGCTGCTGGCGGTCAGGTTGACCTTGAGCCCCACGGGCTCACCCGCGTCGTTAAAGACGGCCCCCAGCACCTCTACGCCCTCGGAGCTAAAGGGCGCACCCGTACTAAAGACGGTAGAGAGGTCAATGTCACTGGTCAGGAAGACTTCGATACCGTCCTCTGGAATCGCCCCCTCGACGTCGAGACCTAGGGTCAGAATCGAGGCGGTGCGGCGCTCGGGCGTATACTGCACCAGCGCGTTGGAAATCAGATTGTCGCTGCTGTCGTAGGTAGCGGGTGTGGCCGACAGCGAAACGGTGGGGCCGTCCCCTGTGCTAGCCGGAATCTCAGTGGCTCCTGCTATGAAGCCCTCATTGAGCTTGAGGTTCAAAATATAGTCACCAAAGCTGCGTCCGGTACCGCTGCCAGCGACATTCGGGTCGTAGGGATTGTTGTCAAACCCAAACTCACCGTTACCAAAGCTGCTAACGCCGACATAGTAGGTGCCGTCAGCCTCCGGCGTGAACTCAACGTAAGAATCTTGACGACCTGGACCAAACAGCTCGTCTGGAGCAAAGTTGTCGTCGCTTTGGGCCAGCTGATTGCCCTCAGCGTCAAACACGCGCAAAATCGTGTCGGGACTTTCTGAACTGTCAAAGATGGCCCGCGCGTCGGTGTCGATGCGCAGCACATCCCCGGCGGCGAGATCCACCGAGTACATGTCGACATCTTCGGTGCGATCGACGGCTGGGTTGCGCTGCTGGGCCAGCTCACCCGCGATCGACACTGAACTATTGTCAGCGGTTAAGCCCGTGTCCACTGCTGTCGCAATCGTGTCATTGCTTTCGGCGTCGCTGGGGGGCGCGGCAATAGGCGTATCACTCAGCGTAAATTCACCGCCGTCGTCGTTGGGGCTGACCAGATAGCCCGTGCCCGGTTGCAATGTGAACGAGGCCGTTTCAATACCTTCGTCTACGCCATCAGCGGCGATCGGCAGCTCAATCGTGGCGGTCTGATCAGTAATCGTGAAATCGAACCCGGTGCCAGCAGCATTGACACCGGCGATCGCCCCGCCGGTGACGGCAATCTGCGACAGATCAAATTCGCTCAAGTTGGGAGCGTCTACGGTGACGGTGATCCCATCAGCCGGTGGGGCTGTGCTGACCGCAAAGGTATGCACAGAAACGGTGCCTTCAGCTTCGACCAGCACCTCCGGGGAGATGCTGAGGCTGACCAGTGGCACGGCATCGGCATCGTCGGCAATGGTGTAGCTGACGGCGGCGGCTGCAGCGTCAATGGTATAGCCGGGGCCTTCCACAATTGAGAAGGTAAAGCTTTCGATCCCTTCGACGGCGTCTGCCGGATCAATTTGAGGATTGGTGGTTTCATCAAGCACCGTCAGCTTAATGCTGGCCCCCGCTTCTAAAACAGTGAAATAGAAGCCACTGGCGGCAAAGTTGGGCGGGGGCAAAATTCCCCCGTTGACCTCAGCCCCAAAAATGTTGAACTCACCGACGGCCGCGCGGACGCCGCTATCGACATAGACCAAAACGCCGCCCTCGGGAATGTCACCCTCGACGTCAAAAGTCAGGGTCAGTTCGGTCCCATCGGTTTCTACCAGGGCCGTTTGATCAACACTCAACCCGACCTGCGGCCCGGTGCCTAAATCAGGCACAGCGGCTAGGGTGTCGTACAAGGTGACGGTGGAGGCAGTAGCAGCTGGGTCAAGGCTGTAGCCATCGCCCTCGGCCAGAGAAAATTCTAGGGTTTCTGGCCCGTCGGTTTCCGCCTCATCGGTTTCCGCCACGTTCAGCGAAAAGAGCGCATTGGGGCTGGTTAGCAAAACCTTGATGCCGGTAGGCGTGACGCCATCTTCGGCATACAGGGCCCCCAGCACTTCGCCGCCGCCACCAAAGGGCGATCGCCCTAGCCGCGTAAAGTAGTCGGCAAAGTTGCTAGCCACATTGAGCACAACTTCGACGCCGTCAGCGGGCATCTCGCCAGCCACGGTGAACGCTAAGTTGAGGACGCTGGCCCCGGGCTGATCGCCCAGAAATTCCACCAGTTCAGGCGCGAGAATGCGATCGCGATTTTCATCCCGTCGACCGTCAAACGTACCGGCAACGGTCTGAAATGATACGACTGGAGTCGTCATGATTTTGATACCTTATAGACTACGGTGAAACGTTTCCTGGCTGCTTTGCTGCAAACTGGGCACCAGGAATTCATCGGGCAGCCAATGCTCTGTCAGGAGCATTGGCTTTTTAGTGGGTTCGGGAAATGGCTACGCGTAGAACCCGCTTCCCTACCGCAGCGGGGCCATAGATTGGCCCCGCTGCAGGCTCTAATAAACCGCTTGCGCTAAGCAAAAACGGTGTTATCAAGATTGGTGACACCCTGGACTACTCCCAGCAGCTCGTTGCTGTTAGTCAGCACTAGGGTGTCTTCGCCAAGCTCAAAGAACTTCACCCCTGCGGACGTCAGGCCGCCGAGACTAATCTGGTCAACGCCCAGCTCAAAATCGGTAATGGTGTCAACGCCCTGAGCCAGGTCAAAGACAAACTGATCGGCCCCGGCCCCGCCGGTGTAGGTGTCATCGCCTCGCAGACCATCTAAGAAGTCATTGCCGTCGGTGCCTACCAGTTCATCGTCACCATCGGTGCTCGTGCCGGGGTTAGGCGGTCCGCCCACCGTCAGCGAGACCAACGCATCCACGCGGGCATCGCCAACGTCAGCCCCAGCCAACTCAGCGAGCCCCAGCGCTCCTGCCAATTCCGGAGACAGCAGCAGGTCAGCGCCGCTGATTTCCAGTTCTTCGCCGGAGACTGCCGCCGTACTCGGCGCGCTCAGGTCAAACAGCACCTCTAGACCGAGCGGGTCTTCTAGCGTGTCAGCGACGAAGAAGCCGCTGGTTGTATCAGAGGCCCGAGTGGGATCAAAGCCGATGGAGAATTCACCGATGGTGGCTTCGGCACCGCCCAGGCCCAGGGTGATCGTGCCGGAATGCTCGATGGTGCCGCTGAGCGGCGCAAAGGGCGCCGGGGCAAAGGTAAAGTCCGTGTCGTCGGTGATGGCAAAGCCCACCTGGAAGTCATCGGAAAAGGGAGTCGAATCGCTGTCGGCCCCCACCAAGGTCAAACCAGCGGCGGACTCTAGCAGCGGCAAATCCAGGAAGACACTGGTGACACCTGACTCCACGCCAAAGACGGCGTCTTCACCCCCATCATTGATCGTCAGTTCAACCTGGCCTGCCGAACCACTCTGAGAGACAGCCGCTACAACAGGCTGGCCGAATTCATCTAACCTGTCTTGGATCTGGTCAAGATAAGTCTCACCCACCTTGCCGTTATCAATTAGATCAGCAACGGTTAGGGTCGGGAAAGAAACATCCTCGTGGGTACTGTAGCCAATGGGGAATTCCAATTCGTCATCCCAGTCATCCACATGTAGGTGCGGCAGCTTGTCATCGCTCGGTCGCGTCCAGAAGGCAAGTCCCGACTGCACACCGATTTCACCTCTGAGATCCGGATTCCCCACGCCGAGCATGAAGCCATTTCTCTCCAGATTGACATCGTCATCTACATCCCAGGTGCCATCTTGTAAGATCTCTCCGGTCTCAGTGTCGAAGGCAAAGTTCACGGTTGGATACAGACTCTGGTCTTGATTGTCGGTGTAGGTGCGCAGTAAATTGCCATCCGGATCAAAGAAGGACACGTCGAGCGATAACAAATCGTCTTCCCGAACAATGCCAGCTTCATAGGATTGGCTAGCGTCGTAGCTAAACTGACCTTCAACGCTGAATTCAGCGATTTGCCCAGTCCAGGCAAAATCGTAGGTAACAATGGAGGTGACTTCGTATTCCTCTCCATCAATTAGCTCAAAGGTTAATGATTCGGGACCTTCCGTAGGACCATCATCAAAGACCGATAGAGTAATGGATGCCTGATTTTCGGTGAGGGTGGCAAAGAATCCGCCCGCATCGTTGTCGGGTTCAGGCAAGCCAGCTAGGCCCACAATATCGATGACTGGATCAATGCCATCATCGCCAAAAATATTGAACTCACTGAGACCAGCGGCAGGGCCATCCACAAAAACGGTGAGTCCCTCGTCGGGGATATCGCCTTCGACCTCAAAGCTCACGGTGAATTCATCCCCTTCAGCCAAATCAGTCTGGTCAACCGATAGGCTTACCGTCGGCCCGACCCCGCCAGGTACCCCGTCGGTAAACGTCACTGTTTGCAGGGCACTGTCTGGGTCAACTAAATAACCGTCGCCCTCCAACAAGGTGAAGGTATAGTCGGTATCGGGTTCTTCCAGAATGTCATCAAAGATCGGCAACCCGAAGCTCACCTCTGAGGCAAACAGTCGCACCAAGAGCTCGCCATTGGGGCCAAAGCCATCGGCGGTGATGCCCCCCTCTGGCACAATCTCAAAGAGACGATTATTGTCTGCAATCCGATTGGCGGGGTCTAACAAGAACCCTGCATCGCCGCCAATCGCGACGACCAGTCCATCTGCGGGAATTTCGCCCGCCACCGCAAAGACCGCCGTCAGAATGGGGGCATCATCCGCTTCACTAACGACCTCAGGCAACGATACGCTCACCGTGGGCAACGTTGGCGTGGTCGCCAGGGTCGCCTCTAGGCGGTAGGGGCCGGGCTCAAAGCGATCGTTAAAAGTCCAGCCGCTGCCGCTGCCCGCAACGTTGGGGTCGTAGAAGTTGTTGCCCAGGTTGCTAATACCCGCATAGTAGGTGCCGGTTTCGGGGGCGGTGAATGCGATGTAGGCATCACCGTTGGCCTGGAAGACCTCATCCGGAGCCCCGGCGTTTTCTACGATGGCGAGTTCGTTACCCTCGGCGTCGAAGATCCGCAGAATGTTATCTAGCAGGGACCCTTCAACTCCAGCATCGCCAGTGCCGCCACCATCGACATCCAGAATCAGGGTTTGTCCCGCTTCTAAGTCAAAGGCATACATATCGACATCTTCAGAACGGTCGATCAGGTTGCGGGTGGCCCGAGTCGTGCCAATTTCACCCTCAATCACAATGGATGAACCATCGAGCGGCAGCTCAATGGCATTCGCATCGGCAATGGTGTCATTCAACTCCATTTCCATCGGCGTCATTTCATCGCCATCGCCGCCGTCATCGCCATCATCGCTGGGCAGGGGTACTGAATCAGGATTGTCGGCAATGGTGACAGTGACGGCGCTCGCGTCGGGGGCGATCGCATACCCGACCCCAGGCTGCACCGTAAAGGTGAATTCCTCAATGCCTTCTAGAGCATCCTCGGCGGGAATCTGATCATTGGTGGTTTCATCAAACGCCGCCAGCGTAATGGTGGCGGTTTGCTCCGTAATCCGGAAGAAGAAACCACTGGCACGGAAGTTGGGGGACGGGAAGTCACCGCCCGTAATCTCAGCGTTAAAGACATCAAATTCACCCAACGCCGCTCGCACGCCGCTATCCACATTGATTAACACGCCCTCGGCGGGGGGCGGGCCATCTAACGTGAAGGTCAGCGTCGTGAGATTGCCCTCCGATTCCACCAGGGCCATCTCACTGATAGCCACCCCCACGGTGGGCACATTAGGCATGACGGGGACATCCGCTAGGGTGTCGTAAATCTCTGTTGAGAAAGTGCTGTCATCGCTCACCTGATAGCCAGCACTGGGTTCTAGGGTAAAGGTCACCGTTTCCACCCCATCGGTCGGAGCCGCATCGGGACTATCCAGATTGAGATTCAGGACCGCCGTATTGCTGGTGAGGTTAATCCGCAAGCCCACCGGGGTACCCGCGTCATCAAAGACCGCCCCCAACACTTCCGCACCGCCGGGGCTAAAGGGCGCGCCCGTGTTGAACGCGGTGGACAGATCGAGGCTGCTGGTGAGGAACACTTCAATACCGTCTTCTGGGATATCCCCTTCAGTGGTCAACCCCACGGTCAGAATTGAAGCGCCATCTTCCACAAACTGCACGAGCGCACTCGCTGTCAGATTGTCGTCACTATCGTAGGTCGCGGGTGAGGCCGACAGCGAAACGGTGGGGCCAGCCCCCGTACCCGCCGGAATCTCCGTGGCGACCGGCACAAACTCCTCATTCAACTTCAGATTCAGAGTGTAATCGCCAAAGCTGCGACCGGTGCCGCTGCCCGCCACATTGGGGTCGTAGGGCGCATTGGTAGGATTGCCATCATCATCTAAGAAGAAGTCAAAGAAGCCGTTGCCAAAGCTGCTGACGCCGACATAGTAGTTGCCCGTTTCGGTGGCTGTGAATTCCACATAGGAATCTCGACGGCCCGGGGCGAATAACTCATCGGGGGCGAAATCATCGTCACTGCCCGCGACCTCGTTGCCGTCCGCATCAAAAATCCGCAGCACGGTGTCGAGCCCGGAGTCAAACACCGCCGAGTCGGCATCAATTCGGATGGTATCGCCAGCGGCCATCGCGAAGGAGTACATATCGACGTCTTCGGTCTGGTCGACTTCGCGATTGCTGAAGCTAAAGGAAATCGCCCCATCAATGGAGACCGAGCTGTTGTCAGGGCCGAGACCAGTGGCGATCGCCGTCGCGATCGTGTCGTTCGATTCGGCATCGGTAGCAGGGGTCTGCTCAACGGTATCCACGATTTGGAAACTGGCCGACCCCGCCTCGGGATCAATCTGATAGCCGTCACCAGCAGCCACGCTAAAGGCAATTTCTTCCAACCCTTCGGCGACGCCATCATCGACTACGGGCAAAGTAACCGTGGCCGATTGCCCCCAGATTACGAGATCAAATCCCCCTGGGCGAATGGCTGAAATGCCGCCGTTTTCCACCTGGAGATCCAAGATATCCAGCTCAGTTAGACCGGGGGCCTCAACCGTCACGGTTAATTGGCCATCGGCTGGCGGCGCACTCAAATTAAAGGTGTGAACCGCCGCCGTGCCTTCGGTCTCAACCAGCACGTCTGATGAGGCCTCAACACTCACCTGCACGATCGAACTAGCATCATCCTGAAGCAGCACAGAGATTTCCCCTGCCCCCTCCGCAATGGTGTAGCCGGGTAGCGTTTGCAAGGCCAGCGGCACCTGCTCTAGCCCTTCAATGGCTTCATCCGCACGCACAGCCAGCGTCAGGCTCGCCGTCGGCTCAGTGATTTTGAAGTAAAATCCACCGGCATTCCCATCGGGAGCCGGGAAGGAACCGCCCGTCACCTGAGCATTCAACAGGTCAAAGTCCACCAGTCCAGCGAAGGCATTGTTGCTGACGTAGACCAACACTCCCTCAGCCGGAATATCCCCCGCCAAGGCAAAGTTCACCGTGACGGCATCGCTGCCTTCTGTGAAAGGACCAGAGTCGGCCAGGGACATGCTGACTTCCGGGATGCTGGTGACGGCGGGCACCTGATCAAGGGTGTCGTAGACCGTAATGGCCGCCATATCAGCAGCAGCGGTATAGCCTTCGCCCGCTTCCACAAAGAAGTTGACAGTCTGCGGGTCAGTGGCTGCTAGACCCACACCGGGAAAGTTGACCACCGCATTTTGGGACTCTAGACGCAGCTGCAGACCGGTCGCCGTGCCGCTATCGTCGTAGATCGCGCCGATCACCTCGCCGCCAAAGCTGAGGGGCACAAAGTTTGCCCCCGAAATAAACTCAGTGATATCAGCCAGGTCGGTGTTGATATTCACCACCAAACCGTCTTCGGGGATCGGGCCATCGGCACTGACTACAATGCTGAGAATCGGCGTCCCGCTGCCCGATTCCACCAGATTGGGCGTCACCAGCGCGTCTTCGTCGCTAAAGGTGCCGCCAATCACATCGACTGAAACAACTGGACCATTGCCCCCGTCGCCATTGCTGTCGGCAGCATCGACAATATTGAGCGTGACGCTGCTGGCATCCGGCGCGACTTCGTAGGCTTCGCCGTCAATCAGTTCAAAGGTAAACTGCTCCATCGCTTCATCTTCGTCAGCCCCTTCGTCAAAGGCCGCGAGGGTAATGGTGGCCGTGGGTTCCATCACCGTGACAAAGAAGCCGCTGTCGCCATCGGCGGGGATGGGGAAATCGGCAATCCCCGTAGTGGTGACGTTGCCGATATCAAACTCAGTCAAGCTGCGAGACTGGTTTCCGACACTGGCTAAGTCGTTGATCAAAATCGGAATACCGCCGCCTGGGATCACGCCATCAACTGAGATTGTCAGCGTCACCGCGTCACCGCCTTCCACGAGGGTGGTTTGGTCAACGCTGATGCCGACCGTGGGCTTAATTTCGGTTGTCTGGATTTCGTCAGAAATCGTCAGCGTCGTGCTCGCTGCTGCTGGATCGACCTCGTAAACTTCGCCATTGGCGAGGCTAAAGGTAATGTCCAACGGATCTTCTTCAATGATGTCGTCGAAGACGTTGAGGGAAATTGTGGCGGTGGGTTCGGTAATGGTGACAAAGAAGCTGCCGCCGCCACCATCGCCCACCGTGGGTAAACCGGCGATCCCCGTGGTGGAGATATTGCCCAGATCAGCCAAGTCAAACTGTCCTAAGGACCCTGGCACATCACTTTGCACTAGCACCTGTACCCCGTCGGCGGGGATGTCACCCTCGACTGTAAAGGTCACCGTGAGGGGATCGCCTTCCGCCAGGTTAGATTCAGACACTGACAATCCGACAGTGGGGCCAACGCCGGGGCCGCCGTTATCGTCATTGATGGTGAGCAGCGTCGAATTTTGGTTCGGATCGACGGTGTAGCCTTCGCCTGCGGCTAACTGGAAATCAAATGTTTGCGACCCTTCTTCTAAAATGTCGTTGATGATGGGCAGCACGAAGTTGCCGTCAGGAGCCGAGAGTAAAATTTGCAGGCGGCCCGTCGCTTCATCAAATCCAACAATCTCGGCGTCATTAAATTCCGACTCGCGATCGGCGGCAAACTGCTCGGTAAAGGCAATCACATCGTTGTCGCCCAGCGTGTCGAAATTGATGGTGATGCCTTCAGTGGGAAAGTCGCCCGTTACCGTCCACTGCCAGACCACTTGAGCATCCGGGGTTTCTTCTGAAACAGTGGCGGGAATCGCCTCAAAGCTGACGACTGGTAGATCACCGGTGGGGGGATTGCCATCGCCGACGTCGCTGATATTGAGGGTGACACTGCTTGCGTCGGCGTCCACTTCGTAGGCTTCGCCATCAATCACCTCAAAGGTAAAGGACTCATTGGCCTCATCTTCATCAGCGCCATCGTCAAGCACCGGTAGAGTAATGCTGGCGGTGGGTTGGGTGAGAGTGACAAAGAAGCCACTGTCGCCGTCTGCGGGCGAGGGGAATTCGGCAATGCCCTCGCTCAACTCAACATTGGCGACGTCAAACTCGGTGAGGCTGCGAAGTTGACTTTGGGCACTGGCCACATCATTCACCAACACCGTGACGCCGCCTTCAGGAATTTCGCCCTCTACCGTGAAGCTGAGCGTAACCGCCTCGCCCTCAGTCACATCAGTGCTATCAACCGTAATCCCCACCGTGGGGCCAGGAATTGAGGGCTCATCGGTGATGGTGAGCATAGCGCTACCACTCTCGGGGCTCACCTCGTACTCTTCACCGTTGGCTAGGGTAAAGGTGATGGGCAGAGGGTCTTCGGCCAAAATGTCATCAAAGACGTTGAGGGAAATTGTGGCGGTGGGCTCAACGAGGGTGACAAAGAAGCTGCCGCCGCCCCCATCGCCAACAGTGGGCAAACCTTCGATACCAGTGGTGGTGATATTGCCTAAATCAGCGAGGTCGAACTGTCCTAGAGAACCGGGGACATCGCTTTGAACCAGAACTTGTACCCCTCCCTCTGGGATTTCGCCCTCGACCGTAAAGGTGACCGTGAGGGGATCACCCTCAGCCAGATTGGTTTCAGAAACGGCAAGACCAACGGTAGGGCCAACTCCAGGGCCACCGTTATCGTCATTGATAGTGAGCAGCGTTGAATTTTGATTCGGATCGACAGTGTAGCCTTCGCCTGCGGCTAACTGGAAATCAAACGTCTGCGCGCCTTCTTCTAAAATGTCGTTGATGATGGGCAGTACAAAATTGCCATCAGGAGCCGAGAGTAAAATTTGCAGGCGACCCGTCGCTTCATCAAATCCAACAATCTCGGCGTCATTGAATTCCGACTCGCGATCGGCGGCAAACTGCTCGGTAAAGGCAATCACATCGTTGTCACCCAGCGTGTCAAAGTTGACGGTGATACCTTCAGCTGGGAAGTCTCCAGTGACGGTCCACTGCCAGACCACTTGAGCGTCAGGCGTTTCTTCTGAAACAGTGGCGGGAATCGCCTCAAAGCTTACGATGGGCAAGTCACCAGTCGGAGGCGGTGTGACAGTTGCTGCCGAGGTATTAAAGGCGAGGGTATAGTCACTCGGGCCATCTAGTTGCTGGATGGCGAAGGTATAAGTCCCCGCCGGGAGTGGGCCAGAAAACCCTTGCCCCCCAAAGCCGGGGCCGTTAGAGCCATTACCAATGTTGTCCAAAATATCGGTACCAACCGCACTAATGCCAAACAGGGAGTAACCCAGAAATTCGCCCAGTTCGGCGCTATTATCCAGGGGCTCTGTAAAGGTCGCCCCTTCCTGAACCCCAATAAAGGAGACATCTGACTGGGAGTACGCCTCTAACAGGATGGACTCTAACTGAAACCCGTCAGGAACCGTCACGGTCACATACTCTTGATCGCCGCCCCCCGTGGCAGCTGACAGTTGAGTGGTGCCTTCTACCAGTGCTAGGCCGACTGGATTATTCGGATCATCCGAGATATCACCGCTCACCGCTTCGTCGTAACCGTTGGTTGGCGGGGGCGGTGGGGTACCTGGCAACTGACTTGCCTCATCGGCAAAGAAGACGGTGCTGGTGGCAGCATCCGGGGCAATCGTGTAGTCGCCGACCCCCGTAATGCTGGTCTGATCTTCTGGCGCAATTTGATCAGCCGTCACGAGTGAGAAGACGGCTTCGACCAGACCGTCGAAGGTCTCGGGCAAAAAGGTATCGGGTTCAGGATTATCAAAAATATCGAGAGTAATGGTGGCAAAAGTTGCTCCCCCGGCGATTTCCACGGCCAAGCCGGAGTTATCGAAATTGGTCTGAGTCGCAAACAGGTTGAGATTCTCAAACTGCGGATTGGCGATCGCCGCCGGTAAATCTAGCCGGTTAATAATTTGCTCAACGTCGCTGTCAATATAGACCTTGAGACCGCTGGCAGGGGCGGGTTCATCTAGATCGAAGCGCACCGTTAGGGCGGTGCCTTGATCTTCGACCAGCGCATTGAGATCGCCGTCAAAGTCGGTGGAGGTCGAGAGACTAACTTGAACCATGGGGAGATTACTCCGGTGTGTACTGTCGTGAAGGTCGACAAGGATTGGGGTGGCTTATGACCGGAACGCAGCAGCGATCGCCGTCCCTTGCCTAAAAATGGCTGAACCAGCTTGCCACTAATCAGACCACCATCCCAAAGCCAGACGAGTTGAACCGACTGGGCAAAGCCAAGTGGGTGGGCATGTTGGGACTAGCGAAGCCATACTCGTCGGGTGATCGCCTCTCTGCAAGAGAGTTGCCCCAGAACATCATCATCGCTAGCAACTGAGCCAATGACGCCAAGCCATTGCGCCAAAGCGCTTAAACCCGCACCCCTAACTCGCCCAGAACCTAATCTCAGGGCCATTTAGCCATCGTCGTGGCAACGAATAAAGCAGCCTGAGAGGCCGTTGTGGGATTGAGGAAATGGCGGGCTAGTGACTTACCCGGTCGGGCTTATTTGGGAACCGCTTCGTATAGTCGATTTTTGATTTCATTAATGAGACGTAATCTCATTAACCTACAGAGGGATACTACCATCCGACCTGGATTTAAACACGTCAACTTTATAAAGATAATTGAAATTAATCAGTGAATATCCGGAGGGCTCATAGCCGCTGGCCCCGATTTATTGGCCACGAAAAGCTTCTTAATAGGCGCGAAAGCAAGGAAATACTAGACTTCCGTTCAGGTTGTCAGCAGTACCTGCCACGTCAGCTTTATCAGATTTTTATACAGAAAAGTTATCAGCCAGTCGCTGCTTATTGAGTATCCATTTCAATAAGCTCATGATCGTAAGGCGGCTGCCAACTTTTGCAAAATTTGCAAAAGCTAGGGCGATTGATGGCCTGGCTGCGACAGTCTATTCGACGGGGCGAGTTTCGATCGCATGGTCGGGCAGCAGCGTTTCCACTGAGCGTAAGGTGCGAAAGCCATAGCCCGCTAATCCCACCACTACCATTAGTGTTGCCATCAGCATGTAGAGCAGGGCAATCCCCGCCCCCGGCCCCGTGCCCACCAAAGGACCAAAAATCCCCGTGAGGGCGCCTTCTGGCTGCATCGCGGGCTCAAACACAAAATCAGCGAGGGGACCGGCGAGCAGGGGGGCGATCGCGCCAATCCCCAAGCCCACCATCTGATCAGCCGCCAGCACTCGGCCCTGTAGCGCGGGTGGCACTTTGGCATACCAAATCGCATTACTAGAGCTGTAGTAAAGCGGAATCAGCAGGGTAGCCGCAAAGTGCGCCGGTATCCAGATCCAGGCGGTTTGCCCCAGGCCCAGAACAATTTTGCATAGGCCTGTCCCGGCAAATCCCAGCAGCATCCCGTGAATCCGCTGTTTGAATCCCCCTTGCCAACTAAGGAAGAGTGCCCCTACCACGCCGCCCAGTCCTGCCGCCGTGGTGACGGCCCCCAGAACTTGTTCGCTGCCCCCCGATCGCGCCAAGATCATCGGGTTGTACAAAGCTCGCCCCATATCGCTGGGCATCGCAAAGCAAGAGAAGGCAATCATCATGGCCAACAACCCTGGAGTGCTCAGAATGTGGCGAAAGCCAAAGGTAAGGTTTGACCAGTTCACGTTAGGGGCCGTAGTCTCGACATTGTCGTCACTTGGTTGAGGAATTTTAGCCGTCAGCAGAATCCCAAAGGCGATTAAGAACGTGCTCAGGTCGATCAAGATAATGCCTTTGAGACCGATGATTGGGTAGAGACTACCGGCCAGAATAGGCGAAAAGATCGCGCCACTATAATTGACGGCAGCGACCATGCTTTCGGCGCGGGTGTAGTTGTCTTTTTCGACTAAAAGCGCGATCGAGGTGGAGTATGCCAGGGTTTGCAGTTGCCCAAAGCAGCCATAGACCGCCACCGCGGTATAGAGATGCCAGATTTGCAGGTGATCGCCCCAGTACAGTAGGGCGATCGCGATCGTGCAGAGCATGGCCACGACATCGCCCAAGATCATCAACTGTTTGCGGGGCCAGCGATCGACCGCGATCCCTGCTAGAGGTGTCACCACTAAGCGCGGCAGTTGTGAAAAAAAGGTCACCAGGGCCAAACTTGTTGCGGAACCCGTGACCTCCCACACCCAAAAGATCAGGGCAAAGACAGTCATATAGCTGCCGATGGTCGAGACCAGTTGCCCCGCCCAAATTCTTAAAAAAGTCCGCATGACTCTAAAACTCCCAACCGACAGTGCCAAAAATGGTGAAAGGGGCACCGGGTGTCACCCGAAACTGGTCGCGCGCCCCTTCGAAATAGCGGACATCAAACAGGTTTTGAAAATTGAGCTGCGCCCGAAACTGCTCCTGGCGGTAAAAGAGGGACGCATCGGTCCGCACATAGCTCGGCAGGGTAAAGGGGGTAAACAGGTCACCATTCCGGTCCCCTTGAAAATAAACGCCGAGCCCCAAGCCCAAGCCCTCTAGCGCGCCATCCTGAATTTCGTAAGAGGTCCACACACTGGCCGCATGTTCCGGCACGTTTTGCAGCCGCAACCCTTCCGAAAACTGGTTGTCTTCGCTAATGCGGGCATCGGTGTAGGCATAGGTGGCAATGATATTCCAACCGGGGAGCAGTTCTCCCGCAATATCCAGTTCCACGCCGTCGCTTGCTTGCTCGCCCACCTGCACTTGAAACCCGGTATTGTCCGGATCTTGGGTAGCGACATTGGTGCGGCGCAACTGGTAGTAGGCCAAGGTAGCCGAGAGGCGATCGTCTAGCAAATCAGCTTTCACTCCCACCTCAAATTGATTCCCTCGCTCTGGAGCAAACACCTCCCCGTCCTGAGACTGACCAATCACCGGATTAAAAGACTCCGTGTAGCTGGCATAGAGCGAGACGTTGTCGAACGGCTTGTAGACAATGCCCACGCGGGGGCTAAACGCCGTGTCCGAGGTTTCAATCGGGTCGGGATTTGTCAGGTTCGCCGCATCGACAAAGAACTGATCGGCAAAGTCAATCCGCCCGCCCACCAACACAATCAGATTGTCAAAAATGTTGAGTTGCGACTGACCGTATAAGCCGATAGTGCGGCGATGGGTAACGCTGTCCGATCGCAGGGCAAAAGCAAAATCGGGATTATTTTCTGGGAAAAACCGCTGCGGATCATAATTGGGTTCAAAAATATTAAACGGTTCGACATCCGGATCGAGAAAAGGCAAGAACTGCCGCGAAAACAGCCGATCCTCCTGGGTTTCCTGAAACCACTCCACCCCGAGCAGGAGGGTTTGATCTATCCCGGCAATGGCAAAATCGCCGACGACGTTGGTGTTTAACGTGTAAGCTTCCCGGTTACTTGGGTTATCAAGCCACAGGCGATTGAGGCGATTAAAGTCGATTTGTCCCCGCGATTGAAAGAAGCCCACCCCAGCGACAAAACTGTCTTCAGCCGTATTTTGGAAAGAGGCCAAAAACTCATTTCTCACCTGCCAGGTGTCATTAATTTGGTGATCTAGCCGGTAGCTAAGGCGAGAAATATTGCTTTCCGTGCGGCTAATCTCGGGTTCACCGGAGTTGGTACGAATATCCAGCGTGCCCGCCCGAGCGATATCTTCCTCTGAGAAGGCGTCTCCTTCTAGAAATCGATCCGCGAGCGAATTGTTTTCCAGGCCGATCGCGGAAATTGCCGGTAAACCCGATGAACTCCCCGACGAGCGATTATAAAGATACTCAACATCGACAATTAAGCTGGTTTGTTCAGTGTCGATGATTTGCAGTGTGGGGGCAAAAAATAGGAATTCACTTTCCTCAAAATCAACAAAGCTGCCGCGATTTTCATAGGCCAGATTGGTGCGGTAGCTGCTGTATTCATCCAGGGGACCCGTGAAATCGAGGGCGGCGCCATAAGTCGCATAATTCCCCGCTGTCAGTTCAAAGTCATAGCGAGGAGTGCGCTGGGGCACCTCGGTCACCAAGTTGACGGTGCCGCCCAGATTGCCGGAGCCAAATAGCACCGAAGCCGGGCCTTTTAACACTTCAATGCGGTCAATATTAGTAATGCCAGAGCCGAGGCGTAGCGTGTCGTCTCGCAGGCCATTGCGCAGAATGTTGTCGGTTTCAAATCCGCGAATAATCGGAGTCGTAGCCCGTGAGCCACTCTCTGATCGCCCGGTGAAGGCGCCACTGACATTTTGCAGCGCCTGACCCAGGCTGTCAGTCCCCTGATCTTCTAGCACTGCTTGGGGAATCACCTGAATGCCTTGCGGAATGTCGAGGATATCGGTATCCGTGCGAGTACCCGCACTGGCGGTGGGCACCTGATAGCGCGGCAGCGGAGACGCCGCTACGATGATCCGTAGGTTATTGCCAAACTGCAGATCTTCAGCGTCAGTCGATTCTCCCGGTGGCGTGGTGGCAATATCAAGAATGAGCGATGCAGCGGCCCGCTCAAGAAAGGCATTGGGAGCGGTATCCGTCGTCGCATTCACCGTAATCTGCACGTCGGATGCCGTCACCTGCTCGATCGCAATCGAGGCGACTGAGGGCACCGGATTATCTTGTTGGAAGCGATCGCCCTCGGGCAGCGCTAACTGCGCCCTGATAATATCGACCACCAGCGTATTGCCTTCCTGAAACTGCAAGATTTCTGGGGCGGTTGGATCACTGGTCACCAGCACCACCTGCAGGCCATCGGCGATCGGCACGAGTTGAATTTGAGTGATTTGCACCACTGGCCTTGTCGGGCTGTCTTCAGCATCCGGCAGTGTCGGAACACCCTCAGTCTCGGGTTGATCGAGCTGGCTCTGCAGATCAGTATTAGAACTGTTCTGATTATCAACCTCAGAATCATCCTGATCAGTAGGCGACAGCACCGCCTCTTCAGGTGCCTCACGATTCAGGTTCTCAGGAATCTCACCATCTGGTACCTCTAGACCCTCAGCTTCCTCAACCAGTTGGCTGGTCAGCAGCGGTGGAGTAACGGCGAGCGGGTGGAGAGGGGGCGAATCTTGAACGGTTTGAGTAAAGCCCGGCAGAGGACTGAGGAAGGGGGCGCTGCCCGCGATCGCGAAGCTGATTAATCCAGTAACGTGATGCATGCAAATCCTACGGTTAGAGACGGTGGCGTCAGCGACCCCCAAGCAAGTCCGCATTCTACCGCTTATTGAGAATTGAAATCAATTATGATAAACAACTCCCTGCCACCTCAAACTCTGGACCGGCTTCCCATCCATGCAAGGCAGCAGCCGAAGCCCATATTAGAATTGCCTAGGGTATGGTCGGCTCTAGCTCTTCCAACAATGGGGGCGAGACTGATTCACTAGCATCCTGATCGACTGGGACATCTGAGGCTGCGGGTGCAGTCGGAGCTGGTACTAAAGGTTCGGGTGATGGTGGCTGATTGACGTCGATTTCGGTCTCTCGTGGGGCTGGGGCTGGGGTCGTCTCACCAGGCATTGCCTCGCCGTTTTCCTGGGGTCCTTCCGGGGGAATCGTCTCGCGATCGCGCCGGTCTCCATCCAAGTCTATCCCCAGGTCTTCTAGAGATTCGATCGATGCCGGGTTGGGTTCATCCTCAGCATTCAGCTCTGCCTCCGTCTCCGCAGTGGCGGGTGCAGTCTCTTCCAAAGTCGGCTCCTGTTCCTCCGCTGGTGAGGCCACCGTCCCTGGGGTCGTAACTGGCACAATGGATTGCTGCACGGGCAGCTCAATCGTTTCTCGACGACCGGCAGCAGTGGCGGCGTCAAACTGCTCCGAGCCTTCGATCACAAAATTGACCTCTACCGAGACCTGCCCGCCCAGCCCATACGGATCTTGAAACTGCCAGTTGGCTTGGGCTTCGGCGATCGCGGCCTGATCAAAGGCGGCGTTGCCACTAGAGCGCTCAATCACAGCTTCGACGATATTGCCATCGGCATCGAAGATGACATTGATAATGGGTTGGCCTTCGATATCTTCTCGCCGTTCTGACAGCGGATAGTCAGGCGACGAGCAGGGTGCACAAGTCACCAGGCGAGCGGCTGGGGGGCTGGCCCGCGCGACTTCCGGCACAGGCTCCCGCTGTCGCACATTGGGTGGCCCGACAGGAGCGGTCGGATCGCCCTCCAGGCTACCATCGCCGCTAATCAAACCGATGGTATTGGCATTCCCGGCCGCCCCTTGCCCCCCTTCGACGCCATCTTCCGTGGCGATCGCGGACTCGGTAGCAATCGTGTCGATTGACTCAGCCGTCGGTGGCGTAGGAATCACGGACTCCGAGGTTTTGAGGGGCGGGGCGGAATCTTCTGGAGCCGATGCTGCTGGTTCGTTGTCGGTCGCCTCTGCTGACGGTGGGGGCGGTGTTACCGGAGCCTCTGGCTCGGGCACGGCCTCATCCACCACGAAGAATTCAATGGCGTCATCGGCTAATTCCACCTCCAAGTCGCCCAGCATGCCATTCATCAGCTGCATCACCCAGGGGGCAGATGACAGGTGCAGGCCCGTAGCAGCGATCACGGCCCCCACGATGACCCGCCGAAAGATGCGCAGTTCCCGTCGTCGTCCCTCAGCGGATGATTTGGAAAACCCCATGGTTGATTCGCCTGCTCAAATTTTGTTGAGAATATTTGTCATCTTAGTGCAATCTACCGGAGCCGACTGAATGGGACAAGCACCCATTTCCACATCATGCGGTCGGCGATCGCATCGGCTGCCTGCTTAATATCCTGACCTTTTTAGGGCCACCATCCAATCAGGTCATTCAAACGGTGAGCTCAGCTGCGGGTTGGTCAAAAACGTTTCGTCCGTCAGACTGCGGAGAAACGCCAGCAGATCTTGCTTTTCCGCAGCCGTGAGGGTGAAGCCCTGGATAAAGTGACTCTTTAAAGGATTTTGACTGCCGACGCCCGCATCGGGGCCGGTTTCGATGGTGCGCCCCCCGGCCGCGTAGTGGGCGATCGCCTCCTCAAGGGTCGCTACACTGCCATCATGCATATAGGGGGCCGTCACCTCGATGTTGCGCAGGGTGGGTGCTCTAAATTTGCCCATATCCGCCGCTTCATGGGTAATCTCCTTGACGCCGATATTGTCGGGCGGATAAGCACCATTGCCGTCGAGGTTGTAAAGCCCGGTGTTGTGAAAGGCAATTTCGATAAAGCCCGATCGTTCATGACGAGCTGAGTCGCTGAAGTTGAGCCCGCTGTGACAGTGAAAGCATTCCAATCGCTCGCTGTTAAATAGGACTTCTCCCCGCTTGGCAGAGTCAGAAATCGCGTCGGGCTCGCCACCGTAGCGATAGCGATCATAGGGAGAATTAAAGGAATTGAGGGTGCGCTCAAAGGCCGCGATCGCCAAACTAATATTCCGCACCGTCACCGGATTTTCGTCGCTAAACGCTGCTTGAAACCGCTGCTGATAGTCAGAATCGGTTTGCAAAGTTTGCAAGAGTTCGGTTTCTCGCCCAGCCATGCCCAATTCCACTGGCTCTTCGCCAAACAGGGGCACCAGCAGTTGCTGCTCCAGATGCTGCATCAGCGGATTGGCCCAGGTCTGCACAGAGTTATAGCCCACGTTGGTGAGACTCATAGAGTTGCGGGGATGCACCTCCCCAGTGGCTCCGGCAGGCAAGGTTTTGCCATCAGCAAACGCCAGATGTTGCAAATGACAGGTGGCACAGGAAAAGTCCCCCGTGACCGACAGGCGCGGTTCGTAAAACAGATGCCGTCCTAGCTCCACCTTGGCGGCAGTCATGGGATTATCGGCGGGCACTACAGGACGCGGCACCCAATTCGGGAGCTGCCAGTCAAAGGTGGTTGCCTGGGTCGCCGTCGGCTCAAAGCTGCCGGCTCCGCTGGGGGAGTCATGGCCGAGAGCGGTTTCCACGCCGATGGCCAGACCACACACGCAGAAACCAAGTAGTATCCAGGTTAGCCAACGGTGCGATCGCATAGTCTCCCCTGACGGTAGCTTCCGTCCTTATTTTACTCTGAAGAAAGTTTGCGCTTGCACTGGCTGGTCATTAAACGGCAGTCCCAGATTTTGCATGATGCCCGCACAGTCGCTATCCATCGGTGACGACATGCAGCCGAGCGCCGTATCTTCCTGATTTTCCGCGAGGTTGGTTTGCGACATAAGAGCGGCCAAGTCAGCGATAATCACATCCTGAGTGGGGTCAAAGTCCGTCAGCATGACCTCAGGGCGATTGGGGATGCTACAGACCACGGGCGCTTGGGTCGCATCCATCTGACAGCCGACACTGCCGAGATGCACGGCAAACCCGTTAAACTCTTGGCCGTGCTGCTTGTCGGCAGCGGCGCTCTCGCTAGAGCTGGCCTGGGCTGTGTCGGTCGCTGGGGTAAAGTCAATGCGGGCAAACTTGTAGCCAAAGTTCCAGTTCCACCAGAGGGCGGTGAGGTTCAACGGTGAGGGTGCCAGGGTCGAGTCGATGTGGTTAAGGGCAAAGGGCACGCCGAGGACAAACTTGACCCCGGTGTAGTCGCCCGCCGGTACTGACCCGACAACCTGAGCGCGAGTTTCCACGGTGCCGTTGGCGCAGGCTCCAGACTTATCTTCAAAGTCAATGAGTGCCACGTTTTGATGCTGCCAAAGGCCATCCTGCTCTAAAATCAGCGGCACTTCATTGCCGTCCGCATCGATCAGGGCCACCTCGGAGACATAAAACCGGAAGTCCAAAGTCGTCATTGTAGTTGCGGGCGCCCCGATTTCATAGGCTTGGCCGCAGGCAAAGGCTTCGTCCCCGACCATGCCCTCAAACTGAAGAGTGACCGTTTCGCTATCAACGGCGATCGCAGGGGCTTGATACACCGCCACTCCCCCCAGTCCAGACAGCATTAGACCTGCCGCCAGCAGGGAATTGCGAGTGAGTCGTTGCGGCATCGTATTTGTCATGGCTTTTCTCTTCCTTTTGTTAAATAAACTCAGTTTTGATATCGATCATCCGTGACGTGGCGGTAGCACCGCCAAAGATAAACAGGGGGCGTCAGCAGGGCTAAAATCTCGCTCGGTATTGGATGCCATAGGTCGCTGGCGCGCCATAGGTTGACGGCAGTAGCGCGCCCCCAAAGAAAAAGGCCTGGGTGGTGAAAGGCCGATAGTCAAAGATGTTATTGGCAAAGAGATAGACCCCCTGGTTAGCGTCAAATTCATAGCCCAGCCGACCATTAACCAAAACATACGGTTCTTGCTTGAGCGAATTGTCGTCATTGAAAAAAGTAGTGCCAAATCCTAGCAGTTCGAGGCGACCAAAGATGCCATTGGGCGAGCGGTACTGGGCAGCCACATTGAAGGTGTAGTCCGGCGAGTAGGGCAGCGTATTGCCGTCGAAGTTGCCCAGACTCGGATCTTCGTAGTCGGTGTAGGTGGCGTCAAGATAGCCCAAGCCCGCCGTCAAGTCGAGGCCATCAATGGGCGTCGCCCGCAGTTCGGCTTCGATGCCGTTGATGGTGACCCTCGCGTTGTCCACAAAGCCAAACAAGCCTGTCGCCGGATCAGTCGAGGGCACTTGATAATCTTCAACCGGATTGTGAAAGAAGGTCAGGTTAGCCGTGAGGCGATCGTCCAGCCAAGACGATCGCAACCCCACTTCGTAGTTCCAAGATGTCTCAGCATCAAAGAACAGTTGCCCTGGCTGGGTCGCCCGAAAGTTGACGCCCTGAGCTCGATAGCCGCGAGTGATCGAGCCGTAGACCATCACGTCTGGCGTAACCTGATACTCGACCGCCACGCGGGGAATTAGCTGGTCACCATCGTTGCTTTCATCCTCAAACGCCGCCACTCCTAAAAGCGACTCGGCCCGATTTTCTACCAGGGTGCTGTTGAAGATTTCGTACCGTAAGCCTGCTGTTAAGGTTAGCGGGTCGATGGGTCGATAGCTCACCTGACCAAAGGCAGCGTAGGTATCTTCATCGATTTCCGCCTGGGTGACGCTAATACTCGGGCCAATCCGAAAGCCTTCTTCATTCACGTTAAAGTCTCGATGCTCGTAGTATGCGCCGACTAACCAAGTGAAGGGGGCGGCTTCATCCACCGATTGCAGGCGCAGTTCCTGACTTAAAACAGTTGAGTCAATGTCTACGAACTGCTCAAGCTGATCTAGCTGAGTGCCGTCCGAATCATTGAGAAATTCTTGGTCAGAAAAACGCCGCGCCGAAATCGACGTAAAACGAAAACGGGAA
Organism: Cyanobacteria bacterium J06626_4; assembly: GCA_038523235.1. GTDB lineage: Bacteria > Cyanobacteriota > Cyanobacteriia > Phormidesmidales > Phormidesmidaceae > Halomicronema. The sequence continues at coordinate 64,009 of JBCBJQ010000002.1, forward strand.
CCTGCATAAGCCACCCGCAGCGACTGGGCGTTGGTGTCCAGATTATTAAAGCCATCGACGTTGATGTCGGTTTCTGAAGGATCTTGTCCCAAGTCGGGACGGCTGATGGGTGGCGTGCCGTCACGATAGAAATCCAGTGAGGCATTCAGAGTAACTTCCCAGTCTTCTGAGGGGGTCCACAGCAGCCGTAGGCGACCTCGCCCGCCCGATTCGCCATCGACGCCCTGCTCAGTGACGGTGTTGAAGAGATAGCCGTCGCGCCGATCAAGGCTGCCCGACGCTCGCAAAAACAGCTTGTCTTCGATTAGTGGTTCGTTGATCGCAACCCTGGCATCGACGTTGTTGTAGTTGCCAAACCCCAACACGGCGCTGTATTCGGACTCATTGGTGGGCGGCCGCGTCACGATATTGACCACACCGGCCTCAGCATTGCGGCCATACAGCGTCGATTGCGGGCCGCGCAGCACTTCTACCCGTTCCAAATCCGCCAGGTCAAGATCGAGAAATCCGGTGTAGTCGTAGGGCACGTCATCGATGTAGAACGCGACCGGGTCTCTGGACAGAAAGTTGAAGTTGCTCAAACCTCGAACGCTGTACAGCAGAAAGTTGCGGCCGGGGGTGTAGACAGTGAAGTTGGGGGTTAACCCGGCAATCTGTTCAATCGACGTGATGTCGGCATCTTCAAGCTCATCTTCAGTGAAGGCGGTGATGCTGATGGGCACGTCTTGCAGATCGTCCGGCTGTTTTTCCGCAGTAACGGTAATGCGAATGGGCTCAACGGCGATCGCGGCCACAGGTGCCACCACGCTCAGCGTCAAGCCATTCGCGGTGGAGACAATCTCTCCGGTGGGGGGCGCATCCAGACCGGTGATGCGGACTTGGACTTGATTGTCGGTAAGGGCGATCGCCTCAACGCTGGCAATGCCCTCGGTTGGCTCAGTTTGGATGAACGGTTCAGCCAATTGAGCATTGGGAATATCGATAATGAGCTGATTGCCTGCCGTAGAGAAAGTGCCTGCTAGCGCTTCGCCCTGCGCCGTCTCGATGACTAAATCCAGTCCTTGCTCAGTGGGAATCACCCCAACGCGGGTGATCGTGGCCGGAGCCGGGGCTTGGGCAAGCTGACCTGTCATTGCCAGAACCGTACTCTCTGTAAGAGAGGATGCAGTCAATCCTGGCTCGGCATAAGCTAACGGAATGAGGGCAATTGCTACCCCAAACCCAGTAACTCCCTGCCTGATAAATCGTGTATGCATCCGTGTCCGTACCATCCAACTTACTCACACCCACGGCATAGGAGAAAGCTCTACCAAAGGGAGATTCTCAAGCATTCTACAGTAACTGGAGAATACGAAATATGGATTTTATCTAACTAATCACGATGGAGAAAATCACCTTAGAGTGGCGGCGATCGCCCCCGCATTTGTACAAGTAACGCTTTAACTACGCCCGCATCTCGTGAATCGAGGTTACGTTAACGACGGTAAGTTTCTGATTGCCATGGCCCAACTGCCCCAACCTGGTTGAACATAAGGAGAATTATCCTTGAAGCCGCGATCGCAGAGATTTTGCCGTCGCGCTCAGTTCCGAGTCGGGTACCCGTGGCCGCTCTCGAAACGTAATCGTTTGCTCGGTGATGTATTGCCTTGATGTGATGTCCGTGGCTGCTACCATCGGCACCACGTGAGCATGAGCATGGGGAATATCCCCGCCCGTAAATAAGAATGCCACCCGGTCCACCGCAAATAAATCTCTGAGGATGGGGGCTAACTGCTGCCCCACGCTGGCTATTTCAGTCAAGGTCTCCAGCGGTATCGTGTCGTAATAATCGAAGTGGGCGCGGGGGATAATCTGTATGTGTCCAGTTCTGATGGGACGAATGTCTAAAAACGCGACTACTTTCGGAGACTCATATACAAAATGAGCAGGCAGATGCCCCGCGGCGATACGGCAGAATAAACAGTGCTCGATGTAGCCGTGAGTTATACCGATTTTTACTCCGGGTTTGGAACAGAAAGTAGAGGTTCCCAAACACAAATCGACTCTACATCCTTGATTCCTCCTGCCGAGAGAGACTTGGCATCTGGCTCTCTCGGCGGGAGCAGGAATTGGAGCGCGATTTTGCCCAACGTATCCTCAGCCCCAAATCATGTCAGCGACTGGAGGGCATCCCCCGACTGCACCCGCCACAGCTTCGCATACCGGCCATTTCGCGACAGCAATTCCTTGTGGGTTCCCTGCTCCACAATTTGCCCCGCCTCCATCACATAAATGCAGTCAGCCTGGCGAATCGTCGAGAGGCGATGGGCGATCGCGATCGTCGTGCGATTCTGTGTAATCTTGGCCAAGGATTTCTGAATGGCCGCTTCCGTTTCGTTATCGACGGCAGATGTGGCTTCATCTAAAACAAGAATAGGTGGGTCTTTGAGGACAGCACGAGCGATCGCCCGCACCGAGATTCCACTTCAAGGTTTAGCCCTAAAGTTCGTCAACGCTGGGAACAAGCGGAGTCGTGAGCTGGACTAGAGAACCCTCAAATCGACTCAGACTTTTCCATGCAGGGACAAAGATATAAATCTGTTGAACTCGGATCATCCTTGGGGCGAGGCTGTTGTCGAATAGTTGATAGCTGCTGCCATATCTTCATCAGTGTTAGACACAATTGCCTTGTCGCCAGGTTTGTGATTGTTGCTGTATCGCCCACATAGCCGCGTAGCGTCCTTGCTGAGCAAGTAACTGTGGGTGTGAGCCACGTTCAATAATCTGGCCATCGGCTAGAACAAGAATTAAATCGGCTCCGACTGTGGTCGAGAGCCGATGGGCAATTACGATCACGGTTTTGTCAACCACAAGGCGATTGATGGCTTCTTGCACCGCGACTTCACTTTCCGTGTCTAGCGCCGAGGTGGGTTCGTCGAGCAAGACGATAGGGGCATCTTTAAGCATGGCGCGAGCAATGGAAAGGCGCTGACGCTCACCGCCAGACAGGGCACCCCCAATGTCACCAATGCGGGTGTCATACCCCTGGGGCAGTCGGGCAATAAAGTCATGGCAGTTAGCGGCTCGGGCAGCTGCTTCGACCTCGGTATCGGTAGCCTCAGATTTAGCCATCCGGATATTGTTGAGAATAGTGTCGTCAAACAAATACACATCTTGAAAGACGACTGAGATCGACCGCATCAAATCGGCTGGTTCAACCTGTCGGATATCGACAGGGCCAATGCGAATGGCTCCCTCCTGAACATCGGCAAAGCGGCTGATTAAGCGAGTGATCGTAGTTTTGCCACTGCCGGAAGGTCCAACCAGCGCTGTGAGCGATCGCACAGGCGCTTGAAACGAAACATCCCGTAGCGCCCAGGCCGTTTGTTCAGCATAGTGAAAGGATACCTGGTCAAAGGTGATGTCAAAACGGGTCAACTGAGCTGGCGGCCTTTGCACGGGCAGGGCCGGAATCTGCATCACCGCTTCGATGCGCTCCAGGCCGATTTCCATTAAATCAAAAATGCTGGTGAGCCCGACGAGTTGGGCTACCGGTTCAGTGAACCGCATGGCAATCACAATTAGGGCTAACAGGGCAGGTATGGAAAGGCTACCTTGCAAGATGAACAGAACCCCCAGGCCAATGACGACCAAAATGCCGACTTCAACAAGCGTCGCCATCGTTATGAGGGGCAGACTAACGAGGCGTTGTCCTTGTGCTTGCGCGGCCCGCTGGTGTTCTAGAGCTGCTTGTAGCCGTTGCGATCGCACCCCAACTTGCTGGGTCGCTCGCAACACCGGTAGCCCCTGAGCATATTCCACCACTCGGGAGGCGGTGTCGGCATTGGCGGCAGCCACTTCTCGCAGCGTGCGTTTGACCCGCGATCGCATCTGTCGATAAACCGGAATAGCCAGCGGAAACGTCACCAGTAGAGCAATGGCTAAGCGCCAATCAATCAATAGCGTAATGAGCACAATCACTGAGGGCACCACGACTGTTTGAATCACCAGCGTAGACAGGCTACCAATCCACATCACCAGTTCGCTGACGTTGCCGTTCATCACCACATTGAGATCGCCCGACTGTCGCCGATTGAGCGCTTGTAAGGGTATCCGTCTGAGTTGTTGGCCCAAGCGTAAGCGGGTGTTGTGGGCCACGTCGGTAGAAGTCAGCCAGCTAAAATCCAACTCTTGCCAGCGGAGCAGCCCCTCAACAACAACTAAAACTCCAAATAGCGCTAGGAGTACCCAGACCCGCTGCGCGGCAATGGGCCGAGCCATTAAGGCTGACAGCAGCGGAAAAAACAGGGCAAAGATGATGCCTTGAAGAATGGAGGCGATGACGGATAAGAGGAGAGCCTTTTGCAGCTGTGGTTTATAGGCACCAGCAACGTTCATCATGCGGCGGTAGGTTTTGAGCATGGTTCAGTAGTGATGGAAGGCAATGGAAAACAAGTCGTGAGATCCGAGCGGTGAGCGGTCATATTGAGCGTTTTCAAACAGCCTGTTGCTGAAGTGAGTCGGTCGTTCTAAAACAGACTAAAGCAGACCGGGCAATAACCGCTTGGTCTGGTCCATGTAGGCCTGATACTGGTCGCCAAATTGCGCTAGCATCATGGCTTCTTCCTTGCCGACGCGCAAACAGTACAGAGTGCCGAAGGCCAGAATTCCCGACAAACCCGCCATCCAATTGGTTAACAGCAGCCCTTGGGCCAGACTCCACAGCCAAATTGCCGTATACATCGGGTGACGAATCGTTCGATAGATACCGGCAGTCACCAGGGTATGGTCTTCTCGCACTTGCAATGTGGGCGACCAGTTTTTGCCCAAATCGCGATGGGAGAGCCAAAACAGCCACAGTGCGATCGCAAATATCAGTACCCCGAGAAGGTTAGCCCAAATCGGCAACGAGTAATTCGCAAACCTGAGCCAGGGAGTCACGATGTAGACCACGGGAAGAACAAACATGCCCAGAAAGACCAAGCCCAGCAATATTTTTTCCTGAAGGGTCTTGCGATCGTCGGCAATCACGTTTTGCTTTTGCACTCGCTGGTGGGGAATGCGGATGATCGTGCTAGCCATTAAGCCCATCAGGAAAACGATTTTGAGTGTGAGCGTTTCCATCTTTAAACCTCGTCATCAAAAAGTCTCGTAGTTAAATTTCAATTAGGGTGGGTAAACGCTGCCGACAAGCGGTCAGAGCGAACCCCTAACTCCCAATTTTGGGCCTGCTGATATCGTGACCAGAGTCTGGCATACACACCGTTGGCCGCGACTAGTTCGTCATGCTTACCCAGCTCCACCAACCGGCCCCGATCGAGAACGGCAATTTGGTCGGCGCTCATGATAGAAGGCAGGCGATGGGCAATGACAACCAAGGTTTTGCCTTGGGTGAGTGCCGCGATCGCAGCTTGGATCAGCGCCGCATTCTCAGGGTCAGCAAACGCGGTCGCTTCGTCTAGCACGACGATAGGATTGTCTTGCAAGATGGCGCGGGCAATGGTGATTCGCTGGCGCTGTCCGCCGGAGAGCCGCGCGCCCCGTTCTCCCGCGATAGTGTCGTAACCGTTCGGCAACGTGAGGATAAACTCGTGGGCCTGAGCCGCCTGAGCCGCTGCCGCCACCTCTGCATCTGTGGCCTGGGGTCGACCGAGCTTGATGTTATTGCGAATCGTGTCGTGCAGCAAAAAAGTGTCTTGAAACACAAACGACACCCGAGACATCAGCGTTTCAGAGGTCATCTGCCGGACATCGACACCGCCAATTTGAACGGCCCCATCGGTCACATCCCAAAACCGGGGAATCAAACGGGCCAGGGTGGTTTTACCCGCCCCCGACGGCCCGACCAGGGCAGTGACGGTGCCAGCCGGTATCGTCAGCGACACGTCTCGCAGGGCAGGACGCCCTTCACCATAGAAAAAGGTGACGTGATTGAATGCGATCGAGGCATCCTGGGGCACCTTGGGTTGTTCCGGCTGAGGCAAGGCCGGTTCCGCCAAAACCGAACTAATGCGCAGCGCCCCTGCATTGGCTTGGTTAATGAAATACGACAGCGTGAAGATGGGTTTGAATGCTCCACACAGTCGCGGTGCCAGCAAGAGAAACACGAGCAGTCGCGGGAAGGTCAGCGTCCCTTGTATCATCAGCCCCGTCCCTACCGCTGAGACCACCAGCAACGTGGGCAGCGGTTCAAATAGCAAGGTGCCCAATCGCCCTGAGAGCTGGGTTTTAGCGTTCCAGTCCCGCAGCTTTTGCGTAAAGGCATCGAGAGATTGTTGAAACCGGGCGAACGAGCTGCTGCCATCATCAAAGGTACGCACCACCTGCATCCCTTGTACAAACTCAATGATGACGCCGTTGATTTGTTCATTGGCGCGATCGTAGGCAAGGCGCTGTTCAGCATAGTCCCGCAGCGCTAACCGAATAAAGATCATCCCTACGGGCAGCACTGCCAGAGTGACCAATCCCAGCCGCCAGTCCGCCCCAAACAGAGCAATCAGGGACAGGATTGGAATCGCATAGGCTTGCCCAATCAGCGGGGTACTGTCAGCCACAAAGGCGTGGAGTGATTGCACATCATCTTGTACCCACTTTTTGATGGCCCCTGAACCGGTCGTCACCACGTAGCCGAGCGGCACCTGAGCCAGATGCTCGGCCATGGCCGTTCGCACAATTACTTCTAGCTTGAAGGCGGCCAGGTGGGAAACGTTAAAGGCCAGTGCCCTGGAGGTGAAGGCGATCGCGACCAGCCCTACCGCCACGGCCAGCCAGCGCCAGATGAGAGTCGGCTCTGGCGACCCCGAGAGGAGTTCTGCTGCAATGAATGGCACCGTCAGTAAGGAGCCAAGACTGGTCAGAGCACTGAGTGCAGAAAGTGCGATCGCGCTGGCAATACGACCTTTGACTGGAGCCATTATGCTCCAGATCCCAGTAGGCGGCTGAGCAAACGCGGATTGAGTCATGATCTTTTAGAGGAAGACACAGCGGTATGGCGATATCCGTTCGGCAGCTAATGAGAACTATTCTCAAGAACTGAGGCCAGCTTAGCAAATTAAAAAGAGTTTGAGGGGCTAGTTAGACCGAAACTTTTTAACCCAGAATGGGTTGAGAAAAAGATAAGATCCGCTGATGACGACTGTCAGCGTAACCAGCAGCGAAACCACTTGAATCAGATTGCCCAGCCCGGCATGGAGCCATTTAAGCAGCCCCTGTTGGGCCAAGAATGCTTCAGTATTGAAACCGTATTTCAGCAGCTCTCCCGTTTGGGCATTGATATATCCCTCAATGTGTTGTGTTTGATTTTTGAACTGATAAATATTCAGCTTTGGGAAATAGGTAATGGCATCGATTTCGCTGACCGTGCCAATCCCTTCTAAATGTTGATTTAGGAGAGCCTGCGTGGCTTGCTGTCGGGAAAACGGTGGCACGGCATCGACCACGGTGGACATTGGCAGGCGGTTATCAATCTGAGGCGAATCAGCGGCTAACAGCGGCGGCAGGGCGATCGCTTCTATCCCCCAAATCAGCGTTAAAATCACTACGCTCAGACCTAGCCAACGATGCAATCGTCGAAATCCGTTCGATATGCGCTGCTTGATGCTCATCATGCCTCAAAACCTAGTCCTGAATTGCACGCCATAGGTGGCGGGGGCACCATAGGAAGCGATAGTCCCAATTGGGGGGAGAGAAAACGCTTGGTTAATGTATTCGATATCAAAAAGATTGTTGGCAAATAAATAGAGCCCAAAATGTTCGGTTTCATAGCCTAAACGAGCATTCACAATGGCATAGGGATCTTGTTTAAGCGTATTGGCATCATCAAAAAAAGTTTCGCCTAGTCCTTGCAGCTCAACTCGTCCGAAGAGGCCGATAGGATCGCGATATTGCACGGCCAGATTGTAGGAAATGCTAGGGGCAAACGTCAGTTGATTGCCACTGACATCGCTGCCGGTAAAGGGGTTCGTAAAATCAGTGAATTCAGCATCCACTAAACCAAAGCCAGCAATAATATCTAAACCTGTTAGGGGCGTTGCTCTGGCTTCTAATTCAAAGCCGGTAATACTGACATCGGCATTGTCCGTAAACGATCCCCCAATGTCATCAAATAAAATTACTTGAAAATCTTCAACGGGGTTGTGAAAGATCGCCAGATTAATGGCGAGGCGATCGTCCAACCATGACGATTTCAAGCCGACTTCGTAATTCCAAGAGCGCTCGGCTTCATAAGTCGCGGTTTCTTCGCTACCGGGACCAAAATTAGCTCCAGGTGGTCGATAGCCCCGAGTGATGCTGCCATAAGCCAGCATGCTAGGCGCGAATCGATATTCCGCCACAAAGCGGGGCAGAAGGATATCACCATTTTGTTCAATATCGTTGAGAGGTAACAGGGTCGAATCTGGGAAACCAGGAATGCGAATAGTGCGCTCAAAATTTTCCAACGTGCTGGTGGTCGATTCATACCTCAGACCGGTTGTTAGCGTCAGCGCATCAATGGGCCGATAGCTCACCTGCCCAAAGAGAGCAAACGCGTCGCTGTTGACTTCGCTATTGGTGATATTGAGCGTCCCTTCTGGAAACGGTAACCCCAGCAATGAGAATGCATCAGCCCCATAGCGAAAGCCATTATTTGTTGAGTCAAGTTGATTGGATTCATAATAGGCTCCCGCCAACCACTCAAAACGGTTCGCTGTTTCCGGGGATTGGAAGCGTAGTTCTTGACTGAAGACACGAGTACCAAGTTCATCAACGAGGCGTACCACGGCATCCGCAGCGGTATAGTCACCGTCATATTCAAAATCATTGCGAGACAGGCGATGAGCTGTAATCGAGGTCGCACGAAAGTCGGGGTGGGTATAAGCAACCCGAAGGGACTGAGCATTGACTGTTAGCTCATTAAAGCCATCAAGATTTTGCTCCGCTTCAAAAGGATTCGATTGATTGAGGGGGACATAGGAGCTGGCACCATCCTGATAATCATCAAAAGAGGCGTTTAAAGCGACTTCCCAGGCTTCAGACGGGGTCCACAGCAGTCGAATCCGTCCTGTCCCGCCGGATTGTTCATTAACGCTGTTATCTAAGAGCGTGTTGCGGACGTAGCCATCACGTGAGCCGTAACTACCCGATAACCGAAAAAACAGGTTGTCCTCAATCAGCGGTCCACTAGCGCTGGCTCTTAGATCCAAATCGTTAAAGTTGCCATAGCTCGCAATGCCGCTAAATTCAAATTCGTTGGTCGGCCTGCGGGTAATGAGATTCACGACACCAGCTAGAGAGTTGCGGCCATATAGAACGTTTTGAGGGCCACGCAACACCTCCACTCGCTCCAAATCGGGGAGATCGACATCCAAAAAGGCCGCAAAACCGTAAGGCACTCCATCGATGTAGAAATCAACCGGATCGCGGTTCGCGATGACCGAGGAATTGGACAGTCCGCGAATACTATACAAACCAAAGGAGCGATCGCCACTGGGAAAGAAGGAAAAGTTGGGCGTATTGCGAGCAACCTCTTCCAAAGACGTGATGTCGGCATCCTCAATTTCCTGTTCTGTAATGGCTGTGATGCTAATCGGGACATCTTGAAGGTCTTCCGGCGTTTTCTCTGCCGTGACAATAATCCGCACCGCTTCTGCTACCGCTTCTGCTTCTGTCTCGGGCATTTCTGTAGTGTCGGCGGTGGGAGCAACATCGGGACTAATTGCTAACACCAATCCTTGCGGATCAACACTGACAGTTGCGGTTGGCGGAGTCGCCGCGCCAGTAATCGCAACCCGAACAGTATTGTCAGTTAAGTTAGAAACCGTAATCAGGGCAATCCCGGCAATCGGGTTAGCGGCCTGAAAGTCTTCGCCATCCGGCAAACTCAGTGCTGCATTGGGAATATCCACAATGAGGGCGTTCCCCAGCATGGTAGTCGGCGACACTTCTAGCGCGCCCTCAGCCGTGCTCAAGCCAACATTTAACCCGCTTGCGGTGGGGGTTAAATGTACCGCCATAATTTGGGTAATGCTTGCCTGCGCTTGCCGTAATGACGGCGCTTCTATCCCCTGGGCAAAGACCGGTTGGGCGATCGCCACCGTGATCGCGGCAGTTGCATACGGTATGCCCCAGCTATTCGATAACCACTCTCTCACCACGTTATGCCTCAAAGACGCAACCTCGCATCACAAGGTTTATGGAGGTAGATTAGATGAGAATCAATCTCAATACAGCTCCAAGCGGTATTCTTTTAGGCCCTGCGGGTATTGGCGGCGGCCTCAAAATGCTGACTACTTCGCCTTAAGGGCTTTTGGCGTAATGCCAAACTTTTTCTTAAATGCTGCCGCAAACTTGCCGGGGTGGGCGTAGCCGATCGCTTGCGCCACCTGCGTTACGTTCCAATCACCCAACGCTAACAACCGCCTCGCTTCTTCCATACGATAGGCATGCAGATAGCCAAATACCGTGGTTTTGAAGACTTGGCGAAAGCCTTGTTTGAGTTTGAGGCTATTGATGCCAGACTGCTTTGCCAAAGTCAGTAAAGACGGCGGATTTTCTAAATCACGAATGAGAATGTCTTTAGCCAAATGAATCCGTTCAACATCATCTGATTTGAGCCCAGAGGCAGCAGTTAGATTAGGAGGCCATTCACTTAGCTGATCGAGCTGTAGCGCCACCAGCTCCAATGCTTTACTTTCCAAGTAAATTTGCTTAGTGAGACCCTGGTAAGGACATTGCAAAATCTGATGTAGCGCTATCGTCATGGCCGGTGTGACTGATTGGGTCCGCCACTGAAAACCTGCTTGAGTGCGAGAAAAAATCTGATTCAAGGGGGGATGAGCGCAGTCTGACGATACGTTGGCGAGGGTTTCGAGCAAACGCGGGGCGACCGCCATTTGCACAAGGGTCAGTTTTTGCCCAGCTGCTGTTTTCGACGTCGTTTTGATGTCGCCTTGAAAGAAACCGGCATGCGTATCTTGCGATCGCACCACCAAATCCGTCGCCGCATCGCTCACCTGAGTGAGAAATCCGCCCGCAACACAGAAGTTAAAACCAAACAAGGGCTGCATCTGAACATCTACACTGAAGCTGACATTTTGCTGAAAGTCCCATTCAACCACGGTCAAATCAAGGCCATCTCGCAGATGAACGGAGTGGTTGGACCACTTTCCAAAGGGCTGATGCAGCTCCCACCTCATTTCATTTTCTTGAGCTCGAGAGTTGGTTCTTGTTTCCTGGTGACCAGTCTCTTGCTGCGATGCCGCTAGCATTTCTTGCAGGTCGCTATCGGTAAGGGATACTTCGTCACGGCTGGACATAAAGAATGGCCTTTAAAGCTCGTCATCGGGCATCGCACTGATGAGGCAACCCCACCTATCAGTACTTCTACCTTGTTGAGATCTATTGTCAATTTAATCATGACCAATCGCTTTACGCACGTTTACCCGAACGATAAAAGGTCAATGTTAAGGACTGACGGTTGCTGCAGTGATCGGCTTGGCAGTGGGGATGGTTTGCTGAACCACGGTACCCAGCAATAGAGTCCAATGCGATGAGAATAGAGGTAATTTTCTTGATTTGGGGCGTCGCGATCGCACCCTGAGTGATGACTTGAAATGGCTGCCGTCATGCATTTGAGTCTAGCTGAGATAAGTCGGGAGCTGTCATAGGTTTACAACCACCAAAAACAAGAAGCTGGTTCCTGTTTCCAGCATCTAGATCGAATGACGTTAGGAGCCTTGAAAACGGCAGCGGCAAACAGAGCGACTTAATTTACCCTCCGTTCCCTGAAGCATCAGGCATCTGGTGAGCGGACTTGACCCAGGTGAGCAGCAGCGCGGCGATCGCGGCGATCGCTGCACTGAGATAAAACGGCGCTGCGACACCAACTTGGGTATAGAGCCAACCCGCCACCAAACTGGCCGGTAAGGCAACCAGCCCCACCACCAGGTAAAAGGTGCCAATTTCCGCGCCGCGCCGGTCAGGGTGAACGAGATCAGCCACAAAGGCTTTTTGCACCCCCCGCGTCAGGGTGGAATAGAGCCCATAGAGCATGAACAGCGGCCAGATGGCAGCAGCACTGGGGGCGATCGCAAAGCCTAAATACACTAGGGCAAAGACGAGATACCCACTTGCCAGCAGTGGGCGTCGCCCCACGCGATCGGACAAGTTACCGACGGCCAACCCGAGGGACACTTCCACCAGATTAAACACCGCGTAGAGCAACAGCACCTGACTGCTAGCAAAACCTAACGCCTGCGCGCGCAGTAACAAAAAAGCATCGGACGAATTGCCCAAGCCAAATAGCCCCACGACCAGCAAAAACCGCCGATAGCTAGGCGATAGACCTTGGAAAGTAAACTTAGGGCGCGATCTCACATTTTGACGGGGCGATCGCGGTTCTTTCACCAGTGCTAGCAGGACCAAAACGCTGAGCAAAGCTGGGATGAAGGCGATCGCAAAGACCCCCCGATAGTTTTCGGGAAACTGCCACAGCCACCAAAATCCGGCCAAGGGGCCCACAATTTCACCAATCGTTTCGAGGCTATGGTGGAGCCCAAACGCCCGCCCCCGCTGCTGGGGTGAACAATTCTCTGCAATGAGGGCATCACGGGGAGCGGCTCGCAGACCTTTACCCACGCGATCAATGATCCGCGCCCCCAACACATGGCCCCAACCGAATGAGACCGCTAGGCCCACCTTTGATAATGCTCCCAACCCGTAGCCCATCACCGCAAAGGGCTTGCGCTGCCCCACGCGATCAGATAACCAGCCCGAATAGAGCTTGAGAATACTCGCGGTACTTTCCGCAATGCCCTCCACGACGCCCACTGTCCAAGCCGGTGCCCCTAGCACCCCAGTCAAAAAGATGGGCGTTAGGGGATACACCATTTTGCTGGCAAAGTCACTCAAAAGACTGACCAAGCCCAAGGCTGAAACTGTAGGATTGAGCCTCTGCACCGAATCAGGTTGCTTCATAAATTAGCGATCGCAGTACAGCTCTGATGAAAATCACTCTCAAAAATGGAGCAGTCCTATCCTGAGCCAGGACTCTCCAGCAGCAATATAGCAGAAGGGTTAAAGATTTCAGGTGAACGCCTGCACCCGGCACCTTTAACCCGGCACCCATTGCTCAATATTTGCGCCCAAAACCTTGCACTGCCTGATTCAACTGTTGCCCATGCAAGTTACTGAATCTCTTTGCATTAATAGGAAAGTATTGCAATAAGATGAGAGGAAGTCATCAATGGGATGTAACACATGACGGCCCTACCCCCTCGCCAACCACCTAATATCCTGGTGCGGATTCTCTTTCAATCCATGACCGACGAAAGTCTGTGGCACCAAATTTTCTGGCTCTTGATCAGGGTCAGTGCAGGCGGGCTGATGATTCACAACGGTCTAGATAAGTTAGCGAATGTCCAAGGCTTTGCCGACAATGTAGTGGCCTATATCGGCCTGCCCTATCCGGTCTTTTTCACCTACTGCGCTGCCTACACCGAGATCGTCGGGGCCATCTTACTCGCGTTGGGTTTGCTGGCTCGTCCTAGTGCGGTGGCGCTGCTGGGCACCATGCTGGTCGCCATGTTCTTTCACATTAAAGGGAATGGGCTGAAAGTTACTCCGCTCGAAACAGCCGCTCTCTATGCCTCGTTTTATCTGTTCTTTTTGGTCAATGGTCCAGGCAAGTTCGCGATCGATACGTGGCTGTGGCAAAAGCTGACCCTCACCCCCTCGCCTAATTCATAAACTGCCATGGCACAAATCTGTGTTTCACATACGCTACTGATTGTGAGTATTCTCCTCGGCCCGGTGTCTTGGTGTTGTGTGATGCTCTGGTTTGCGGTCTTAGCCCTGCAGGGACTGCATCGCCAGTTTGTACAAGCCCGACAGATTCAGGCCACACCCTGTTATCGCTGTACTTATTTTTCGGGGTGCAAACAGCTGCAGTGTGCGGTCCATCCTGACTTCGCTCTGACCGAATCGGCTAAAGACTGTCGAGACTTTACGCCATCGGCCTCACCCCAACAAGTCACCTGGTGGTACCACCAGCTTTAGCACAACTCACCCGGCTAAGCATTCATCAAGTGCTTAGCCAAGAGAGCATTAATTCAGTGTTCCTTTAGCCGCAGCGTTACTCAGGTAAAGGTAGAGCATCTTGATAGCGTTATCCACAACTCCAGCGAACCATGCAGCACCCGCCAAAATGACCGTCGAACAAGGCTAATGAGTAGCTTTGAGTGTAGATGCACGAGTGATTTTGATTGTCTGAGGTAGAGCGCAAAGAGACCCGGTAAACCAAACGATGGGGTGCCAGTGTTGAATTTAGGCACAGCTCTAACCGACGACTCGTCAGAACTGAGGTTGGTCGCCATAGATTAAATCTGGGTTAAGGTAAATGACTATAATTGCAGTGGGCTTTTTTTAATATTAAGAGTCAGTCTTGATAAGACTAGGCACGGCAATTCGATTTTTGGGGTCTAATGGAGGTGCCTGAATGGATAAATCGCTACGAGCCTTCTTATACCCTCACGCCCGCTATCAGGGGGAAGTTCGGCCAGGACACTTCATGTTTAACGCAAACTTGCAAGCGTTTGCTCAGCGTGTCGGATATATCAGTGGCTTGCATACGGGGGGACGACTCTCGTCGGATGCCGCGATTGCAGAGATCAGTCAGCTGTGGGAGCAGTTGAAGATCAGTCGCCAACAATTAGAGATGGGTCTTTCTGAGGATAAAGGGTGAGGGCAGGCGATTTCATTCGTTTGAAAGCGCCATTTACGCCCCGGTTCAACAGTCTCAATACTTACCGGTTTGGTCAGGTGGTGGCGCTGGTGACTGTGGATGCTGATCAGATGGTCTTAGCGCACCTCTGCGATCGCCCCGGCACCACTGTTCTCACCGACGAGCAAGGACAACCGATTCTCTATGGGTTTTGGTTGCACGAGGTCGAAGATTGGCGCGATCGCCCGTTCCTGTGAAATCGGCGGCGTCATGGACTGCGGACTGCAGCAAGGCCATCGAGTTGGAAAACAGAGATTTGCTAAGCGTTGCTTGATTACCAGAAAGACGCAGTATATTAGCTATCAAGAATAAATGTCATTAGGCAGGTTTATGCTGGAGATTCAAGGGCTGAGCAAGACCTACGACAACGGCATTCAGGCACTGAAAAATATTTTTCTCAAGGTTCCCCACGGCATTTTTGGATTGCTCGGGCCGAATGGGGCGGGCAAATCATCCTTGATGCGGACCTTAGCCACGCTGCAGACAGCGGATCAGGGTAACGTCACGCTAGACGGTATCGATTTGCTCCGAGATCCGCAGCAAGCGCGACGCTATTTGGGCTATCTGCCGCAGGATTTTGGCGTGTATCCGCAAGTGTCTGCCGCTGAGTTGTTGGATCAACTGGCCGTCTTCAAAGGCTTTGTGAATGTGCGGGAACGACGGGCCATCGTGGCGGAGCAGTTGCAATTAGTCAACCTCTACGACCAGCGCGATCAAAAGCTGGGCACCTTTTCCGGCGGCATGCGGCAGCGCTTTGGCATTGCCCAAGCGCTGCTGGGGTCGCCTCGGCTTGTCATTGTGGATGAACCCACTGCTGGCTTGGATCCCGCCGAGCGCATCCGGTTTCAAAATTTGCTAGCCACGATTAGCCGCGATCGCGTCCTCCTCCTCTCCACCCATATCGTCGAAGATGTGGCCGAACTGTGCCCCAAAATGGCCATCCTCAATCGCGGCAAAATCGTACAGCAGGGCAGCCCTCGCACCCTGATGGCACATTTGCAAGGACGCGTGTGGATACGCGAAGCCACGCCCGACCACCCCATCGATCCTCGGTGGGCAATCATTACCACCCGGATGGAACGCGGGGGACGCTGCATCCGCGTCCTCAGCGATACCGCTCCCGACGCCTCCTTCCAACTCGTCGATCCCGACCTTAACGACGTTTACTTCACCGCGTTAATGGATCAGCCAGTGGCGATCGCCGTCTGATTGGTGCTGCGCTTTTCGCTCTTGGTTCTTGGTTTTTCGTTCTCTCACTTCCTAGTGCAGCGTCAAGCTTTATTTTGTGCGTTTTCTAAATCTGGGTTGATCGCGATGCAACGTTAATTCGAGTTGAGCAACTGAACCGTATTTTCCCCTCCATGGGAGGGGTGTCCGGAGGACGGGGTGGGTTTTCGGCTGAGTTTGACCCACCCCTAGCCCCTCCCATGGAGGGGATTTGTCCTGAACAGCGACGAGCCTGATTCAATCAGGAACTGATCCCGAGCTTAGATGATGCAATCGTTCTAAGAGATCTCAACTCACAATCTCAAACTTGACAGACCACTAGCTTCCACAACTCTCTTTCTCCCTATACGGGCGAGGCATTCTCGATGGAATGTTGCACACAATGACGAAGGTTGCTTCGAGAATGCCTCGCCCCTACTCCCCCACCCTCCTACTCCCCTACTCCCCCACCCTCCTACTCCCCTACTCCCCCACCCCTATGTTCTCCGCCCCCGTCTTCACTTTCGAGAGCCGTTATCACCTGCGTCGCCCCACCTTTTGGATCATTGCGCTGGTGTTTTTCGCGATCGCCCTGACTGACATGGTGGCTAAGGGCAGCGAAGGTAACGCCTTTTTCTTCGTCAACAGTCCGCTGCAAATCTTTCAAACGACGATTTGGTACACCATCTTTGGCATTTTGGCCGCCGCGGCGTTTGTGGCCGAAACTTTTGTACGAGACACGCACAATCGGACAGAAGAACTGATACTGGCGACCCCCATTCGCAAGAGTCGCTATCTGGCTACCCGGTTTTGGGCGGCTTTTGGCATGGCGCTGCTGGCGTTTTCGGCTTATCTGCCGGGCATGGTGATGGGCAGTTTGATCCCAGGACTGAATCCCTATGCCATCGGGCCGCTGCGACTGGATGCCTATGTGCTCAGCTACGGTTTGATTGCGCTCCCTAATCTGTTTTTGGTGTCGGCGATCGCCTTTGGGCTGGCGGCGCGCACCCGCAGTTTAGCTATCACCTACGCGGGCGCGATCGTGCTGGTCATGTTCTATCTCGCCTCGCTGCTGATGGTCGGGGTCGACGTGATTAACTTTGAGCAGTATCGGCTGTGGGCGCTGGCCGATCCCTTTGGTTTCTACGCCTTGGAAGAGCAGGCCCTCGCTTGGACGGTGCATCAGTACAACACGCTGATGCCACCCATCAGTGGCACGTTCATCGCCAATCGGCTGCTGTGGCTGGCGATCGCCACCGCCATCTGGCTCAGCAGTTACGTGGGCTATTCCCTCCAATTGCCCATCCGTAAAAGGGGCAAATCGGCCTCCGGGCAGCGTTCCCAAGCGCCCCTCAGGCAACCCTTGCCCAGTGCCGCCGGTACCCCTCAGCAAGGCCGCACAACACGGGGGTACTGGGGCCATGACAGCCAGGGCCAAGGTGAAGAAGTGCGCTATCTCCGGTGGCGAAGACCGGCGCTCAATCGCCGCGATCGCCTACGCCAATGGTGGCATCGCAGTCGCTTTGAGACGGGCATGATTTTGCAGGGGCGAGCGTTTTTGCTATTGACGGCGGGGGGATTGATTAGTCTGGTGATGGCCGCCATTGGCAGCCGTTCGTTCAACTATTCCAATCCCAGCACCGATATTCTGATTCACTCGGCCAATCTCTATTTTGAGTACATTCTGTTCGCCATTATTGTGGTCTATGCTGCCGAGGTGGTGTGGCGCGATCGCACCCTGCGGCTGCAGTCGGTGATTGATGCGACGCCTGTAACCAATGGTGTCCTACTACTGGCCAAACTGTCGGCACTATTCATGGTGATCACGCTGAATCTGCTGCTGGCGATGGTAGTGATGATGGCCTATCAGCTCTTGAACGGCTACACCGACTTACAGGTGCCGCTGTATTTGCAGATGTTGTTTTTAGAGCATGGCCCCTACTTTTACATCACGGCAGCCTTAGCGCTATTTACTCAGGTTGTGACTCGCCGCAAATACCTGGGGATGGCGCTGGTGGTGTTGATTTCGCTCTCGCACATTCCCCTAGATGCACTGGGCTGGTATCACAACCTTTATCGCTTCGCCGCCACCAATGACATCGAATATTCGCCGATGAATGGCTATGGCGGTTTGTTTGTCGGCCACCTCTGGTATGGGCTGTACTGGAGTCTGTTTGCTGCCGTACTGATGCTGCTGGCGTTCATCCTCTGGCCGCGAGGTTCCGAACAGACTCATCTGGGGCGCGCTTGGCAACAGGGCTGGCGACAGGCCCACCGCACCGTCAAGCGATCGCTCGCCGCACTGGTGCTGCTCTGGGCTGGGGTCGGCACCTGGATTGGCTACAACACGATGGTCGTGAATCCTTATCAGCCTGCCGGTAAAGAAGCAACGGCGGCAGCGATCGAAACCCGCTTTAAGCAGTACGAAAGTTTGCCCATGCCCGTCGTCACCGATACGCAGGTGACCATTGAGCTGTATCCCGATCAGCGCTACTTTCAAGCTCAGGGACAATACACCCTAGCCAATCGCACCGACCAGCCCATCCGCGAAATTCACTTGCTGACGTTCATCAACCTGCAGCTCGGAGAGGTAGCCTATCCCGGTGCGACGCTACGCGAAGCCCATCCGGAGTGGGGCTACTACATTTACGACTTGGCCACGCCGCTCATGCCTGGCGAACAGCAGGTGCTGCAGTTTCAGACCGCCACTGCACCCGCTCAAGGCTTTCGCAACCAGGTAGATAGCGACGACGTATACATGATCTATCCCAACGACGTCGTCCATAACGGCACCAACCTGTACAGCCCCTTTATGCTGCCGTTTGTCGGCTACACCAAAATGGTGGAACACAAGAAAGCTTGGCTGCGGGCCAATTTGGGATTACCGCCCCTAGAAGACCGCATGCGCCCCCACGACGACCCGACCGGCTTATCCCAGGCCCTGATGCTGACCCACTTAGGCTGGGGCAGTACGGACGTCACTATTGGCACGGCGGCGGATCAGACTGCCGTCACCGCTGGGCGTTTAGTAGATGAATGGGTGGCGGGCGATCGCGCCTATTTCCGCTATCAGTCCACGACGCCGACGCGGGGCAAGTTCACTGTTTTCTCGGCCCGCTACGACACCTATCGCACCGAAGACTATCGCGTGCCCATCGAGATTTATCACCATCCCCAACATGCCGACAATGTCGCGTTAATTGCCGAGCAGGTGGGCGCAGCGCTGACCTTCTACGAAGACACCTTTGGCCCCTATCCCTTTGAGCAAGTGCGAGTGACGGAGTTTGTCTACTACGACGGCATGGTGTTCTCCGAAGGCGGCACGATAGGCATTCCCGAAGTGCTGGCATGGAAGAGTGAGGCCACTGGCGCGGGCCGTGAGTCCCTGGTGGACTGGGTGAGCTACCTGCTAGCCCACGCCTGGTGGGAAGATCAGCTGATCGCTGCCGATGTCGCCGGGGGGATGACTATTCGCGAGGCCCTCAGCGCCTATGCGAGTGAACTCTATCAGCGATCGCAGCGCCCTGCCGAAGCACAACGCCTCGCTAAGCAGCAGCTCATGCGCGACTATTTTCGCCAATTGGGCAAAATTGACTTCCAAGAACCGCCTCTAGCCGACATCTACAATGAATTGCCCATTGCCCGCCACAAAGGCGGCATGGTGTTGGAACTGATCGAACAGCAGATTGGCCAAGCCGCAATGCTCACCGGCATTCGCAACTTCCTCGCGGATCACCGCTACCAAGCTTCCCCTTACGCCACGGTACTGGACTTGCGAGATGAGATCGCCGCCCAAGCATCCGAGAGCGATCGTCCCCTGATCGACGAGCTGTTTGCCGAGGTCATCACCTACCAAGTCGGCATCACCGACGCTACCTACGCGCCCCTTGACAACGGCCAATACCGCGTCCAGCTTAATGTCGAAGCCCACCAGCTCATCACCACTGACCTCGGCCAGCAAACCACCGCACCGCTAGAGATGCCCGTCGCGATCGCGCTGCACAACCAAGCCGGTGACGTGATTTACGAAGCCGAGCATGCTCTTGATGGTGCTGCCAGTACGATTGAGGTGACGGTGAGCGATCGGCCTGCAGTGGCCGCGATCGACGGCGACTACACTCTGCCCTCCTCCTTCCTGCCAGACAACACCAAACCTGTCCGCCCCCTCGAAGATTAGACATTGATTCAAGAGCAAATTGCACCAGTTTCTATTGCTGGCTAACCAATACCTGATATTGCTGCACTGGCTGCAATTCGACCGATTCGCTCGATCACAGCTGCGTCATTACGGCGTGACTCACCTTAACTTGAGCAGTACAAATGACAGGAATTTTGATTACGTCTGAGCAAGGTGAGGTGTTTAGGGTGGGCAGGAGCGCTCGCCACCGCTATGTTTAATCAGGATTTGGTAGCGATGCCTGATAGCCTCGACAGGCTCTTAGGCACTCGCAGTTTGCAGTGGCTGGTCGACCAAAAACAATATGACCTTTGGTTGGTCTGTAGCACCCCTTGGAATCAGGCAGGATTGACAGGTTATCGAGTCTAGTTGAGAATAAATTTCAATTATGGAGTCTGTTGATAGGCAGACAATTGGTACTATGACTATCACCCTCTCTCAGCGTGACTATTGGGATTTATTCAGGGCATCTCAAGCACCTAAAAAAGCCGACCCTCAGAATCCTTTTGAGCTCGTTGCTACCTATCCTACGCAGCTTGGTCAAGGGTCCCATCGCTTCATGCAGCTACGGCAAGGCGTCACGCTGCAAATTGACCGTTACCAGCCCCACGATGATGTGGAACTGGTTTTGCCCGAGCGATCGCACCCGCTAGAGTATGACTTTTTTCTGTCTGGCAAAGTGTTTCAGCCCCATGTCGTTACTGGTGGTCAATATGCTCTCTGCGGCAGCGGCACGGCCCCGGCTGAAGTCTGTCGAAAGTCGGCTGATGAGCTGCTTTTAAAGGTTAATGTTCACATTGAGTCGTCTGCATTAAAAGCGTTTTGGGGTGAGACATTTGACTTCACCAGCGGTGGGTTGGCGCACCTGATTCGCCCCTGCAATCAGGTTTATTATCAGCACCGTGGCACCACCACAGTGGCGATGCAAACGGCACTGCATCAGATTCTCAACTGTCCCTTTGACGGCGTTACTAAAAAAGTCTACTTAGAGAGCAAAGTCTGGGAGCTGATGGCGCTGCTGATTGATCAGGAACAGCTGCGGCAGGATAGTCAACCGCAGCCAAATCCGCTCAAGTCTGACGATATTGAACGGATTCACCACGCCAGAGAGATTTTGGCTCAGCAACTCGATCACCCGCCTTCGCTACTCGAACTGGCCCGGCAAGTGGGCCTCAATGACTGTACGCTCAAGCGCGGATTTCGCCAGGTTTTTGGGGAGACTGCTTTTGGCTATTTGCATAACCAGCGAATGGAAACGGCGCGACAGCTTTTGCTAGCGGGCGAGATCAACGTATCGGAAGCAGCGCGGCAGGTAGGCTTTGCCAATCGCGGCTATTTTGCGGCGTGTTTTCGTAAAAAGTATGGCGTTTCCCCCCGTGAGTATCTGCGCCAGAGAAAAAATTCCGGCTAATGATCAAACTATTCCGCGTAGCGCGCATTTGAGGCTATCTCAGTGAAATTACCTCTGATAGCCTCTTAATCAAGAATCAATCGCAACAAGAGCGCAACGTGTGAGGAAAAATGCTAAATCAACTGCAGTGGCTGCTGGTGGTTACCAGTGTGCTTTCAGTGGTGTCTTTGCCCGCGATCGCGGTAAAGGCTGAGGATGTTAATAGTCCGGGGGCAGGAGCGTCAGAGTCGCCAGTCGCCCCAGCCGCAGCCATTAATGAGGCGGTAGTGGCGTTAGACCCATCCCCCACCTTGGTAGAAGCCGTCAATAGTACCGAGTTAGAAGCGTTAGAGTCACCGGTTATTTCGGTGGAAGCTGTTAGTAGTGCTGCGTCATTAACGACAGACTCCCCGGCCACCACGGTAGAGGAATGGATGACTCAAATCGCGCAGTCTCAGGTAACGATTACGGGGGTGCAGGTCGAAGAGACGGCAGCGGGTCTGCAAATCGTGGTGGAAACGACAGGCGGCGACCTGACCGCACCAGCGACTCAAGCAGTTGGGGATGCGCTCGTCGTCGAAATTCCTAATGCGGTGCTGGATTTACCCGAAGGCGCAGCATTTGAACAGTTCGCCCCAGCAGAGGGTATTGCCCTAGTCAGCGTGACACAGCTGCCCGATGACCGCGTGCAGATTTCGATTACGGGTACAGATGCGCCACCCCAGGCCGAGGTCAGCGCCGCCACCGGCAATCTCGTGCTGAGCGTAGTGCCAGGGGTCGCCACGGCCACAGAGACAGACGAGGAAGCGATTGAGGTGGTGGTGACTGCGACGCGCACGGAGGAAGACATTCTGGATGTGCCGCGCTCGGTAACGGTGATTACCCGCGAAGAGTTTGAGCGCCAGTCTCGAGTGACGCCAAACTTTTATGACACCCTCGGTACCCTCGTGCCCGGTCTCGGACCGCCCAACCAGAGCGATCGTGTCAATGCCCAAACGCTGAGAGGGCGAGGGTCATTAACCTTGATTGATGGGGTACCGGTCGAATCTAATATTCTGGGGGGCAATGGTTTGAGAGGGCTTGATCCCAACATTATCGAGCGGGTCGAAGTCGTCCGGGGGCCAACTGGGCTCTATGGTTCCGGAGCCACTGGTGGGGTGATCAACATCATCACTCGTCGCTCAGAGGAAGCCTCTACGGGGTGGGCCGAAGTCGGCATCTCTGCTGATTTAGGAGAACTGGAAGACGATAGTTTTGCTTATGAGCTGGGCTTCGGGGGCTCTGGCACAGAAGGTCGTCTTGACTACGTACTCAACTTTTCTGCCCAATTCACCAATCAGTTTTACGACGCTGAGGGGGACGTGATTCCCCAAAGCTTTCCGACGTTAGCTGAATCCACCGTTTTGAGTGGATTTGGGCGATTAGGGTTTAATCTGACCGACGAGCAGCGCATCCAACTTTCCGTAAACCACATCAACGATCGTCGAGATGTAGAAAACTTTACGGATCCGGCTATCCAAGACATTCCCGGCAGGCAAAAAGCTCGAGCCATGGATGTTGGCCTTGACTTTGACGATATCGAAAGACCGGGCAGTGGGTTAACCAATGTTGATCTGACCTACACTCACAACAACTTGTGGGGCAGTCGTTTACAAGCGCAGGCTTATTACTACAACAGCGATGTAAGAGGTGCACCAGATGACCTTCGAGGCGATGCGGTTCTCGATAGTGTCGCCTCGGGTGAATTTGCATCAGAAGCCTACGGAGGACGGCTACAAATCGAAACGTCCATTGCTCAATCGCTGGAACTCCTCTGGGGCGCGGACTATCGCGACGAACGCAATGAAAGGACTTTTGACATTCTTGATCCCGTTGCTTTCGATCAAGGAGTGGCGCGTTTCGTTGAACGACGGACTCAGGTGCCGCCCTATTTTATTGATCAGCTGGGGCTATTTGCCCAACTCCAGTGGGATCTGAGCCCTAGCTTTACCCTTAGCGGCGGCATTCGTCAGGAGTTTTTGGGCCTCAGTGTTGATGATTACACTAATCTCGCTGGTGATGATTTTGAGGGGGGTGAGGCTGACTTCGATGCCACCGTCTTCAATGTCGGGGGAGTTTATCGGGCAACCGATAATCTCAGCATCTTTGCCAGTTTCTCCCAGGGATTTTCGGCTCCATCATTTTTTGTGCTGGCTTTTCCACCCCCTGGCTTTTCGGTTGACGAAGGATTTGAGGGGCTGGAACCCCAAACGGTTGATAACTACGAAATCGGCTTGCGAGGGCGATGGGGGAATGTGCAAGCTTCCCTGGCGGGTTTCTATTCTTACTCCGAGCTAGGCACTTTTCTAAGAGCCAGACCTGGATCAGAGGTAGCTGCTAGTGTGGTTAGAGCGCCACAGCGTAACTATGGCATTGAAGCTGCTCTAGATTGGCAGCCCGCCGAACAATGGCGGCTTGGCGGCACAGTCACATGGAATGAGGGCGAATCTGATCCAGGCGATGATGGTGAATTTGTCGCCCTCGGAACGTTCAGCGTTCAACCGTGGAAGCTCACGGCTTACGTTGAGAACCAAACCACACCCACCTGGAATAACCGCCTACAGTTGCTGTATTCCGGTAATCGCGATCGCGCTTTTGATGATGGAATCGAGGCGTTTCCCATCGAAGACTACATCACCTTCGACTGGATTAGCCAGCTTCAGCTTGGTCAAGGGACGCTATCCCTAGCGGTTGAAAACCTACTGGATACTCAGTATTTCCCAGTCTTTGCCCAGGTTTTGTCTGGGTTTAATGATGCGAATTATCGAGCGGCGCGAGGACGACGCGTCAGTCTCTCCTATTCCATCTCGTTTTAATTAACCGGTCAGGAGGGGGCCTCGTCGATGAGCGATCGCACATTTATCAGCCATAGAATGACGCGCCTGCTGCGACAAATGTTATGGGTCGTCCTAGCCTTCATCTTAGTAACGGCTTGTCGGGCTGACCACTCCCAAGTCAGTCCGGATGCGAGTCAGACGGCTCCTGCTGCCCCCGTTCGTCTCGTTCAGCACCTGATGGGTGAAACCCAGGTGCCCGTTAATCCGCAACGGGTGGTGACCCTAGATGCTAATTACTTATCTAATGCCCTGGTATTAGGAATCCAACCCATTGGTTCCACTGCTTGGTCCGATGCTATTCGTCGCAGCGGATTGGACCCAGTGGAGCCGTACCTCCGCGATCGCGCTCAGGAGTTGACGATTGTTGGGTATGGCCAAGAAGTGAACGTAGAAACAGTCTTACTGTTGAAGCCCGATCTCATTTTGGGAAATGATACCCACGCAGCAATTTATGAACAGCTAGCGCAAATCGCCCCGACCGCCCTTTTTACCTACTATGACGGCAGTCGTAACTGGAAAGATGTGCTGAGATTTTCCGCTAGTGTTCTGGGAAAGTCACAAGCTGCCGAAAAGCTGTTGGATGACTATGAACAGCGCACCCAAGAATTGAGGCAGAAACTGGACGATCGTGCCTCAATGATTCAGGTCTCTGTCATTACTCCAGGGACTAATGGTGCCCGTCTGATGTACAGAAATTCGCTAAGTGGCGGCGTCTTAGAAGATGTGGGACTATCTCGACCGCCCGCCCAAGATCAAGAGGGAACGAACGCATTCGTTTCCTTTGAATTGATTCCTCATATGGACGGGGATGTCATTTTTGTCATCTCTCATATGGATGATGATGGCTTAGATGTGGTCAATCAGTTAAAAAATCAGCCTCTTTGGTCGCAGTTGGCAGCAGTTAAACAAGGCAAGGTATATCCAGTGGATGCCCAACATTGGTATGGCACCGATATTGTGAGAGTTAATCTAATCCTAGATGACCTGTTCAAGTATTTACTGGAAGAGGAATAATCTCAATGCAAAATCATATTTTATTAGACCATGAATTTTGCAGTTATATTCAAGCTAAAAATGTCGATCAAGCCAGAAACTTGTGACCTTTTAGTGCAACGTAAGAGTTCTGTCACGAGACTGAATTCCTATTATCGCGACTAGGCAGAACTGACCCAGTTCGAGCAAATTATTGCACGGA
Source organism: Cyanobacteria bacterium J06626_4 (assembly GCA_038523235.1). GTDB lineage: Bacteria > Cyanobacteriota > Cyanobacteriia > Phormidesmidales > Phormidesmidaceae > Halomicronema. Next base: position 89,590 of record JBCBJQ010000002.1, read on the forward strand.
AAATCTGGATGCACAGTAACCGTCCCACACACATCGCCAGCTGAGCAGATCGGAGCTAAAACCCAGTCAAAGCGTCCCCTAAGCGGAGTCGAAGGGACGCTTACGATGCACGAATCGTCAAAAGAAGTGAAACACTGTCTTTTCAATCGCTTGGTCAAAATAGCGTAGCTCTGAAAGGAAAGCTGACATGGAAATTCGCAAAATCGCACTCGATGAAAAAGTCGAGTTCTGGGCATTACTTAAATACTGTTTGACGAGTGGATCTAATGACGACCCGATTACCGCGTCAGATGTCAGTTGGATTACTCTGGACGAAGCCTTTGCTGTTTTCATTGATGGCACTATTGTCTCAACCTTGAGAAATATCATCTTCAAACAGTCAATCAGAGGGGTGCTCAAAGATATGGGGGGTATCGCTGCGGTTGCAACGGCTCCTGAATACCGTCGGCAAGGGCATATCAAGGCGCTAATGAAAGCTGCCTTTGAGGATATGAAACAGAAGGGACAAGTGGTGAGTGCCTTACATCCTTTCAAAGAGAGTTTTTATGCCGCTTATGGCTATGTCACCACTAATACCTGGATTGACGTCAAGATCCCGAGTCATTCGATTGCTCATTACCTAGATGGAGTCAGGCCATTAGATAGTAATTGGCAGTTTGAAAGAGTCAAAGCCATTGATGTTAAAACTGAGGTTTTGTCATTTGTCACCCAACTGAAAACTATTCCACACGGGCTAGTTATCGACCCGGATCGCTCCGATGAAGTTTGGCAAAGCTACCATCGTAATAGTCGAGTTGTCTTTGTTAAAAAAGATGGCAAAACCCAAGCGATCGCCAAATACACCAAAAAGGGACATCTAGAGACTGGCGAAATCGTGATTCGTGAAATGTATTGGCAAAACCTAGAGGCCAGAGACAAATTATTTGGATTTTTTGCGCTACATCAAGATGATTGTCCCTATATTTGGATGCGGGTTCCTTTTGGCACTAACTTTCGCGCCTGGCTAAGAGACGCAATGACGCCATTTGAGACCAAAATTTATTATCGTCCAATGATGGTGCGAGTCATGGATGTAGAGAAAGCCGTTGAAAGTTTACCAGCACCTGTTGAGGGTAAAATTAGCTTTACCCTACAAGATAGTTACTGCAACTGGAATGCCGGCGATTATCAACTCATTGCCCAAAGCGGTCAGCTCAAAGCGATCAGGGCAAAGGACAATTCCAGAAAGATATTAATGAAAATTGAAGGGCTGTCGGCGCTAGTTTACGGTGCTCTTTCTATTCAAGAGGTCGTACATCGAGGCTGGCTGACCGGATTAGATGAAAAGACAACAGAAATCCTTGGGCGCTGGTTTCCGACCACACCTGTTTACAATCCCTATTATTTCTAAATTTAGTAAGGAAGATCATAATCTGACGTTATTCTAGTCCATCCCTTTTTGGCCCATAATTATCGCAGCTCATCAAGGATTGTATTTTGCGTGGCACTTTCAGTATACGTAGTAGACGCTTGATAGACACCTGGTCTACTGCCCAAAATCCTCTATCTATAAGCCCTTCAAGCATTTCGGTAGAGGTAGTCCTCAACAGGTAAGGATATATGACAAATAACGCGTTACTCGACAACAGAAAAATCGGGATGAGAGGATTCGAACCTCCGACCCCTTCGTCCCGAACGAAGTGCGCTACCAAGCTGCGCTACATCCCGATGTGGTCATCACATACCCTAACATAGCCGCGCGATCGCATCCATCCATTCCACCAATTTTGATGCGCCCTCTCCAACCCAGACGTAACAGGATAGGGTGAGAGGCGAATTCATCCCACCGCCTTGCTGCTGATGCTCGTCAACCTGGCCTACCTGCTTCGCAAACCCACCGGCACCACCAACTACGCGCTCAACCTGCTGCCGCATTTGATGCCGTTAAATCCTTGCTATTTAGCCACAGCGGCGAGCGGGCTCGATGAGGATGACTACATTCCGGTGCCGCCTAACCTCACAGCGGAATCGGGTCTCTCGGGACATCTGCGACGACTCCTGTGGACGCAGTTGCGCTTGCCGCAGCTGTATCGGCAGCAGGTGGCCCAACACCGGGCCGCTGATTTGCTCTTCTGCCCAATCGCCGAAGCGCCCCTGTTTACCCGCTGCCGGTTTGTCGTCACGATTCACGATTTAATTCCGCTGCGGTTCCCCGTCTCGAAGGCGCAGACGTGGCTGCATCGCCATTACATTCCTCGGGTGTTGGCAGCGGCGGAGCATATTATCTGCAATTCGCAGGCCACAGCGGATGACCTGATGCAGTTTTATGGTTTAAGGGCCCAGCAGATCACGCCCATTTTGCTGGCCTATGATGCCGATAACTTTCGGCCCTTGGACTTGCCGCAGCACAACTATTTTTTGCTGTTGGGCCGTCACGCCCCCTATAAAAACTATGGCGTGGTGCTACAAGCATTGGCGCAACTGCGCGATCGCGCTGAGGGTAATTATGAGCTGTGGATAGCGGGGCCATCTGATCCGCGTTACACGCCCGATTTGCAGCGACAGGTACAGGCACTGGGCCTGACGCCGCAGGTCAAATTCTTAGACTATGTGCCCTATGCACAGCTGCCGGTCTTGTTGAATCAGGCGCTGGCGCTGGTTCTGCCTAGCCTGTGGGAAGGGTTTGGCCTGCCGGTGCTAGAGGCGATGGCCTGCGGGACGCCGGTGATTGCCTCTAATCTCGCCTCGATTCCCGAAGTGGCGGGAGGAGCAGCGCTGCTAGTGCATCCGACTGAGGTGGCTGCGATCGCCCAGCATATGCAGGCCATCGCCAAAGATACCCAACTGCGTCAACAACTCAGTTCAGCGGGCCGGAAGCGCGCCGCTCAGTTCAGCTGGCGTCAAACTGGGGCGGCGACCGCCGAGCGATTGCGGGCTTTTCTCTAACCCTTTAGTGGTAGCGACTTTCTCTCGCGGCGGCGGCGACGAGGGACAGCCTGAAGGATAGGGGCGAGCACCAGCACAAGGCAAACTGTCCTTTGATCAAATCATTCAGGACTGCCGGGCCAGCTGAAAAGGTAATGAGATCAATCTTTTATCGCAGTCGCCAGTCCGATTAGGTCGAGATGGCGGCCACTTCGCTGACGCGCCTAGAAGCAGAGCACTCCTACAGCGAGCCGCAGTCAGGTTTGGACATTTTAATCGCCGGATCGCTGGCGGCAAGTCCCTTTCCTGTACCTTGAACCCTGAACCTTTCTACCCTCTGCCATACCAGTGCTACAAATTACAGCGACACAGACAAGTTGGCTTCAACTCCGCTCAGCCGACATTCCTTGAACGGAGTGGAAAGGAAGATCTGTCGTCCAGTCTCCGAGAGTTGGGATTAGAGGGCTGGCTCCCACCTTGCTCTTGAACCGCTATCGGGCCCATCGCCCTGGCCAGATCATTGGTCATAGCCCAGCACAACACCCCAAAACGCGTCTTCAAACACGCCCTCGTTGGCTTCAATGGTGACGCGCTTCGCCCAGGTAAACACATCGAAGCTAACCTGGCCACTGTCATGTTTGCCGAAGGTGCCCTTTTGAATGTTGATGTCACCCACCAAGGCGATCCAGTGGTTGGGCACGGTGATGCGGGGTTTATGCTGGCCCAACAGGCTCTCAGCGGTAATCAAACCGAGGGCGACGCCGCCCTGATCTAACACAGCGGCGGCTTTCTTGAGGGCGGCCAAATCGCGCAAAACATAGGTGTGAAAGTATTCAACCCGAGGGTAGGCCAAAATTTCGCGCACCCAGCCTTTCATTTCCCAAAATTTTGTCATGCCTGCCAGGTTACGGATGATTTCAGGCGCGTTGGGTTCAACGGGAAACAAGATGTTTTCCGATTCTCGTAGGGTGGCGAGCACGAGCCAATCGGCTGGCCCCATGCGCAATTCGCCTTGGCTAGCGTGGCGGAGTGCCTCAGAGGCTTCAATCCGCTGACTCTGGGTTGGAAAGCCGCCAGTTTCGTAAAGGGATTGGCACAGATTGACGTACTTCAGCGGGAATTTGCGCACGAGTTCAAAAAGGACGGCGGCAGGGCCGCAAAAGGGCTGTTGTCCTTGGTTGACCTGGAAGGGATTGTGCAACCGCATCCGCATTTCGGTAATGATCTGGGCTTTGTCGAGGTGGGGCCAAACACCCGACGACTCAGCATCGCGAAAAGCATTGAGGGTCGCGATCGCCTCGCGTTTTTCTGCCGCACTGGCGACGACTTTGGGGGCAGGGCTCATGCAGGTTCTCCGGGTGTGGCAATCATGGACTGACCGATCAGCATGCACAGAGCAACAGCAGCAGCGACGGTCAGTACAGAATTCAACAGTGATTCCCGCCATTCCGCAGAGGGCGATCGCCCCTTCAACCACAGCCCCATGAGAGGCGCAATTGCTCAGCCCAGTTAATCTAACCGACCTTAATCAAGCTTGGTCGGTGCTCTTTAAAGCTGGGTGCGACCGCGACGCAGCGGCGATCGCTCAGGCGGCATCGCCGCTAAACTCCCATCCCCCAAATGCTGTACAGATTACCTTCAGTGCCTCACAAAGCTGAGTTTTCGAAGCCCTATCACAGCGGAGTGAGTATGCCTTGATGGTTGAAATTCATCTCGTCATTGAGCCACACTCTCGCGATTCTACTCGGCTGAAAAATTGACTTTGGAGTGTGACTTAATAAATTTTGTTAGTGTTGGAATACTGCTTGGTCATTGAGCTTAAGGCACGGAATCCGGCTTATACGACAGCTGTCGGCCAGCTTTTTGTGGTTGCAAGACCTCTCTGTGGGCACTTTTAAGTGAACACAATGGTTCACAAATTTCTATTCACTTCAGCCTTATGAAAGCCAACAAACTTTTTATCTTACTGCTAGGTAGCACCCTGTTAATAGCGGGTGGCTGCTCTGGCACCCGTACCGTCGAAGAAGATGCGACCGCGACCGCCGGCACGATTAAAGTAGGGGGGTCTGCAGAGGCCTACGATGCGATAGAACTGCTGGTTGATGGCTACAACGCTGAAGTTGGAGAGCTTGAGGCAAACTTTCTCCCGGCTAGTCAAACCAGCGGCGGGATTGAGGGCGTGAAGCAAGCGGCCCTCGATATTGGTGGCGTGAGCCGCGAGCTCTCAGCGGATGAAATCACCGATGAGCTAACCTACGTGCTGATGGGAGAAACCCCCCTCGTCATCGCCGTACATGAATCGGTCACCGGCGTCACCAACATCACCCCGGATCAAATTCAAGGCATTTATCGAGGCGACATCACCAACTGGCAAGAACTGGGCGGCCCCGATGCTGAGATTGTTCTGCTCGATTTGCCAGAAGATGAGAATGAAAAAAAGGTTCTCCGAGAAGCCTACCTCGGGGATGATTTGGAAATCACCTCTAAAGCAGTCGTTTTCCCTGAAGATGATGAACTGTTTGAGACGATTGGCAACTCAGACTTCAGTATGTCGGCAATTCCCCTAGAAGAGGAAACTGAAGAGCTATCCGTCACTGTGTTGAGCATTGACGGTGTGGCGCCATCGATTGAAACCATCCAATCCGGGGACTACAAGATGTCTCTGCCCATTGGGTTCGTGATTTCACCGTCACCGGTGCCAGCAGTGCAGGCTTTGGTGGACTTCATGGCAACTCCAGAGGGGCAAGACATTCTGGTGGAAGCTGAATTCATCGCACCATAAGCTCAGCAATCAGGGTCTACCATGCGTATAGCCTCCCTCGATCCCATGGGGGCACTATTCGATCGAGGGAAGCAGACTGGCTTTTGTCGTTCTTCAAGTCTGATGGCTGGCGTTGCGGCGGTGGCTAACGTTGCCACTTTGATGCCGTCCGCTCTCTCTCTCAATGCCTGCCTCCTGAAAACCGCTAAGTTCATGGCTTTAATCAATCACATTTTTAATTATCGCCGCTCACCCTTACCGGTCAAAATCGCTCTGCCGTTTATTTTCTTGTTTCTAGGACTGTGGACGACAGGAACTTTCGTTCTGGGAGAATATTTTGCCAACGTCCTTGATCGCAGGCAAAGGGAGAAAGCCATTGATTTGGCTAACCTGCTTGAGCGCGACTTAGAACAGAAAATGGATAACCTGCGGCGCGATGCTCGTCTGTTGGCGATTGAATCCACGATTGCCCGCCATACTGCCGAGGGCGATCGTCAAGCGCTGCTGCAGAAACTCTTACCCCTCAAGTCGATATTGGATGCTGATGTTATTCAGGTTTTAGATACTGATCGTCAAACCCTGTTAGATACTCGGACCAATGCTCTGCAAGCAGCTGACCTAGAGAAGGATGCTCTCCTCCGCCTGGTATTGACGGGGACCGAGGTGTCTACGGTCGTCAGGAGTGGCGATGCTGCCCCTGCTTTAATAGTGGGCACGTCTCCGATCAAAACCGAGCAGGGCATTGTGGGGGGGGTGGTGTTGGGGATTGCCCTCAGTGATGAGTTTCTCACCCAAATTAATCGAAACATCGTAGAGGAAATCTTACTCCTGTCTGATGGTCAGGTGGTGGCGTCAACGTCTGCACCTAGTCCTCAAACCCTGGAATGGATCGATTCTTTCTATCAAGACGACCAGGCTGCGAGGCAACTGCAGCAAAATAAAGACTATTTGACGAAGATTTTTTCTCTAGAAGGTACTGATGGCGAGTCTGTTGACGTCGCCCTATTGATTTCTCAAAAGCCGGTACAGCAAGCTCAGCGAGCACTTTGGTTAGTCATTGTGGGGATATCGAGCTTGAGCTTAGGGCTAGCGGCGATCGCAGGCTACTGGATAGCCCGCAAAATTGCTAAACCGATCCAGTTGATTACAGACACTGCCAAGCAAGTCGTCGAGAAGGAAAACTTCAGTTTGCAGGCGTCTGCTGACCGCGAAGACGAAATCGGCGCTTTAGCTGAGGCCTTGAATCAACTGATTGCCTGGGTGGGGCAATATACCCATGACCTGGAGCTAGCGAGCCAGACCCTAGAAGCCAAAGTAGAAAGTCGTACGGCAGAACTCACCAGCACCCTCTCAGAGCTGAAGGAAGCGCAGTCTCAGCTGATTCAGACGGAGAAAATGTCGAGCCTAGGGCAGATGGTGGCCGGTATCGCCCATGAGATTAACAATCCCGTCAACTTTATTCAAGGGAATATCAATCCTCTAAAAGATTACATTCAAGACCTACGGGATCTCTTGACCACTTATCAGAGTGAATACCCGGAGCCGACCACAAGAGTCTTAGCTAAGCAAGCAGAAATTGACCTGGAATTTGTGCTGGAAGATTCGAGCAAAGTGTTGCAGTCGATGAAAATCGGGACACAACGAGTCCAGGATATTGTGGTGTCTCTGCGTAACTACTCCCGACTAGACGAAGCCGTCATCAAAGATGTGGATATTCACGAAGGGTTGGAAAGTACCCTGCTGATTTTGAGCCATCGCCTCAAATATGACGTTGACGTGATTAAGGAGTATGGCTCTTTGCCGCTAGTGCGCTGCTCGCCCGCTCAGCTTAATCAGGTTTTCACCAACATCATTGCGAATGCGCTGGATGCCATGTTTGACCATGACAGCGACCCCAAGCAGTTAACGATCGCAACGCGAGTCTTGGGGTCTGACCAGGTTCAAGTCAGTATTCGCGATACGGGGCCTGGCATGTCCCCTGAGGTGAAGGACAAGATTTTCAATCCCTTCTTTACGACTAAGGCTGTGGGGAAAGGGACGGGCCTTGGGCTGGGCATTTGTTTCAAAATTGTCGAACACCACCAAGGTCGGATTGAGGTGAACTCTCAGGTCGGAGAGGGCACGGAATTTTTGATTACTCTGCCGACTGAAGCGCTGCCAGCAGATGTGGAAGGGCTCGCCGATAAGGATGTAACCTCTGCCTTCGCTTCATAGGCAGTTTTGGGAATTCGCTCTCAGCTTTGTTAGCACCAAGTCAGCAAACACGCTCAAGCTTGCGATCGCACTTTCCCATCAGCGTAGCGGCGATTGTCCTTCGGACGGGTTCCGCCAACGCGCTGCCAAATCCTTAAACAGGCTGCTGAGTTGTCGTTGGGGCGATCTCATGTTCGACTGGGCTCAGAGGTCTTATACAAACCCGTTAAACACTTGCTCAGCCGTGAGTTGTAGATCAGTAAAGGTTCTGGAAAGGATGCGATCGCTGCCCCGAAACTGGCTCAGCTCATATTCCCCATCTACCAGCGTACAAACCGTGAGCGTTGGCTGTTTGGGAGAACCAATGTAGCGTCGTCCACCAAGCCCCAGATAATCCACGATCCAATACTCTTGAATTCCCAATGCTTCGTAGTCAGCCATTTTGATGAGATAGTCAGTGCGCCAGTTTGTAGATACCACCTCAACAGCTAGCTGTATGCTCTGGCCTGACGTGATGATCGATTCGCATTCCCAGCGTGGCTCATTCGAGGTTGGTGTCTCATCTAACACCACGATATCGGGTTCATATCCGGTGTCATCAGCAATCTTGAGCAGGCACTCTTTTGGAATAAACCACGGTTGCTGTATTTGCCGAACAGCCGAACCCAATTCATAAGTCAAATCTCCTGCGATTCTGGAATGCTTGCCTTTGGGTTTGGGCATCTCAATGATTACTCCCCGTTTCAGCTCGTAGCGGTGCTCGGCATCATCGGGATACCACTCCACAAACTCATCGAACGACGTGGGCGTCTTGTCAGATAGGGCAATCATCGCGATCTCACCTCCCTAGCGTTTCACAATCGTCGCTATCAACTAAGTGTAGAAGATTGAAGAGAGCGATCGCTCTCCCCGTTAGCGTAGTGGCGATCGCCCTGCTCCCCTTAAGCAGACCGCTATGACGTCAACAGAATGATTAATCGATCCACTTCAATGGCTAAATCACTGATCTAACGTAAGGGGAGAAACCTCACTTGCCCTTCCCACTCGCCTTCCAGACTGCATTCGGCAATTAAAATAATTTCCTCAATCGCGAGTCCAATAGGAACTCGGCGACTGACCTCAAACAATCCCGGCATAGCCAATCCAGCCTGAATTCGTTCGTAGGCAAATGTGATCATGGTGGCAACGTCGTGAGTCAGCACAATGCGATTTTCTTGGGCAGCCCAGGCTAGGACGGCTGGGTCATCGCCCCCCGATAAACCGATATCTTGAACACGAACCATGTCAATCTCTGGGCGTTGACGCAGAACCCCACGCACGATTTGATTGTTGAAGTTTTCATCAGCCAGAAAACGAATCATTGCCAGTTATCCGGGCTGATTTCGTCTGGCGAGGAGGCGATCGCGGATGCCGCTAGGATTCAAGCGTTGTTCCACTTGCTGTTGAATAACGGCGGCTTGCTGTTGTCTGTCGGCTAAATAGATGTTTACCTCATCTCGATGTCTGAGGTAATAGCCAATAACCAGATAAATCTCGGATAGTTGCAATGACGGATACTGTGCTGCAATTTCCTCGGGCGTGCAGCCCTCAAGAAAGGCGATCACAACGGTATCTAGGGTTACGCGAGTTTTTGCCACTCTGACAACGCCTTGTTCGTCAATCTCTATCGGGGCAGGTTCAAGGGCGATCGCTAGCGTCATAAACAAAATGAGGTTTCTACTCGATAGGGTAGCAAATCCAAAATTTGCAAGGCTGGCTGGCCAGTTTGAGCAAAAGCGCGATCCCTGCCTATAAGGCTAGAAGCGATCGCCTTTCCAACTCCTTTCAGTTATCCAGAACCTCGGCTTGTGACGGTGGTTTATCAGCTTTGGAGACAATTCATGACACCTAGTGAACCCAGCAAGATTGACGTAAATGGAAACATCCACACTGACTTTGAAAAAGCATTTCAAGATGCCTATCAGTTTCAGTACAGTATGGGCCACTGGGGGACAACGTATAGATTAGTTACTTATGACGTCGAATTTGTTACTTATTACGTTGGAGATTTAGTGTTGCCATCGGGTCACCTTGTGGCTTGCGATCCGGGAGTAAGGGCAGATTTTGAGTATGCCTTCACGCAAACCATCCAACCGGGACGCTACCCCATCATTCTGAGTCTAGCGGGCTTCAAACCTGAGATACCGAGTTTGCCTAGTCCAAAAAACTCAATATTCAATGTCCTAAATCGAGCTTTTCGCAAAAATCAGAATGTTCCTGGCCCCTTCAGAAGAATTGCTTGCGCCATGCTAAAGGTAACCCAGCAGAAACCTGTTCGATGGGAAGTAGCGTTTCTGAATCTAGACTGGTCTGCCGAGTATCAGAATTATGGTGTGGACTCTGCGACTGGCTGCTTTATGGATGTTGAGATTGGCCGCCGCCTCAAGCAGCTTGGGGAGGCTAACCCAGATGAGGAATGGGATGAGGCTTTAAATAGGTTACGCGCTCAGTTTTACGAGCCATTGATGAACGAAAGGCGCAAAAATAAGACGGCAGATGTAAACAATGAATACCCTTACGACAGCAAGGGGAACTGGGCTAATCGCTGTATCGACGAAGAAACTGGAGCTAACGTCATTGTTTTTGGTTCGGGCTGGGGAGATGGCGGCGATGCGTCTTACTGGGGCTACGACGCTGACGGTAACATTGCCTGTCTCATGACTGATTTTGCACTTTTCGGCAGTGATGATGAGGACGATGAAGAATAATCGTACGGTTCCTCAACACCAATAGATTTGAAAGCGATCGCCCCACCCACCACCTTTAAGTGCTCAGAACCCCGGCTTTTCCAAAAAGCCGGGGTTCTTTTGAGAGCCTTACACCGTTGCCAGTTCGGGGGCTTGGCGTTTGAAGACGAGGCGTTCGTTTTCCACATCGGCGTAGATGCGATCGCCGTTTACAAAATCGCCCCGCAGGATGCCCTTGGCCATGGGCGTCTCCAGTTCCTTTTGGATCGCCCGCTTGAGCGGACGGGCACCGTAGACGGGGTCGAAGCCGACTTGGGCCACCCAATCCAACGCTTCTTCCGACAGCGTGAGAGACATCTTGCGCTCGCCCAACCGCTGCTCTAGGCGGTTGATTTGCAGTTTGACGATTTCCCGCAGTTGCTCTTGGCGTAGGCTGTGGAAAATGATCAGCTCGTCCACCCGGTTCAGGAACTCAGGGCGGAACTGACCGCGCATGGCCTCCATCACGCGATCGCGCATGAGGTCATACTTCTCATCGTCGCCCGCCAGATCCAGAATGTACTGGGAGCCGATATTGCTGGTCATAATCACGACACAGTTGCGGAAGTCCACCGTACGCCCTTGAGAATCGGTCAGGCGACCGTCATCCAAAATTTGCAGCATGATGTTGAACACATCAGGGTGAGCCTTTTCGATTTCGTCGAACAGGATGACCGCATAGGGGCGACGGCGAATCGCTTCAGTGAGCTGACCGCCTTCGTCAAAGCCGACGTAGCCGGGAGGAGCCCCGATCAGCCGCGCGACGGCGTGCTTCTCCATATATTCCGACATGTCGATGCGGACGATCGCTTCTTCGGTGTCGAACATATAGGAGGCCAGTGCCTTCGCGAGTTCGGTTTTGCCGACGCCCGTGGGGCCGAGGAAAATGAAGCTGGCAATGGGTCGGTTGGGGTCAGCGAGACCCGCGCGACTCCGCTGAATCGCGTCAGATACTGCCGTCACCGCTTCATCTTGACCAATCACCCGCTGATGAAGTTCATCTTCCAGGTGCAGCAGCTTCTCCATTTCGGAGGCGACCAGCTTACTGACGGGAATGCCCGTCCACTTAGAGATGATTTCGGCGATGTCTTCTTCTGTGACTTCCTCCCGCAGCAGCGATTGACCGCTGGTTTGGGCATTTTCTAACTTCTGCTCAGCGTCTTCGACTTTGCGCTGCAAGTCGGTGAGCTTGCCGTACTTCAGCTCCGCCGCGCGATTCAGGTCATAGTTGCGTTCCGCCTGCTGAATCTCGATGTTGACGTGATCCAGCTCTTCCCGCAGTTTTTGAATGTCGTCGATCAGGTCTTTTTCAGACTGCCACTGGGCATTCAAACCGGACTGGGTTTCTTTGAGATCCGCCAGTTCTTTCTCCAGGCGCTCTAGCCGATCCAGCGACCCCGCATCGGTTTCATTCTTCAGCGACAGGCGCTCCATTTCCATCTGAAGGATTTTGCGATCGACTTCGTCCAGCTCCTCCGGCTTGGAGGTAATCTCCATCTTCAGCTTGGCTGCCGACTCATCCACCAGGTCGATCGCTTTGTCAGGCAAGAAGCGATCGCTGATGTACCGGGTCGAAAGCACCGCCGCTGCCACCAAAGCACTGTCGGAAATCTTGACCCCGTGATGCACTTCGTAGCGCTCCTTGAGTCCCCGCAGAATAGAGACAGTGTCCTCAATGCTGGGCTGATCGACAAACACCTGCTGGAAGCGCCGTTCCAGAGCCGCATCCTTTTCAATGTATTTACGATATTCATCCAGTGTGGTCGCGCCGATACAGCGCAGTTCGCCCCGCGCCAGCAACGGCTTCAACAGGTTGCCCGCATCCATCGAACCCTGGGTCGCTCCGGCTCCCACCACGGTGTGAATTTCGTCGATGAACAGCACCATCTGTCCGTCGGAATCTTGTACTTCCTTGAGGACAGCCTTGAGGCGCTCTTCAAACTCACCGCGATACTTCGCACCCGCAATCAGGGCGCCCATATCCAGGGCGATGATTTTGCGATCGCGCAATGACTCGGGCACATCCTTGCTAATGATGCGCTGGGCCAGCCCTTCGGCGATCGCGGTTTTACCCACGCCGGGCTCCCCAATCAGTACCGGATTGTTCTTCGTCCGCCGCGAGAGAATCTGAATCGTGCGGCGAATCTCATCATCCCGACCGATCACCGGGTCGAGGCGGCCTTCTCGCGCCAGCTCCGTCAGGTCGCGACCATATTTTTCCAGTGCTTCGTATTTGCCTTCCGGGTTTTGATCGGTCACTTTCTGATTGCCTCGCACGTCTTTGATAATGCCTCTGAGGGAATTTTCGTTCAGGTTAAATTCGCGAAATAGCGCCTGCCCAAACCGACTGTCTTTGGCGTAGGCCAGCAGTAAATGTTCGATAGAAATGTATTCGTCGCCGAAGTCTTTGCGGTAGCTATCGGCGCGATCGAGCAGCTGATCGAGGCTGTTGCCCAAATAGACCGAACCGCCGGCATTGCTAATTTTGGGCTGCTTCGCCACGAAGTCGGTGGTGCGATCGCGCACATTCTGCACGTTTACTTCCGCCTTGTTAAAGACCGAAACCGCTAGCCCTTCTTGCTCTAAGAGCGCCTGCATCAGGTGCTCACTCTCGATCTGCTGGTGTTTGGCTTCTTTGGCAATCTCCGGCGTGCGGACAATCGCCTGCCACGCCTTTTCGGTAAATTGATTGGGATTCGTCGGTTGCATAAATCTCTCCGGCTAGCAAAATCAGCGAAGTGAGCGCCCAGAAATCAGAAGTCAGCCCTGAGCTGATCACGAACTCATTTCTGAGTTCTGGCATCTCACCTCTGTACTAACTATGCCGGATCTCGTAAAACTTCAGGTTCGTGATGCCGTATGCCAAAAGGGGCGATCGCCTCACCATTCTGCATTCACCTCTCAACGCCCTACAAATAACCCTCTTGTTAGATGGCCATCCTGGCTGTCCTTAACCAAGCTGATCCGAGGTTGCATTCTGGCGGGGTTGAGGCAGGCGAGGACGCCTACCCAATGGGTTTCACAACAGATTTGGGCAAGTTTGGAAACAGCGATCGCCCCACCCTGTCAAGCATCCACCTTCTAACTTCCCTGGACAACCCTCTTGTTAGATGGCCATCCTGGCCGTCCTTCAGACTGATTCGAGGTTGCATTCTGGCGGGGTTGAGGCAGGCGGGGACGCCTACCCGACAAGTTTTTTAATAGATTTAGGCAGTTTGAAGAAAAGCGATCGTCCATCCCATCCATGAAAGAGCCAGAACTCAAAATTACTCAGCGAATGCTACCCCACTGGGAATATGAAGGCTCGACCTATTTCATCACCTTTAACACCTGGGAAAGGCTCGAACTTTCTCCTGCTGCGCGGCAGATTGTACTGGATGCTTGTCTGTTCTTCCACACTCAGCGGTACGACCTTTTTGCCCTGGTCGTGATGCCCGAGCACGTCCATATGCTGATTCAACCACTGCCTAAAACTGAGGAAGACTATTGGCCGCTCAGCAACATCATGCACAGCATCAAAAGCTATAGCGCCAAACAAATTCCGAAAGTCATGCCACACATCGGCACTGTCTGGCAACCGGAAAGCTACGACCATATCGTTCGCAGCGATCGCGCCTTCGCCGCCATCTGGAATTACATTCGCCAAAATCCTGTCAAAGCAGACCTATCAAGCTCGCCAGATTGCCATCCATTCCTCTGGCAAAAATGCTAGCGATCGCCTGACTCATCTAGAGATGCTATCGAAGAAGTTTAAGGAAAAGACGATGTCACGGCAGGTGCGATCGCTGCCCATCAACAACGCCACTTTAAAGACCCTCATGCAAGAACTCGGCGATGAGTGCAGTCGAGTGCTTGAACTGATGCATCAACTCCAAGTGTCCAACCTACAAGACAACCAGAAAGCGGACATCTTGGCTGAGATCTTGGCCTCAGTGATTCACCTGCATACCCACTGCGATGAGGATTTACAGGGCGCCATTGCGGGTGAGCTGGATAGTCTGCCGGAATGATTTTTGTGGAAAGCGATCGCTTTGCCCTTGAACCGTTGCCTCAGCGATGTCCTGTTATTTCCCGTACCCATCGCGGCAAGAAAAGATTGAAAATCAGCAATGAACTTGTTATGAGCGCCATAGCAGTATTTCTCATCGGCGTGGATGGTATGTCGTAACCGAAAACAACTGTGACTAAGAAACTGCCACCTACCAAGTTCATGAGACCGTTTAGTAAGGTCACTGTCAGAATGGGTATTTTTGTGTATTGTGAACACCAGCGACCAAAGCGGACAACTCTTGCAACGGTGAAGATGCCCAAGCCAGCGCCGATAACCAGATATAGAAACAACAGGCCCAAGAAGGAAAAGGTCAAACCAAATGCCTGACCGACGGTATAAGCATTCCCAGACCCAAATTCAAATTGCGTCATCCATTCGTAAGTTATGACACCGACTGCCCACATGATGATGGGCCCCAAAGTGCAGGCCAAGATCAGGCCATAGCAACCAATCGCCTCCCACACACCGTCCGTCTCATTCTTTCTATTCACTGGTTTATCCTTCTTTGGGGCGATCGCCCCACCCAAGCTACCAAGACAATCCCCCTTTTCTTAGAAGCCGTACGACAAAAGAAAAGCTATTGTCGAATTGCGATCGCTCTCGCCCAGAATGGCAAAACTAAATTGCTTCCCAGCAGTGACATTCCCCAAAAAATGGGCGGGTTGAGCGAGCTCCTGTAGGCCCCGTTCTGTATAACGAGATCATGTAAACACAAGGGTAAGAAGTGAGCAGCTAAAATGCCTGCTAACATGCCGCTACCAATAAAGGTTGCGATCGCATTCAACAGCATAATTGCGGACAACTGTATAAAAGCCATAACGGACTTGCCAACTTGTGGAGGACACCACGATATAAAATCACCCAGCAGTATCCCTATACCGATTCCAGCAACCGTTCCGATGGCCAGGTAGAGCCCTGAGTAAATAAGACCATAGATTGCCAGATGAAACGGCGGTCCACTTCCCACTTGGCAGGCATCATCAATGACGGCACCATTCGCGATCATCGATTGTGTTACTCCGTGATAGGTACTTTGGCCAAAGATCCACACAATGACGATGGCTAGTACCCAAGACCCGAATAAGGCTTCCGCGCGCCGCATAGTATTTTTCTCATTGATCATTGCTCTAAATTATGGACGCAGCGATCTCCGGCCCCTGCCAAATATGTCCCTTCTGCCTTTTATTTTCACCATGGGGTATGGGTTTGAGGTGCCGGGTGCCGGGGGATGGCTTGGGTCTGAGATCGGCAACCGAGGCCCTGAGACCCTTCTGTCTTCTAACCGTTACTGCAGTTGGGATCTGGTGGATGAGGCGGCTCGGCGCTGAGGGCACGGAGACGATCACGATCGCACAGAGTAATCAATCCACGCTGGTAGGTGACGGCGGGCTTGAGTTGTTTGAAGAGTCGCACGCATTCTTCATAGGTAATGCCAATGCTGCGGGCGATTTGATAGTACGTGCAGCGCGATCGCAGCTGTGCTCCCGCCGCCACGGCGTCGGTGCCGCCATACTCGGCCATTGATTCCAGATAAGTGACCAACCGCGCGATCGCTCGTTCTGAGACCAAACCATGCACGCGCTGGTGCAGTTGCTGTAGCCGTTGGTTAAAGATGCCGAGTAACTGCAGTGCCAGTTCGGGCCTTTGGGCAAAACTGGTCAGCAAAGCTGGACGATCGAGAATGAGCACCGTGGCGGGGGCGATCGCCGTCACCGTGGCGGGGGCCATGCCGTCACCGCACAGCGCCGGCGCGGCAAACACTTCCCCTGCTGGCAAAATTCGCAGAATCGTTTCTTTGCCTGAGGCCGCTATTTTGCTCATTCGTAGACGGCCAGAGAGCAACACATGCAAGCCTGCCGGGAGCACCTCCCCCTCATGAAACACCACCTCATCAGCCTGGTGTGACCTCACTCGACTGTTCTCAGCAAATTGCTGGAGCACTGACACTTCGAGGTCAGCAAACAGAGGAAGGGCGCGAAGCTGAATTATGTCAACGGGGGAGACCAAGACTTAAGACCAATTCTGCGAAATAGATCGGCAAACGTATGGGGTGAAGGGTAGGTGAGTGTGAGAGTGGGGGGCGGCAAACTGTAGTCGTACTTTAAAAATTGGATACAAACTAATTCAAACGTATTGCGCTAATCAGCTTTTAATGAGAAAAATTCTTACTTTTAGGATTATGCAACACATAGGGATGGGCTTGGGGTTTATGGTTGTTGGTTCTGGGGCAATCCTTGCACTCCCCCACCCCTTTGCACCCACGCCCTCCGGGCAGGCTCCGCCTTTCTTGAATGCCTTTAGGCTATACACACACCCCTACCCCCCCACTCCCTCACACTCCTTCTTCACTTTATGAGCTGCCTCATAGATCATCTTGAGAATCCCTGTCAAACTCAGGTCAACTTCCTGAGGTGAAAGCCATGACTCAGACTCCAAGCCGACTCAACTTCAAAACTGCGCCGGGGCATCAGGTGTTAGCCGCTGCGGGTAAAAAAGCCCTGCGACCAGGGGGCTATACCGCGACTGAGCAACTCTTTGCTTGGGCAAATTTTCAACCAGGTGAAACCGTACTGGAACTCGCCGCGAGCTTTGGCTACAGTGCGATCGCTTTGGCTCAGCGCTATGGCGTGCGCGTCGTCGGGGTGGAAAAAAATCCCGATAGCGTGGCCCGTGCCCAGGCCAACATCGCTGCTGCTGGATTGACCGGTCAGGTCACCATCATTCAGGGCGATATTTTTCACTTAGAGGCCATCACCCAACAGTTCGACTATGTTTTGGCCGAAGCTATCTTGACCATGCAGTCGGAGGCGGGCAAAGCCAAGGTGTTGGCGGGCATTCGCGATCGCCTCAAACCGGGTGGTCAATTTCTCAGTCACGAACTACGCGTGGCCGGAGACCACACCGACACGATTTACCACGACCTGTCTACCACCATTCGCGTCAATGCCGCACCGCTCCCGGCTGACGGTTGGTTCGCCGCTTGTCAGCAGGTCGGCCTCACCGTCGAAAACCATGATGCTGGCCCCATGACCCTGCTCAATCCCAGTCGCATCGCCCAAGAAGAAGGCGTCACCACCCTGCTCACCATCGGCTGGAACATGCTGACCCGGCCGGTTCTACGCCAGCGGATTCTGGCCATGCGAGAAACCTTTGTGCGTCATGGCAGCGACCTCGGATATGTCGTTCTGACGGCGAGAAAGGGGGCATAAGGGCTTAGGGGCTTGGGTTGAAGGTTCAAGGTCTCAGGTTCAAGACAGCACCCTTCACCTGATAAAGCAACTCGCGGTCATGTTTGGACATTGTAAAGTCGCCAAATCGCTTGCCTTGCACCTTGAGCCCTGCACCTTTCTACCCTCTGCTATGCCTTGCACCGCTTACTCATCCACCTGGGCACCCATCGATCCCGCACCTTGCCCCACATTTCTCATCCAGTTACCAGCTAAAATTATGCTTACCGTCCTCATTTCTGCTGACACCACCACCCTACAACTCAAAGACCACCTGACTTATCCCGAATCGGGGGTGCTCAGCAAGGTCATCTGGAAAGACGAAGTGTGCCAATACAGCTTGTTTTGTCTCGCCGCCAATACCGAAATTTCGGAGCATACCTCCACCCGCAATGCGACGGTGCAAGTGCTGGAAGGGACTGGCTCACTGAGCTTAAACGGCGAAACCATTGCGCTAGCACCGGGTGTATTTATCTTCATGGCAGCCAATGCCCCTCATGCCCTAACTGCGGCTTCCAATCTGGCTTTTGTCCTCACGTTGTCGAGTGCGAGTTAAGGCCATGACGACGATCGCCCCCCAAACCACCCCCCATCCCAGCAAACCGTGGTACTTACCGACACTATCGCCAGAGCATGGCGTCTACGTGATGCTAGCGGTGTCCTTTTTGACCGGGGCCGCTGCGGCCCAGCACTGGACGGGGGCCACCACCCTCGCGCTGATCTGTGCCTACTGTGGCTTTCAGGCCGAGCATCCGCTTAGCTTACAGATTAAGCAGCGGCGCAGTTGGAAGCTACGCTATTTAGTCTGGCTGAGTATTTATGGTGGCATCGCGATCGCGATCGCCCTCTGGCTGTTGTGGCATAGCCCGCAACCCTGGTTTCTAGGGGCCATTTACGGAGCCGTGGGAGTCGCGACCATTGTGGATGGTCTGTCGATCTGGCAACGACAACAAAAATCAGTCTGGAACGAACTGATTGCATTCACTGCTGCTTGTGCCGCCGCACCACTGGCCTACGTCGCGACCACAGGCACGCTCAGCCCAGGTGTGATCGCCCTCTGGCTGCTGAATGCCTGCTTTTTCTCCAGCGCTATTTTTACCGTCAAGTTGCGCAAAGCTCGCACGGCGTCGGTGACCGCTGGGGTGATCTTTCACGCGAGCTCGACCGCTTTAGTCGTGTTGCTATGGCAAGTACATTGGCTGGCTCCGGTCACGGCGGCAGCGTTTGGCATTGCCCTCCTCAAGTTTGGGCTGATTCTCTGGCAGCGAGACTGGTACTGCAACACCCAAATTCAGTCGGTCGCGATGCTGGAAACGGGAGCTAGCTTTTTGTTTTTGGTGGTTGCCGCCTTGTCACAACTCCCCGCCCATCTCAGCTAAGGAATACGCTTGAGAAGCAAGTACTCACCTCGCGAGTTTTCTCCTTGCAGAGACACATTGCGAACGACTCCGCTCAACTCTCGGGATATGTAGGTTGAGCGGAGTCGAAACCGGATTTACCGGTATGTTATTGAAGCGCGATTCCCTATTTGAAGTGAGTGAAGAGTTCAAGCGCTGACGCAGCTTCTCACCAAAAGTGAACTTCTATTGAGGGGCGAGGCGGATACGCTGGATTGGAGTGGATAAGTAGAGGGTGAGAGGCGCTGATTGTGAATACAAGCTACTGGCTGCAGAAGTGGGAACAGAATAATATTGCGTTCCACAGAAGCGAAGCGAATCCGGTTCTGGTTAATTACTTTGAAGACCTGTCTTTAGCCAAAGGCAGTCGGGTATTTGTGCCCTTGTCTGGCAAAACGCTGGATATTGGCTGGCTGCTGGCTCACGGGTATCGGGTGGCGGGCGCTGAACTGATTGAAATCGCCATTCAGCAGTTATTTGGGGAACTAGACATCACGCCCCAAATCGTAGAAATGGGTGAAGTCAAGCACTACAGTGCAGAAAATATCGACATTTTTGTCGGGGATATTTTTCAAGTTTCTAGCGAGATGCTGGGCTCAGTGGATGCCATTTATGACCGGGCCGCTTTGGTCGCTTTGCCAGCGGCAGTGCGCGATCGCTATACCGCTCACCTCAGACAAATGACCGACCAAGCCCCCCAGTTACTCGTCACCTACGAATACGACCAAACCTTGATGTCAGGGCCACCCTTTTCTATCAGTTCGGCAGAAGTGCAGCATCATTATGGCGATCGCTATGCGGTCTCTCAGTTAGCAAGCAAAGAAGTGCCCGGCGGCTTAAAGGGACAGTGTGCGGCCAGAGAAACCGTTTGGTTACTTCAACGTGATTGACGCCGGTCTGTAATTTGAGCTATCGAGAGAGTGAACCCCGGTGATCGGTTGAGCCGCTCAAGATTCGATGCCGCACCCATTTGCATTGAGAGCCACGGTCGGAGCGATTGTGCTCTGCACACACTGCGTGAACGCGGCTCTAAACCTCGTTCTGATATCGCCCGCCCGTGCCCAAGTCAGGCAAATTAGTCACGTTGATATCTTCTCAACGGACGATGGCTTAGTCATTCACTTAGAGGCACCGAATGCCGAGCAAGCCACGATCTTGCAAACGGATGTGGGCAATGAAATTATCCTGGATCTGCTGGTCACACAATTGGATGAAGAACTTGCTGCGGATCAGGAAGTCCTCACCAACGGTATTGATCGAGTTTCAGTTGAACCCCTCGATGCTAATAGCGTGCGCATTCGCCTGGTCGGCATCGGGGGGCCACCGACGGTCGATATCAGTCAAGACGAGACCCAGATTGTGCTAGATGTTACGCCACCGACCAGATCGATTCGCTGTCGGCGTTGCCCACAGCCGGAGTATCCTGACGCTGCTCTGAGCGATCGCATCGAAGGAACCGTCGCGCTGACAATTGAGTTTGACGCAGCGGGATTTGTGACTGGGGCATCAATCAACCGATCGAGTGGCAATGCCTCGCTTGATCAAGCCGCCTTAGAGGCCGCGTTGAATTATGAGTTTGAGGTGCAGGGCTATGGTGACCCAGGGGGCAGCATCCTCATCGAATTTGCCTTTGACGTTGAATAAGCACGGTCGATGTAGCCGTTATCGAGATCGCGGGTTGGCAGTGATATCACAGAATTCGGCATGCAGAAGTCGAATAGCCTGCGGGAAGGACAACCACTACAGAGTTGGAAAGCCTACCGGATGGTAGGTTCAATCATCTGTGGGGATCTAATCAAACTGCGGCTGGCTATAGCAGGAACGGGCGGCTGATTAATAGCCGCTCAACGAACCGCGCTTTTTCGCCATGCGTTCGGCCCAGCGAAATACGAAGAGACCGACTGCCAGATAGGCAATGCCGTTCAACAGGGCTAGGCTGTAGGTGGCCCAGTCAAGACCGACATCGCGGGCCATGAGATCACGCAGCAGCCCTGTGCTAGGAATCATCGGCAACAAGAAGCGAAGAGACTGCATGATGCCAGTGGATTCTTCGAAAGGGGCAGCGAGCAAAAACAGCAGCAAGAACTGGAAGATACCCAAGATTTGCTGCACGCGTTTAAACACCAAGGCACAAGCGCCCATCATAAAAGCGAAGCCGTAGCCCGCCATCACCAGAGAGAGAAAGGGGAAAATCAGCGTAATCGGGAAGGAAAGGCGACTGCCAGAAAGGCCCATCAACAGCAGGACGATGCCCACCAGCAGCGTAAACCGCAGCGCCAGGCTAGCCACCGC
The DNA here is from genome assembly GCA_038523235.1 of Cyanobacteria bacterium J06626_4. GTDB lineage: Bacteria > Cyanobacteriota > Cyanobacteriia > Phormidesmidales > Phormidesmidaceae > Halomicronema. The sequence goes on from JBCBJQ010000002.1 coordinate 111,180, forward strand.
TCGCGCTAAAAACACGCGGGGCGCCCCAAACGGTGAGAGAAAGACTTGCTCTAGCGTGCCGGTTTGCGCTTCGGACTGCAGACCGATCGCGATGTCATTAATGATGTACAGATTGAGCGTCCACAACACATAGCCAACGACGACGGCATCGAGGCGATCACCAAAGGCAAAGCTTGGCCCGGCCATATATCGCGCGCTGAGGAACAGCCCGTAAAAGACAGAGGTGGTGATGATTAACCCGGCAATTACCTCAGCGGGGTAGCGAATGAATTGAATCCAGGTGCGTTTTAGTTCGACGTAGAGCAAATCCATCATGATGCAGAATCCTGGGTATCTTTGACCAGCTTGAGAAAGACTTGGGTCAGGTCGGCGCGATCGCGCTGTACTGAGACCAACGGGAGGGGATGCAGGGCTGCCAGCAGGGCGTAGAGATTGGGGGGCGTACCAGCATAGGTAATGTGTGGACCGTCCACCTGCCCGCCCAACTGCGTGACTCGCTGGTATTGCTGAGCCGTCAAGGTGCCTTCAATTTCAAGCTGATAGGCGGAGTCGGAAAACTCTTTGAGCAAAGACTCGGTCGATTGCTCGGCGATGATGCGGCCTCGGCGAATGATGGCGACGCGATCGGAGAGTTCTTCGGCAACGTCGAGCTGGTGAGTGGTCAGCAAAATGGCGCGACCTTCTTGGGCGATTTGCCGTACCAGGGCTTTAACGGTTTCCCCCGCTTCAACGTCCAGTCCTAGGGTGGGCTCATCCAACAGCAGCAGTTGCGGATTGTGAATTAGGGCGACGGCGATCGCCAGCTTTTGCTGCATGCCCCGCGAGAGTTTCTGCACCGGCGTCTGGCGCTTGTCTAACAACTCAAAGCGGTCTAGCAGCTCTAGTCCGCGCCGATGAGCAATTTTGCGCGGCACCTGACGCAGTACACCAAAATATTCCAGGTTTTCTTCAGGGGTGAGTCGCCAATAAAGGTTACGGTTGCCTTCGAGCACGGCCCCAATGTGGCGCAGGGCGCTGGGACGACGATGGGGGTCGCCGCCCGCGACGGTGACTTGACCGCGATCAGGGCGTACGAGACCAGCAATCATCTTGATGGTCGTGGTTTTACCCGCCCCGTTTGGCCCGAGGAACGCCAGCACTTCGCCGCGATGCAGGGTGAGTGAAACTTGTTTAACCGCTTCAAACCGTTGCTTGCCTCGCCCGTAGGTTTTGGTCAAGTCGCGGGTAGCAAGCACAATAGCCTCTGTAGAGGGTTCTACAGGGCGTTCTGAGTCAAGACGATGGGCAAGTTGCACGATGGAAATCAGCTCTCAGCGATCGTTGGTGTCTTTACTTATCTTAATGTTTTGTGGCACTGAACAACTGAGCTGGGCGATAAGGGTGCCAAAAGATTCAGTGCAGTGGGGTTTAGAGGTTTGAACCTGCTGATAGAGTACGTTGTCAAATAACGGGGAAACTGATTGGCAAGTCTCTTGGGGAGAAACGATATCAGTAAAGTTCCGGCGTTGCTAAGCCTGCTCATGAGACACCAAGTTCCAGCTGATTTCCTGAGCATATTTGAGGATGAGAGATTGGACGGTTTTATGTTCTTCAGGGCTAAGCATGTTGAACGTCTTTGTAGATTTCTGTCGGACTGAGCTGACGCCCCTCTGTCAATTTCTGCACCGCTGCCATGACCAGCTCAGCACGCTTCTGGAGAAAGGCGTCAAAATCTTGCTGGAGCTTAGCCGTTTTCTCATCTTCTGAGAGACCTTCGTACCCACCATTAGCCAACTCATCAATGGGAATTAAATGAGACTGCAGCCGCTCTCGCACAATTTCCTCAGAAGACCATTTATAGCGGTCTTTGAGATAGATCAGAGGATTTTTTCGCCCGATTTCGAGGTTGGTCTTGTCTTTGATCAAGGCACAGTTGAGGGCGAGAAAGCTAGGAATATCGGCTTCTTTAAGGAGGGCATCGGGATAAACATGGTGATAATGGCGATCACAGATCGTTTGAGCATTTAGCCGTTCACCAGTAGCGAAATCAAGCGCATTGAGGCGACATAGGACCGCCAGTACGCCCCGACCCCGGATGGTGTTGCGCTTGGGCCAGTCGGCAGTCAGAATTTCTTCGATTTCCACCAGGCTATGGTCGGTAAAGATGGGAACATCAGTGGTGGTGTAAGGAGTACCGTCTTCTTTGGTCTGGTCGGCGATGATGCGCTTGAGGGCGTTGAAGTCAGCGAAAGCATTTGTAGGGGCCGAATTTTCATAGCGATCAGTGAAAAATGCGTGCCACAGGTACTTTTTCAGCAGGACCTCGTCTCGTCCACGTTTGTCGCCAGCATCAGGAATGTGGGCATAGAGTGCTGCAATAACAGCCAGCACGGCATTGGTGGGTAACCGCTGGGCATCATAAATACCCTCATTATTGAGGAACTCGGCCATGCAGTTCAGGCCGCGTTCCAAGGTTGACCACTGCTCGACCATGCGCTGTTTATTCATCTTCCAGGCCCCCGCTTGATTGGGGAAGTTGCCCTGGAGTAAAGCGGATGTAGTTAGCACTAGATCAGACAAGGGTGAATAGCGCGAAACACTGGGACAGCGTTCATTCAGTCCGGCTTCTAAATCGTGAAGTGACTGTCCCATGACGCTCTCCACTTCGGCCACAATAATGTCGTAGGTAGAAAGAGGTTTGCTGTTGGTATTCATGTTGATGAATACGTTAAGCGCAATAGACTTGTCAGTATGGGCAGGGAGAGCTAGGTAAGGCAGGTTGTAGTTGGCAATAATTGATCGTAAGTCTCTAATTTTATCGCTGATTTTTTGACGATATTCAAAATATTGTTGAAACTCATCCATTCCAACATTTATAGATGGTCTAGGCAGGGCTTTATTAAGCCAATCATCAATTTCGCTTTGAATGTCTTCTGGGCGTAAGAGATGGGTGGGAATGAGACCGCGAAACAAGGTCTGAGAAGGTTTATCACACCAGAGTGGAAACCGCTGCCTAGTCTTTTGTTTGATGTAGCGTCCCCGCCAAAAAATGCTCATGTCTTCCAGGGGTTTGTCGTTGTCGTATCGATCAAACTCCTTGATGTAGATGAAGTAGGTCGCCCACTGGTAATTGTTATGCAGAACTCGCCATAGAGCCGTTAACCGCTGCTGACCGTCGAGTAAATGCTCATATACCTTGTTGTTGGTTTCAGGGGCTGTCTGAAGATGCCGGGAAATAAACTGCTCTTCTTCTCCCACTTCTAGGACAAGAGTAATCCCAAGAGGAAGATTTTGAATAATGGTGTGGATGAGGCTGGCAATGCGATGCTGATCCCAAGCTTCGAACCGTTGAAAGCGGGGTAGTTTGATTTCACCCCGCTGGACTTTGCCATACCAATCTCGGATATTGCGGTTACGAGCTTCCACTGTCGTTCCCTTAGCCTGTAGATAGGGTGTACTACTCTCTGGACTAAGCTATATTTCCCAGTTCTACTCTCCAGATTGGGGTCATGTCGATGACGGGAAAAATAGATTGATAGTGGTCGCAGTCAATTTTCGGGCGCAGATATTACAAGATGAGGCATTCCGAAGCAAGTTAGAGTCAGCAACGGCTTTGAAACGGATTGGTCAAATTGACGATATGGTTGACGTGGTTGAGTTTCTGACCTGTCCGGCATCTCGTTGGATTACGGGGCAAGTCATTGAAGTTTCGGGGGGCTGAAAGATCTAGCTAGCTTACGGGAGAAACATCCACAGTCTCTACTAATCGTCTGTCAGTTCATGCAGGATGTTCTGCAACTCAGCAGCGGGATATGGGGCGGTGAGGTCTGCCAGTAGCTGGCGGTAAAAATCTCCAATCTTCATTACCAACGGGAGTCTGCTTTTGAGGTAAGCGCGGACGTCAGTCGGCACCGCACTGGCGGCGCTGTGGTGATCGTCAGTCAGGTCTTGCAGGGCCAGTCGCCAATTTTGCCGGTCATCATAACGACTCACGATCGCGTGAGCGAGGCTGGTGAGCGCGGTGCAAATATCAAAATTTTGATGCTGCTGGAAGAATTGCTGGTCGGCGGCATCAAGTTGAAACTGGTGGGAAAGGGCAAGGCCATAGTCGGTTAGAAACAGCTGTTGGCCATCGGTGAGGATGTTGTCAAAGTGGGCATCCAGATGCAGCAGTCCCTGCGAATTGATGAATGACAGCAGGTCAATCAAAGTGGATTCCACGTCCAAAATTGTCGCCATTCGATCGGCACTATGCGACCACCGCTCGCGGAACCATTGGCTGAGCGTCAACGGATACGGTTCCAAAAACAGCACCACAGAATGAGTGGCTGCAGCGATCGCGGCCACCCGCTGATGAATGGCTTCACAGTCACCCCAACGCTGCAGGTCGATCCGGTCGTCGTAGTGGGTGGGGGCGATCTGCAACACGCGCCAGTGATGTAGCAACGGAAAGTGAGAACAGTGATCTGACAGGACCCATTGATTGACTAACCGGTGAGTCTCCAACTCTCGCCAGGCCCCGAAGCCACAGCTACCCAGCCGATATTGATAATAGGGGGGCAACTGAAAGCAGTTTGCGGTGGCTTGGTAGTTCTGACGCTGCATTTCCAAACTGGTCAAGGGCACCAGTTTGACGAAAACAGAGGGACCACAACTTGGCAAGGACACTATTCCATGCCCAACTTCGGGTATCTGGGCGGCGTTGAGTAAATGCAGGAGAGCTGCGTCGCTCCAGCGCTGAAGTTCGTCAGCAATGCTGGCATGATTTTTGAGGCGGGTCATGCAACGACATCCTCAATTGCGGACAATCACTATTCACTGATGAAGCAGGGGCCAGGGCAAATGCAAACTCGCTGATCGGCTCGTGCTCAAATCCACTCCAACATTAAGGGGGTTGTCGCTTTTTGGGGAGATTGCCATTCGAAAAAGCTGATAGGTGACCGCGTGAACAGCACGATAATTCCGAGATGACTGTGCTGGGTTTCCTGGCATCAATTCAACCTACGGCGAAGTGCGATCACACTAGCATTATGAAGGATCAATCTCCAGTCAAACGTGCTTTCGCTTCGTTCAGTGCGATGAGAAAATCATCTAAATTGATTCTCCAAGGCTTGCCTTCAGGATTTGTATAAATCTCGATTTCCATGGAGCCAGATTCCATATTTACCTCCGCGATCTGAACTCTTCGGAGCATGATATCGGCAACCAAGAAATCTCGATCAGGAGGACTAGATAGTGACACATTTAATGATTCCATCGTTTTGCTATATATGCTTATTTTTTGAAAACAATAAATTTTTCGTCTTGGTCAAAAACTTTCCCGCGACCATTAGAAGTATCTACCTCCATAGTTTCGCCAAATCTAGGACGATATAACTTTTCTACAGTACGATCGCCCCGCGTCTGTTTACAGCATGAATAGCGCTTGAGGGCAGGACGCCTTACCTTCAGCGTGACAGGGCAAGGGTATGAGGACACGCTCTAGCAGGTGTGCGGCCAAATCAATGATGCTGCGCCCCCGGTAACTCGGTGGTCGTTTTAGCGCGTGAAGACAACACCCTGATGTCATGCCGTTGCCAACTTCGCAGTCCACTCAGCCCTAAAAGGATTAGACTTACGGTAAATTTGTACGCCTCTCAAGGAGCGTGCGCTTCATGGAAGTTTTTGTCATTCTGGCCCTGGTTGTGATTGGTTACACGGTGGGGTCAGTGCGAATTGTGAATCAGGGCAATCAGGCTCTGGTCGAGCGGTTGGGGCGATATAACCGCAAGCTCCGGCCCGGCATGAACTTCATCGTGCCATTTTTAGACACCATTGTGTGGGAAGAGAGTATTCGCGAGCGCTTGTTAGACGTGCCGCCCCAATCGGCCATTACCCGCGACAACGTCTCCCTGGATGTCGATGCCGTCGTTTATTGGAAGATTCTTGACCTTGAACGCACCTACTACGAAATCGAAGATATTAAAGGAGCAATTCGCGAGTTAGTGGTCACCACCCTACGCTCCGAAATCGGCAAAATGCCCTTTGAGAGCACCTTTGCGTCGCGCGATGAACTCAACAAGGCACTGCTTGACCAGCTCGACGAAGCCACGGAACCCTGGGGCGTCAAAGTCACTCGGGTCGAAGTGCAAAGCATCAATCCACCCACAGCCGTTTTGGAATCGATGCAGCAGCAGCAGGCCGCCGAACTGAAACGCCGCGCCACCGTGTCAGAAGCCGAAGGTGACCAGCAAGCCTCCGTCAAACGCGCCCAGGGTACGGTGCAGTCGATTCAGCTTTTATCAGAAGCGCTTAAAGGTCGCTCTGATGCTCGCGAAATTCTCAACTTTCTGATTGCTCAGCAGTACGTCGAAGCAAACCAAAAGCTGAGTGAAAGTGAGAATTCCAAGGTCCTCTTTATGGATCCCAAGTTTCTCTCTGAAGGCCTGATCGACCTGATGAATACGCCGACAGGCCCAGAAAACGGTGACAGCAAGCCGAAAAAAATGCCGTGAAGCTAGGCCAAAGATCATCGGGGCAACTCTTCCACAGCAGAATACCTTTCGGGAAGTGTGAAGCCCTACGGCAGGCGGATTTAAAAAACCGATCATCAGATGATGATCTCAGTTGTTGGGAGTGACTTGAGAAAACTGCGGCTTGCTATATTACTGGCGAACTGGTCAAACTGCCGAGAAAATCCTAACGGCGTCAGTCCAATACTGAAACGTTTCACGGCCAATCTGATCGCGCTCCTCTCGATAGATTTGTCGCAAACAGTCATAAAACGCCTGTGCTTCCTCGTTCAATCCGAATAGTATTAAGCACTTCAATATTCGAGTGATCCGCAGATAGTTATGATCCAACAGACATATCCATTCACGTTTGCGGAAGGGATAGTCTGCCGCCTTATCGACCACAACTTTCCCGGTTTCGTTGAGGGAACACTGCAACCCATACAGCTGCAGCATCACTGACAGCGATCGCCGCAAGTTTTGTTGCAGGCGCGGATCGCGTTGAAAGGCTTGAATGACCGCCTCATCGACGACGGGCGCATTCGGATTAAACGTACTTTTCTCAGCGATGGGGAATAGCCACTGAATATAATCATGGGCACATTCCAATTCCTCAAAATCCCAGGCCCAAATTTCCTGAATCTGGCGTCCCTCGGAATCTGTCTGCTCACCCAAATAAAACGGGACCAGCATGGCGGTGAGCTGCTTTCCTGGATTCATGAAAAATTGCCCCGATAGCCCTATCTCTTGATTTTAATCGACTGCAATTTTGAGTCGTCATTCCAGATTTAGGGAGTCCCTAACAAGTAAGCAGGAAACAGAATCACAAGTGCAAAGACTGCTCCAGGCTTCGTGGCGACCCGCAAAACAAAACCATGGACGAGGCCACCCAGCCCTTGTCTGCCAATGCACACAACCCCCGGCAAGGTGACAGTTTGCTAAAGTCCGCCAATGCGACCGGGCGGCCAAAAGCGGACGACTGCCTTACCAATAATATTGTCGGCAGGGACAAACGACTCAGTCTCCCAAGCGTGACTATCGTAGCTGCTGTTGCGATTGTCGCCCAATACCAAATAGGCCTCTGGAGGGACTGTTTCAGGTCCCCAGCTATAGTCAGGCTCAGCCTTAATATAGTCTTCTTCCAGAGCGTCGCCGTTAACAAAGACTGTTCCGTTGGCAACTTCTACGGTATCGCCGGGGAGGCCAATCACGCGCTTAATGAAGGCATCTCGCCGCTTATCTTCGTCAAAGAGGCTTTCTGGCGGCCAGAACACAATGATGTCACCGCGTCCAGGGGGATTGAGGTGGTAACTGATTTTTTCAATAACGAGGCGATCGTTGATCTCCAACGTGGGTTCCATGGAGCCAGAAGGAATGTAGCGAGCTTCTGCGACGAAGGTGCGAATGCCTAAGGCTAAAACGACACTCAACCCCAGGGTTTGTAACCCTTCAACGACGGGGTTGGTAGAGCGATCAGCAGCCTGATTGTTGGGATTTTCCGATGTTTTCGGAGGCTGAGGGAAGTCAGTCATATTGGTCACAGCGTCCGTGAACAGTTCCACGAATATAGCCTATTGATCATACTTCATCCATAGCCTTTCCCATCCGGTCAGTGACCAGCTGTAGAACCGGTTCAATCTTCACTGTGCAGTGCGAAGGGTAACCGGTCATCGTCGTCATTCTGATCAACGGGTTCCTCGACCAAAGCCCCCTCGGGCCGTCGCGACGATCGCCTGGATACCACTGCTATCTGTAGAAGCACAGCAGTTTCAGTCAATTCAGTAGGCGCTCGTTTTAGAGATGAGCCCCGTGGTTAGCGCCAGACTATCTGAGGCGTCGCGCCAGGGTGGGGGATTTCTAACTGATAGGTATGGATGAGGGTCAATGACGATTTTGCTTTAACCGCTAATTTGAGGCGTCGATGCGGGGGCGATCGCCGACCTTTGGGGATAATGGGTCATCACCTGTGGATAGAACGGTTATGCTACCTGCTTTGACGGCACCGCTGAAGACGGAACGGGTTGCGGTCACGATTGAGCAGCTACCACTGGCGCTGCATGGCACCACCGTGGCCCAGCTTTCAGATTTTCATTTTGACGGGTACAGTCTGTCGCCCTCACTGCTGGAAACGGCGATCGCCCAATGCAATCGTCTGGTCCCCGACCTGGTTGTGCTGACGGGCGATTTCATTACCCGCAATCCGTCAGATATTGAGGCGCTGACGGCCTACTTACAGCATTTGCGCAGTCGTTTGGGTGTCTATGCCGTATTGGGCAACCATGATTCCCCCAACGCCAGGGTGAGACGGCGCGTGCAGCAGGCCCTAGCTGCCGTGGAGGTTGTGCCTCTCTGGAATGACATTGCCTATCCCTGGGGCGATCGCCTACCCCTGGTGGGACTAGCGGATATTAGCTCACCCGATTGTCAACCGGAGCCGCTGCTGGCCCAACTGCCCCCCCGTACGCCGCGGCTAGTGTTGGCCCATAACCCGGACACGATGGATAAACTCCGGTCATCACGCGCTGATTTGGTGCTGTCGGGCCACACCCACGGCGGGCAGGTCACTCTGCCTGGGGGAATTCCCGCGCCTAGCCTATTAAAGAAGCTGTCTCCTTGGGTGCCACCGATTGTCAAACAACAGATTCCGTTTTTTAATCAAGACTGCGAGCGCGTTTTTCGCCATTGGGAGTGGGCGGCGGGCCTACATGCCGTCGGCGATCAGCAACTTTACGTCAACCGGGGCCTGGCCAGCTATTGGCCGGGGCGGCTGTTTTGTCCGCCGGAGCTGACGGTGATTACGCTGTTAGCGGCCCCACCGTTGGAGGGCAAGGACTCAGCTATTTGTAACGGTAGTGATTGATGGCTGATTGCAAGGTGGCGATCTGGTTAGTGAGGCGATCGCTGCTGAGGAGCGATCGGGCGGTTTCAATGCCCTGCTCTAGGCTAACGGCCAAGCCGCTGCGCCAGAGATAAAAGCCGCCGTTCCACAGGGCGACGGGGGTGAGGGGGGTAGTTTGACCCTTGAGTGTGGCTTGCAGGGCGTCTAAATAGGCAGCCTCTGATTCTAACGGGGCTTCGCTGGTCTCGCCCAAGCCAAAGTCGCGGGCGTGCAGTACGATCCGCTCTTCGCCGGTGGGGGTATAGACGCCGATAATGGCCGCCCGCGCCCGGGGTAAATCAGAGCTGCCCTCCAGCCCTTTGACCGTCAGATAATGGGGGACGCCGATCGCGGTTAGGGTGCCTTTGGCCAGACCCTCAGTGGGGGGATGAACATAGCCCACCACCACCTGACAGTCGCCCGCATAGGGACACCACATCAGCTCTAGCGTGGCCTGCGGTGGACGTTTGCCAATTTGTTCGCGGTAGGGCACTAATCCCTGGGCGGCAGGAAAGTGATCGGCTAGATGAAGATAGCCCAAATGAGTTTGCTGCAAAATTGCCTGCACGGCCGCCAGCGAAAGCCCCGTCCAATCAAGACCGAGGGCTTGCCAAATGTCGATGAGTGGTAAGCCGTATTTGGTGGGCATGCGATCGCCCCCGTGCAGCACCACCGGACAGCCGAGCGCCGAGAGCATCAGCGCTACTAGGGGTTGAGCTGGAGCTGTGCGCGATCGCCCATCGTAGGGCAGGCCAAACACCAAGGCCGGATAGTCAGCGGTGACGGGGCTGAGGGTCGGGCCGACCTCAGCATAGGCATCTAAAAATCCCGCCAGTTCGTCGGGATGGGGACGTTTGATGCGATGGGCAATCATAAAGGCCCCAATCTGCGCGGGCGTCGCCTCTTGAGCCAGCATGAGTCGCGCCGCTTCGGCGGCTTCCGCCCGGGTCAGCACAGCTGATGTGTGCTGGCCGCTGCCGACTTTTTTAAGAAGCGCTCGAAATGCTTGGCTCATCAGCAGTTAGAAGGGTTCAACAGATAGCAGTTGGGCAGCAGGTTGGGGTGGCAAAAAGCAGGCCCCCCGTTCCATGACCAGTTGGCAAAAGTCGCGGATGATGGGAATGACCAGGCGATCGCGGGTCGTGACCAGCACCACCCGACGAGATAAGGTGGGGGCCTCAGTGGGACGAATCGCCAAGGTGGGATCGGGCTGCCCTTCGGTCAGGGCTGACTGGGGCAGTAGGGCGGTGAGCTGCCCTTGGCGGACAACCCCCCGAAAGGCATCGAGGGTGTTGAGTTCTAGGGCGGCGTGGAGTTCTCCCCCGCTGCGCTCAAACTGCGCTTGCACCAGGCGTTGCATGCCGTAGCCGTCTTTAAACACCACTTGAGGATACTCCGCTAACGCGGCCCAAGGCACTTGCTCAAACTGAGTGAGCGGATGATCAGCGGCCATCAACACTTCCACGGGTTCCTCATAAAGGGGCTGCACGCTCATATCAGGACTGGTCGTTAGCCGTTCGTTATCCATCACGATCGCCACGTCTACCAGGCCATCCCGCAGGACCTTGAGAGAGCGATCGCTGCCTAGGGCCGTCACCCGCAGCTGCACGTGAGGATGGCTTTGACAAAACTGCTGCAGTACCGGTGGTAGCAGATGTGAACAGGTGGACTGAATGGCGGCGATACACAGTTCCGGCTGTTTACCGGCCATTAAATCAGCGATGTCACGAGTGGCCTGTCGCCAGTCTTGGCACATGCGTCGAGCTTTGGGCAACAAAGCCTCTCCGGCAACCGTGAGCTTGGCTTGGGCCGAACGGTGCAGCAGCGGGGCGTCTAATTCTGTCTCTAACGCTTGAATTTGGCGACTAACGGTCGATTGCGTCACCCCACATTTTTTCGCAGCTTGTTGAAAGCTCCCAGTCTCTGAAACCAATAAAAATGCTTCAAGCTGTTCTATACGCATCCACTCTAGATTCGATTAAAAGGGCGATTCAAAACACCCTAGAGGGTTAGAGATTGAGGAATTTCCTGCAGAGGTCATCTTTAAACCCTAATTAACAGATACCGGCACTCAACTTGGTATCATTCATTGCCAAACGGCTCGAAACCGGTGGCAGTAAGACCGTGGCTAAGCTGGGCTCAATGCGATGAATTCATGGCTCAGACAGCGGCGACTTTCTCGGCTCTATTGAGGTATCGCCTAAGGAACCGTCGTCACCGAGCCGCGCTGATGGCATGGATGCAGCCTGTGGTTAGGTGCTGATGGAGTGACCTGCTGGATGGGCTGTGACATGCGGTAATCTGGCTGAAGATTCTATCCCTCTGCCCCCCATGCCTCTGAGGTAACGCTATGGAAACGAGTTTGCTCACGGCGGTGTTCTTGCCTTTAGCGCTGTTTATCATCATGCTCGGCATGGGGTTGGGCCTAACGCTCAGGGACTTTCAGCGCATCTTTGTAGAACCCAAAGGCGTGGCGTTGGGCTTGGTAGCGCAGCTGATCATGCTGCCGCTCGTCGGCTTTGGACTGGCATCAGTGTTGCCCCTCACCCCTGAGTTGGCAGTCGGCGTGATGATTTTAGCCGCTTGTCCCGGTGGCCCGACGTCGAACCTGGTGACCTATTTGGCCCGAGGCAATGTGGCGCTGTCGATTACGTTGACGGCCCTCAGCAGCTTGGTGACGGTCTTTACAATTCCGCTGGTAGTCAACTGGGCTATGGTGCAGTTCATGGGGGCGGGCACCGATTTGCAGCTGCCATTTTTGACTACAGTTCTGCAGATTGCGGTGATCACGCTCATTCCAGTTAGTTTAGGTATGACGCTGCATCACTACGCGCCCCAATTTGCCGCCACGGTAGAAAAGTGGATGAAATGGCTGGCTTTAGTTTTTCTCGGATTGATCATTGCCGCTCTCCTGATAAAAGAGCGGGCCAATGTACTGGCTTTCTTTTTGCAGGTGGGCTGGGTGACGCTGTTGCTGGTCGTTTTGACGATGGCGCTAGGCTATGGGCTGGCGCAGCTGGCCCAATTGGACGATCGCAGCGCGACGGCCATTACGGTGGAAGTGGGCATTCAAAATGGCACCCTGGCGATCGCCATTGCCAGTGCTCCCACCTTTTTGAACAATGCCACGATGGCGATTCCGGCAGCGATTTATAGCTTGTTGATGTTTGCTGTTGGGGGCGCGTTTGCCTGGTGGGCCCAGCGACGATCGCCCGTGAAAGCTCAATAGTGATGACAGAGTGAATTTGAAAATCGAAAGGCGGCAGGCGTAAAAGAGAGTGCACTCCCCGCTCCTTCACGCCGCACAATTCTGATAGACCAGAATTAGAGTTGCGATGAAGGCAGAAGATGCCGTAGTTTTTAGTATTTCCGACCTGCTGTAATTTTCCCCGTACCCCCCAGAGACTGCTAAATGAAGTGATGTTGAGAGGACGAGTGATGCGAGAGTGGGGTAGTGTATCGCTGAATATAGAGTAGTGAGAGATGAGAGTGCTTAAGCGAGTTGGCTGGCGGCTTGTGTTTAGGCACAGTTAGCAAACTTGCTGTTGCTGCAGCCATTGCAACAGCAAGATGTCGTGATGAGGGAGAGCTGCCACATCTTGGCCCTAATGTCTGAGGAACATCTCCCTGCTGAGTTCTTAAGTGCTTGATCAATGACCTCATCCCTTGATCCCAATACACCTCTACGGAGCGTCCATACCCAGAGCTTTCATGCTGTGCTCTCCCAAATGGGGGTATCGCTGGTGGTCTCTACATACCAGGCTGGGAAACTCATTCTCATGCGGGCTGACGATAACGCTGTGAATACACACTTTCGAGTATTCGATCAGCCCATGGGCGTGGCCGCCGATCGCGAAAAGATCGCCGTAGGCACCGCCTATGACATCCAAGAGCTACGCAATGTGCCTGCTGTGGCTGAGAAAATTCCGCCAACCGGCCGTCATGACGGCTGCTATCTGCCTCGCCGTAAGACGGTTACCGGTGATATTGATATTCATGAAATGGCCTGGGTTGACCAGGAGCTGTGGTTTATCAATACTCGGTTCTCTTGCCTGTGTACCCTAGATCCCAGCTGTAGTTTTGTGCCCCGCTGGCGACCGCCGTTTATCACCGGCTATGACCTGACGGATCGGTGCCATCTCAATGGGCTCGGAATACGTGACAATCGGCCCCACTACATTACGGCACTAGGCGAGACTGATCGCCCCAACGGCTGGCGGGCTAATAAAGCTAGCGGCGGCATCCTGATGGATATCATCACCAATGACATCCTGGTGCGGGGCTTGTCGATGCCCCATTCGCCTCGCTGGTATCGCGATCGCCTGTGGGTCTTAGAATCCGGGCGCGGCACTCTAGTCCAAGTCGATTTGTCCACAGGCACATTGACCCCAGTGGCAGAACTCCCGGGCTTTACAAGAGGCCTCGATTTTTGGGGCGACTTGGCCTTTATTGGCCTTTCCCAGATCCGAGAGACCGCTGTTTTTAGCGGCATCCCCCTCACTCAAACCCTAAGAGAGCGCATCTGTGGCGTGTGGGTAGTCAACATTGTCAGCGGTGAGATTGTGGCATTTCTCAAGTTTGAGGATGCGGTTCAGGAAATTTTCGCAGTATCGGTTTTGCCGGGGCTACGCTTTCCCGAATTGATTGAGCATGATGATAATTTGCTCAGGAGTGCCTACGTGCTGCCCGATGCCGCCATGGCTGAAGTGGTGCTACTAAAGCCAGACCAGCCCTCTGCTCTCAGTTATTTTGAGCAGGGGTGTGCCCACTACCAAGCCGGGGAGCAAGAAGCGGCGGTAGCGACGCTGCAGCAATGTCTGGTTGTACAGCCGGATTATCTGCCCGCCCGTTACAACCTGGGAGTCGTTTTGGGGGAGTTGGCACGCTATGACGAGGCGATCTCCTACCTGCATCAGGTGATTGAAGCGGAGGCGTGTCATGTCGGTGCTCACAAGACCTTAGGTCATCTCTATAGCCAGCAAAACCAGTGGAAACTGGCCCGCTGGCACTATGAACAAGCGGTACGCATCAGTCCTCAAGATGCCCAGGCCCATTACAGCTGGGGCATGATGTGCCTGACCTTAGGAGACTTTGAGACCGGCTGGGCCGAATGTGAGTGGCGGTGGCAAACCGCTGAGTTTACCCCCTTCAGCTGCCCTCAGCCCCGCTGGCAGGGGCAACGGCTGCCGCATCAAACCCTGCTCATCCATACCGAGCAAGGGGCAGGGGACGCAATTCAGTTTGTGCGCTACGTGTCTTGGGCCGCAGCGCGCTGTCAACGGGTGGTCTTGGTGTGTCCTGCTGCTCTCTTACCCTTGTTTGCAAAGCTATCAGGTGTTTATCAGTGCCAAACGCCCGGTCAGATTGCCCTTAACGCCTTTGATGTCTACGTGCCGCTGATGAGTTTGCCTTATCTAGCTCATACGACGTTAGAAACTATTCCCGCCCCGATTCCCTATCTTTCGGCGGACGCTAGCCGGTGTCCCTTGCCCGCTCGTCGCCACGCTCACCGCGTTGGCATTGCTTGGGCCGGTAGCCCCACCCATGGGAATGACCGACAGCGCTCGACTCAACTCGCTGACTGGTTGCCCGTACTGCGTGTGCCCGGGATTGAGTTTTTCAGTCTGCAAAAGGGCCAGCCAGTGCCGGCATTGGCCGACCTGCCACCAGACGCCAACGTACAGGATTTAGACGCCGTTCTACAAGACTATGCCGACACGGCGTCTGTCGTCGAGCAGCTTGATCTTGTTATCAGTGTCGATACCTCTGTCACGCATCTAGCCGGTGCTTTGGGCCGCCCCTGTTGGACTCTGCTGTGCTACTCTCCCGACTGGCGCTGGCTGACCCCGCGCTTAGACTCTCCCTGGTATCCGACCATGCGCCTGTTTTGGCAAACTCAGCCAGGGGCTTGGGCTGGGGTCTTTGACGAGGTGGCGACCGCTTTGGGGCATGCTTTCTAAAATGCTGTTGATGGCTCATCTCGCCAGAAAACTCCCATGCAACTGTTTGCCAACGAATTCCTTGGAGCCCGGCCACACATTGCGGTTTTGGGCTCCCATAAGCTCGGTAACTTTGTGATAACGACACCCCTGCTGCGAGGGCTGAAAGCCAAATATCCACGTTGCACACTAGACTTCTTTGGCAGCGATCGCACCGCTGAGTTTGAGCGCCAGCTGGCCACTATTGATTGGCGCATGGCGTTGCATACCAATACACCCGAGACTTCCCCAGTCGTGCTGGCCGCAATTGATCGACGGCGGCAGCAAGTCGGTCCCTACGACTTGGTGATTAATTGCGATGATGACAGCGATCGCACCCAGGCCATCATTCCCTATCTACAGCCCACCTACCTGGTTGGTAGCCCTACCCCATTGGGGGCTTACCCAAGGCTGAACGTTAGCCAGCCTCTAATTCAAGCGATTCGGCAAGACCCCAACTGGAACAGTCCGACTTTTGTGCAAACTCATGTCCCGCTGGTACAGAGCAATTACATTGCTGAAATCTTCTGTCGGTTGGCCTATGTAGAGACGGATTTCACCCAACTGGACTTACCCACCCAGGCCCCTGCTTTTTCAGTGCCCGATGTCCTCATTCATGTGACTGCCAGTCGCGCCGCCAAGCTGTGGCTGCCCGAGTACTGGCAGTCAGTGATTCACTGGTGTCAGCAGCAGCGGCTGACGGTAGGGCTAGTCGGCAGTGCTCCAGCCCTACAAAAGCAGCACTATCATGCCAGCAATACCGAAGACTGGCTGTTGGCAACGACAGAACTGCTTGACCTGCGAGGGCAAGCGACGCTGCCTGAGCTAGCGGGGGCGCTAGCTCAAGCTCGGGCTTTCGTGACGGTGGATACGGGGCCATTGCACGTAGCCGCAGCGGTCGGGTGCCCGACGGTGGCCATCTTTGGTAATGACAGCGAGGGGGATGGGGCCAGCCCCATGCGGTTGTGGGCACCCCGGCAGCAGCATGTAAAACTGGCGCTCTCCCAGGTGAAATGCACCCACTGTCAAGCACAGCAGTTCAAAAACACCCACTGTCTCCTGAGCGAGCAGTTGTGCATGATGGCGGTGCTCCCTGAAACTGTCATGAGCACCCTACACGATTGTTTATCGTTGACAGATGGGTGAAATTTACCGTAAAGGCTTGACTACCCGCCACTGCATTTGCACCTCTTCAATCAGATTGTTGTACAGCGCGCTTTCTTGCAGCAGCAACTGAACATCATGGGCGTGATCGCCATAACGCTCAAACCACAGCGCACTGCCCACCAAACTGGTATGCACCAGGTCAAAGTCGACATTCATGTACAGGCCCAAGGGCGTATTCGCGTTCCCATGGCGCTGCCAGTCTCGGTTGCGCTGCCGTGAAAATAGCTCCAGGCCACTGGGAGTAACAGCCCGCACATGAGTGGGGTCATGCACAAAGTTATCGTGACGGTGGTGGGGCACCGTAATGTGAATCAGGCTATTGGCCTGACAAATCCGATAAAGCTCTTGAATGATCTGCAAATAGGTGTCGGTCTTCTGTCCCAGGTGCTCTAAGACATGGGTTAGCTGCACTTCAGCGACACTATCGTCCTGCCAAGGCCAGGGGAAGGTTTCCAGGTCAAACGTGAGATCCGGTGTACCAAACTTATCCACATTGACGTAGCCAGATAAGCAGCGCTGCCCGCACCCCAAATTAAGTTTTAATACCACGGTTAGTTTTACCCATCCCCTGAGTTCACTGGCTTAATCCTGAGACAACAGTCAGGTTAGGACGTCGTTTTCGCTGGTCCGTTTACACATCTTCACGCAACATTTTGTGTAATAAATTACACTCGTGACATCTGACAAGCTGCCGTCACGACATTATTTGCCATGCGTTGCCTACCCAAATCCGTACTGGTGCTGATTGTTTGCCTGCTCGCCTCGAGAATGCCGCGATCAGCAGTCGCCCAATCGATTACGGTTGCTCCCGACGGTGCTGGCACCAACGTCACCTTCAACGCTGCCAGTCAAACCTACACCATCAACGGCGGCACCCAGATTGATGCCAATCTGTTTCACAGCTTTCAGCAGTTTGGCTTGAGTACTAACGAAATTGCCAACTTCTTAGCTAATTCCGATGTCGCCAACATTCTGGCTCGGGTGAGCGGCGGGCAAACCTCAATCATTGACGGTCTCTTGCAAGTCAGCGGCGGTAACCATGCCAATCTCTTCATTCTCAATCCCGCTGGGGTGTTGCTGGGCCGCAACGCCAACTTGGACTTATCAGGGTCATTTTCGGTGAGTACGGCCAGTGGTCTGGCCTTTGGCGACAATGTGTTTAATGCTACGGGCAGCAATGACTACAGCGCCCTCACGGGAACTCCTACCAGCTATGTCTTTTTGGGGAATGAAGGAGTTTTGCTCAACGAAGCTGACCTCGCCGTCAACCCCGGTGCAAGTTTGACTTTGGCGGGCAGCACTGTGATTAACACGGGGGACTTAGAAGCTCCTGGCGGCAACGTATCCATCGTGGCAGTGCCGGAGCAAGGGATTCTGCGCATTTCCCAAGACGGCTTAGTGATGAGTTTGGCGGTGCCGACTGACCAGCTCCAAGGACTCGTGGATGCGGGCATTACCCCGTTAGATTTGCCCGGTTTGCTCGCTGGCGAATGGGGCGGTTCTGCTACTACGGTGGCGACTCTGGCCGATGGCACGGTGGTCTTTGCGGGTGAGGGCCGTGCAGTAAATGTCGCTGCGGGTGCCGCGACCAGCAGCGGAACTGTGGATGTGTCTGGTCAGCAAGGGGGGCAGGTGATCTTTCGGGCTGACGATGTGGCGCTGCCGTCAGGCCTGATTGATGTGTCAGGGACTGACCAAGGCGGAGAGCTGGCGGTTTATGCCCGTGATGATTTGAGCTTAGGGGTCACGGTCGATGCCAGTGGAGGGGGCGGGCATGTGTTGTTTGACCCCGCCATCTTAGATATTGATGCGGCGGCGGTAACCAGCGTCGTGAGTGGCTTAAACACAGGTGATGTAACGCTGCAGGCGTCAGAGACGATCAATGTCAATGCCGCAATTGATAGCAGTGCTCAAGGCAATGGCAATACCCTGACGTTTGCCGATGAAAATAGCGACAATAGCCTAGCGATCAACCTAAACGCCCTGATTTCCTTGGGCAACAATCAGACTCTGGCAGGTGAAGGAACGACCGTGAATGTCAATGTCACGGATGCCGGGATTGTGCAGAATGGAGTCGATGTTGCCGCAGCGAATGGCACGGTGAACTTAGCCGCAGGTACCTTTCAGGAAGGGCAGGAGGTGACGATCAATCGGCCAGTCACCCTGAGGGGAGCGGGCCAGACGGATACCGCCCTAGATGGGGCGGGTACCCACCAGGTGTTGAACGATACCAGCGGAGATACGCTCACCCTGACCGATCTGACGGTGCAGAATGGCAGTACGACGGGCAATGGCGGTGGTTTCTCCAGCAATGGTGCTGTGACCCTAAACAATGTCACCATTTCAGGGAATTCAGCCGGTGATAGGGGCGGCGGGATTTATACTCCTAGTGCCGTGACGCTGAACAATGCCACTGTTTCAGGGAATTCGGCAAACGATAGAGGCGGCGGGATTTATGGCCGCAATGGTTTGATTACGATGACGAATTCTACGGTGTCGGGCAATTCGTCAAACCAATATGGCGGGGGGATTCACACCCGTAATCGAGTAACCGTGACGAACTCTACGGTGTCGGGCAATTCGTCGCGTCGCAACGGCGGGGGTATTTATAGCCGTAGTGGCGCGATTACCGTGACGAACTCTACGGTGTCGGGCAATTCGTCAAACCGTCATGGTGGCGGTGTTTGGAGCCGCAATCGTTCGATTACCCTGACTGATTCCATCGTGTCGGGTAATTCGGCCAGGCTTTCTGCCGCCGGAGTTTACTCCCGCGATGTCACCGTGACGAACTCCACGGTGTCGGGCAACTCAGCGGGAGATTTGGGGGGAGGGCTTTATGCCACCGGGTCGCTCACCATCACGAACTCTACGGTGTCGGGCAATTCGGCAACGAATAAAGGCGGCGGCTCGTATCACCGTAATCATGCCACCATCACGAATTCCACGATTTCGGTTAATTCATCCAATCGAGGTGGCGGCATGTATGCCCGTGGTGGTGGTGCTGTCACCCTGACCAATTCGACGGTGTCGGGAAATTCAGCGAATGATCGGGGCGGGGGGATTTTTATGCGCAACGTGGGTAGTGGCAACCTAATCCTGAGCAACGCCACGATCGCCACCAACACCGCCAATGTCGATGGTGGTGGCATCTTTTTAAACACTGCAAGTAATAACACTATCAACAACAGCATTGCTGCCAACAATTTTGCTGGTAGGGACGGCCCCGATATCAGTGGAAATCTGGTCAACAGCACTATCACCAATAGCTTGATTCAAAACACTACGGGCATCACTGCTGGGGCACCCAGCAATGGCGTCGATGGTAATATCGTTGGCCAAGATCCGCTGCTGACTCCGCTGACCCATAACGGTGGGCCGACCCTCACCCATGGCCTCGCGATTGGGAGTCCAGCCATTGATGCCAGCGGGGCTGGAGCCACGACCACGGATCAACGGATTCTTGCGGCAGTGAATATTCGTGACCTGGGTGCGTTTGAATTTGCGGCTCAACCTGACTTTACGATCATTGCTGGCAACAATCAGAGCACTACTGTTGACACGACATTTGGGAAGGCCCTACAGGTACAGCTGCGGGATGCCAATGGTGACCCCTTCTGGCTCGGCTCCGATATTATCTTTACGGCCCCCAGCAGTGGTGCCAGTCTCAGCAGCACCCGCCAAACAATCACGCCTGGTGTCGATGGCATGGCTAGCCTGACAACCTCTGCTAATACGGTGGCTGGCGCCTTCACGGTGTCAGTGGGGGTACCCGGTCTGACTGCCGTCGACTTTGATCTAGCGAATACGGCAGGCGCTGCCAGCATTCTGAATATCATCAGGGGAAATCGCCAAAACACCATCGTCAACACGGCCTTTAGCGATGCCCTGCAGGTGCAAGTTACTGATGCTTTTGGCAATGCGGTCTCTGGGGTGAATGTGACATTAACCGCGCCGCTGACGGGAGCCAGTGCTAGCTTCGCTAATACCGCTTTTACGACTGATGCCTTCGGTCAAGTCTCCACCACCGCCATCGCCAACGCCACTGCCGGTCGCTTTCAGATCGGTGCTTCGGCGTTGGGTCTGACCGGAGTCAGCTTTGATCTGACGAATACGGCGGTGGTTGTCTCGCCTCCTTCTTCCAGTGGGATAGACCCCGATACGCTGCCGGGTGTAGCCCAGCGCGATCGCCTATTTGAGACTGCCGAAGCTGCCGGCTATAGGAGCATTAGAGGGAATGAAGTGCTCGGCACCTGCATTCTGACCATTGATCCCGCCCTGACGGCAACCTTGAACCTGCCAGACAGCATCCGTCAACAGTCTCAGCGAGACGAGGTGGAAGACCCTGCCAGCAATACGCTGCCCGCCTGTCCCAGAATTGGGGACTCCGAAAACTTGGATGCCCTCAGTCCAGTTGACTAAAGGTAAGGTGGAGCTCAACTTCTGTGGTGCTTAGCAGGGATTTTTTCATTTCATCGCGATCGCCCCTGCTCTATTGCCACTTTCCTGCACATCTTTGCCTAACCGAGCTTTGATCAGTCTCTGAACAGTCAAGTGCATCTCGAAATTATTGAGGATGAGTTGGCATTGATTTTAGAGTTACCCGCTTATTCACCTGAGTTAAATCACATCGAAATTTTGTGGCAATTCACGAAGTATGACGAGTTAGAGGCCAAAGCCTACGAGCGTTGACCAAGCTTGAGAGCACATGTGGAAAAGATGCTAAGCGGATTTGGACATGACTTTGTAATTGCTTTGGCATAGGTATTTATCTGGAGGCAGCTCATGCCCATGTGTTTTCGTGTATGTATCCTGACTACGGGGGTTGTGGTCCTGAGTTGCATTGCCCCGGTTCAGGCCCAGGTGCCCTATGCCCAAGTAGATCCTCAACTTGACCCGCTGCCCGTGCCAGCACCTTTGCCGGACGAAGTGCCCTTAGAAACCCCAGAGCCAGATACGCCAGATACACCGTCCTCAGAATCTATCCCCATTGAAGTCACTCAAATTCAAGTGGTCGGTAGTACGGTCTTTACCCCAGAAGAGTTGGCTGAACTGGTCGCCCCTTTTGAAAACCGCACCACTACCCTGGCAGAACTCCAGAGTTTGGCCAGAGAACTCAACCAGCGCTATCTGAACGCAGGCTACATTACCACTCAGGTACGCATTCCCGAGCAAACCCTGATCGATGGCAGAGTCATCTTGGAAGTGTTGGAGGGGGAGCTAGCAGATATCACTATTGAGGGATCTGATCGCTACCAAACCTACATCACCAGTCGCCTTAACCGCGCCAGCACTGCCCCCTTAAACCAGTTAGAGCTAGAAGACGCCCTTCAACTCCTAGAGTTGGAGGGCGTCTTTGATTCGGTACAGGCCGATCTGGAACCGGGCAGGTCTCCAGGCACCAGTCTCTTATCAGTACGGGTAGAGGAAGCTAACCCCTTCCAGGGCCAGGTCTTTAGTGATGCCTACTCCCCCAGCAGTGTAGGGCGCGTCCGGGTGGGGACCCAACTGCAATATCGCGGCTTAGTGGTGCCAGGGGACACCGCCATCGCGACGGTGAGCACAACCACGACAGGTGGAGCTCAAGCCTATAACCTGGGCTATCAGGTGCCCATCGCCCCCAACAACAGCACTCTGCGTTTTGGTCTTACCTATGAAGATTTTGAAATTACCGACGAGGATAACCCCGCCTTCGCTTTGGATATTGAAGGGCAGACCTTAATCTACGAGGGCGAGTTCCGCTATCCCATCATTCGCACCCCACGAGAGGAACTGGGGCTCTCTTTGGGGTTTCGCCATCGTGATGGCGAAAGCGTCATTCTCGATACCATTACTGTGCCCAGCGTGACCAGCGTAGTGCAATTTTCTCAGGATTACCTGCGCCGCGATCGCTCCGGTGCTTGGGCGGCAAGATCTCAATTTAGCCTGGGCACCACTCTCTTTAACGCGACGGATAATCCCTCACCGGACGCGGATGGTCAGTTCTTTTCGTGGCGGGGACAGGTGCAGCGAGTACAGGTACTGAACCCCGATAATCTACTGATTTTGCGGGGTGATGTGCAGTTGGCCAACGATTCGCTGCTGGGCAGTGAGGCTTTTTTGATCGGTGGGGGGCAGTCTGTGCGGGGCTTTAATCAAAACGCTCGGGCTGGAGACAACGGGGTGCTTTTTTCCATTGAGGATCGGATTGTCTTGCAACGACATGTCGATGGCAGTCCTCTGTTTCAGGTGGTGCCATTCATGGATCTAGGAGCAGTGTGGTTTGAAGATCCCTCTAACCAACCCACGAACAATAACTTCCTTTGGGGCACAGGTGTGGGGCTAATCATCGATCCACTGCGAGGACTCAATGCCCGATTTGATGTGGGCATCCCCTTAGTAGAGCTGGATGAACCGGGTGATACCGATACTGGAGTACAGTTTTATTTTTCCTTGAATTACCAGTTTTAGGAGGATGACAACGAGCCGATGCTGTGGACAAATCGCTGAGAGAAGAATCTAGATGTCAAAGTCTTTCTGTTCAACCTTAACGGATGACCATGAGCAGAATGAAACTGTTGGGTCTTGGACAATGGGGCCTCTTTTAGACAGTTTTAATGACGCGCACGACATTGCTGGCTGCTGCCGTCAGGATATGTTGAAGGTGAGTCTTGTTGAATTTTCTCTAGACAACACTGACAGCTTCCTTCATTTCGGTTTTGTCTTTGTACCTGGCCTCAGGACAGACAATTTTTGTCAGGGTTTGGCCGTACCAACTCCGGCGATTGGGGACGCGATTTTTGAGCAACTCTCTGAGGACTCCGCTTGCTCGCAAGATACTCGCAATTCCGAAAACCAAACGCCAAACTCATCATTTCGCCTTCCCGATACCCATTCCCAAAATTAGCTGCGATAATGCTCAAAAGTTGAAAATTCGCGTTGGGCACTATGGCGAGATTGGATTCGGTTTGGGCAACGGTCAAAACTGTAGTGAAGCCGCTGGGTAAATGGGGCCTGCTATTGGGGTTGGTCGCGGTGAGCGCGATCGCCTTTGCGGGCTGCAATCCGTCTCAGTTTACGGCGGCTGAGGTGGCGACCTCTCGCATTGTTTTTAGTTCCTTGGGCGATCCCAAAACCTTTAACCCCGCCCTCAGCCAGGAATATCCCAACATCTTTATTTATACGTCCGAAGGGTTGCTTACCTTGGATGGCGAAACCGGTGACATCATGCCAGCCCTGGCCGAATCTTGGGAGATTGCCGACGACGGCCTGACCTATACCTACACGCTGCGCGAAGGGTTGCAGTGGTCTGACGGTGAGCCGTTGACGTCAGATGATGTGGTCTTCACCTACCGCGATGTCATCTTTAATGAGGCGATTCCAGCGACCAGTCGTGACTCCTTTCGGGTCGGGCAAGAAGGCCTGCTGCCGACGATCGAAAAGATTGACGATCGCCGCTTTAAATTCATCCTGCCTGAGCCCTTTGCGCCCTTTTTGCTGAACTCTGGAGGCGGCCTACTGCCGGCCCACAGGCTACAAGAATCGGTGAACATGCTGGATGAAGAAGGCAACCCTGAATTCTTGTCGATGTGGTCTACGGGGACCCTGCCGGCCGAAATTGTGGGCAGCGGCCCCTATCGCCTGAAGCAATATTTGCCTAGCCAGCGGGTCATTTTCGAAAAAAACCCTTTTTATTGGCAAGAAGATGACCAAGGCAATTCGCAACCCTACGTGCAAGAGCTAATCTGGCAGGTGATTGAATCGAGCGATAACCAACTCCTGCAATTTCGCTCGGGGGGGCTCGACGTGATTGGCGTTTCTCCCGATAAGTTCGCCTTGATGAAGCGCGAAGAAGACCGGGGCAATTTCACCATTCACAAAGGGGGGCCAGCCCTGGGTACTACCTTTATCACCTTTAACCTGAATAAGGCGAGTCGGGATGGTACGCCGCTAGTTGATCCGATTAAATCGCAATGGTTTAACTCGGTGGCGTTTCGGCAGGCCATCTCTCACGCGATTGATCGTCCCACCATGATTAACAACATTTATCAGGGCTTGGGTGAACCGCAAACCTCACCGCTGCCGGTACAAAGCCCCTTTTATGCCAGCCCTGCCGATGGCATGCCGACCTATGACTACAACCTTGAACGTGCTAGAGAACTGCTGCTAGCGGATGGGTTTCAGTACAGCCCCGCCGGAGAACTGCAGGATGCCGAGGGCAATCGCGTGCGATTTACGCTGATCACCAACTCTGGCAACAAAATCCGCGAAGCGATCGGGGCACAAATCAAGCAGGATTTAGGCAAAATCGGCATCCAGGTTGACTTTCAGCCCATTAGTTTTAACGCGCTGGTGACGAAGCTCAGCGATAGCTTGGACTGGGAAGCCCACATTATTGGCTTTACCGCCGGGTTAGAGCCCAATGGGGGCGCGACCGTTTGGCTGACGGATGGCTCGCTGCATGCCTTTAACCAAAATGCGCTGGCGGGCCAAGAGCCCTTAGAAGGGTGGGAAGCAGCCGAGTGGGAACTGCGCATTGCTGATATCTATATTCGAGCGGCCCAAGAGGTGGATGATGACAAGCGCCGCGAACTTTATTTTGAGAGTCAGCGTTTGACTCAGGAATATCTGCCCTTTATCTATCTGGTGAATCCGCTCAACATGGGGGCCGTTCGCAACACCCTGGAGGGGATTAATTATTCGGGCATTGTGCGGCCGTTTGCGCTGTGGAATGTGCAAGAGCTGACGGTCGCGACGGAGTGATGGCGATCACGGTCGGTGTTCTACCGTTTCCTGACCGGGCGCAACTCGATCAGCTGCCTAGCGACGGTGACTGAATCCGGCGAGATCGTTCGTCGCTCTGTTGCCCAACCAAACAGCCCCTGCAAACACTGAATTGGCAATTACTAGAGAGCGAATTCTAGGCTTTATTTTTCCTATGCGAAAAATAGGGAAAACCAATGCTGGTACAAAACTTTAAAGAATGCGAGTTTCTGCGCCTAAATGCATTGCGAATTGTTACGCATATAGCTGTATCCCTTATCTGGCAAGGTTTTTTTGGTAGAACCTGGATAGGTGTTTAAACCTATTTGAGTCAGTTGATGCGACTTCACTACAGGAATTGCAGGCTTTTGTAAATACATTTTGCCGAGGCAATTCACCACATTCTATGGTGGTTAGATGAAGCCGTAAGTTGGCCGTCAGGTAAAGGGATTGGGTCTTAAGAGGGGACTCGATTGTTTGCCCAGGTTAGCTGGCTGACTGCGACGCCTAAAATTTGGACACGTCATAAGGAGTCATCGCTGCATGTTCACCCACGTTAAGCCCACTGTGCGACACATCGTGCCCGCCGATCTCGGCGGCCGATCGCTGGTCAAAGTGGTCTATGTGGTTCTGGAGTCTCAGTATCAGAGTGCTCTGTCAGCCGCCATTCGCCAGCTCAATGCCAGCAACCCAGAAGTGGCCTTCGAGGTCAGCGGCTACCTGATTGAAGAACTGCGCAACCCCGAAAACTATGCGGCGTTTCAGCAGGACATCGCCGAGGCCAACATCTTCATCGCCTCGCTGATCTTTATTGAAGACTTGGCTGACAAGGTGGTCGAAGCCGTGCAGCCCCATCGCGATCGCCTCGATGCAGCGGTGGTGTTTCCCTCGATGCCGCAGGTGATGCGCCTGAACAAAATGGGCAGCTTCTCGATGGCGCAGCTCGGCCAGTCGAAGAGTGTGATTGGCGAGTTTATGAAAAAGCGCCGCCAGAAAAATGGCAGCGGCTTTGAAGACGCCATGCTGAAGCTGCTGCGTACCCTGCCGAACGTGCTGAAATATCTGCCGGTGGAAAAAGCGCAGGATGCCCGCAACTTCATGCTCAGCTTTCAATACTGGCTGGGCGGCTCTTCCGATAACTTGCAGAACTTTTTTCTGATGCTGGCTGATCGCTACGTGTTTACGGACAAGGCGATCGCCGGGGCTCCGCAGGCGGAGAGTCTAGAACATGCCGCTCCTGTGACTTTCCCTGATGTCGGCATCTGGCATCCGATGGCGACCCAAATGTTTGAGGATTTAAAGGAATACCTCAACTGGTATGAGTCGCGTCAAGATCTGCCCGCTGCCCTGCGCGATCCGCTAGCTCCCTGCGTGGGGTTGGTGCTGCAGCGCACGCACTTGGTGACGGGCGATGAAGCCCACTACGCCGCCATGGTGCAAGAGCTGGAGTATTTGGGCGCTCGGGTGATTCCGGTTTTCTCCGGTGGCTTGGACTTTGCCAAGCCAGTGAACGAATACTTTTTTGATCCTCTGCAGCCGGAAGAGGCGATTGTGGATTCTGTCGTGTCGCTGACGGGCTTCGCCCTAGTCGGTGGCCCAGCGCGACAAGATCATCCCAAGGCGATCGAAACCCTGCAGCGGTTGAACCGGCCCTATATGGTGGCCCTACCACTGGTGTTTCAAACGACGGAAGAGTGGGAAGCCAGCGATCTGGGCCTGCACCCGATTCAGGTGGCACTGCAGATGGCCATTCCGGAACTGGATGGGGCGATCGAGCCGATTGTGCTCTCCGGTCGCGATGGGATGACCGGGCGGGCGATCTCCCTGCAAGATCGCATCAGCTCCATTGCCCAGCGAGCGATGAAGTGGGGCAACCTGCGCCGCAAACCCAAGGTGGATAAAAAGCTAGCGATCACTGTCTTTAGCTTTCCGCCAGACAAAGGCAACGTCGGGACTGCGGCCTATCTGGACGTGTTTGGCTCCATCTATAAAGTGCTGGAGGCGATGAAGCAAAACGGCTATGACCTGCCGGAATTGCCCGAATCTCCCGAAGCGCTGATGCAGGAAGTGATCCATGATGCGCAGGCCCAGTACGCCAGCCCTGAACTGAACGTGGCCTACCGCATGTCGGTGCCCGAGTATGAAGAACTCACCCCCTACTCGACGCGGTTGGAAGAAAACTGGGGGCCGCCACCCGGCAACCTCAACACCGACGGGCAAAATCTGCTGGTGTACGGCAAGGCCTTTGGCAACGTGTTCATTGGCGTGCAGCCCACCTTTGGTTACGAAGGCGACCCGATGCGCCTGCTGTTCTCGCGATCGGCCAGCCCCCACCACGGGTTTGCCGCCTACTACACCTATCTGGAGCAAATCTGGGGCGCGGATGCGGTGCTGCACTTTGGTACCCACGGCTCGCTAGAGTTTATGCCGGGTAAGCAAATGGGCATGTCGGGCATGTGCTACCCCGATAGCCTGATTGGCAGCACGCCCAACCTGTATTACTACGCTGCCAACAATCCTTCAGAGGCGACGATCGCCAAGCGGCGCGGCTACGCCGAAACGATTAGCTACCTGACGCCCCCCGCTGAGAATGCTGGACTCTATAAGGGGCTAAAGGAGCTGAGTGAACTGATCAGTTCTTACCAGTCGCAAAAGGACAGCGGTCGCGCCATTCAAATTGTGAATGCCATTGTGGAAACGGCGCGGGTCTGCAACCTGGATCGCGATGTGGCCCTGCCAGAGATTGACGGCAGCGAGATGTCCACGGACGATCGCGACAACCTGGTGGGCAAGATCTATATCAAACTGATGGAAATCGAGTCGCGCCTGTTGCCCTGTGGCCTGCATGTGATTGGTAAGCCCCCCACGGCTGAGGAAGCGATCGCCACCCTGGTCAACATTGCCGGGCTTGATCGTGACGAAGAGGGCATTAAGAGCCTGCAGCGAGTGATTGCCGAGAGCATGGGCCGCGATATTGACGAGATTTATGGGAATAGCGATCGCGGCGTTTTAGAGGACGTGCAGCTGTTGTACGACATCAATCAGGGCGTGCGGGAGGCGGTGGCGGCCCTCGTGCACGAGCAGGTGGATGCTGACGGTCGCGTCTCCATGGTGTCGCGGCTCAACTTCCTCAATATTGGCCACAAAGAGCCTTGGATTAAAGCCCTGCAAGAAGCGGGCTATCCTGCTGTGGAAGGCGAAACCATCAAGCCCCTGATGGAGTTTTTGGAATACTGCCTGGAGCAGGTCTGCGCCGATAACGAACTGGGGGCCCTGCTGAAAGGGTTAGAAGGGGAATACGTGCTCCCTGGCCCCGGTGGCGATCCGATTCGCAACCCCGACGTGTTGCCCACGGGTAAAAACCTGCATGCGCTTGATCCGCAGTCGATTCCGACGCTCGCGGCAGTGCAGTCGGCAAAAATTGTGGTCGATCGCCTGCTCGAGCGGCAGCGACAAGAAAATGGCGGCGCTTATCCGGAAACCATTGCCACGGTGCTCTGGGGTACGGACAATATCAAGACCTATGGCGAATCGCTGGCGCAAATGCTGTGGTTTGTCGGCGTCAAGCCGGTGCCCGATGCCCTCGGTCGCGTCAACAAGCTAGAGCTGCTGTCGCTAGAAGAGCTGGGTCGGCCCCGCGTCGATATTGTGGTGAACTGCTCCGGCGTTTTCCGCGATTTGTTCATCAACCAGATGGCCCTGTTGGATCGCGCGGTGAAAATGGCCGCCGAAGCCGACGAGCCGCTGGCCATGAACTTTGTCCGTAAGCACGCGCTAGAGCAGGCGGAGCAGATGGGCTGCGACCTGCGTACCGCTGCTACCCGCATCTTTTCTAATGCGTCGGGCTCCTATGCTTCGAACGTTAACCTGGCGGTGGAAAACAGCAGTTGGGAAGAGGAGAAGGAATTGCAGGAAATGTACCTGAATCGCAAGTCTTTTGCCTTCAACTCGGATAACCCCGGCGTGATGGATGAGTCTCGCGACCTGTTCGAGTCTTCTTTGAAGAAGGCGGAAGTCACCTTCCAAAACCTGGATTCGTCGGAGATTTCGCTGACGGATGTGTCTCACTATTTCGACTCTGACCCCACCAAGGTGGTCGCGAGTCTGCGGGGTGACGGCACCAAGCCGGCTTCCTACGTGGCGGACACCACGACGGCCAACGCTCAGGTGCGCACCCTATCAGAGACGGTGCGACTGGATGCCCGCACTAAGATGCTGAATCCCAAGTGGTATGAGGGCATGCTCTCCCACGGGTATGAGGGTGTGCGAGAGCTGTCGAAGCGCTTGGTGAATACTATGGGCTGGTCAGCTACTGCCGATGCGGTGGATAACTGGGTCTATGAAGACACCAACAGCACCTTCATCAAAGATCCGGAGATGTGCAAGCGGCTGATGGATTTGAACCCCAACTCCTTCCGCCGCATGGTGTCAACCCTTTTGGAAGTGAACGGGCGCGGCTACTGGGAAACCAGTGACGAAAACCTGGAGCGGCTGCAAGAGCTTTACCAAGAAGTCGAAGACCGCATTGAAGGGGTTGAATAATATCAAACCGGTCTTCTAGCTAAGACGCTTTAATCCAAAGCCCTCGGCTGCTACTGGCAGCCGAGGGCTTGTTTCATGCAAGTTAGTTGCAAATGCTATGCAGCTTCGCTCATGCGCTTACGCATTGTTCCAGCAACTCCGACGCCAGCAACCGTAGCTAAACCGAGGACTGAGAAAGGTTCAGGTACATCTACAGCAGTTTCGATAACAACGTCGTCAATGTTGGCCCCTAACGTGTCCTTCTTACCCAAAGACCAGAACTTCAGACGTGTGCTTGTTTCAGTCGCAGTGATTGTTTTGTTGAAGATTTTCCAGCCGTCACCGCTGTTGCCGGCATCAATTGCTTCGTAGGTACCCTCGCCAAATTCAACGGCTAGCTTGTTATCACCATTGATACCGTTGCGTGGGCCATAGGCAAATGAGAGATGATACTTCTGCCCGATTGTGGTCACAATATCTTGGAAAAAACCAATTTCCTCGGGGGGAGTATTTCTGTTGTAGTGACTATCTAGCTCAGCAAAATGCTCACCTTCGTAGGCCGTACCAACCACGTTTTTGCGGATTTCAATTCGGCTACCCTCAAAGGGGGTCCAGCCTTCTAGCTGACCCTCGCCAAAAGTCATCCACATATTCCTTTGGAAATTCGCTGACTCGAAGCCACCATTCACAACCAAGTTGCTGGCAGCTGCAGGATTTGCTGAAGAGCATAGTAAAGCAGCCGCACAGAGTAAGCCAGATCCGATCGCAAGTGTTTTCATGGGTTTAATCGCTCAATAAATTCGTTTGTTTCCGTTGATACCAATTTGCATCAAATCGTTACTCATAGAAAGCATTTTGAATTAGCTTATTCAGGACTTAATCCTGGGCTTGGTGAGTGATAAAGCGGGTCTTGAAATTCTGAAGAAAGGCCAAAAAAATCAGTAAATTTACTGCTAAAGTGATGCGCTAGTTGATTGTTGTCTAGACCTCTCCATACTTCTTCTGATCAATAATTTCTGAATTCAACGCAAATTTGCGGAACAAAGAGTCGCTGATTGTGGGCAAGTTTTTTCACCCTAGTGAACATACCTGGCAGCCCTCTTAAAATCTCTGAGCTTTACTCAAGGCAGTAACCCTGCACCAGAAAGTTCTGCAGATTCCTGCATGGGGTGCCAAGATGATGCCCGAGAGGCTTTCAGGCAGCCTCGACATTAGCTAGCCTGACGTTTTCTGATGCTCACCACAGAAATGATTCCACCGGTCTTGCCGCAGGCCAAGGCAATGGGCAGTAGCCAAGCCCTCATGGCTTTTGAAGATGAAACGAAGTAAGCAACTTACGCAGCAAACAGGGTAAGGGCAATTGCCCATGGAGTCAGTCTTCATGAGCGATCGCCGCTGCCTTTAATTGCCTAGAGATATTCAAGACCTCTGGAAACTGCTACCTTCTTAAGGAACTAAGCTAATTGCGCGAGTTGACGACCGCCCAAGCGGCCCCGAAGTTGTCTGTCCGTGTGGCATTGCCGGTGAGTTTGATTGTGCAGTCTACCAAGCTTGGATAACCCGTTGGCGAGAGTCAGTCGTTACCCGACCTCTTTGGGGGTTTTGACCTGAGGTTGAGCTTGGGGCTGGAATTGGAAGAGCGTGTAGACGACGTTACGGCGAATGCCGATCATCATGTCCAAAAAGACTTCGTAGCCTTCGCTCTTATATTCAATCAGCGGATCTTTTTGGCCGTAGCCGCGGAGGCCGACGGTTTCCCGGAGCGAGTCCATTTGCTGCAGGTGCTCGCGCCAAAGGTTGTCGATCTGCTGCAGAATGAAGAACCGCTCTGCCTCGCGCATCAGGCCCGGCTTCATCTGATCCACCTGCGCCTCTTTCATGTCGTAGGCCGTGCGTACCTGCTCATGCAAAAAGGTTCTGATTTCGCCGACGGACAGATCTTCGAGCTGCGACGGTTCCATGTCAGCGAGCAGATAGACAAACTCTTTGACCTTCTCCACCATTTCCGGCAGCTTCCACTCTTCGGAGGGCAGCTCAGGGTTGATGTAAGCAGTGACAATGTCATCCATCGTGCGCTCAGCGTAGGAAATTACCAGCTCTTTCAAATCTTGCCCTTCTAGCACGCGCCGCCGCTCAGCGTAGATGGCCCGCCGCTGATTATTCATCACCTCGTCGTACTCAAACACCTGCTTACGGATGTCGTAGTAGTAGGTCTCAACCTTTTTCTGGGCGCCTTCGAGCGATCGCGTCAGCATACCCGATTCGATCGGCATGTCTTCTTCCACGCGGAACATATTCATCAAACCCGCAACGCGATCGCCGCCAAAGATCCGCAACAGATTGTCTTCTAAGCTAAGGAAAAAGCGAGTGGAGCCGGGGTCACCCTGGCGACCGGCGCGGCCCCGCAGCTGGTTATCGACCCGGCGCGATTCGTGGCGCTCAGTACCAATGACGTGAAGCCCACCGGCCTCAATCACCTTGTCATGCTCCTCGTCAGTAAACTGCTCATATTCGTGCAGTACGAGATTGTAGGATTCCCGCAGCTGTTGAATCACGGGATCTTCAACCGGGGCTTTTTCTGCTGCGATCGCGACCTTATCTTCCGCTTCTAGTTCAGGCAGGCTGCGATCACCATAGGTGTCAACGGCTAGGGTCACCGTATCTTTGAGCATCTGCTCCGCTTCTGCCGATAGCTCCGTGGGGAAGATATCGGGCGAGGCTTTCCAGGTTTTAACTTTCTTTTGCTCACCGGCGAACCCTTGAGCTTTGCTGCGGCCCTGGGTGCCCGGCACGGCCACCTTCATTTCGTCATCTTCAGGCTTGACGATGCGGGGCATCAGATACTCGCGCACCTTGAGGCGGGCCATATACTCGGCGTTACCCCCCAGAATGATGTCGGTGCCGCGTCCCGCCATGTTGGTGGCGATCGTCACCGCGCCGCCGCGTCCGGCCTGGGCGACGATTTCGGCCTCTCGCTCTACGTTCTCGGGCTTGGCGTTCAACAAGTTGTGGGGAATGTTGCGCTCAGCCAACAGGGCCGACAGCAGTTCGGACTTTTCGACGCTAGTGGTGCCAACCAACACGGGGCGTCCCGTTTCATGCATTTCGGCACATTCGCTGGCCACAGCCTGCCACTTCGCCATCTCGGTTTTATAAACCACATCGGCCAGATCTTGGCGACGGGAGGGTTTATTGGTCGCGATGACCGTCACTTCCAACTCGTAAATCTTTTCAAATTCCGCTTCTTCAGTTTTAGCTGTGCCGGTCATGCCCGACAGCTTGGGATACAGCAGGAAGAAGTTCTGATAGGTAATGCTGGCGAGGGTTTGGGTTTCCGGCTGAATCTCGGCATGTTCTTTGGCTTCGATCGCCTGGTGCAGGCCGTCGCTCCAGCGGCGTCCGGGCATTACCCGGCCCGTAAACTCGTCCACAATGACGACTTCGCCGTTACGCACAATGTACTTAACGTCTTTGTCAAACAGTTCCTTAGCTTTGACGGCGTTGAAAATGTAGTGCGCCCAGGGATCTTTAGGATCAAAGAGATCCTGCACGCCCAGCATCTCTTCCGCGAGAATGAAGCCCTCATCGTTGAGCAACACGTTGTGCGCCTTTTCATCGACTTCGTAGTGCTCTTCGGTGTTGAGGGCCGTCGCGACCTCGGCAGCCTTCGTATATTTTTCGCTGGGGCGCTGCACCTGGCCAGAAATGATCAGGGGCGTGCGGGCCTCATCTACCAAAATGGAATCGACTTCGTCAATGACGCAGAAGTTGAAGGGGCGCTGCACCACATCTTCAATGGAGGTGGCCATGTTGTCGCGCAGGTAGTCAAACCCGAACTCGCTATTGGTGCCGTAGGTGATGTCGCAGGCGTAGTTCTTCTGGCGCTCGCTGGGGCTCATGCCTTGCTGAATCAGGCCCACCTCAAGCCCCAAAAAGCGGTGTACTTGCCCCATCCACTCAGCGTCGCGCCGGGCTAGATAGTCGTTCACGGTAACGACGTGGGCGCCTTTGCCCGTCAAGGCATTGAGATAGCTGGGTAGGGTTGCAACCAGGGTTTTGCCCTCACCGGTTTTCATCTCGGCGATTTGCCCTTCGTGGAGCACCATGCCGCCAATTAGCTGCACATCAAAGTGGCGCATACCCAAGACTCGACGAGAGGCTTCTCGCACCACGGCAAAAGCTT
This sequence comes from Cyanobacteria bacterium J06626_4, assembly GCA_038523235.1. Lineage (GTDB taxonomy): Bacteria > Cyanobacteriota > Cyanobacteriia > Phormidesmidales > Phormidesmidaceae > Halomicronema. The sequence continues at coordinate 145,116 of JBCBJQ010000002.1, forward strand.
CGGTGAGGAGGTCATCCAGCGACTCTCCTTTCGCCAAACGCTGTTGGAACTCGCCCGTTTTGGCCGCCAGCGCTTCGTCTGACAGCGGCTGGATTTCTTCTTCCAGCAAATTGATTTCGACTACATCAGGTTTGTAGCGTTTGAGTTTTCGAGCGTTTGGATCACCAAGCAGAGCTTTGAGCATATGTCCGGAGACGATGAATGGATAGAATCTTTAGTAAAACGAAAATTCCTGCGTTTAACAATGGGCAATCGCCGCACCTTCAACGCTTGAGACAATCGAGTCACCGTTTACTGATCCTACCACTTGCCCTTGGAGGATCAATCAACGCTGATGTTTTGGATTATCTTTAAGGTTAGAAAATAAGTTTCGTGTCTAAAATAAGTTCACGATGAACGCTTAGCACGCTTCCGAGCTGTTTTTTATGCAAGATCTCTCCCTCAGGGTGTTTGTCGCTCCGGATCTCAGCCATGGTGGGCTGGGCAACCGCCGCTATGAGGGTGTGATTAGCCGCCGTGATGAGCGCGCGATCGCGACGCGACCCGGCGATATCTTGAGTCTGCGACGACGAGTCTCGGGCGTTTGGTCTTAGAAGTTGGGTCACTGTTATCGACCCAAGTCGACCAACGCCAGCCAATTGACCGAGTCAGCGCTCTCTGAGTTTTTCGCTGACTCGGTTCGCCTAACCGTCGTCCCTTTTACTTTCTTTTTTACTCGTTATGGACTGCAGCAACATTCAATTTCAATACGTTGAGACGTTAAGCCCCGCCGAGATGCAGCAGCTAATTGCCCTGTTTCAGAAGGCGGCGTTTTGGGCCAGCGATCGCACCGACGCAGATATGGCCGTCGCGATCGCCCATAGTCACCCAGTCGTCATTGCTTGGGATAGAGATCAGCTGATTGGCTTTGCCCGCGCTACGTCTGACGGCGTCTATCGTGCCACCATTTGGGATGTGGTGATCGACCCTCACTATCAGGGAGCCGGACTCGGCCGCAAACTGGTGCAAACTGTGCTGAGTCATCCCCTCATGAGCCGGATTGAGCGTGTCTACTTGATGACGACTCATCAGCAAGCGTTTTATCAGCGCATTGGCTTTCAAGAAAATCAGACCACCACAATGGTGCTGTTTCATCAAGAAATTGAGCCCGTACCGAATTTGGTGACTGTTGAGCAAGAGCCGCTGTCTGGCCAGATTTAGACCGGTTCGTCCACTCAGGGAATTGCTTAAAAATAGTGTATTGGCCGCAGGGGGTTGGCAGTGCCAAACCCTTACCGAAAACGTGTCGATATTTAAGGGTTATGCAGGTGCAGCCCCTAAATTGGGCGGTTGGGGGAGCGTCAGCTGCAGCCGCGTCGGAGTTGTGTCGGTCGCCTGGGTCAGTTGAACCAGACTGCCGCCAAGAGCCTGCAGCATCGCTTCTACCAGGCCCATCCGTAGGCTGGCGGAGAGCGTGTCATTGAGCTCAAACTCGGTCGGTTGAGGAAAGGCGATGGGCTCTTGCCAGGAGCCAGTAGGCCGGTCATCGTCGAGCCAGAGCTGCCACGTCTCGGCGGGGGGGGTCGGGGCGAGACTCAAGTGCAGCGTGCCGCGATCACGATTCGCTAGCGCCATATCGATCAGCGTCGTGAGCACGTTGCACAGCCAGGCCGGGTCGGTCTGCACCAATTGGGACGGCTCAGGAAAGTTGACCACGAGCCGCAGGTTGCGATCGGTGACCTGCAGCTGGTTCATTTCTTTAACCTGACTGAAAATCTGTGTCCACGGCACTGTTTGCACCTGCGGGATGATGCGTCCCATCTCAACTTTTGAGACGCGAATCAAAAAGTCGAGATATTCCAGCAGCTTCATGGAAGCGGCATAGGCCTCGCCGACAAAGGCTCGCTCTTCTTCCACGTCATCACAGAGCCCCTCGATAATCATTTGCTGCAGGCTGATGACTTTGCTCAGGGGCGATCGCAACTCATGGGCCGTACGCGCTAAAAAACCGCCCTTAAAGTCCGCCAGCTCTAAGGCGCGATAATAGGCCAGTTCTAGGCTGGCAGCGGACGGTTGCGGGGAACTTGCTTCGTTTGCCTCGGCCATCATCAGAGATCCTGTCAACTTCGCTATTCAAGCCTATAGTCTGCCGTTTGCATACGCGACCGTTGAAATTTGTATTTCGATCAAAAATTTAGGGCGTGGGCAGGGTGAACTCTGTGCTTACCCCATAGACAGCCGGTGCGTTAGCCCCATAGACCAAGACGATACCGTGTGGGTGAAGGAAATTCTGTTAAGAGAACTCCACAGACCCGGTCGGGACGAAGGGCCTTGCGTTTCGAACTAAACTCACTCAGGTGATTGTTGAGAAAGACGATACTGGCACTGTCAGGGCGGGTTTTGTGGATGCTTTGTATCGATAAATTCAAGGTTTTAGCTAAACCCAACCCTCATGGAACCTGAGTTTGGGATCAGGGATTCAGGCACGCTGCCCCGCCGTTGAGGCGACAATCTCCTCTGAAGCAGAGTGTCAACGGTAGGGTGGATGTCGATCCTCCCGCTGAGCGTGGTTCGACCCACCCCATTCGCCCCTTCCCAGAGGGAAAAGCAACGGAGCTTAGTTTAACCCGCACTGGCGTTACGGATATGTTTTTGCTCGCGACCTTACGAAGCCGCACTCGACACCTGGGGACGGGGAGCCGCTGCCTGCGGCCAAGGGCCGGGTGGGGTTGAGGGCAGTTCTACAGTCGTTTCTTGGGTGTCGTAAAGGGTGAAGCCTCGCGCCTCATAATTTTTGTAAGCGTAGCGACTGTCTAAATTGCAGGTGTGGAGCCAAACGCGACGATTCGCGATTTTCCAGGCGCGCTCGATGCCGACTGTGAGCAAATGGCCGCCAATACCCTGACCCATGAACTGGGGCAGCAAGCCGAAATACTCAATTTTGACGGTGCTTTCTGGCTGGCTTTCAAGTTCGATATAGCCAGCAGGGGTGCCCGACAGGTAGGCAACCCAGGTTTCTAACTCGGGTCGGTTGAGATAGTCAAGCCATTGGTCGTAGGTCCACTTCAGGCGATCGCACCAATACCAATGGCTACCCACGCTGGTATACAAAAAACGGCTGAATTCAGGACAGGCGATAGTGACCTGCTGCACGCTGAGTTCAGGATTGTCGAGCCGCTGGGGCCGCAAATCCGCCGGGGTGAGCATTTCTAAATACCAGGTGATGAGGGGATGAATCATTGAGAGCGATCGCTTTTTTGTCGTCGGTAAGCGTTGGCCCCGATTGAGTCGGTGCCCCCATTAATTGGGGATGATCTCAATCAGGGCCAAGGCGCTACTGATAATATCGTTCATCTAACCAAACCCGAACTGCTCGCTCAGAATCAAAATGGTGACGAGTCTGAGTCACGGGATCATACGCCTCATAGTAGAGATGACCCTCGCGATCGCGCTTCGTCCAAATGGTCGGATCCTGAGCCTGAGCCCCGACCAAATAATTGACGATGGCGTGACCGAGCTGACTCCAGCGCGACTGACGCGACTCGCGTGCCATCTCTGAGTCGAGCCGTGCGTGGGGGGCTGCAGCCTGTTCCTGCTGCTCCGGAGAGATGAGTTCTAACCGGGCATAGAGGTCTTGTTGTGTCATGAGCCTGTCCTTCAAAAATCAGGTCAGCTCGAATCGATTCGGCATAGTTGAATTGTCCTCAATTTGCCTCTAGCCGAACAGAGGCAGTTGTCGTGAATTGTTTTGGTGACAGTTTCAATTATCGAAACTGTTCTGGTGGAAATCAGTCAAACAAGACCATTGGTTTATGCCAATGCTTAGTGCTCGGACTCCTCCCGATAGCAGAATCCCGAATTCTGTAGAAAGACCTCGCTCTAGAAAATCCTAGGCGTCGGCTGCTGGCCACAGGGAGGTGGTCTGCCGCAGGCTGCTGAAGTCGCCATTGCCAAGAATCAGATGATCCAAAATGGGAATGCCCAACAGCTGCGACGCCTCTAACAACTGCTGGGTGAGGCTGATATCTTCTGGGCTGGGGTCAAGATTGCCGCTAGGGTGATTGTGAGCAATGATGACTCGGGTAGCCCCCTGGCGAATCACTTCTTTGAAAATATCGCGGGGATGGGCCAGCGTTTCTGTTGCGGTGCCAATGGTGATCACCTTCATCCCCAAAATGCGATGTTTGACATCCAGAAAGAGCACCGCAAACCGTTCTTGGGCCTGCCACATCAGCTCATGACTCATGGCGGCAGCGGCCACGCTAGGGTCATCGACCACCGTTTTTTCGGGCGGACGTGACTGCAAGACCCGTTTGCCCAGTTCGATCGCGGCCAAAATGCTGGTCGCTTTCGCTGGGCCGACCCCCGGTATCGTCATCAGCTCTTGAGCGGAGACCTCACGCATCACATTCATGGCATCGCGCTGATCGGCGCTTAGGCATTGCAAAATGTATTGTCCTAAGCCCACTGCCGACAGCTTGCCGGGGCCTTGGCCAGTGCCTAACAAAATGGCGATCAGTTCGGCGGTGGCCAGGGTTTTGGCACCCTGGGCCAGCAATCGCTCACGGGGGCGATCGCCCGCAGGCATGTCAGTTACCCGCACTTGGTAAGTCGTCATAGCAGCACCCGAGTCGATAAAGTGAGAAGATTTCTTTGTTGGGACTGACCCATCGCCCTCTGGCATCTTCCAAATTTTGGGGAACGTTGCATCCGGTTTGCTTAAAATTGGGGGGAAAGGGGGCTGAAACTAGATGCAACTGTGTCAGTCCTGTCTGTACTCAGTAAGCCCAGGCCACTTGTGCCCATAACGTCGCCATGACCGCCACCGATTCCAGTTCGATTGATGCCAGTGCCATCGATTACCGAGCCCTTAAAAAGCAGTTGGCGCCGTTCAGCCGGTTAGAAACGCCGCCAGTGCTCTCTGATGCTGAAAGCGCGGACGTGCGGGCGGCTCTCAAGCACTTCAATGAGGCCGCTGACTATGAGACCTTGGGCGTCTGCGCCGATACGTTGGCGGTGGGGCAGGCGGCGATCGAAGCCTATGTCGCGGCCTTGAGTCGCCCGATTCAGCTTGACCTCGACCCGCGCAGCGGCCCCGTCTATCTGAAGTTCAATACGCTCAAAGGGGCCTGGTACTTAGACGATTATGTTGGCACTGCGAGGGGCGTTTTGATTTCATTTCACGCTTCTGAGCCTGAAGTCGACGTCATCAACGGCACCTATGGGCCGTTTCCGTTTGATTTGTTTGGCTAGGTTTGAGCAGTCAAGGTGGTTGCTCGCAACCGAATATCCGGAGGGGCGGGTGCCTGATAGTGATGAAATCCAGGTTCCAGCCAAACTTGCCCCGACTGTACCGGCATATGCTTGCCCGACAATCGCCTCAGTGAGCCAACGCCCCCCCTGCACTCGGCGTGACAGTTGATGAGCTGGCTGAGCCAGGTAAGTAATAGAGCGGCCTGACATCCGTGAATCTTCAGATTGTTGTGCCACCCGCTATGACAGCTTGGGTAGTGTCTTGGGGGCGCGATCGCCTAGAAACCGACACGATAGAACGGTATTCGTAGTCAGGTTTGTTGAAGTGTCTGAAAATCGCGTTATGAACCAGCAAAAGCACTGCCCCAAATGTGGGGAAACGAAACTTAAGCGCATCCAGGTGCGGGGCATCAAGAAATGCAGCAGTTGTGGCACATTTGTTGATCTTCGCCAGGGCACCTGGTGGCGCAAACTATTGTCTGCCTGACGATCGCGATCGCCGGTTATTGCCAACTTGATTAGAGATACACATTGAAAGGTTTGTAGAGATGAATGGCTATCTGTTTCGGCAGATAGCTTTTTTTATGCTCTCGTTTTAAGGTCAAAAGAATGAACGATTTACTCCGGCTGGAAAACTAAAAATAACCCGCAGAAATGGCGGTTGTGGGTTTTCTCTCGACAGGATGTGGATAAAAATTGAGAAGGCTGCTCCGATTGTTGTGGGTAGCCGCTGGAAATCTAGCAAGGAACGCCGGATATGCTCACGATCGCCGACATTATGACCACCACCGTGCAGGTGATTGATCGCCTGGCCACCGTCGCGGATGCGATTGTGCAAATGCAGACCCATGGCGTGCGATCGCTGATTGTAGATCGGCCTTCGCCAGAGATGCCCTACGGCGTTTTGACTGAACGCGACGTGGTTTACAAAGTCTTTGCCCGCAAGTTGGAACCAGCGCGGGTGATTGTGCAAGACATCATGCGCCAGCCCTGTATCGCGGTTGAGCCCCATATGACCTTGAGAGAAGCGGCCTTGCTGATGTCTGATGCAGGCATTCAGCGGGCACCGGTCATCAAAGATGGCGAATTGCTGGGCATTGTGTCGGTGACGGATCTGGTGATGAAAGGCTATGTGGCCAGCACGGTATTGCCGAACTGAGCGATCGCCGGTGATTGCCATACCCACGCGCCAGCCTGACGGTTTATAACAACTCTGGCCTTTTCAGTCTCTAGCCTCTTTATGCTGGAGGCATGAGCATTGGTGGTTGTGAGGAGAGCAGTGTCGTAGTGAAGCGGGTAATTAGACCACTACAAAAAATCTGGCAGCGATTTATCGTTAGTGAAGCGCAAATTGCGGGTCACCTGGAGGCAATTCGGGCACAGCTGCCGACGACAGAAGTGATTTTGATCGGCAAGCCCCAGGCCGGTAAAAGTTCGATTGTGCGCGGCATGACCGGCCAGCCCGCAGACATCGTCGGGCAAGGGTTCAAGCCCCATACCCGCAGCACTCAGCAATACCCGTATCCCGCTGCGGATCTGCCGCTGCTCATCTTTACCGACACGGTGGGATTGGGCGATGTTGAGCGCCAGACCCAAGAGATTGTGGCAGATCTGACCCAAACGCTTCAGGCTGATGCCGGGCGATCGCGCCTTTTTGTGCTGACGGTGAAGATTACGGACTTTGCCAACGACAGTCTGCGTCAAGTGATCTCTGAACTCAAGCAAGCGTTTCCCCTGATTCCCTGCATTCTGGCGCTGACCTGCCTGCACGAACTCTACGCCACCCCCACGGATGACCATCCCGACTATCCGCCCCAATTTGAAGCCATTACCCGTGCCGCCGAAACCACTGAAGCGAATTTTGGGGCGCTGTGCGATCGCAGGCTGCTGCTGGACTTCACGCTCGAAGAAGACGGCTACGAGCCCACATTTTATGGATTAGAGGCGCTGCGGGAGGCGCTGGACGACCTGCTGCCCCAAGCCCAAGCTCAGGCTATTCACCAACTGTTGGAAACCGATGAACGCGGCAAAGCGATCGGCGATTTGTATCGCCGGGTGGCCCGCCATTACATCAGTGCCTTTGCGGTCATGGCGGGCATTGCGGCGGCTGTACCGCTGCCCTTTGCCACCATGCCGGTCTTGACCAGTCTGCAGGTGTCAATGGTGGTGGCGTTGGGGCGGGTTTATAACCAAACGCTTACCTTCGGTCAAGCCCTCGGGGTAATTGGCACGCTAGCGGGGGGCTTTTTCGCCCAGGCGATTGGCCGTGAACTGGTGAAATTTATTCCAGGCATTGGCAGCGTGGTGGCGACCTCTTGGGCCGTGGCCTATACCTGGGCTTTAGGCGAGGGTGCTTGCGTCTACTTTGGTGATCTGATGACGGGCAAGGTGCCCGATCCCGAGGCCATTCAAGACCTGATGGGAGCCGCCTTTAAACAAGCCGAGCAAGATTGGCGCGAGGCTCAGCCAGATGATTAGTCCTGCCTGGCGGCAGTCTCCCGCCCCTTGGGCTGTGACCGCCCTTAAACCCAAATCCTTAAACCTTAAACCCGAGTCCGTGCCGCAAACTCATTGCTGAATGCAGAGGCCTGTTTCCTAATGTTGAAGCTCAAACGTTGGCAATGGACGGTGTTAGCGATCCCACCGCTAACGCTGTTCATCGGTCTCTTGATTCTCTCAGGCCTGCAGCTGCAGCAATGGGGCCTGAGTTGGGTCTGGGCGCTGGTGGCGATCGCCGCCGTTGGCTGGCGTTGGGGCTTTAGCCAGTGGACCAAATCCAACCCCGTGGCCCTGGAGCAAAAGCTGTCGGACGTGCGATCGCAGCTACAAGATACCCTGGCCGAAACTGCTCAGCAAGTGCCGCCTGACCACGTAGAAACGGTGCTGCGTCAAACCCTTGAAGCCGCTCAGGCCGATCCGCCCATTTGGGAAGATTGGGCCAGCTTTGCCCAGCGCTGCCAGACGCTGATTCGCGATATTGCCCATCTCTATCATCCCGAGGTGAAATATCCCCTGCTCAATATTTATGTGCCCCAGGCTTACGGCTTGATTCGGGGCACGGTGGATGACTTGGATCGCTATATGCGCGTGGCGGCTCCGGCGTTGAACCAGGTCAGCGTTGCTCAGGTTTACCAAACCTACGAAACCTATCAGGCACTAGAGAGGCCCCTGCGGCGATTAGGGACGGTGCTGGATCTGAGTCGCTGGCTTTGGAATCCGATTGGGGCGGTGATCCGAGAAGTGGGACGGCCCCTCGGGAACCAGGCTAATCAGCAACTGGTGGCCAATTTTGATCAGACCTTGCGAGAAACGGCGCTAACGATTTTGTGCAAGCAGGCGATCGCCCTCTATGGCGGCATCACCGCACTCGATTTTGTCCAAGCTGCCCCTGACTCGGCTCAAAGTAAAAGTCTGCGGGCTCTGATGGAAGCGGCTGACTCACCCCAGGCGATCGCTGCAGAGCCGATTAATTTGCTGCTGGTGGGTCGCACCGGAGCAGGTAAAAGTAGTCTGATCAACACCCTGTTTCAGCAAGATCGGGCCGAGGTCGATGTACTGCCCAGCACCGATCAGATTGCCAGCTATCGGTGGGAAACTACCACGGAAGAGGCCTTGGTGCTGTGGGACAGTCCCGGTTATGAGCAGGTCGATCGCACCAACTTTCGGCAACAGGTGTTGGCCCAGGCGGCTCAAGCGGATGTGCTGCTGCTAGTGAATCCGGCCCTCGATCCAGCCCTCGAAGCCGACCTTGACTTCTTAAAAGATCTGGCGCGTGAAGGCCAGGAGATTCCCACCTTGCTGGTCGTGACTCAGGTTGACCGCCTACGTCCCGTGCGCGAGTGGGCACCGCCTTACAACTGGCAGCAGGGCGATCGCCCCAAAGAGCGCAACATTCGGGCGGCGGTGGACTATCGGCAAGAGCAGATGGGGGACTGGGTGCAACAAATTTTGCCGCTGGTGACCCAGTCAGATACCGAGGACCGCAATGCCTGGGGCAGCGATGCTCTGGCCACCCAACTGGTTGAGGCGATCGCGCCCGCTAAATCCCAACGGCTGGCCCAGTTTCTCCGCAGTCGCGAAGCCCGCATCACCGCCGCCTTGCGCCTGATCGAACGCTATGCCCTACAAATGAGTAGCAGTCAGGGCATTGTGGCGCTGGTCAAAACGCCGCTATTTACCTTTTTATCGGCGCGCTTCACCGGCACGCCGGAACTGGGCACCTTACTGGCCCAGTCGCTGCCTGCCGAACAGGTGCCGGTGATCGCCAGCAAAATGATGCTGACCTATGAGCTTGCAGCGTTGCTCAACGAGCAGGGCACCCTCTTTCGACCCGGCGAAATTCTCAAGTTGTGGCCCATTTTGGTGCAAAACAGCGATCGCGCCCCGGCTCAAAACGCTTGGGCCTGGGGACAAGCGCTGGTGGAATATTGGACGAAAGATCTCTCAGTCAATGCCCTCAAATCTCGCTTCGCTGACTATCTGGAGGCGTCGCAGGCCATGCCTACTGCCCTTCAAGCGGCGACTGAAGATGCCTCTATTTCCAGTAAAGGCTTAGATGAAGCCTTACCTTAAATCGCAGCAGCTTTCACTCCTGAAGTGAAAGTGATCGCCCCTCCCATGGCGCCAGATACAAAACGCCATGATTCAACACGGTAATTGTTGCTAGCGCGATCAAACGTTAAAGCTTTTCAAGAAGGGTTTACTCGCGCTCGTGGCGCAGGTTCATTTTTTTATACTGAACGGGTATTGCAAAACCGTGCAAATGCCTGGAGGGCAGAGCCATGAGCCATACTTACGAAGCTTTCGTAGACATCAAAGAATACGCCAGCAGCCAAGGTCTTTCCCCGTTAATTTACACAGAGCGTTACGAAGTTAGTGCCTTGTCTCCTCAAGAGGCAGACGAAGTAGCCCTGTCTAAAGCCACGGGCATCCACCCCAAAGCGACAGAATTTGATATCCGAGTTACCCGCCTGCTCAAATAGTTGATGTCGAGCTTTTGCCAATGGCTGGCTGAGCGTCAGCGGCTTGCATCGGCGTCATTTTGGGTGAGTCGATCAGTCGTTAGGGATGTGAATACGGCCATGGTCCCCATCGCTGAGCAGGGTGAATGACCATTTGCCCTGCCTCGCTTACTTAGGTGACCAGAGGTTAAGCTTGCTCAGCATTCCTCTTCTCAGCATCTCTGAGGAAGAGTTTGCGGCCCCGCAGGGTGGATTCGGCATGAATCTGCTCCGCGGTGTGAAACGTGAAGCGGCGATCGCCCCGATGCTTCACCCATTCTTGCTGGATGGTCGGGTCGGGAAATTTACCTTGTTCGAGTTGGCTCATCATCTTGGGCCAACGCGTCTTCAAATGCCTGACCTCGCCAACATAGAGCTGTATGTTGCCAAAGTTGGCGACGGCGTAGATTCCAGAGGCCATAACCTCGACTCATCGCTAAATTTTTCATAAGCATGCCCTAGGACGGCTAATAATGCCACTCTTCAAACCAGCACCAATTTCTTACCTGGCCGAGAACGCGACAATGAGTGGCTATGAGCCGATGTTCTTGGCATTTGTAAAAGAATATTGATGCGGGACGGGTAGCTGACGCGATAAAGCGGCGGCGATCGCAGTGCCCCCAAAAACGGCGCTGGCAGGCAGCAGGGGGAGCCAACCCTCAGCCATAAAGATGACTGCTGGGATGCCCACTAAGGCCAAGCTGCCGCCGACCAAGCCCAGACTAAACACCCAGCGCCGTTTGACTGTTCCCCCTAAAATGGTGCCGCCGACGGCCCAGAGACCGATCCAAACCAGTTCGCCGATTTCTGGTAAGGCCCAGCGGAGCGGACGTTCATCTAGGGCAGCGGTAATAATCTGGCTGGTCGCCTGGGCATGCAACATCACCCCCGGCATCAAAAAATCGGCCTCAGCCCCCGCGCTGTAGGGCGTGAGAAAGAGATCCTTCGCAGAGGCAGCGGTTGTGCCAATTAGCACAATGCGATCGCGCACCATCTCCGCGCTAAAATTGCCCGCCAGGACAGTACTTAAGCTGAGCTGTGGCACGGCGGCATCTGCAGCACGATACTGCAGCATGAGCTGATAGCCCGCCGTATCGGCGCGACGATAGCCGCCAAACTGGGGAGCGAGCGGCGTGAGCGTTGTGCCGTTAAGCGTGAGGTGATCGACTTGCGCTTCACTGGCCAAGGGCAGAATGCCTTCGGGCTCAAGATAGGCCAGCGCTAACCGTAGTGCTAACGACTGCAGCACCTCCGTCTCAGAACGTTCATCCGCTGAGGCTAGCAGCAGGCTGCGTCGCACGACGCCATCATCATCCACTGGAAACTCATTGAAACCGACCCGTTCCGGGGGCAGGCCAGGTGGGGCCGGAATCGCCTCCGCCGATTGATCGTCGAGCTGCCGAATGGTGATGATGTTGTCCGCGGCTAGCGTTTCCAACAGTGCTGCTTGCCCTTCCCCTTGGGGAATGTCGCGATAGAGGTCGAGCCCAATCAAGCGAGGATTGTAGGCCTGCAGCGTTTGAATCGCTTGACTCAAGATGGCGTCGCTGGGGGTACTTTGCTGCAGGGTCTTGAGGTCGGCTTCGGTGATTTCGACCACGAGCAGGCGATCGTCCGGCGGCAGCGCCGGCTGCCACTGGGTCCATCGGTCATAGAGCATTAGCTCTAACGGAGCCCAACCGCCTAGCTGACGGATCACCAGCACTGCCGCGGTCACGAGCAGAGGCCCAAGTGCCTGGCTCAGCCGGCGGCGAGTGGCTGGTTGAGTCGGCGGTAGCAGCGTTTTGAGCTGAGTTTCCGGCAGGTCGGGGGGGGGCGGGGCGGCCAGGGTGTCGAGTTGGGCCAAATCAGCAAGGGCCGCTGCCGCCGAGGGATAGCGCTGGTAGACCGAGGCTTCGGTGAGCCGCTGTAAAAACCGCCTTAACCCTGGACTCACCGTCGGGGCGGCAGACTCCCAGAGCAGTTCGCCGGTGTCACGATTTTCGGGCAGGTCAGTCGGTGATCGCCCGGTGAGGCCGCGAATCACCGTCATGCCTAAGGAGTATAGGTCGCTGCTGTAGCGGGGCCGACCGGCCATTTGCTCGGGGGCCGCATAGCCCTGGGTGCCAATGCTGACAGTCAGCTGCTCGCTACCCGCGGTATAAAACTCAGTGGTGATGGCCTTGACTGCCCCAAAGTCGATCAGCATGAAGCGGCCATCGGCATGGCGGCGCATCAGGTTGCTGGGCTTGATGTCACGATGCACGACTTCTTGCTCATGGATGAACGCCAGAATCGGCAAGATATCTTCGAGCAACGCAATGATTTCTGCCTCGGTATACCGGGGATGCTGTCTGAATAGAGTGCTCAGCGAATTGCCGTCGATGAATTCTTGAACGAGATAAAACTCTCCCTCTGATTCAAAGGCATCTAACAGGCTAGGAATGCGATCGTGGGTGCCCAAGCGCTGCAGCGCCGCAGCTTCTGATTCAAACAGACGGCGAGCAGTGGTCAAAAATTCGGGTTCTGCTTTAACCGGTGTCAAATGCTTGATCACACAGTGCACGGAGTCCTGTTGGCAATCTACCGCCAAGTAGGTTTTGGCAAAGCCGCCTTGCCCCAACGGTTTCAGCAGCTGGTACCGTGATCGCAACAGTTTTTCTATCATGAACCAACGCTCACCAACGATGCGGGGCAAACTTGCCCCCTTCTAGCCCGTTTACGCACCGGGCAGCCGTGGCCACAGTCATAGTGGACGCCAAAGCCTTTTCTAACGTAGACGGCCATGGTTGATTTATCCTAACTGGCGATTTCCTCTATTCTCTATCCCAGGGGCACGACGCCGGATCAGTAGATGTTTTATCCTAATAAAGACTGATGAAGCGTGCTCTGTTTATCTATTGCCCAATGGCGAAACCGATCGCGTCTTCGATCTGCAATTTTGCTCCGGTAGAAAAACTGGTCTGGTTTCTGCCTACACCGATATTGACAACGCATGCTGGATCGCTTACTCGACCTCTCTACCAACTTTGGCATCGACACCCTGTTGCTGTTGCCAGTGCTCATCGCGCTGGAAGCTGTTCTGTCTGCTGATAACGCGATCGCGCTGGCCGCGATCGCCCAAGGGCTAGAGGCTGAAAAGCAGCAACAGCAAGCGCTCAACATCGGCCTAGTCGCGGCTTTTATTCTGCGAATGTCGCTGATTTTGACGGCCTCATGGGTGCTGCAGTTTTGGCAGTTTGAGGTGGCCGGAGCAGGCTATCTGTTATGGCTGGTCTACCAACATTTTACGGCAGATGAAGACGCCGCCCATCACCACCATGGCCCGCGATTTGCCACCGTCTGGCAGGCGATTCCCACGATCGCGCTGACGGATCTGGCCTTTTCATTAGATAGCGTTACCACTGCGATCGCCCTCTCGCGTGATGTTTGGGTCGTGCTGCTGGGCGGCACCATTGGCATTATCACGCTGCGCTTCATGGCTCAGCTCTTTATCCGCTGGCTCGATGAGTATGAGTATTTAGAAGATGCAGGCTTCATTACCGTTGCTTTTGTCGGGATTCGCCTGTTGCTGCGAGTGGTCAACGACAGTTGGGTACCGCCTCAGTGGTTGATGGTTGGGCTCATTGCGGCAATTTTTGCCTGGGGCTTTTCCAAAAAGACCGCTCCACCAGCGTCGGCAGATGCAGTGTCCACTCCTGAAGATACTGGTGCTGAATCCGCAGACTTAGTGCCGACACCGGAGCTGGAGCCGAGCCAGTCAGCAATCTTAACCGAACCGCGCCAGCCCGCTGGTATTGCCACTGCAGAGAGCGAACCGCAAGGCATTGAGTAGGAGTTTGGTAATGCCAAGTCAAATCCTTGCCGTCGGGGATGCTATTTTGGGGCGATGCCTTGAAGGGCAAGTTCAGGCTGCATTTGGTTTACTGTGACTGTACCCCTGCTGGTATCGATCAGCAGGGGCTAAGTGGTGATAGAGGCTCGACCTCAGCCAGTTCCAGAATTTTGGGAATCAAATCTTCTCGCCGAATCGCCATCACATGCACGCCTTGGCACAGCTCGCGGGCGGCTTTAACTTGCTCAGCGGCAATACACACGCCTTCGTGCAGGGGGTCAGCAGCCTGGGCTAAGCGCTGAATAATGTGTTCAGGAATCTCCACGCCGGGGACATTGCGGTTAATGAACTGAGCGTTTTTCGCTGATTTCAGGAGAAAAATGCCTGCCAATACGGGGCGATCGCACCCCACAGCAACGTGGGCCATGAATTTCTCCAGCCGTTCAAAATCATCAATCAGCTGACTTTGAAAAAACTGTGCTCCGGCCTCTAACTTCTTTTCAAAGCGCCGCTGTAGACCTGACCAGCTACGGCTTTGCGGATCGATCGCCGCCCCGGCAAATAACGTGGTGGCCTGATCAGGTAGGGGGCGATCGCAGGCATCCAAGCCATGATTAAGCTGCCGAATCAGTCGCAGGAGTCGCACCGATTCCAGGTCAAACACTGACCGGGCGGCGGCCTGATCGCCCGCCTTCACTGGATCTCCCGTCAGCGCCAGAATATTGCGGATGCCGAGCGCTTGAGCTCCGAGCAGGTCGGCCTGCAGGGCAATGCGATTGCGATCGCGACAGGCCATCTGACAAATCGGCTCGATTCCCTGCTGGCGCAAAATTGCCGCCGCTGCCAGAGCAGACATCCGCATCACTGCTCGGCTACCGTCGGTGATATTCACGGCGTGCACCCGACCGCGCAGCTGCGCCGCCATGCTGACCATATGGCGAACATCACTCCCCTTAGGGGGCATAACCTCCGCTGTGATGAGAAATTCTCCGGCCCGAGCCGCCCGTTGCAACTGTGATTCAGGGGAGGGCTGCGGTAGAGGAAGAGACGTCGCGACCATTAAGTGATCCGTAAATTCAGACAATAGAGAGTCTTGCTAGTATATCCCGCAACCATAGACATCCCGAAAATCGACCCGCGCAGACAGTCACAGCGGTTGCGAATAGCCCAACGCCGCTTTGGCTTTACCCAGAGTCGTGAGGGCGATCGCTTCAGCTTTTTCACGGCCCTGCTTCAAGATAGATTCGAGATAGGTGCGATCGTCCATCAAGCCGTGAAACTGATCTTGAATGGGCTTCAGGGCTTCCACCATCGTTTCGGCTAACAGGGGCTTAAACTGGCCCCAGCCCATCTCGGCGCATTCCTGGGCTACCGCTTCTTTAGTCTGGCCCGACAGCACCATGTACAGGGTCAGCAGGTTATTGCACTCGGGTCGATCAGGGTTATCAAACTCCAATCCGCGCGTCGGGTCACTCTTGCAGCGTTTGACCTTGCGGAGAATAACTTCCGGCGCATCGACCAAATCGATGCGACTCATCTCAGAGGGGTCAGACTTTGACATCTTTTTCGTGCCGTCGGTTAGGCTCATCACCCGCGCCCCCGCCTTTTGAATCATCGGCTCCGGCAACTTAATTACAGGGTTGTCGTCACTGCCGTATTGAAAGTTAAAGCGATTGGCGATGTCTCGTGTCAATTCCACGTGCTGTTTTTGATCTTCGCCCACCGGCACCAAATCTGGCTCGTACAGCAGAATATCGGCGGCTTGCAAAACGGGGTAGTCAAACAGTCCCACCGTGACGTTTTCGCCCTGTTTGACCGCTTTTTCTTTGAACTGAATCATGCGCTCTAGCCAGTTGAGTGGCGTGATGCAGTTAAACAGCCACGCCAACTCGCTATGAGCCGAAATGTGAGATTGCACGAACACCGTCGCTTTGTCAGGATCGATGCCGCAGGCTAGGTAAGTAGCCGCCACTTTGTAAGTGTTTTCTGCCAGTTGCTGGGGATCATGGGGCACGGTGATCGCGTGCAAATCAGCCATAAACAAGAAGCTGTCGTACTCTTCCTGCAGGGCTACCCAGTTGCGAATAGCACCCAAGTAGTTACCCAAATGGAGGTCACCAGTCGGTTGGATGCCAGAAAGAATCCGATGCTTGCCCATAGATAAGAAAGATGTCAATCTGTATACTCTGTTAAAGCATTGTATAGGACGTCCCGATCCGTTTAATATTCGAACCTTACTTTTCTGTTGTTGAAAAATAATTGCCCCAATGACTAAAACTTTGACTCAATCGCCGTTCACCGCTCTCGAAGCCGCTATCAAACTGGCTCAAGACAGCCCCACTAATGACGCAGCGCACGCGGCCTTTGACGAACTCTACAACTCTGTGCAGGCCACTGATCCACAAATGGCGACCCTGCTGCAAAGGCTATGGCGCGAGTATCTGACGACCCAACGATCAGCCGCGTTTTGGCAAGAGCTTTGTCAGGTGGAAAAGCATCTATCGGAGCGCATTACCGAAAGCCACCTACAGCTCCGTCAAAGTTACCAGCAATTAATGGAAGAGCAGTCCCCCGTTACGTGACGCATCACGCCCAGAAATGAAAAGGTGAGTGTTCTTTGTGGGTAGGGACTGGCGGTCAGAACGTTCGCTGGCAAACGGCTTGATCGGCGCTGCTAGAAACCACCTCACCCAGCGCGGCGCTGATTTTGAGAGCGATGGCTCATGCCGCGATCGCGCCACGCCGAGCTGTGAAAATCCTCGGATATTATCTGTGCAGCGATGTCCCGAATCCGGGTGATTGTCTGACAGTGAGTCGTCCATTTAGCCTTACCAGGCCAAAAACCAGGCTCGCTGTTCCCAAAGCATCATGACGCCGCTGACTGCGACAAAGGCGTAAACCATCTGCCGAAACTGATCGTTGCTGATGCGCTCTAGCACCCATTTGCCTAACCAGTTGGCCGGTACGGCTCCCAAGCCAATCAGCAAGCCATACCCGATGTGGCTGGGTTGCAAAACTCCCAGGGCGGCGTAGCTTAACAGTTTAAAGATGTGCAAAAAAGCTTTGTTAGAAGCTTTGGTCGCAATCATGGCCTCTTTTTCCAACCCGTAAGCAAAGTACATCGGGTTCATGATCGGGCCAGTGCTGCCAATCAGTGCTGAGCCGACCGAGTTGAGAAACGAGACCGGCAAAAAGTACCAAGGTTTAATGGTGAAGTGTTGTTCGGATAGCTTGAGGGTTTTATTGAGCCAGTAGTTCACGACCATGCCCAGCAGCGCCACCCCAATCAGCACCTGCAGCCAGTCGGCTCGCACCCAAGTGAAAATATAGGCCCCAAGCATCGCGCCCGCCAAGCATCCTGGCAGGTACCAGGCCGTTACGCGCCAATCAATCTTGCGCCAAAAGAAAAGGCTGCGTTGCGTATTGCCAATTAGCAGGCCAGTGGTAATGACAGGGGCCACTGCCGATGCCCCCAACAATACTGATAGCAAGGGAATCAGGACGAGCGGACTGCCACCGCCGGCCAACATACTAAAGAACCAGGCTACAAAACTGGTGCCTGAAATTAGCAAAACAATAATTGGGGTCGAAAGGTCCGTCAGGTTCACGCCGCCGCAATCCTTCTACAAACATGTAAATCAAGCTTAACCAAATTAAGCATTCTTTACACTAATTTAAGGAGTTTATTCGGCACTTGATCTGGTCGACGTGACTATTGGCCGCGATCGCCCTTAGCCCAGCGATTCGCGATATTCGGCCAGGAGCTTGGGTAAATAGTCGTAGCCATCCACCCCGATCTGTCTTAAAAAGGCCGTGCGGTAGGTTGCGAGCGTGGCTTGATAGGCGGTGGCTCCCATCTGCCCAGACAAAATGCTGAGAGTGCCTGCCGGCTGATGCCACTGCTCAGAATTGATTTGCCACAGCAGATACATGCCCATCGCCCCGCAGAAGACAGCCATCTCAGTATTTTCCAGGTTTTGATAAGCGATCGCCAAATAGCTATAGTTCATTCCCTGCAAAAACACGTCACCAATCGCCTGGGCAGTCTGTAGGCCTTTTTCCAACACGGTGATGGCCACGTCATAGCGCCGCAGCATCACCTGCGCCACGCCAAGACTGTTGGCGCACAGAGCCTCACTAGGGCGATCTTGCACCTGTTCAGTCAGCGTCAGCCCCTGTTCTAAATAGGTCAGCACTGACTCAATTTGTTCTGGCTCCAAGGGGTTGGCCTGCGCCCGGCTGACTTCGCTATAGCCAAAATTAGCCAGCGCATTGGCTTCACCCACGCGATCGCCCACCTGGCGCGCCAAAATTAAGGCCCGCTGACTGTGGGCGATCGCCGCGTCAAAGTCGGGTGCCATCACGGCGGTGCGGCTGAGATGGTTCAAATTGGCAATTTCACAGCGGCGATCGTTAATCGCGCGGGCACTCGCTAACGCGCGCTCGTGAAACTGTCGGGCCTGGTCATAATGACCCAGCGCCCGCTGCGAGTACCCCAACAGGGTCAGGATGCGGGCCTTGGTATCGGTATTAGGCACCTCTCGCAGGGGCTGATCTAGGTAGTCCAGTAGGGTGCGCAGCGATTCGCCCGATAGCGCGGTAAACAGCCCGCCATAGAGCGGGAAATAGTCCTGCTGAGCAAACTGTCGTAGCCCCTGCAGCACCATCTGAAAACACCCTTCCGCGAGCAAGGGTTGTCGCAGCTCGCTCAACCGGCGTGACAGCTGGCTCCACACCACCGCAAAGGTCAAAAAGGTCGAGATCGAGAGTCGTTTGCCCGCTTTAGCGTCATAGGGCTGCTGGTCAAACCAGGTCACCAAGGCCGTCTGTAGCCGCTGCACCGCGATCGCCAGCTCAACCCAAGTGCTGACTTCTAAGGGGATTGGCACACCCGATGCAGTGATCGCTTGCTGCTCGGCCAAATCACTAAAAATTCGCTGAATGCTGGCCGTTGTAACTTGTTTGGCCCAATAGGGCCAAGGACCTTGGGGCGTAGCGCTGCCGAAGCCAATCGAGCGCTGGCCCTGGTCATACACCCAACTAATCACATGCCCTTCGAGTTGCTGCCAAGTTGCCAGTCCCTGGGTAAGGCCCGCAGCCAGCTCGCGCAGACTAGGCTGAGCCGTGACTGCCGTTTCTAGCTGCCGCAACTGCTGGGCCAGGGTTTGGATTTGGTCGCGGGTCAGATGTTCGCTTTGATTAGGGTCGAGGGCCTGCAACAAAGCCGTGAGCCGTTCCTGATCGGCAGACCGAATCAGGTTGGTGATCGCCCCCGATAATGCCGCAACCCCTTGGTTCTCCTTCTGCCAGTGCTCAAACTCACTTTGAATCGTGACCAGCGCTCGCTGCTGGCGAGTGGCCTTAGCCTGTTTCATTTCGTCAGCGGTCTCTGCCAAAGTGGTGCTGACAGCGGTCATCCGCGCCTGCAGGCATTGCTCAAATAGGTCACCATCCCCCGGTTCGATGTCTGACTGCAGCTGCTTAAACACCTGCGATTTAGAGCGGATCTGCCCCTTGAGCGTCATCGTTACGAGGCGATCGATGAGTTCAAAATAATTGTTAGCCGCTGGGTCGGAAGTTGAGTCAGCCATAATCAATATCGATTAATTTCTGTGAGCCTACCCCAAACTGGGTCAGCTGATAAAACGAACTGCTGTTCATCCTAACGAGGCGGGCCAGGGTTGGAAGATTGAGCTGGAAGGCGACTGCTGCGGTGCTGGCATCATACGCCCAGGACAACGATCTCTCCGTCCGGATTTAGCCTTACAGGCGGCGATCGCGGCGGCTACTGTGGGCACCTCCTCAACCCACAAGTTGTCCGAGTGTCGTCTTCAAGCTGTTGCTCCACTCACTTTGATCGCTAACAGCCTTCCTCTCGAAGTTCGTCTAGAGCGCATTACTTTGGGAAATCATGAATTCCCACTCTATTTCAGGACTGGGAGCCTCAGATTCCAGAAAAATCAGGAAGGCAAGCTGACTAATTTAGGAAATGCCAAGAACAGGCTTAAGTAGTAGCTTGAAACAATAAATTAAGTGGAATTACTGAATCCAATGCAACCAAATAAGATGCTTTATTCTCTCAATCATTTATTTGTCTGATCGACTCATCAACATGACACCATACGTGCCCCATCCATCAATTATGATGACTGTAAAAAGGTGGCACAATCCAGATTCACTAGCGCAGAGTCCTGGCAAGCCTGTGAATCCCAAGTTGAGGAAGATTGTTTTACGTTGACAGATCGCGTTCAAAGTTGTGATGAGTGATGGTAAAGCCCTTTGAATGAGCAGATAAACCGGTATTTTTGCTGAGATAAAACTTGCTGAGAACAGGCTGAATGGCAAAAAATAAGTGATTACTCAAGGATGATTTCGGAGTGGTCTACGCATCTCAGCAAATCACCTTAGACTTAATTTTTTGAGAAGAGATTTTCTTTATTTAATTCTGTTCTAATCTTGAAAATACGTTCACCTAAATGTTGCTTGAAAAGGGGTAACTTGTAATCAAGGGTAAAGAACTGTCGTAAAAAAGAGAATTTCACCATGTTTAGCAAGGCTCAACTCAGCAACAAGCTCACTGTTCTCGCCGGTGTGACTGCGATCACCGTAGGTACCGCAACGTCTGCTCAAGCGGCCTCCTTCGTTGACTTTGAAGATCCCGGCGCACTGGGTCTGGGCGACAACCAGTCAGTGACTGACCAGTATCAAGCGCTAGGGTTTACTTTTGGTCTTGACAATGATCTTGATGGTCTTGCTGATGAAGGCATTGCCCCCGCTCTTGAGGCCAAGGGTAAAGGCGGAACGGATGGGTTCGTGAATGGTGGTGCAAGAACTAACGATGTTGGTGCAGATGGTTACTTCGACGAAGCTAACGGTGTAACCTATGCCGATCGCCTAGGGGATTATTTCTTGCGGACCGGGGGATTGGGCGGCAACGGTGGCAATTTACTTATCACCTATACTGAGGGCACCTCAGCTGCTTCGGGTGAACTGTGGGATATTGACGGTAACAAAGATTGGTGGAGCAAAGGGCGCGATCGCACTGAGCAGTGGGAAGTTCAGGCTCTAGGTGCAGACAACAACATTTTGGAAACAATGCTCAGCCCGCTCGGAGATCGCTCCACTGGCGGCCTCGATGGTAAGCCCTGGATGTGGTCATTTGATCGCGGCAGCAACGACATTCAAGCTATTCGGTTTGTGTTCACTGGCGATAGCAAGGCTAAGAATGTTGGCCTGGCCTTCGACAACTTTTCCTCTCACTCTGTAGAAGGCCAGGACGTGCCCGAACCGGCCTCGGCGCTGGGCCTACTGGTGTTAGGCATGCTGGGTGGTGGCTCAGTGCTAGCTAAGCGTAAAGCTCAGTAAGAGCAGCGGTTGTCCATCAGTGAACTGGTTGGTTACAACTGAACCAGAAAACACAGTGACGCACGAGCGTCATGCTTGGGGCGATTGGGTTCAATAAACCTAATCGCCCCTTTGCTTATGGTTGTCAGACGTTAGCCGAATTCCCGCCCCTAGACGGTGGCAAAGGATCGTTCTGTGATTGGCTGGATGCGGTCTGGACGAGTTAGATCGCCAGTGCTGGCTCTCGCTGACTGAGGGGTATAGCAGAATGCAGAATTAACAGCCTATCGGATGATGATTTCAGCCATTTACGGTAATGGCTTATCCCAATTCTCTGCAACTGGGCCACAGATTTTCCTTTCGACTCCGCTCAAGGAACGTAGGCTGAGCGGAGTCGAAGCCGAGTTGTCTGTGTCGCTGTAATTTGTAGAACTGGTATTACACCTTTGTGGCCAGACATTACCGTGTGGCCAGACATTACCGTACTCGCTTCATCAACTCAGCTTGGAGGCTGGGCTAGTCATTGAAAGCCCTACCGTTTTCGCTTTTGATGCTGGCGGATGGTTTTTGACACCTGTTTCCAGCGGCGTTTGGTGTTGAGTCGAGCCTGAGTATCTTGGCGCTGCTCGATCCACTGTTGTTCACGCTGCAGCTTTTGGTAGCTTTGCAACCGTGAGGCGGTGAGTTCTCCTGCGGCGATCGCGGCCTGTACGGCACATCCTGGTTCGCTCTGATGCTGGCAGTCGCGAAACTTACAGTCAGCGGCCAACGCCTGAATATCGCCAAACGTTTCCGCCAGCCCGGTGTTAGCCGACCAGAGCTGCAGCTCTCGCAGGCCCGGCGTGTCAATCAGCAGTGCGCCCCCCGGCAAGGGCCATAATTGCCGATGGGTGGTGGTATGCCGTCCTCGACTGTCATCCATACGGACTGCTTGGGTAGCTGCTTGCTGCTCACCTAGCAGGTAGTTGGTTAAGGTCGATTTGCCTACTCCCGAAGAGCCAATCAGCACCACCGTTTTACCCGGTGACAGGTAGGGAGCGAGCTGATCGAGTCCGTCGCCCTGGGTAGCGCTGATGACATGAATCGGCACCGCGATCGCCACTGTCTCAACCTGGGCGATCGCGGCAGGCAAATCGGCACACTGATCGGCCTTGTTCAAAATCAGCACGGGGCTGGCTCCACTGTCCCAGGCGGTGACGAGATACCGCTCAATCCGCCTGAGGTTAAAGTCGCCATCCAACCCCGACATCAAAAACACGGTGTCCACATTGGCGGCAATGACTTGGCCCGCCGTCAGGGTGCCCGCCGCCTGCCGCACAAATTGACTCTGGCGCGGCAGCACCTGATGAATGGCGATCGCCCCGTCGTTACCCTGACGCTCTACCACCACCCAATCACCCACGGCGGGAAATCCGAGTGCATCTTCCACCTCATGGCGAAAATGCCCGGTCACCTCAGCATCTTGCTCGCCCCACTGGGTGTAGACCCGATAAGCCCCCCGCTGCTCTGAGACGACGCGCCCCACCACAAAACCGGCCTGCGCCAAGGGCGCAAACGCCAAATCTAGGCTGCTGCCAACGCACCAGCCAAAATCAGATAAATTCAATGTCTTGTCCTCAAAGAAACCTACGCAGGGCAAGGCTCTAAAAGGCTTAAGCACAATGCTTTTAACAGCAGTCTTAGACCTTGCCGATTAAACGGATGTAGTGAATTCCATTACCGACACCGCCATAAGACATCTCCTCTTGTTTTGATGGGACTTTTCCAAGTATATCGCTCTAAAATTCCTCCGGTCGCCAACAATTGGGCAAGCTTTTCTCCGCAACTGCCTCCAACTGCCTCCAACTGCCTGGCTCAGTTGTTGTCGATTACCTTGGCGCCTGATGCGGGATAGAGCCTGGATGCTTAAGGGTATCTGGCTTTTTGGGTACTCCTCAGCTCACTTCGGTAGAATAAATTGAGAATCTCATCTCGATAAATCCCTCATCTATCGAGGCCACTGCAAACCGCATGAATTTTGACTTAAGCAAGGTCAGTTTATTGATATGCCTCCAGCCGTTTTAGTCGAAGGCTTACAAAAGCGCTACGGCGACGTTGATGCCGTCAAAGATGTCTCCTTCACCATCAAGGCGGGTGAAATTTTTGGCTTGCTCGGGCCTAACGGAGCGGGAAAGACCACCACGATCCGCTGTCTCTGTACATTGAGTACGCCCGATGCTGGCCGCGTGGAAATTAATGGTCGTTCGGTGCTAAACAATCCGGCTCTGGCGCGCCAGCAACTCGGCTACATTGCTCAAGAGGTAGCCCTCGACAAAGTGCTTACAGGGCGCGAACTGCTGCAGCTACAGGCGGCGCTGTATCACATGCCTGCCAAGGTAGCGCGAGATCGCATTCAGCAGATGATTGAGCTGTTAGAGCTGACCGACTGGGCGGATAAAAAATCAGGCATCTACTCCGGCGGGCTTAAAAAGCGTCTCGACTTGGCGTTGGGGCTGCTGCACCAGCCCGATGTTTTAGTGCTGGATGAACCCACCGTGGGCTTAGATATTGAGACCCGTTCTGCCGTGTGGCAGTTTTTGCGACAGCTGAAAGCAGCGGGCACCACCGTGTTGCTCACCAGCCATTATCTAGAAGAGGTCGATGCGCTGTCAGACCGCGTCGCCATCATTGACCAGGGCAAGGTGATTGCCTCGGGCACGCCCAGTGACCTCAAAAGTCGGGTGGGGGGCGATCGCATCACCCTGCGGATTCGTGAATTTACCCCTGATGATGAAGCCGACAAAGCCAAGAATCTGTTGCAAACCCTGCCCTGTGTCGAAGAGGCGATCGTCAACGACGCCCAAGGCAACTCAATTAACTTGGTCGTAACGGCCCAATCCGACGCATTGATGACCGTGCAGCAGGCGCTCAAAGAGACCGGTTTGCCCATGTTTGGCATCTCACAATCGCGCCCTAGCCTCGATGATGTCTATCTGGCCGCGACGGGCCGCACCCTAATGGATGCCGAAATTGCCGCGGCTGGCAGTCGCGATCTCAAGGCCGAACGCAAGCAAGCGATGAAAGGCGCTTAGTTGAAGCGGCAGTCGGCTGCCATGCCGCTGCTCAGGCCGTCTTCCTCTACCAAATAGCCCCCGCTCCGCCCCGCTCCCCCTCGATTTTCCTTACCCTGATAGCTATGAGCACCACCCTCACTCCCAAACCCAAACTCTCTTTAGATAACCCTGAATTACGTCAGTGGAAGGCTGAGCTCAGTGACAGCAGCGCAACTGCAACGCCAGGCTTGTTTTCAGCCGCCTTTTTGCAAGAAACGATCGCCATGACGCGACGACTGTTTATTCAGCTACAGCGCCGCCCCTCGACGCTGGTGGCAGGCGTGATTCAGCCCGTGATGTGGTTGATTTTGTTTGGTGCCCTGTTTCAAAACGTGCCCCAAGGACTGTTTGGTGAAAGCCAAAATTATGGTCAGTTTTTAGGGGCGGGCATCATCGTGTTCACGGCCTTTGGCGGTGCCCTGAACGCCGGATTGCCGGTGATGTTCGATCGCGAGTTTGGCTTTCTCAATCGCTTTCTTGTCGCACCGCTAGCCTCGCGCTATTCCATCGTGGCCGCGTCAGCCGTGTTTATTGCCGCGATGAGCATGGTGCAAACTGCTGCCATTATTGCTCTCAGTGCAGTCTTAGGGGCGGGGTTGCCCGATCTGGCAGGGCTCGGGCTGGTCGTGTTAATTGTGCTGACGTTGGTGTTAGGGGTCACGGCTTTAAGCTTGGGGCTTTCCTTCGCGCTGCCCGGACATATTGAGCTAATTGCCGTCATTTTTGTTACCAATCTGCCGCTGCTGTTTTCGAGCACTGCGCTGGTACCCCTGTCCTTTATGCCGCAGTGGCTGCGAGTCGTGGCGAGCTTAAATCCACTCACTTATGCGATCGAGCCGATTCGGTACATCTATTTGCACCCCGGCTGTTGGGGGTTAACCAGTGTGGTGATGGCAGCGCCTTGGGGCGACGTCAAAATGGGGGATGCGCTAGCGATACTGCTAGGATTTTGTATGATTTCTCTGGCACTTATTCAACCGCTGCTGCGTCGTCGTATTGCATAGAGAGCACGAGCCGCATTCAGAATTCTCTGTTAGAGTAGGGCGTATATTGCGCCAGTTATCGTAGTGGTGTAATTAGGAGTTTACCCGTCATGCACATGATGAAAAAATCTCTCTCTTGGCTATTGGTTGGGGCGTTTGCCAGCATCGGTGTGGTGGTTATGACTCCCGCTGCGATCGCCCAGTCGGCTGACGCTGATCTCTTTGGTACAGATGATGATGGTGCTGATCAGTTCGGCGACTCGGCAAGTCCTTATGAGCTGATTCACCGGGCCATTTTGGCACCGACGATGAGTTCTGAAGAATTTCAAGAGCAGCAAAATCGAGCGATCACTACCGAAGCGCAAGACTTCAGACAGCGCCAGCAAGAAGCCCTCCGCCAGCAACCGGCTTTAACCGTGGAGGATATCTCCGTCGACGGCGAAGAGCTGTAGGCCAGCCCCCACGAATTAGTTCATTAGCCCCTCATTCAAAAAGCGCTCTTACGGTTAAAGTACGAGCGCTTTTTAGAGTTGATTATATTAAGGCCAGTTCGGATTAAGCCCCCCCCCGTTTCTTTCCCCTCTCTAGGAAGGGGCTAATGGGGTAGGTTGAACCACTCTCAGCGGAGTGATCAGTGTGCCTGATGCCCTTATCCTGTTTGTCCAGAGGATGGACTCCTCTCACTGAACTTATGGAAGATGCGCGCGTTCGCCAAGACCGAGCTAACCGAAGCGGGGCGATCGCAAACGGCCTTCACCCCAACATGTATCTCCACTGGTTTCGCATCCTCAACACTTATGAAACCGAGGGTTGCTCTTCTGACGATTGAGCTGAGGCAAGTTCGACTGCTTCGGTCGGTGGGGCAGCGTCAGAATCTTTGAACACAATGCGCAATAGCGGTGGTGCGACGAACGTCGTCAAAATCACCATGACGATAATCGCGGCCTCCAGCGATTCTGAGAGCGCTCCACTGGCGGAACCCACACCGGCAAAAACCAGACCAACCTCACCCCGAGGAATCATGCCCACGCCAATGGCAAGCTTGTTGATGCCGTCTTGCCCAAAGACCGCAAAGCCGGTGACCACCTTACCGATGATCGCCACGACGACGAGGAATGAGGCAATGATTAAGCCCTCGCGATTAGCCGGATCAAGCGGATTGAGAACGCTAACATCGGTGCGCGCGCCCACCGTCACAAAGAAAATCGGCACCAGCATGTCAGAAATCGGAATAATCTGCTCTTCCAATTCTTTGTGCTTGGGCGTTTCGGCCAAAATCAGCCCAGCGGCAAAAGCGCCCAAAATCGCCTCTAGCTGAATGGTGGCGGCGATATAAGACAGCACAAAGGCAAAAATCAGCGAGCTGATGATCAGTTCGCCTCGTGTCTTCATTTGATTGACCAAGCCGACGAAGACCGGGCTGAGCAATCGCCCAATAAAGATCGCTCCGATCAAAAACGCGGCGGCGCTGACGATGAGAATGACGACATTTTGAATCTCGATTTCTCCCGTTTTGGCAAGGCTAGCCACCACAGCTAAAACGATAATGCCGAGGACGTCGTCTAATACTGCCGCCCCGATGATGATCTGCCCTTCGCGCGAGCTGAGTCTTTGCAATTCGGCCAATACTTTGGCGGTAATCCCAATACTGGTGGCGGTCAGAGCGGCTCCGGCAAAGACGGCGGGAATCGTCGCAATATTGAAAAGCACGATCAGGCCGGTGGTGCCCAAGGCAAAGGGCACTACCACCCCGATGATGGCAACGACAGCGGCCTGAGGGCCGACCCGAATCAACTCCTTGAGATCAGACTCCAGGCCGATTTCAAAGAGCAGAATGATGACGCCCAGCTCAGCCAGAATTGAGACGACTTCACTTTCACCGCGAAAAACGGACAGCAGCCCGGCCCCATCCATGTCGGTCGTGGTGGAGACTAACTGCATGAGGACTGAGCCCGTTTCGCCTGCCCCTTCGGGAAAGACGATCAGATGCAGGGCGGAAACCCCGACGACAACGCCGCCGAGCAGTTCACCCAAAACCGGGGGTAAGTTGACCCGCGCACAGAGTTCGCCGCCAATTTTGGCCGCTAGGTAAACCGTAATCAGACTCAACAAGACGCCAGCTAAGACTAGCGGTTCGATCTCGGCCTCTGAAGCTTCGGCCAAGATGGTCAGCCAACTAACATCTCCATAGAGGGGCATTGCAGTCAGGCTACCGATGGAACTAAGGCAGAAAAGTGCATTCACCATTCAGGCTGAAAAAACGCATCTTGTCTACCTTACATGAGTTCAGGTTTTCGCCAATGTTCAAACCGATCAACTTATCGGTTTATTTAGCGATCGCCAGATAAATCTTGAGACCGCCGGGCGGTTTCGATGCTCCAGATGCCCCCGCTGAGGTCACCCCATGCTGGGACTCAATTCTCAGTGGGAGCGGTTGAGGTTAGATAAAGACGCGATGCTGCAGGGCGGGCATCTGTTGCCGCACCTGCGATAGGCGAGCGGGGTTGATTTCGGCGATCGCCACCCCCACATCGGTGCCCACATCGTCTAACACCATGCCCCAGGGATCAATGATCATGGCGTGCCCATGGGACTGGCGACGACTGTTGTGAAACCCGGTCTGAGCGGGGGCAATGACGTAACAGGTATTTTCGATCGCGCGCGCCTGCAGCAGCACCTGCCAGTGATCTTTACCCGTAAACGCGGTGAAAGCCGCCGGAATCATCAGCACCTCGGCCCCCATCTGCGAAAGATGGCGATAAAGCTCGGGAAAGCGCACGTCGTAGCAAACTGAGAGGGCTAAGTTGCCCAGTTGTTTAGAGGGATGCACCGCCGGTAAATCTTGACCCGAAATCACCGTATTGGATTCGCGGTAAGTATTGCCATCGGGAACATTCACATCAAATAGATGAACTTTTTCGTAACGGGCGAGTTCACTGCCATCGGAGCCCACCAGCAGTGCCGTGTTAAAAAATTTGCCGTCGGTACCGGGCACCGGATAGCCGCCGCCCAGCAGCGTAATCTGGTGCCGTTGGGCCATTTTTTTGAGAAACTGTTCGCTGGCGTCGCAAATTTCTTGAGCCCGCGCCTGCTTGGTGCCCTCTTCGCCTAAGAACGAAAAATTCTCTGGGAGTGTCACGAGTTCTGCCCCGCGTCGCACTGCCAGGTCAATTAAGTCTTCAGCTTGGGCCAGATTTTTCTCCAAATCTGGCACGCTGGTCATTTGTAAAGCTGCGGCCAGGTAAGACTTCATGCGCGATCGCCAATGATAAAGTTCGAAATTCAATTTTACGCGGATTTGTGTCGGGCTTACAGGATTCGCCCAGGGCTGGCCGTTTTTAGGGGTTTTCGCGGAGAGGGCAGCGATCAGCTCGGTTATCGACAGCATCGATAACGGTTGCGGTCAACATCAGTGTTGGTGCTACGAGTTGGGCTGATAGCTTAACCACAGATTGACCACGTTTTTGAGGGATGGATGGCGCGATGGATATTGCGATCGCCCTAGCGGTTTCATTTGCAGGCCTCTTGCTCTCGGTGCAGCAAGGCTGGCCGCTTTTAGTGCCCTTGGTGGGTGCTCTGAGCCTGATCGCTGGGGTCTATCGGCGACGAGGTATCCCCTATCCGCAGTTGGCGCAGCATATGCAGCAAGGGGTGCGGCAATCGTGGGGGGTGCTCAGCATTTTGTTACTGATTGGGGTGGTGGTGGCCGGTTGGCTGATCGCTGGCACCGTGCCAGCGTTGGTGTACTACGGCTTGAAAATCATTCACCCACAGTGGTTTTTGGTGTCGGCCTTTGTGCTGACGGGGACGCTCTCGGCACTGCTGGGCACCTCGTTTGGCAGTGCAGGCACGATGGGGCTGGCGCTGATGATTATGGCGCGCGGGGCCGATTTCCCTGAGGGCTGGGCAGCAGGTGCGGTAATCGCTGGAGCCTACGTGGGCGATCGCTGTTCCCCCATGTCGTCGAGTGCTCACCTGGTCGCGGCGATTACGGCCACCAATATCTATCGCAATTTACAGCGCATGATCGCAACTAACTGGGGGCCGTTGGGCTTATCTCTATTGATCTATGGCATTGCGTCGCTGCAACATCCGCTGACGGGCACCGATAATCCGTTATTGGCAAGCATTCCCACCCAATTTTCGGTGCATCCCCTGACCCTCTTACCCGCCGGTCTACTGGTGGTGCTCACCCTATGCCGGTGGCCGGTGCGACGCACTTTGGCCGTGAGCCTGGCCAGCGCGATCGCGCTGGCGCTCACCTTGCAATCGCAATCGGTGGGGACGGTAGCCCAAACCTTGCTGTGGGGGCTGCAGTTGCCCCCAGATGAGGCCCTCAGCACCATTTTCAAGGGCGGTGGCCTGTGGACGATGAGCAAAGTTTGTAGCATCGTGTTGGTTTCTAGCGCTCTCGCGGGACTGCTCTCAGCCCTGGGTACCTTCGACCGGGTCGGGCGCTGGCTGGCCCAATGGTCAGGGCAGCGCGGTCGCTTTGGCGGGACGATCGCAGCCAGTCTGCTCACCAGCGCCTTTGGCTGCACCCAAACCATTGCAATTTTGCTGACGCAGAAGATTGCTCAACCGCAGTACACGGCACAGCAGGTCAGTCAGGAACAGCTGGCGGTGGATATCGAAAATTCGGCGGTGGTAATTGCGCCCCTAATTCCCTGGAACATCGCGGGACTGGTACCGGCCACCATCATTCTCAGTGACAGCAGCTTCGTACCCTATGCGGTGTATCTCTATCTATTGCCATTGTGGAACTGGCTGTTTTATCGCGTTGACTGCAAGCCGTTGTGGCGACGTTGGTTTCCGGTGAACTGATGGGGAGTGGAGGGTAGGGGGTGGAGAGTGGAGCGTTCAGAGTTTTAAAATTCTGCCTTTTGAATCCTGCCAAAGGTAGAACACGGCTATTTCATTTCATCGCCGCCGCGATCGCGAGTTGAATTTGGCCTGCAGGTCTTGCAGCGTTGGGTTGGCAGGGGCGTCTTGAGGACGGGGCTGAGTCTGGGGTTTGGCCGATCTGGCTCGCTGGGGTTTCGGTGTTTTAGAAGGCTGAGATTTAGCAGCTTTGGCCGGTCGGGGGTGAGAAGAGGCGGATGACGAATCCGGCGATCGCATTGACAGGCTGACGCGCTTCAGCTTTTCATCCACTTCGAGAACGCGGACGGTCACGACCTGACCGACTTTGACGATGTCTTTAGGGTCTTTGACGAAGCGATCGGCCAGTTGAGAAACATGGACGAGGCCGTCTTGGTGGACGCCAATATCGACAAACGCGCCGAAGTTGGCGACGTTGGTGACCACGCCCTCTAGCATCATCTCGGGGGCCAAATCTGCCAGGGTTTGAATATCATCGCGAAATTTCGCCGTGACGAATTGCGATCGCGGGTCTCGTCCAGGCTTCTCTAGTTCCTCTAGAATGTCGCGCAGGGTCGGTTCACCCACGGCGGCGGTGGCGTAGCGCTTGAGGTCGATGGACTGCAGCGATTGCGTTTGCAGTTGCTGAGCGTCGGCTTTGAGGGCCGTCACATCGAGCCCCAAATCCTGCAAGATTGTGCCCACAATGCCATAGCTTTCCGGGTGGACGGCGGTGTTGTCGAGGGGATTTTCGCCGGCGCGAATGCGCAAAAAGCCTGCTGCCTGTTCAAAGGCTTTGGGGCCGAGTTTGGGCACTTTGAGCAGCGCCTTGCGATTGCGAAACGCGCCGTGGGCATCGCGATAGGCCACGATGTTGTTCGCCACCGTCGCCGTAATGCCCGAAACGTAGGTCAATAGTTCCGACGAGGCGGTGTTGAGGTCAACACCGACATAGTTCACGCAGCTTTCAACCGTTTCTTCTAGCTTTTGTTTGAGCTGCTTCTGGTCGACATCGTGCTGATATTGGCCCACGCCGATGGATTTTGGATCGATTTTTACCAGCTCCGCCAGGGGATCTTGCAGGCGGCGGCCAATGCTGATCGCCCCTCGCACGGTGACGTCCAGCTCCGGAAACTCCGCGATCGCGACGGGACTGGCGGAATACACCGAGGCCCCGGCTTCGTTCACCATCACCTTGGTGGGCGGCTGCGGCAGGGACTGCAGCACCTCACCGACAAAGGCATCCGTCTCCCGACCGGCGGTGCCATTGCCAATGGCAATCAGCGCCACCTGATATTGCTGAATCAGCTGTTTGAGCGCTTGAGCGGCCTGCTCGCGTCGCCCTTGGCCCTGATGCGGAAAAATTGCTTCATAGTGCAAGAACCGGCCCGTTTGATCCACCACTGCGACCTTGCAGCCGGTGCGAAAGCCCGGATCGATCGCCAGCGTCGGTTTCATGCCAGCGGGGGGAGCCAGCAGCAGATCGCGCAGGTTGGTCTCAAAGGTGTGAATCGATTCGCCATCGGCCCAGGCTTTTTTCTCGGCAATGACGGCGTTGATGAGGGAGGGTTTCATCAATCGCGTAAAGGCATCCTCGATCAGGTCGCGATAGAACGCCCTCAAATCAGTGTGGCGGGTATGGACGACTTGGGCCTCGATATGGCGCAGCACTTCCTCCCCATCAAAGGCCAACTCTAAGCTGACAATGTCTTCTCGCTGTCCGCGCAATAGCGCCAAAAGATTGTGGGGTGCGACCTTGCTCACTGCGACTTCGTAAGCGCGATACAGCTCAAACTTGGTGCTGCCTGCCGGAATCTTCGGATCAATCTGCGCCCGAAACTGGCCCGCTTTGAGGAAATAACTGCGTACCCAGGCCCGCAGTTCAGCCTGCTCGGCCACGGCCTCGGCCAAAATGTCAGCGGCTCCTTTAAGCGCCTCCTCTACCGTCTCGACACCCTGCTCTGGCTGCACGAAATCGCTGGCGGCTTGAGTCAGGTTTAGCGGTGGCCGCTGCGGTTGATTGTGTTCGGCAATTAGAGTGGCGAGCGGCTCCAGCCCCTTTTCCCGAGCAATTGTGGCGCGGGTGCGACGCCGGGGCCGGTAGGGCAAATAGAGGTCTTCGAGATCCGTTTTTTTGTCGCAGGCAGTAATCTTGGCCTGCAGCTCGGGCGTCAACTTGCCCTGGTCGGTGATGGATTGCAGAATGACGGCTTTACGATCGCCCAGCTCGGTCAGATAGAGCGATCGCTCCTGCAGCGATCGCAGCTGCACTTCGTCCATGCCACCAGTCCGCTCTTTGCGATAGCGCGCAATAAAGGGCACCGTTGCGCCCTCTTGCAACAGCGTCAGCGCTGCCGTGACATCACGCGGCGAGAGAGACAGTTCCTGGGCGAGTACTTGGGTCAGGTCAGTCATGGCGATCGCGGCAATCAGTGGGTGAGGCTAGGGCAGCAGTCTAGCACTGCTGCCCGGTACGATGGGGCAAGCAATCCTATGGCCAATGGCACCATTCAAATGCTTGCAGTTGCCGGAAAAACACAGCGGCGAGACCGGAAAAACACAGTGGCGGGATATAGACAAACGCTATCTTCCAGGCACTGATGACCGACTCCTCATACATAACCCAAGGGTTCGCCATTGTGTTTTAAAGTTAGGTGGTTGTTATCAAATTCATGATCGGCTGAGGGTTTGACTCCGCTCACCCTTCAGATTGAGGCGTTGAGGGCTGAGCGAAGTCGGAGCTCGATTTTACAAACTACCTAACGGCACCAGCGACGGCTATACCGGTACATTTAAGGTGGATTGAGCTAGCAATCTTGATTTCATTGTTACGAGGCATCAACCAAATTCGTTTCTACGCGTATCGGGTTTGCTGAAAATCTCCTAAAACGGGTTCCACCTCGATATTGGACACATCCGAAATGACACTTCCGGAATTCGTTAGCCGTGTGGTCGCGTTTGCCTATGTTGTCGCGAATCTGCTTGTGTTTGTGCTTGCAACAACGGCCTATCAGGACACGCGCAAACGCTGCTTCCTCATGCTCGCTATCTCTAGTGGGACGGGCGCAATATTGGCGATACTGCCTTGGATCCCGGTTCTTTGGTCATCTTGGACTTTCTGGGGATTATGGAATTTGATGTCGCTTTCAGATTTGATCTTGTGGGTGATTGGTCTTCGACTTCTCGTAAATGAGTATGTAAAGATGGCAGCACGAATTGCCCAACAGCGCGCTGTGCTGAATGCCAATTTTGAGGCACCAGTTGATAATCCGAACACTTTCAACTGATCCACGATCGGTGAGTTGGTTCGTTATGCGGCTTAAATCCTTGATGAAGTCACAGTTGCCGGACTATTCGTTGAACTTCAGAATCATGTCAAATGCGACAAGCATCGCGCGCAGTTTCTGAATCCGTAGCCAGAGGATGTGATTAACTTCTGGCGATCGCCGCTACACTTCATCGCCAGAAAACTGCGTTGGCGGGGACGGACGAGCAATATCCTTCCGGGCAGGGGCAGCGCAGCCTTCATTGCATCGTTACTGTACATCCCCAAAACCCGCCCCGCTGAGGATCTCTTGAATAGCAATTAGCTAAACCGGATCGACCTCGATCTCAATATCTGTCGGACTGCCCTGGGTAATCACCGGGTAGGCCGTGGTACTCGTCCCTCTCAGGTTATCGCCGTAAAAAATCTGAGCCCGCACACCATAGGAATGCTGGGGCTTAATCTCGGCTGGGTCATAGGTGAGGCTGAAGGGAATGGGCACCTGCTGTCCAGCGGTCTCAATGGTTTGCTCAGCAATCACCGTGGCGGGCACATCGGCTAGGCTCACATCTGCGAGGGTGACCACGACGGTGGCGCTGGGCGGCAGGCCAATGCGTTGTCGATAGGTGACGGTACCGGTCACCATCGCGGTCAACGACTCTTCACAGGCCATGCCCAAGGCCCCAATCAGCCAAGAGGCCGGACGAGGTTCGAGGGCGCTGGAGCCGTCGATCACGTTTTGCCAGCCGTAACCTTCGGAATCGTACTGCTCCATGTTGGTTTTCATCGCTTCGAGATCGCGGATGATGGAGGGGCGATCTCTGTCGAGCAACGTCAGCAGCTCATCCGTGTCGGCAGCTCTGGGCATCGACTGCACCAACCCGCAAACTTCAGCCCGACTGGGCATGGGGCTGTCGGTTGAGGGCATCTCCTCGGCGACTAGCGGCTGGCTTGGCAGCGAGAGTAGCGCCAAAGTGGTGGCGATCGCCAGCCCGATCACGAACATTCCAAGTTTTTTCACCATCATCCATATATCCTCGGCATCAATTGGGGGGAAGCTCACCCAAGATGGCAGCAACCAGCACATTGTCGCCTGTTGCTGTCGCTGCTCTGACGCTGTTTAGTTTCACTTAATCTGACGCTGTTTAGTTTCACTTAAGGTGAGTGATGGCTAATGGCGAAGATCGCCGCAATGCCTGAAACATGGTTAATGTCGCGGCTGCGGATATGCCGATGAGGCGTCGTACAGCGCATAAAAAACGCCCCCAACCTAAGCTGGGAGCATTTTTTGCCGAACGATATGTCCTAAGCTTCAGCTTGTTGGGCTAGGTGACGACGGCGAGAGACATAGCCTAGCCCCACGACAGCCAAAGTGCCCAACAGGGTCATCGGTTCGGGGACGGGTTGGGGCGTCACCACAGCGCTGCCTTTACCCACAGGCTCCCCCTCCTGCAAGTTCGCATTGCTAAAAATAAAGCCGAACTCAAGGTCAATTGAGCCCGCATCCCCTTCAAAAGTCCCCAAGTCAGGAAATATTGCTCCCAAGCTAGTAAAGTCAACCCCTTGATCAACGGGAGCGCTAGAAGAAACCTGAAACCCCTCGAAAAAAAGAACACTCGCATTAGCATCATTAGAGGAGATTTCAAAAGCATCTACACCCGGCAATCCGTTAAAGCTAAAAGTCCAGGAAATTAGTTCACTCCCGTCAACTAAACCATCACCAATACTTGCTTCATCCGTTTCAAACATGCCAGTGACGGTGCCGCCTGCGCCACCATAGCCGGTGCCAAAAAAGTCGAATCCAATCGTCGCCGCTTCGGCAGCAGGCGCGATCGCCATTCCGGTCACAACTGCCCCGCCCATCAATGCAATTATTTTGGTATTCATTGTCTTGAATTACTGGTTACAACGTTAGCGAGGGCTCTGTGCTGAGAGCATAATCTTCAAACCAGTCAAGCACTTGAAGGGAAATCGCATCACAGAAAATGGAACCACCGCTGTGTGGAAATCTATGGTGATATTCACGTAGAGGCAACCGAACTGGTGGTGATCTTTACTACAGCTTTAAAGATTCATGCGAGCAGATAAAAATACTGATATTTCGATGTTTTGTAGAATACAAATAATGGAAAAACCCTCGGAACTCAGCGGGCTTCCTCTTTCGAGTCATGCGTTTTATGACGCTTAGCTTTATTGCATTGTATAGACAAATATTCGTATTTTTATATCAAAAATAGTTGTGTTTTTAGTGGTTAAAAATGAATTAAGAGAGTCAGAAATTTGTCCTGCCGATTGTCTTGGTTTTGTTCTTTTGGTGGGCGATCGCGATTTTGGCGGGGTGGCGATTAGTCTCGCCCGATTTCCCAGCTGTCTAATCGACCCATAAAGGCTCCAGGGCTCAATGATTCATGGTTTTTAGATTGATTGAGGCGTCGCCCATGCCGCCAAGTCGACTCATCACTTGGGTTGGCAGCCGAGGGGCTGGAGCGTCCAGTGCTTACAACCCCCTCAAATGCCGGGCGAAGAGCGGTCAAGTTACGAATTTGGTAACCGTGACTGGCGACCGATCGCGCTGTGACACATTAAATGAGCCGATTAAGCTCAAAAGGTTGTGAGGATATGAAACCCGTAAAACGCTCTTTCCCCAAACGCTTCGTTGCGGCAGTGCTCGCTTCAGCTGCCCTAACTTCAGGTCTGGTGGTGATGCTGCCAGGATTCATCCACCCGGTGGGGGCGCAGGAGGCGGTTTTGCGAACTCTGACGGTGACCGGACAAGGGCAAGAATCAGTGCAAACGACCAAGGCGCTGGTAGTGCTGGGGGTTGAGCAACAAGGTCGCGATGCCACCACGGTGCAGGAAGCGATCGCCGAGCGATCGACGGCAGTGGTGGAGCTGCTGCGATCTCGCCAGGTCGACAAGCTTGAGACCACCGGGGTGCGGCTCAATCCCCAATACAACTATGACAATGGCCAGGCTGAAATCATTGGCTACAGCGGCAGCAACACCGTCAGCTTTGAAATGCCGACAGAAGCTGTCGGTACCCTGCTGGATGAAGCGGTGAATGCCGGGGCCAATGAAATTATCAGCATTAGCTTTATCGCTGAGGATGACACGATCGCGGCGGCTCGCCAGCAGGCCCTGCGTGAGGCCACTGCGGATGCCCAAGCGCAAGCGAATACGGTGCTGAGTGCGCTCGACCTCGGGCCGCAAGAAATTATCGGCATTCAAATTAACGGTGCGTCCGCCCCGATTCCCATTAATCTGCCACAGCGAGCCGAGTTTTCGGTGGCTCAGGCGGATGTTTCTACCCCCGTGATCGGCGGCGAGCAGTCTGTGCAGGCCACCGTGACTCTACAAATCCGATATTAAACCAGTGCCCAGGCTAAGCGATCAACCGTCGCATTTGGCCTGGGCAACTCACTCTGCGTCCAAACTTGAGTAGTGAAAATCGCGTCGCTTGCAGGGATGAAGGGAGCGATCGGTTCACAATGAGGCGGCCCTCCATCGAATGACTAAAATTAAGACACTGTTGTTTTGGCTGCTTTATGGCGATCGCAGTTCAGCACTTTACCTTAGACGAATATCTCGCCTATGACGATGGCTGCGACGGACGCTACGAGTTGGTAAATAGGGAACTGCATTTGGGTACAGGACGTCATGGAGCCACCATCAAACGATTGGGGCGCCTGTTTGATAATGAGATTGAGCGTCTGCAACAAATCTGGATTGCGGTGGCAGGAACTGTAGGACTGCAATTACCTCGGGGTGAAGCCTGGGATACAGTGCGGATTACAGACTTGACGGTGCTGACGCTAGAACAGTGGGAAACGTTGCAAGAACGGGAAGCTGTGATCCGCCTGAATGAGCCGCCACCGTTGCTGGTGGTATAAGGTGGTCTGGATGGACAAAAAAGAGCTTGAATGCTTGCTCATTTGACGTTTTGTCGGGGCTTCTAGCTATTGAGAGAGAATTGGTTTCGAGATATTTGAGGTTTTGAGCCTGACGCCGACTTTGCCCAATCACCGAATATCTTCAAATTTCAGATTTCCGTGAGAGAGAGATCGCCTTCAAGTCCTCCATATAGGGGCTTTCAGGAGCTTGCTGCGCACAATCTCATTCCAAATTTGTCCAAAATCAAGGGTGGTGAGCGAGTCTACGAAGAGCACGGATTATCGAGCCAGGCGGGCGGAGTATTTTGATGTTCCAGAATACTAGATATGTGACACGCTGAAGAAGGGAGTAACGGTTTGTACACTACTGGAGAGATGATATAAGGTGTAATTCTCAAACACCGCAGGAAAAGGACATTAGGGCTAATTTGGGCAAACAAACCTAAACCAGCCTCATTACGAAACAAAAATGCACTAACGAACAGCACCATATCAGCTTTGACATCTGAGGAGGAGCTTGAAATGGTGAGCGTACTACAGAATCGAGAGCCTAGCCGCGACTACTTCAGAATAGAATCATCAATCTTAAGTCTACTCAGGACAACTTTTTCTATCTTTATCAGCTTCATCGGGAAGAAATTCTTGTGCGATATAACGAACTTCTTTTCCGTCCCCGACCTCAGCTAACACAGCTACA
>JBCBJQ010000003.1:0-158187 GCA_038523235.1 Cyanobacteria bacterium J06626_4
GGGTCAGGGCGATCATCCCCCGGCAGCACGATTAGGGATATGCCATGGGTTTGGGCGATCGCCCGCGTCACCTCTAAACCGTAAGACCAGTAAGCCCGTCCGCCTAGCAGGCGCAAAACAATCACCTGGGCTTGGGCGAGCACCGTTTCGCCATAGGCGTCGATCGCCAATTCTTGCTGCAGCTGCAGCAGGTTCACCACCCGTAATGCTGGCGCCGCCGAGGGCCACTGCGCCGCTACTCGTGCCAAACACTGAATGTCGGTATCGGCAGTCGTCATGAAAATGAGCGGGGCGGGGCTCTGTTCCACAAAAATCACCCCGTCGGTGTCGGGTGTCCAACCACCGGGGGTTGCAGCCAATCTATGCATCGTTAAAATCCGCAGCGACGGGTGAAATCTGAAGGAACTCTAGTGTCTCGCGGGGGAAACCCCATCGAAAGCTACCATGAGTTCCATGCTTTGAACGACAGGGCGATAGGGAGTATAGGGCGATCGCAGTCTGTCTGGTTAATGCTGAGGGCACTGGCGCAACGGTTACTTGCCGTCATGTTTTCTCTCCTTAATTTATGGGTCTAGCCAGGAATGGCGGCGATGCCGTTCAAAGCTGGATCAGGCTTGAGGGAAGCAGGGTCATGTCAGCAGTTCGAGCCATCTGACAAATTCGGGTAAACACTGGGTTAGGGCGCGATGACCCTAGCTTTAATGACGTCATGACTCTATTTCCAGACAATTCGGCCTTCGCGGTTCGACAACTGTCGTTTGGCACTTACCATCGCTTACGGCGTTCGTTTCTTAGTCAGGCCCAGCAGACGGGCGCGATTGGCCTGACGGAGGCCGATTTGAGCGCCGCCTGGGAAACGGTGACGGGCTGGCAAACCGTGGCGCTGGTGGTGACGCCGACCACGCAAGGATTGCTCGTTCAAAACAGGCTGTCGGTCTCAGCTTGGGCCGATTCCGTTGAGCTTTTCTCCGTTGGCCTAGCCACGGGGCCTGACTGCCTTAAACAAGCGATCAATAGCCTCGTCGCCATTGCCGCCACGGCTGAAGTGCAGCAACAGCTGAATGAGGCCCAGCAACTGTTGAGCGATCGCTCAGCCGAGTCTTGCGCTGAGCTCATGATGACTCTGCTGCCCCAGCTGATCGAGCCGAGCAATAGAGCCACTGAAGTCTCCTTATCGGCGATCGCTCCAGCGGCCCCCGCTCCAGCCCAACTCGTTCAGAAACGAGAGCAAGCCCTGTTAGTCAAGCAAATCATCGCCAAAATTCGAGACAGTCTTGA
The DNA here is from genome assembly GCA_038523235.1 of Cyanobacteria bacterium J06626_4. GTDB lineage: Bacteria > Cyanobacteriota > Cyanobacteriia > Phormidesmidales > Phormidesmidaceae > Halomicronema. Next base: position 1,279 of record JBCBJQ010000003.1, read on the forward strand.
TCTACCAGCTGTGCTCTCGACCACGGTGGCGGAAGTACAGCAATACTTAGCCGCAGACCGACTGGTGATCTATCAGTTTCAAGCCGCCACGGCAGCAGCGCCATCCCCTTGGGCGACTTCGGCCCCGGAATCCACATCCGGCTGCCCAGGCTCTGTGACCTACGAGGCGTTGGCCGCTCCCACCATTGAGTCTGTGCTGCACTTAACAGAAGAACGCTGCCTCGATGACTATGCCCAATGCTCGGAGAAATATCAGGATGGTGTACCGATCGCGGTCAGCGATGTGCAGACTCACTATCGCGACACGCCGTGTTTGTTAAACTTTCTCCAAAAAATACAGGTGCGGGCTCAGGTAATTGCGCCGATTATTGTGCAAAACGAGCTGTGGGGGTTCCTCATTGCCCACCAGTGTCGGACGCCGCGCCGTTGGCAACCTTCAGAACTGACGTTTCTGCAGCAGATTGCCGAACATCTGGCGATCGCCATTCAGCAGGCTGAGCTGTATGCGCAACTGCGCTCACAAACTCAGTCGCTCGAAACCTGCGTGATTAACCGCACTCAGGATTTGAAAGACGCCTTGGCGGCGGCCCAGTCGGCCAACTTCACCAAAAGTGAATTTTTGGCCACTATGAGCCATGAGCTGCGCACCCCACTGACCTGCATCATTGGCATGTCGGCCACGCTGCTGCGTTGGTCTTTAGGTGAGCTGAATGCTCGCCAGCGCACCTATCTGCAGACGATTCACGATAGCGGTGAACGGCTGCTCGTGGTGATTAACAACATTTTAGAAATGTCAAAGATCGAGTCGGGGCGCATCGTGCTCGAAGTTCGCACTTTTTCACTGACGAGTCTGTCGCAACAGGCGATCGAACCCTTTCGCAAACTGGCCCGCGATCGCAGCATTTTCCTGAATTTTGAATCGACGCTGTTGCCCGATCAAGATACGTTTACCGGTGATCCGCGGCGGATTCAACAAATCTTGAGTAACTTGCTGAGCAATGCCCTCAAATTTACCCACGATGGTGGCCAGGTCAACCTGCGACTGCGACGCGAGCAGCAGATGGCGATTTTTCAGGTGGAAGATACCGGCATTGGCATTCCCGAACATCAAATCTCCCGACTATTTGAAACCTTTCAGCAGCTTGAACCCAGTCGACAACGCCAATATCCGGGCACGGGTTTAGGCCTCGCCCTGACCAAGCAGCTGATCGAACTGCATGGGGGCTCAATCACGGTTAACTCGCGAGTGGGCGTCGGCTCAGTTTTTACGGCCCGGCTGCCGCTGCAGCGGTTGGCGGCTGAGGCTCACCCCAAACCTCAGCCGCCTGCGGTGCCAGCCGCCAAAGCAACTCCAGTGACCGGTCGCATTGTGCTGGTGGAAGACCAAGAAGATACTGCTGGCGTGATTTGTGATCTGCTAACGGCAGCTGACTATCAAGTCATTTGGATGATCGAAGGCTCGCGGGTGGTTGAGCAAGTCGCGCTCTTGCAGCCTGCCGTCGTGATTATCAATATGGATCTGGGCAGCATCAACGGCAGACGAGTCGTCGAAGCGCTGCGGGAAGCCTTAATTACCTCTAAGGTGAAAATCTTGGCCTTGCGCAGTCGTCAAGATTCGCAAGATTCGCTCAACGATGTCGATGCCTCAATCACCTTGCCGTTAGAGCCAGAATGGTTACTTGAAAAAGTGAACGCGCTGATTTGGACAACTACGTTTTAGATTGGGTCGAGGTCGATGCCTGCCGATGTCGGCGCGGGCAACTGGAGGCTGTCATCATTTAGCGGCTGAGTCCTTATGCTGAAAGCGGTTCAGCCTCTAGCTAGTTTTACGAAACGGGCGCGGTAATGTCCATACCGTCAGGCTTTCGGGTTTAATTGATGACCCGCCCTAGTGCAGCGCCAAGTTTAAATTTGTACGTCCTCAAAATTGCAGAGCAGGTGTCTTGTTTGGACGGGCATCTTGCCCGTTTTCCCGACAGAAATCAATCCGGATTGCCATCGTTCTGTCCGGATTGCCATCGTTCTGAAAGTCAACAATCCACAAATTGAGAACTGACAGACCACTAGTATCGCCAACCACGTTCAGGTCAAGGGACTCCAGATTTCTGCAGGCGTGTTTTGCCCCGCCTTGTATAGCCAGCCGCAGTTTGATTGGCTCACCACAGATGACTGAAATTACCATCCGATCGGCTTTTTGATTCCATCGGGCTTGCCCTTCCTGAAGTAGATGCTGCTGTTGTTGGTTGCTTTTTGTCGTCGTGAGCAAGGTTGGTTTTGAGTGGCTTCAACCGGGGCATCTCGCTGGGTGCTGTTCAGGGGAGCGATCGCGCGATCGTCGTGTAAATTTTTTCGACGCTGTTGCCCTCATGGCTAGGGTAATCCGTCTCGTGAAAACCCGATACGATCTGGTCAATGCCCTGATTGCGCAGTGTTTTCCGCTAATCGTAAAGAACGCTGCCGAGCGCAGATCTGGAGCGCTCAAAGCGCCGATCAGTCGATGCTTGAAGTGAGACTTTTCTGAAAACTGCGGTACTCTTGATCGTCGTTGGATTGGATGTCACCGGCTCAATTCAATCCCTTCCTGATCATCTCTACCGGCTAAGTTCTTAATCATGAAGCGTTGGTTTCATCTTGGGCGTCTTGAATCTGGTCGAGGCCTGTCTACCCCCTCAAAGCCTGCCCTAGCGCGTCGCGTTTCGACGCTGATCTGGGTATTGGCTGCAGCCTTGGTCACGATGCTGGTTCACTTTGGCTATCCCACTATCGGGCAAGCGGTTGAGCCCTCAGCGACGGCTGATGTCGCAGTGGGCAATCTCTGGCACGAAGCCTCCTTCCCGGTAGAAAATTTTCAGGCTTATACCTCGCCGTTTGGCTACCGCTCCGATCCGTACGGGGGCAGCCAGCGCTTTCACTATGGGTTAGACTTGGCTGCTCCGATGGGCAGTTATATCCGCAACTGGTGGGAAGGACAGGTAATCGAAGTCTCTGACGACAGCACCTGCGGCACCTCAGTGGTGGTGCAGTCGGGTAACTGGATGCATATTTACTGTCATATGCAAGGTCATGTCGTTACGGAAGGCGGGGGGCGTTATATGGTCGATAGTGGCGGCAATCTCCGCATTCGGGAAGGGCAAGCGGTGGGCACGGGTACACGCATTGGGCGTATCGGTATGACCGGTCGCACAACCGGTCCGCACCTGCACTGGGGCATGAAGTATGACGACAATTGGGTCGACCCGGCGCTGGTTTTGCACGCCATGTACAGCAGCCAGCAGGTATCGGTTCGCGAAAACTAGTCGAGGTGTTGACCGTGCAAAAATCTGACAGAAATGGCTGAACCCTGACAGAAAACTGTCTATTCTCAAATGTGGTTTGAGCCCAACCAGACTAACGTTTGAGTGCCAGGGTTAGACCATCGCCGATGGGTAGCAAACTCAGGTCAATGCGATCGTCGCCGTGGAGCTTTTGATTCAAAGCTCGCATGCGCCGGGTGCGGTTGTCAGTGACGGTGGCGGCAGCTACTCGACCCGACCACAACACATTATCGATCGCAATCAGGCCACCCGCTCGCACCAGAATGAGCGCTTGCTCGTAGTACTGGTCGTAGCTGCTTTTATCGGCATCGATAAAGGCAAAGTCAAAGGTGTTTGCCTCGCCGGTGTCGATCAGCTGCTGCAGCGTGTCGAGGGCCGGCCCAAGGCGCAGGTCGATTTTGTCGGCAACGCCCGCTTTTTGCCAAAACTGTCGGGCGATCGCGGTGTAGTCTTCATTCACATCGCAGGCCACGAGGTGACCAGTTGGCGGCAGCGCCAGGGCGACGGCCAGGGAACTGTAGCCGGTGAAAACCCCAATCTCCAAGGCTCGGTGCACATTGGCTAGCTTGACCAACAGCGCCATGAACTGACCCTGCTCAGGGGAGATTTGCATCTGGCTCATGGTATGGCTGGCCGTATACCGGCGCAGCTCGGCCAGTACCGGCGGCTCTCGCAGCGACGCTGACAGCAGATAGTCATAAAGCTCGGGCGCTAGCCCAATTGAGCGGTTAGACATGGGCTCGTATTGCCTACCGTTGCAGAAATCTCTTGCAAACTACCATGCGATGGCGAGTTGCATGCGACCGATGAGCTCAGACGACAGTCTGCCCATGCGGTGAAACCAGAGGACAGATTTGTTCAGTGCCCCGGTCTTGCTGGAAGCTTAAGCGGGTATTAGGAATTTAAGCATTGAGACTCGGCATTCTGCGTGGCGATCGCGGTGGTTCGCTGCCCGCCAATGACTCAGGTCCCCAGCAACTCATGATGGACGGCAGCCAGTGGCAAACTCTTCTATCGGATTTTGCTGTGTATGCCGATACGTTTTCTGCCCAGTCGTAGCTTAAGATTGAATTAACAATTGGGCAGTTCTATGGAAAGCACTCAGTTTGTTCAACTTTCGGCGATGCCGGGCTGGATCATTGGCGTCAGCCATAGCCACAAACAGGGTTACCAGTGCTGGATCATCAATTCAGCTTTAGACGTGTTGAATGATGGGTATCGCTATACCACCAGCAGTGCCGCGCTCATGGCGGGGCGTTCATTTATTGAACGACAGCATGATGCCTAGTGCCCGGCCCAGCCGCCAAACTTCAGTGTGATGCCTGCTCCTCAGCGGCGCGATCGCGAGGATAAGATATCGGGAGTCCAACGGGCGATCGCTGCGCCCACCGAAAAATCTCCTGAATTATGAATTTCACTCCGGGTCTGAGTGCGGATATCCCTCAGGCGACGAAAGCAAAGGTCTACCATATATATTGATGGTGTGATGGGAGCAATCCTTGTCCTGACAACCGCTGATGATCACGATAATTGAGTCAACAGTCGTCGGGAGATAGTCAGGATCGACAACCGCCATCGGTGGCGTTTCATACAGCAGGGTCGGCGCTGGCACGACAAGCTGAGAGACGAGCGAACAGTACGAGCGCACAGTTCGGGATACGGGACGAACGAGGAGACACGAGACGAATGGGCAAAGTTGTGGGGATTGACCTGGGTACTCCAACTCGGTGGTCTCGGTGATGGAGGGCGGCAAGCCCATCGTCATTGCCAACGCAGAAAGCATGCGGACAACTCCTTCGGTCGTGGCGTTTAGCAAAGACGGCGAGCGCCTAGTGGGGCAAATGGCGCGGCGGCAGGCGGTCTTGAATCCCCAAAATACGTTTGCTGGCGTCAAGCGGTACATGGGCCGCAAGTACGGTGAGCTGTCAGCAGACTCGAAGCGTGTGCCTTACACCATTCGCCGGGGCGACAACAATGAAGTGCGAATTCAGTGTCCCCGATTAGAAAAAGAGTTCGCCCCCGAAGAAATCTCATCAATGATTCTGCGAAAGCTGGCGGAAGAGGCGAGTCGCTACTTGGGGCAGCCCGTGACCGGGGCCGTAATTACCGTACCGGCCTATTTCAACGATGCACAGCGGCAGGCCACTCGCAATGCCGGGCGCATCGCTGGGCTAGAAGTAAAGCGGATTTTGAACGAGCCGACAGCGGCGGCGCTCGCCTATGGCCTCGACCAGCAGTACAGCCAAACGGTGCTGGTATTTGATCTGGGGGGCGGCACCTTTGACGTGTCGATTCTCGATGTGGGTGATGGGGTGTTTGAGGTGCGCTCAACAGCGGGGGATACGCAGCTTGGCGGCACCAATTTTGATAAGAAAATTGTGGACTGGCTGGCAGACGATTTTTTGGCGGCGGAAGGCGTGGATTTGCGCCGCGATCGCCAATCTTTGCAGCGCCTGACCGAGGCTGCTGAGAAAGCCAAAATTGAGCTTTCTGGGGTGAATGTCACGGAAATCAACCTACCCTTTATCACCGCCACCGCTGACGGGCCAAAGCATTTAGAGACGACCCTATCGCGATCACAATTTGAAGGTTTGTGTGGCGATCTAATGAGCCGGTTGCGGGGGCCGCTGAAACAGGCCCTGACCGATGCCGGGCTGACCCCTGACCAGATTGATGAGGTGGTGTTGGTGGGCGGCGGGAGTCGTATGCCGATGGTGCACGACATGGTGCGATCGCTGATTCGCCGACCACCCAACCAAAACGTCAATCCGGATGAAGTGGTCGCGGTGGGTGCCGCCATTCAAGCCGGCATTCTTACCCAAGAAGTGCAGGACATTTTGCTGCTCGACGTCACGCCCTTATCTCTGGGTCTCGAAACCATTGGCGGCGTGATGAAAAAGGTGATTCCCCGCAATACGACGATTCCGGTGCGGCGCTCAGACATCTTTTCCACCTCAGAGAACAATCAGACGATGGTGGAAGTGCATGTGCTGCAGGGCGAGCGCGAAATGGCCGCTGACAATAAAGCCCTGGGCCGCTTCAAGCTAATGGGCATTCCCCCGGCCCCGCGCGGCGTACCCCAGGTGCAGGTGGCCTTTGACATTGACGCCAACGGCATTTTGCAAGTCTCTGCGATGGATCGCACCACCGGGCGCGAACAAAGCTTGACCATTCAAGGCTCTGCCACCCTCAGCGAAGCAGAGGTGCAGCAGATGATCAAAGATGCGGAGGAGTTTTCAGATACCGATCGCCTCAAGCGTGAACAGGTCGAAAAGCGTAACCGGGCCGAGGCCCTGACTTACCAGGCCGAACGGGTGCTGCGGGAAGTCGTACTGGACTTTGGCATGCAGTTTGCCCGCGATCGTCGCCGTCGGGTTGAGCGCCTGATTCAAGAGCTGCGGGAATGTCTCACCAACAACGACGAACGGGGCATCGATATTACCCAAGCCGAACTGCAGGACGAGGTCTACGAGCTGAATCGCGAGGCCTACCTCTACGAAGACGACACGGAAGAAACCGGCCTGCTCGGTCAAATTGGGGGCACCCTAAAGAGCACCTTTCTGGGCGACGACAACGAATACGACCGCTACGAAGATAGCTGGTCGCGGCGGCCCGCTTGGGACGATGACGCCTGGAACTACGATCGCCCCCGCCTCACCGGGACGCCCCCCGCCAATGACTATTACAGCGCCCCGCCCCCACCGCGCTATCAGCCCAATGCCTATGGCTCACCGGGCAGCAGTGACCCCTATCGAGCCCCGGCTCGCTCCAGTTGGAACGAGCCACCGATCTATGGCAACGATCGCCCCCGCGACCCCGGCTATGGTCGCCCTCCAACGAATCCAAGCCCGCCCCCCGCTCAGAGTTATCCGCCTGAGCGCTACGGTGCCGATGTCAGCGGCTATGGTGATGCCGGTCGGGGTCGCGCCCCGAATCCAGACGTGCGTCCTGCCGCCGATCCCTGGGGTGAACAGCCCTATGGAGCGCCCCGCCCACCCGTTGGCAATCGCGATGAGCGCGATTGGAATCGTCCCTCAGGGTCACCACCTGCGTCGCGATCACCGCGTGATCTGCCCCCCCGTGATCCGGCATCGGCGGGGCGCGATCGCCCCAGCAGTGCTGCCCCGCCCGCGGGCTACAACAACGGCTATGATGACGATTGGGGCGATGAGGATGAGTGGCTGTAGCAGCCCCTTCCAGCAGTCTATGCCCCCGTCGCCAGCTGATAACACTCAAGAATTGATCCATTGGGATGGATCAATGCTGAAACTGCGTTTATGCAAAACTTTCGCAACTACTTTGAAATTTTAGGGGTCAATCAAACCGCTTCATCCGCCGAGGTGAAGCAGGCCTATCGTCAGCTGGCACGTAAGTATCACCCTGACCTCAACCCCGGCGATCAGGCCGCTGAGGAACAGTTCAAGCTGCTGGGTGAGGCTTACGAAATCCTCTCTGACCCCGAGAAGCGATCGCAATACGAAGAGTACAGCAGCTTTTGGAAGCAAAAGGGCTTTCGCCAGCGGGTTAGTCAGTTTTCCTTCAACAATTTAGATTTTGGCGATCTGGGTGACTTCAACTCCTTTGTTGATCAGCTGCTCAACCGCCGAGGTGAATCATCTCCTAACAGCAACGGACGCTCAGCAGAGGCTCCACGCTATCGCAGTGAGCCTGCCTCGTCATCCCGCTCTGCGAGTGAGCCTCGAACGGCAGCAGCGCGCCCGAACCCGCGACGGGATGCGGAGGCGACGCTCACCGTGCCGCTAGAGCGCGCCTATGCCGGCGGACAAGAACGAATTCGACTCGAAGATGGTAGGGCGATCGAGGTCGAGATGCCTCCTGGCATGGTCACCGGCCAGCGCATTCGTCTAAAGGGCCAAGGCATCGGCGGGGGGAACCTCTATCTACGCATTGAGGTGGAACCCCATCCGCTATTTAAGTTGACGGGCAACGATGTGTTCTGTCGCATTCCTGTAACGCCCAGTGAGGCGACCCTGGGGGACACTATCACGGTGCCCACGCTGGATGGGCCAGTGCAGCTCACGATGCCTGCTGGCGTGCAGACCGGTAAGCGCTTGCGGCTGGCCGGGCGCGGTTATGTTGTGGGGCGCGATCGCCGTGGCGATCAAATCGTTGAAGTCGAAATTGTTGTGCCGCCGACAGTGAGCGATCGCGAACGGACTCTTTACAAAGAGCTGAGAGAGATTGAATCCTTCAACCCTCGCACGGCTCTGCTGCAGCCTCGACAAACCGTTTTTCGCTAATACCAATTCTCTGAAACTGGACTACAGATCTTCCTTTCGACTCCGCTCAAGGAACTTAGGCCGAGCGGAGTCGAAGCCGATTTGTGTGTGTAGAGGTGATTTGTCGAACTGGTCTAAGCCTCGGCTGCTTATCTCATTGCAGTCATAGAACCGGATCGATGACTCCACGCAGATAATCTGGTACTTCATCTCAGGGCGGCAACGCAACTTGTCGGAGCCCTTGGGCAATCGCCCTTATCTTCCCAACTGGCTTTCTCACTGGAACAGCAGGGCTATTTCATCTTTGCGAAAGAACATTCTGTGCTGGAAATTTGACGAGCCGGGTTCGGATAAAAGAGCCTTCGCCCCACAATATTGAGGATTTCGGGTTTTCCCTGACTGCCGTAACGCTACCCTCGTGAAGAAGGCAGAGAGTAACGAATCCTGTATAAATCATTCCGGTCAACTGCCTACTTGCTAAGCGCGACCGGGACTACAGCTTAAAGCCGTCGGATAGCCAGTCCTGCGGTTTGAGAAACACATCGCATAGCTGCTGCTCGGGCGTACCCAGTTCGGGTTGATAGCTGTATTCCCAGCGTACGAGGGGGGGCAGCGACATCAAGATCGATTCCGTACGGCCATTGGTTTGCAGCCCAAAAATCGTACCCCGGTCATAAACCAGGTTGAATTCGACATAGCGGCCCCGACGATAGAGCTGAAAATCACGCTCGCGATCGCCATAGGGGCGGTCTTTAGACTGCTCTGCAATGGGCACATAGGCGGGCAAAAAGGCTTGGCCGCAGTCACTCACAAAGGCAAACAGCTCTTCCCAACTGCGCTGGGGCAGATCTCCCACTTGCTGGCTGTACTGAGCGGCCTCACCGGTCTCATTCGGCCCTCGATAGAGCTGACCTAAGCCATCTTGATAGTCAAAGAAAATGCCCCCTACCCCACGCGTTTCGTTGCGGTGCTTGAGGTAGAAATACTCATCACACCACTGCTTAAAGCCGGGATAGTAGTTGGCATGGTGGCGATCGCAGGTGGCCTTCAGCGTACGGTGAAAATGCTGGACATCCGCCACATTGGGATAGTAGGGCGTGAGGTCAATACCGCCGCCAAACCACCAGACCGGCCCGGCTTCAAAATAGCGGTAGTTGAGGTGAACGGTGGGAATGTAAGGATTGTGGGGGTGTAACACCATGGACGTGCCGGTGGCATAAAAGCCGTGACCCGCCGCTTCGGGACGCTGCACCAAAATTGAGGGGGGTAACTGCTCGCCCCACACCTCTGAAAAGTTGACGCCGCCCTGCTCAAACACGCCGCCCTGCTTGATCACGCGCGAGCGACCGCCGCCGCCCTCGGGGCGTTCCCACTGATCTTGCTGAAAGGTGGCTCCCCCGTCTAACGCCTCTAGCCCCTGGCAAATCTCATCTTGAATACCCTGCATAAACTGACTGACGCGATCGCGAGAATCAGCTGGGGGAGCAGCCGGGGTCGGCGAGGTAGATTGAGAGCGCTGAGGCGCGGAAAAAGTCGTCATAGGGTGACAATCCTAATCAGCAGAATGATGTAATGAACGCAGCGTTAAGGTCGGGCCGAAAACCGCGTCAAGCGAGACCTCACTAGCTGCAACCCCCCCCCTAGGTGTGCCACACTTTTGATGGCTGGCAAGGATGTTTTGAAGCGGGATACTGACGACCGGGAAGAACCGATGGAAGCCGCTGTTCAAACACAACCAATCCCTTGACCTAGCAGGAATTGAACGATTTTTACCCTACCGTGAATTGAGGGTTGAATGGCTGCTCAAAAACATTTCTCAATATTGAGAAGCCTAAATTTTTGAGACGGGAACCCGAATCAGCGCCGTTGGTGATTGAACATTAGCAAGACATTGACGTCAATGTATTAACGCTTACAATTCCCCAGACTCAAATATTTTGGCAATACGACTCTAAAACGTCGCTGGGAGACGATGCCAGTCTATTACCGCAGGCTAGAAAACGTTCTTTCTATTAAGACCATCGTCACATTTCCTCACCATGAAAGTTTTTCGGTTTTTTAGACGGCAACCCCCTCGCTCAATTCACTCGTTTCAGGCATCTAACGCGGACGCTAAGCAGTCTTTTTATCAGACCTATCAAGCCCTCAGCTCCGCCCCCGTCGAAACGCTTTGGCAAACCCTGATTAACCTGGCTGACCTCGCCTCTTGGCATCCGCTGATTGAGAGTACCAATGCGCCTCGCGGCCTGATGGCCAAACCCGGTTTGATTTATCGGGTGTTTCCCCGCTGGTTGCCCATTCCCATTCGCATTTTTATCGAGCGCGTCTCTCCCCACGAGCTGATTAGTGTTCGTTTGTTTCCGGTGCCAGGGCTCGAGGAGCGCGTCGTCTATCGGCTGGAATCGACGGTGTGGGGCACTCGGATTTCCTACTCCATCAGTCTGCGTGGCTGGCTGTCGCCGGTGGCTTGGTCAGTGCTCAGACCTTTTGCCTCTAAGATGGCGGCGGCGATCGCCCGTGCTGCTGAAGAGGCGACGACAACAGCGCTACCCAGCCAAAAGCCCAGTCCTGAAGTCTGGTAAATCGTTACCGACAAACCCCCGTTGGGCGGTGACGGCAAATCCCGTTGGCCGGGTCAGACCTCGATTTAGCCTCTAACAGGCCCTGCTCCTACAGCATCATGTAAGAGGACTCAGAGGCCAGCGTCGGCGGCGTCAGTTCGTGGTAAATCGCTTCTACCTGAGAGACATTTTTGGTCAGGGTATAGCGTTCCAGTACTCGCTGTCGGGCCTTTTGACCTAACAGGCGCGTCATTTCGGGATGATCGCGAAAGATCGGCAAAATAGTTTGCAGCTGATGGCTCACTCGCTGAGTGTCGATCACGATGCCCGCGCCATCCTCCAAAACTTCTCCGTCGGCTCCCGCATCGGTCGCAATGCAGGCCGTGCCGCAGGCCATGGCTTCTAGCAGCGACAGCGACAATCCCTCCACCAGAGAGGGCAACAAAAAGGCATCAGCCCCTCGCAGAATATCGATGCGGCGGGCTTCATCTTTGACGAACCCGAGCCAATGAATCGAATCATCGTGACCATAAAATAGCTTCAACGAGGACTCTAAGGGGCCATTCCCCACGATCGCCAGCAGGCAATCAGGCCCCATCTGAGCTTGTCGCCACGCCCGCAGCAAGGCCTCAACGTTTTTTTCGGGGGAGAGGCGGCCCTGGTAGACCAGCAGTTGACGCACTTGCAAAGTTGATTTGATCGCCGATGGGCCAGGCGAATACTTCCCCACATCAACGCCGTTCGGAATCACTGCTAACGTCTCTGGGGGCACCCCCAAGCGCATCAATAAATCGCGCTGCAGTTTAGAAAAAACAATCACGCGATCGCAGCGGGCCAGCATTGGGGCGTAGACCTGATAAGTGACGTGCTGAGCACCCGAACTCAAGGTCCTAAGCTTGCGATCAAAGGCAGGGTGAAACGTCACCACCAAGGGCAATTGCAAAGACGCACAGATTTCGGGCAGCCGAAAGTCTAAGGGCGACAGTGTCAGCGAAGCATGAACGACATCGGGCTTTACCCGGTCTAGAGTATTATGCAGCAGCTTGCCAGACTTCCAGGCTGGCACTGTCAGAATTTGTGACTTGAACAGAAACGGCAGAGCCACTTCCTGGCAAAGGGGTGCCGATGTGGGTCGCCCCCAAGCACCAGCGGCGTCAGGCTGCGGCTGACCGTGATCAAAATGTAGAAAGGTGACCTGGTAACCGCGCTCTAGCAACGCTTGAGTAATTTCTCGGCTGTAGGTGACATTTCCACAAAACGGTGATTTTTTGCCAAGCCATGCTACATGCATCTAACAGGGAAGAAGCCTTTTTATCCGCTGATTTCGGGCAGTTGACCAACAATCGCCTAAAAACTAGGCGCGATCGCCCTCCTGCTCAGCCAGAGAGGCGTCTACCGTGCTGTCATCACCCGTACCGGCACTATACCAGGTCAGCAGACCCCCCGTAGCGGTGGCCCCACCCAGGATCAGCAGAACCAGCGGTAGTCCGAGCCAGCTTTCGGCAATGCTGGCGAGCGCCAAAGGGAGACTCAGAGCAATGTTGACCACGTTATTTTGTAAGCCAAACACCTTGCCTCGCATGGCGGCTGGTGTTTCTTCTTGAATCGTCGTCTGCATGGGAATCCCAATGGAGGCAGCAAAGAATCCCAATAGGGCAATGAGCATCAGGATCGGCCAGAGTTGCTGTGTCACCCCCGCCATGGCCGCTAACACCCCCGCCATCCCTAAAGAACCGAAAAGGCTGAGTCGCCCTCGATTAATCCGCTGACCAAACTGTCCAATCACCGCCGCGCCCACTGCCATGCCGGCCCCCGCCGCGGCGAGTAAAAAGCCAAACTGTGATGACTTGATCGCAGGCATCACTTCCGCTAGGCGCACGGCTAACACAGCCAGGGCTGCAAACACCGAAAACAGTAAGACCAGCTGCAGAATGGCATTGCGTACTACCGGCTTCTGTCCCAGATACCGTACCCCTTCTTTAATGTCTTCCCAGGGGTGCGGGGCATCGTGGGGCGTCAGATTTTCTGCCGGTGGATTGACCAATAGCAAGAGGAGGCCCGCCACGGCATAGCCGCCTCCGACTAGCACTGATTTGCCCCACCCGGCGCCGCCATCGATCGCGGCCAAAGCGGTATCAGCCAAACGCAGCAGCGGCTCCCCAATCGCAAAGCCCACAATTACCGACGCCATCATGGTGGTGGTGTAAAGCGAGTTGGCGGAAAGCAACCGCGACCTTTTGACAATGAGCGGAATGATCGCTTGCTCAGCGGGGGCAAAAAACTGAGTGAGTGTCGATACGGCAAAGGTGATCGCCAAGAGTAGCGCAAATCCTAACGGTACCGGCCCCACTTGGCCCCAATCTTCTGCCAGCCACAGACCCAGGGGCAAGGCAATGACCAGTGCGCCCCGCAGTAAATTCGTGAGGACTAGAACGCTCTGCTTATTCCACCGATCTACATAGACCCCAGCCAGTGACCCAAACAGCACCGCCGGAATCGTAAAGGCCACCATCACCGCTGACACCCAACCACTAATAGCCTGGCCTGGTGCTTCAAAGCGACTGCCAATGATGGCAATCATCAGCACCAAATAGACCTTATCGGCCAGTTGCGAAAAGATTTGACCACTCCACAGCACTAAAAAGCTGCGGTTTTGGAGCACTGGCCAAAATCCATTATCTTCTGACGTCGCTGCTTCTGAGAATGCAGAGGCGTCCCCTTCAGCCGCTGCAGCCGAACTGGGTGCAGGCGTCGCGGCGGCCGAGTCATCGTTCGAGAGCGTGGATTCAGAGTCGCGCAACATTCAACTATCTCAAAGGGCCGCAACGGGAAAGCAAGCATCAATCAGCGTCGCTGATCGAATCGGACGGTCAAAGTGATATTCAGCATACTGACGTAGCAGCCTTTCGAGCTTAAGCCAAGTGGCTCTGGCGGACGGCCCCTCATCGGTAGATGTCAATCGGGGCATCGGTGCCTCAACGTTTGAGTAGCTCAACTGCTGCAATAAGCTCAGCTCTTGAGCCGTAATCAGCGTGGGTCGGGCCGCGCGGGTTGATCGCCTTTGCCCCTGCCCAACTCGCGAGTTACTTCCAGCGTACCGTCCGACGGGCATTCTCGCTCGGGGCGACGCCATTGGCAGCTGGGCCATCTGTTCGAGGCTGACCAAGCCACCAGACACGGCACTAAACCCCACTTGCCAATCAGGCTGGGTCGGGTCGGGGGCAATGTCAACCTGGCTGACGCTGCAGCGATCGAGGTCTGGCGCCACCCAGCAGCAATCAAAAGTTGCACAATCCCCTGCGTTAGGGCAGCCAGAATGTCGTTTCCCTGGGCCTGCTCTAGCTGCTGGAGCTGCGCTACCAACAGCCCAAAGAGTTCTTCCTGAGGTTGTTCGCTGAGCGCCTGATACAACACTAACTCGGCCAAATACTGACTCGCGGTCAGCCGCGCTAGGTCAGCCGACAGGCCAGGAAAGGAGCGGATCGTTTCTGCCTGCACCAGTTTGTCTAAGCTTTTGCCCTGAACGATAAACAGCTCATTGACCACAAACTGACTGCTACGTCCCCCCAAGCGCGATTTATGTTTGCGCGCACCGGGTACGATTACTCGCACGAGGCCCTGCTCAATCGTCAAAATCGTGACGAGGCGATCGGTTTCGCCCATGGGTATGCCCTTGAGATTGATTCCGGTGGCTTTGTATGAGCGACTCATAAATGGCGAAGACTTTCGACAAGTTTATCGAAATTAAGCGTTAAGAACTCAATCGGAGAGCGGTTCAGCAATATCGTCATGGATATAGTGAGCTGACGCAGAACTGCGCAATAGACCATGAGTTTGGCACAGCTTAACAGGGTTATAAGTGCCGGAATTGAGAGTGCTCTTAGTGAGCTTTGAATGGGCTTAGCATAGGTTCATCGAAGATTTGTCGAAGCCACGTTTCAGCGAGCCAGACGACAACAAGCCGATAGTGGGGGCCAGAAAGCTTGACTGAGCCTGCTTGAAGCGAGGTGACTGTCATTCTCAGCCCTGCCGCCATCGGTGGCGACTCTGTTGCACTGGCGGGGCCGTTTGTCGCTCTAGTTAACATCGAGCGTGGCTGATTCTGAGAATGAATCTATTTTTGCAAGCCCTAGCAAAATCAGGGTCTCTGCAACCCATTCATGCCTCATTGCCTAGAATTGCCTGCCCCACTGGACTATTTGTCCTACTTGCTAGAGCGGACACGTCATATCAGCGGCGGATGGCGGGCGGGCGAGTGGCCTCTGTGGATTTTATTGAGGGTTATCGCGACAGTCCACCAGGGCCGCTGCTGCTCAGAGATTGGTGCCCAGAAACACGTCTCAAACAGTGAGATCGGAGTAAACTGCAAGCGGTAGACTTGAAGCATACGGCTCAGGGTTGATTAGTGATTCACCTGGTGATTGGGTTGAATGTGGCGATCGCGCTGTTTGGGTTTGGTTTAGCCTGGCGCATCTGGCGGCTAAAACGCACACTGACGTCAGCAACTGTTGTCATTGCCGCGTGGGAACGCCATGTCCATGGCTTGCTCGATTCTCAAACCACGCCTGCTTTAATTTTGCACGGGCAACGGGCAACAGCCTCCACCCGTCAGCGATATTTCCAGTTACAGCGACAGCTACAGCAGCTACAAAGGATTTTTGCGATCGCCTTGATGATTCTACGGTTTTGGCCCCAAGGCTCTCGCAAATCGCAGCACAGACCGTAGCATCAGTGACTCAACGGGAGGCCCATCGCGACGGCCTCGTAACGCTCAGACCGAACCCCCATCGCAGTGGCTTAACAAGGAGTTGCAACCCATGGCAGACAATAAATCCGGAGCATTTTTAGGTGGTGTCGTCATCGGGACGGCCATTGGCACTGTAACGGGCCTATTGGTCGCGCCGCGTCCCGGCCGAGAGACCCGGCAATTTTTGCGCAAATCAGCCGATGCCCTGCCTGAGATGGTTGAAGATCTGGCCACCTCTCTACAGTTGCAGACCGATCGCCTGTCAGAAACGTCGCTGCGTCGCTGGGAAGCTACGCTGATCCGCCTACGCGAAGCGATCGCGGCGGGTCAAGCAGCGTCTCAACGCGAATATGCCGATTTGGTTGGCCCCGATGCAACCCCCTCAAACGGTTACGAAGACTAACGCCAAATGGTTTTAGAACGCCGCTGTGATTGATCCCGTTTTCTGGTTAGTGCTCTCGTTTGTGCTGGTGTCGGTGAGTTTGACAGCAGTACTGGTGGTGCTAGTGCCCGCCGTCCGAGAACTTAGCCGCGCCGCTCGCAGCGTCGAAAAGCTGTGCGATACGCTCAACCACGATTTGCCGCCAACGCTAGAAGCCATTCGCCTCACCAGTGTTGAAATCAATAGCCTCACCGACGATGTAAACGAAGGCGTGCAAAATGCAGGCCGAGTGGTTCAGCATGTCGATGAAAGTGTCAGCACGATGCGCGTGCAGGCCAAACGGGCGCAGATTGGCACCCGTACCCTGGTCGCCGGCCTCAGTACAGCTTGGACAACCTTTACCCAACCGGCAACCAACGGTGATCGTCCGACTGGCCAGTCAGCTAAACCAACCCTCAGCAACCCGACACCCGATCAGAAAGCTCAGCCTGTTGTCGAGCCCTCATCATCAGTTTCACCGACACCAGCCCCAGCGCCTGACAGTAGTCCTGTGCCCCCCTCCTCAATGCCATCGACTGAGACTCAGCAACTTGCCGCTCAACCCCAGACCGCGACGGACGCACCGGGAAATAGCGAGATTCCCTGAACGCTCTCACCGGGATTTTCTGAGAACCTGTGACTGATCCCTTAGAATAAGTTAAACATCTGTAACAAACGAGAGTCAGTCTGAGTCAGACTCTCAAACAGTCAGCTAATTTACGCGTGGAATATATGGGCATTTCGATGGGTTCTTGGGTGAAGGGACAGCCGCTCCGGTGGCTGCTCGCAATTTGGGTGAGCGTGGCCTGCTGGTCGTTTGCGGCTGCTCCCGCCGCTGCCTATGACAATCCCGAACTCTTGCCTGAAGAACCTACGCTGATTATTGACCTGGCGAAGTCGCTCAGTGGTGCTGAGGAAGAACGACTTAACGACAGGCTGCAAAATTTTGAAGATGAGAGCGGCTGGAAGTTAAGAGTCTTAACCCAATACGATCGCACCCCCGGGCGCGCGGTGAAGGAATACTGGGGTTTAGACGAGCGAAGTGTACTACTGATCGCCGACCCTCGGGGCGGTAACCTCCTCAACTTCAGCGTTGGCGATGCCTTGTTTGACCTGCTACCCCGCACCTTTTGGATTGAGCTACAAACGCGCTACGGCAACCAATTCTTTGTCCGCGATAATGGGGAAAATCTGGCCATCATTGAAGCATTGGGCGCGATCGAAACCTGTTTACGTAAAGATGGCTGCGCCGTCGTGCCGGGCTTGCCCCAAGAACAGTGGATTTTGACATTGATTACATCGGTGGTGGGCGGCGTCATTGCCGGATTTGCCGGTCATCCTCGTAAACCAGGCCAAATCATTGCTTGGCAGTGGGTGCTGATTTTCTCTCCTCTATGGGGCATTCTCTTTTTCGCCTTTGGCCTCGGTCCTGTCGTCACTCGCACCAGCGACTGGATTCCTCTAACCCGCAATGTGACCGGCTTCGCGATCGGCTTCCTGGTAGCCTTCCTCAGCCCTGGTTTAGGCGGCGACCCCTCGTCTACTTCAGAAACTTGATGACCCAGTGCTAAATCTGTGCCCTTCCGAGTTCGGCGATGCATCGCTGAACTCGGTATTTATGTGGGTCATCCCGCGACAGGGCTGCACAATTCTCCTGCTCCCCTGAGAAAAATATAGCTTTAGCCATCTAGGCTAGGACACCGAGTATCATTCGGTTGCATCGTGAATTCAGGCAACTTTCTTGGCACCAGAGACTCCGAACTGGAGCACCACGCAAACCGTTTCCAGCCGCCTCTCTCAACAAGCGCCTCTTGCCGCACTCCACCTTCCGAATTCCAAACTTCACCTTCCGAATTCTGTCTTCATCCGAACTCATCGAAACTTCACAAGGCTTTTATAAAGTTCCCGTAAAACTACGGAGATAGCGTTGACGCTGCCCAAACCCCATCCTCTATGGTGGTTAGTGAATTGAGTCGCGCGATGGCAGGCTGATCGAGCGATCGCTGACTCGCATGATGCTGTGATCTGAGAGTGGGTGCAATGAAATCAGTCTTTGTTTCTGCTGGTATTGCTGTCATTGCGGCGATCGCTCCGTTAGAAGCGCAGGCGGCCTCTTTTAGTCAGTTATATGTCTTTGGCGACAGCCTGGTGGATGCGGGCAATATCTTTCGCGCCTCTTCGGCACTATCGCCCCTCGGCATTCCTCAATCGCCACCCTACGCTCAGCGCTTATCCAACGGGCCTGTCTGGGTCGAGTATTTAGCCGATTCCTTTGAATTGGAACCGGCTTTATTTGCGGATCTGCTACTGAACCCGCTCGCAACCGACGTGAGTGAAGGCATCCATTTTGGGGTGGCCGGTGCCAGTACCGGCACTGACAACACGGTTGTCCCCGACTTTCTACTCGATACGGGCGCTCTAGCTCAAGTCACTGCCTTCAGCAGCTTTGTCGACTTCTCTGGGTTGCCGCCTGCCGAGGATGCGCTGTTTGTTTATCTGGCGGGCGGCAACGATTTTGCCGGAAGTGAGACTATGCCTGCGGAAACTGATATTACCGTGCCGCTGCAAAATACCTCCACAGCGCTGCAAACTTTAGTTGGCAGCGGGGCCAAAAACATCCTTGTCAGTGGCCTGCCTGACCTGAGCTTGACGCCGCGCTTTTCGGGAACGCCTGAAGCGCCAACGCTCAGCAGCCGTGTGACTGACTACAACACTGCTCTGTCTGCTTTGGTTGAAGATTTTGTCTCAGCCACACCGGATGTCAATTTCATTGACTTTGATCTGAATGGGGAAGTGCTGAACGCGATCGCTAATCCCGACAAGTTTGATTTTGCCAATGTGACCGAGGCTTGCCTGACTGATTACAGCTTTCCGATTGATTTGGATGGCTTCACCGTGTGTGATACTCCCGATCAATTCTTATTTTGGGACGATTTTCATCCCACCACTCAGGGGCACAAATTCGTTGCGCAAGCAGCATTGAGTCAGTTGCGTGGGCGTGATTCCGACCCCAAAACGGCCTCGATTCCTGAACCGGGAATGGTCGGGGGAATGCTGGTGTTGATGGCGGCAGCAGGTGGAACTCGTTTACTCCGCCGTTGAATAAGCACATCGAAGCGAGACCCGCAAATGCGGGCAAAGTCACGCTGAAAGTTCCAGCTTTTCTGCTCTATGCCCTTCGTCTGCGTCATCGTTTCCTGGCTGACGCGTGTCCAGCATCTTCACCCCAAAGTTGACTGAGTCGCTGGTCGCGGCCGCAACCAAAGCGATAGACCTTGTAGCGCACGGGGTGAGTCTTGTAATAGTTTTGGTGATAGTCTTCGGCGGGGTAAAACGTTGCGGCGGCTCGGATATCAGTCGCAACCTCTGCAGTAAATTGACCTGATTCAGACAAGGTGGCTTTTGACGCGATCGCGGCGGCTCGTTGCGCCTCATTTTGATAAAAGATCGCCGACTGATACTGACTGCCCTTATCGCAAAACTGTCCTCGGCGATCAACCGGGTCAACATTGTGCCAAAACACGTCCAGCAGGGTTTCGTAGCTGACCTGACTGGGCTCATAAGTCACTTTAACGGCTTCGACATGGCCAGTGCCACCGGCTGAGACTTGATAATAACCGGGATTTTCCACCGTGCCGCCTGTATAGCCAGAGGTCGTGTCAATCACGCCAGGCAGCTCATCAAATGGCTGTTCCATGCACCAGAAGCAGCCTCCGGCAAAGACGGCAGTGGCTGCAGGAGTGTCTTCAGCTGCAGCATTAACGGGGACAGTAAATCCGAGCCAGAGGATAACCACTCCTAGCAATACGTTGATCCAGCGTTGTTTCATTGTTGATCCAGCTTGAGACCGAGGAGCATTAATTTCTCTTAAAACCATGACACACTTTATTTCTAGAGCTTTAAGTCATCCTTATCAGATCGTTAGAAGACGATGACTCAATCTAAGACCGTGAGCTTGGGTGAGTTGTGCGCCTCCTTATCCATATAGGCAGAAAAATAGTCAAAATCCTCTGATACCTAGTTGGATATCAGAGGATTTTTAAGGACGCTAGGACAACTCAGCGCTTGAGCACTTTAGGCTGTTGTCAACTACATTACTTCACCTAAACCAGGAGCTGAGTAAGTGCTCTTGCCCCCCCCCCAAAGCGGGCCAATCACGTTAGGCTGTAGCAAAATGTGACCGGCGATGGCAACCAAGTCATCCTCAGTCAAACTCCGCATCTTGGGATAGATATCAGCACTTTTGGTACTGGGATGGAGCTGAGAGATTTCGGTCAAACCATCATAGGTGGTTGGATTTTTCAGGTAGTCAACAAGGGATTCCAGATTGTTCCGTTGTGGCAGCGCCCCAGCTAAACTTTCAGGGTCTAGGCCCACGGTTGGATTCGTCTTAGTGACTCCGGCAGTGTGACAAGAGCCGCAAGCGTAGTTAAATTGCTTACGTCCTCGAGCGACTTGCGCCAGGGACAGCACCAGGGTATCTCCCTGATCATTGAGCTTGATGGTGCGCGTCGCCTCATCTAGCTCTGCTGCGACAGCAGGACCGGCAAAAAACTGGCTCACGACCAGCACCGCCATCGCAGCTAGCCAAATGCATCTCTTAAGCATGGTTCTCCTCTAAATGTATTTATGGCTAGCCATTACACAACACAGCAAACTTAGTCACTCATTTAAAAATTGATTTGAGACGGTTCAAGTCTCTAAAAGCTGGTTTGTCGTAAAGCCAACATCAGCACTCCAACCCAATCACCAATGAGTGTTAAGTCATTCTCATAATCTTTATCATGCCACCGAATGGGGCTATTCCCAAACGTTTCAACGGATGACAGCAACCTTAACGTTGTTGGATGGGGTCGTTATGAGAGTGCAACTTGAGGCTTGACGGCCACTCGCATCGGCGGAATTGGCGATGACGGCACAGGTTGATGTAGCCGAATGAGCTTGCCCAGAGTCATTTTTAGTTCAGTGCGGGGCACGATCGCATCGACAAAACCGTGCTTCAGCAAATATTCCGCCGTTTGAAAATCATCCGGCAGTTTTTCGCGCAGGGTTTGCTCCACCACGCGACGTCCGGCAAATGCAATGGTGGCCTGGGGTTCGGCCAAAATAACGTCACCTAACATCGCAAAGCTGGCCGTCACGCCACCGGTAGTTGGGTGCGATAGAACAGGCAGGTATAGGAGACGCGCCTCACGATGGCGTTCTAACGCTCCCGAAATCTTCGCCATTTGCATCAAACTCAACATGCCTTCTTGCATGCGCGCCCCCCCCGAGGCGCAAACAATGACGACCGGATACCCGAGCTCAGTGCTGTGTTCAATCATGCGGGTTAGTTTTTCACCCACGACGGAACCCATACTGCCCCCCATAAACCGAAAATCCATCACGCCGAGCCCAATGGTCAGACCCTCCAGTTGCCCGATACCGGTTTGGACGGCATCGGTTAACTCAGTACGAGATTGAATGTCACGCAGGCGATCAGCATAGGCCTTGCGATCGCGAAACTTGAGCGGGTCTTGGGGCCGAATCTGAGTATCTAGCGGTTGCCAAGAGCCTTCATCAATCAATTGCTGAATTCGATCATCACTAAAGACGCGATGGTGATGACCACACTCGGCACAAACTAGCTGATTTGCCACCAGATCTTTGGTGTAGGTCATGACGCCACAAGCGTCACACTTGGACCAAAGACCATCGGCAATTTCACGTTCTTGTCGCTCTTGGCTAATGGGGCCGGCCTTGCGACGATTTGCAAACCAATCAAACAGTGACATGCTTCTGAACAATTCACGCGAGGGGAACACATCACCCACAGGTGGGGCTGCAACTTATCCTATCGGGTTTGGTGGCACCCCAGCGATCGCCTCCCGCTAGCACTAATCTTTACCCTGCTCTCAGTAACCCCAATTGGCCTCAAATTTTCAAGGTTGGTAGGCGGTATACTATCGCCCAAAGTCTCAAGGGATAGGACTTTCAAAACTCACCCCGACGCCTCCTTCCATCGGGTTAGGACTGTAATTGTGGCGAGGGCATTGAGGCCGACAATTCACTATCCTGCGAGTACAAGTGCAGGGTGCTCTACTGAAAATGATAAAGATTTCTGAAGCAGTTGCCTCTTCGGTCTGTCATGGCATCGCCGACGATGCGCTCAAGGACGAAGACAACGGTGTGTGGTTAGTGGGTCTTTCCTCTCACACTCAGGCTTTATGGCAACAACGGTTTTACTGGATTCGTTGGGTTGATCGATTGGCAGAACAAGACCAAGTGGTTCAACCCGGCGGGCAGCAGTTCCCAGCCTTTTACCGCGCCTGGAAAGATTTGCAGCAGCATCGTTTCTTAGCCGCGCAACACCACCAATGGGAGGTACTGCAGCAAATTGAGTCAGCTTGGTTTCACCCCACGACCGCTCTGCGTTATCAGGCCCAGATCTTGGCTTGGGACTGCTACATCGAAGCGATCGCGGAATATCACCAGCCCCAGCTCACCATTAAAACCCTTAAAGGGTATGAAACGATGCTTGATCGGCTCGCCGGTTCTTGCTTTCAGCTTTTGCCACAATTAGCCGATCATCAACGCACAATCTCACGTCAATTTGGCATGGTTGACCAGTTTTACAACAATCTGCGCGATTTGTATGAAGATGCGCAGCAGGGAGTGTGCTACTTCCCCAGTGAGCTTTTGACCCACTTTGGTTTGACTCGGCAAAACATGCTAGATCTGAGCTGCCTAAATCACTCCGGCTATCGCCCTCTCATGCAATTTTGGGTCGAGCAATATTTACCTCAGTGGCGCCGGCAAAATCTCTCTCTTATACAAGCAAACGATTTACATCCTGCCTGGCAGGCGCTGACTCAGTGGTTTATCCATCGATATACCCGTATCGAAAGCGTATTGCGAGACTGCCAATATGATTTTGTGGAATTCGCCGAGCGCTATTGGCCAGTCGTTGAGCAGGACTTGGCACATTACCGTGGCACCAGACGTCAACCCTAGACAAGAGCGCGATCACCACGACTATCAGCGACCAATATCCAGTCTGGTTGTGCCTTGATACCGCCTACAACTCCTGATCTGCTGTGGGCTCGAACTGTTTAGCTAACAGCCGGATATATCGCCGAGTGCCACGGCCTTTGCCGGCTGAGGGACTCGGTAAATTCAAGTGGTTCACCAGAGCTTTAGAAACGATTGCGATTTCATGGCAACGCTTGCAAGTTGGACTCCATAGAGAATCTTGCAATTAAGTATTATCACGTAGATATTGAGCACTTTACATTTCATGCTTCTGGTACCGGTATTTTGGGAAGGCTCTCTAGGCAGTGATGGAGTTTTCCCAGCTAAGGTCTTCCTCGCCCTACCGTGGAAAGATTGGCACCCAAGGATTCGGAGAATTTTAAAGTTAAGATGTTTCAGCTCGGGTGTTCTATGAAAAAAGCATCAATCCTACTGATGCCCCTGCTATTTTTACTTTTTATTGTGTAACTATAGTCACAAGCAGGTAGTGCTCACTGCTTTCGCAAGGCTAGTGCATCTTTAAGCTCTCCGATCGTCCTTAATACTGAAGCTCTATGGCTCGTCATAAAATACTTTTACTCGTTGCGTGTCTTGGCAGCTTAGGACTGGCTCAAACGCTTTCCAGTGCTGCCCATGCTGCAACCTATGTTTTCGATTTCGATACTGATGCTAGCGGTAACCAGCTCGATGTCAACGACTTAGGTCTGAATGTTGGCGACTGGCAAAATGCGGGTTCGAATGAAGACTACACTGTTTCTGACCAGTGGTTACTAGACTTTGGTGTCAGCATTGATGGCTATGATAAGCCCAACAATGGTGAAATCCCCTCCGACCTTTCTCAGCTCCAGTCTCGTGATCTAGTGTTGTTTAACACTGATCCTAATTATTATTCTGAGGATAGTAAGGCTCGGAAGCGGAATGATGAGTTTAAGAGTGGCGGCAGGTTTGACAAAGATTTGCTGACCGGCCACGATGACCTGACAGGGCAAACCTTTTTGGTTGCCAAGGATGACAACTCCGATACGCCGGTCAACTTAGGCAACGTGTTGATTCTTCAGGAGAACAACAAGAACTACAAACCGGATGACAACGCTAATGGAGGTCTAATCTCGTTTTCTTTTGAAGAGATGATTGACCTGACATCAATCGATCTGCTTGACATTGATGATTTTGGCGCGCGCGGTAAGCATATTGTTTTTGCTGCCTACGGCGAAAACGACGAAGAAATTGCAACTTGGAAGTTTGATGAAGCGGCCATAAATGATGGTACTGCCGAACAGCTGAGTGAAAAGACCGGTAATAATTCGTTGTACCGCTTTAATTTCGACAGTGCTGGGGTCAAACGCTTAGATGTTCTGTACCCCGGCAGTGGCGCGATAGCCGCGTTGCGTTGGGAGCAAAATCAGGCTCCGCCAACCATTCCTGAACCGACGGCAGTTCTAGGGTTGTTGGTTGTCGCTGGCTTGGGCGTCCGGTTGAAGCGATCTCAATCCGTCTAGCGGCGACTGCGGCAGTCAAAGTCGGCTCCAATGAAGCTGATCATTGAAGATATCTCTCTTAAACCTCTGTCATTTACCTGGCAGAGGTTTTTGGCGTTTGGCGCAGCCGCGATCGCCCTCATCCCTCTCAACGGATTAGGAGAATCGAAGTCTGGTTCATCTTCACCTTTGGAGTCCTAGCCCAGATCAGCCTAGGATGAAGGAGCACAATGCCTTCATCGACGAACAGCCATGCAAATTAGGCTGACATCCCCTTTTGCCTAACTCTTTTGTCAAGCGCTTCGGTGCACTCGCGATCGCCAACGTGCTTTCAAATCTCATGGTGCCGCTAGCAGGCATCATCGACACGGCATTTCTCGGTCATTTAGCAGACATCCATCATCTCGGTGGCGTGGCAATCGCGACTGTGATTTTTAATTTGGTGTATTGGAGCTTTGGCTTCTTGCGCATGGGCACAACGGGGCTAACGGCGCAAGCTTACGGACGCCATGACGCTACGGAAATACGGTTGGTCTTGTTGCGCAACTGCCTGCTAGCTGCTGTACTCAGCAGCAGCATTTTGCTTTTGCAAACCCCGATTCGAGAATTGGGGTTCTGGCTACTCGAAACTGAGACCGACGTCAGATTGTCTGGCGAGGCATTCTACAATGCTCGAATTTGGGGCGCTCCGGCAGTTCTGATCAATTATGTCTTGCTCGGCTGGTTCTTGGGCTGTGGCCAAGGCAAGCGGGTGATCGCATTATCCCTAGTGGGTAACGGCGGCAACATCTTGCTGGATTATTGGTTTATTCGGCAGTTGGGCTGGGCCAGCGCAGGGGCAGGGGCCGCAACGGCGATGAGTCAGGGGATGATGTTGATAGTGGGTATCGCCTTTGTGCTGCGAGATTGCTCTATGGCTGAGGCCTGGCAGTTGAGAACACGCCTTTGGCACAGAGCAACCTTTCACTCAATCTGGCGTCTCAATCGCGATATCCTAGTGCGGACGTTTTCTCTGCTGATCAGCTTTGCTCTCTTTACTAACTGGAGCTCAGCGATGGGGAGCGGCGTGTTGGCAGCGAATACACTGCTGTTGCAGGTGGTGACCCTAGCGTCTTACTTAATTGACGGTATCGCCTTTGCCACTGAGAGTTTTGCGGGGCAGTTGTATGGCTCCAATAACCACCGTCAGCTCAGGGGTTTAGTGTTGGGTGGGGGGAGTTTCAGTGTTTTTCTCGGCCTCACGATGGCGCTGATCTTCGCGCTGTTTCCACAGCCGTTGTTTCAAATCATGACACAGCATCAATTGGTGATTGATCAAGTGAAAACGTACGTGTGGTGGTTAGTACCAACGCTGGGGTTTGGGGCGATCGCCTTTTTGTTAGATGGTTACTTTTTAGGTATCACCGCTGGTAAATGGTTGAGAAACTCGACGATATTGGCCACAGGAGGATTTTTGCCCATTGGCTGGCTCGCTCACCGGCTAGGAACTCCTCATCTCCTCTGGCTGGCACTGGTGAGCTTTATGGCCATTCGAGCCATCACCTTGGCGGTTAGAGTGCCGCACTCGTGGCGAGAGGGGGCAACGTTAGCCAACAAATTACCTCTCTGAAGTTTCTTAACCAGCTCCCACAGCGGATGTTCCCAGCAGTTTTAGGCGTTGTCGGTAAATCCGGCAGCTTTTTGCTGCATCATCTTAAAGATGTTGAAAAATCCATTGGCCCTTGAAGGCGTAAGACTCACATCTAGCTGCGTCTCTTTAATAAAATCCGGCGATAAGTCAGCGATTTCTTCCGGCGTTAAACCGTTCATGCCGCGAATCAAGAAGGCCACGAGTCCCTTCGTTATTTGTGCATCAGAGTCGCCGTAGTACTGTAGCTTGCCATCTTCCAGAGAGGCAATCACATAGACTTGCGAAACGCATCCTTGGACTTTGTTCGCTTCGATTTTGGCATCTGCCGGGAAGGGATCTAATTTTTTGGCCAACCACAGCAATTGCTCGTAGCGGCGTTTAGGCTCAGCTACCTTTTGAAAACGTTGAACCAGCTTATCGATAGAAGCGGGTCGGGCTGAAGATGCAGACATCACAAAAAATCGCAACAGACAACAGTGACCAAATGCGGTCTCTTCATATTGTAGAGAGCGATTAGCCTGAAAAATGCCTGATTACAATAGAGACCGCATTCTGGCAAACGGACATCGAGAAGTATTGGCTGGCACGGATTGCGGAGAAACAGCCATTTCTGGGCCAAGGGCTTCTAACTGATAGCCCCTAGGATAGGTTTTATTAGTCGCATCGGTAATGAAGCTCGAACGTTGGCGACGGGGGCTATGCAGAACGAGCGATCGCCGCAGCCGCAAGCCGCCGAGCACGATCAACCGTACAACGGGAAGTGGTTGAGCCCAGCCTAAAGCGGTTCTAGTGGCATCATCAGCAACTGTTTTAACCACAAAGGGAACGGCGGGCGAGATGATTTTGGGAAACCATCTTTGCATGAGGGTGACGACTGCGTTACCCACGGCAGCATTGTCAGGATGATATCGGCAATGCTGCGCTTCGTAGGCTTGGTTAAATGCCTCAAACGCCTCATCAGTCTGAGGCAAATTCTGAAGTCCCATCCGTTGACCGACGGCGTACCAAAAGTGAAACAGAGCCTGTCGTTCGGTGGGTGTAAAGAGTCGCCAGCCAAAGTGTTGGTTCCACCGGATGGGCTCATAAATAATCAGCGACAGCACATAGAGAAAGTCTTCGTTGCTAATGTCAAAGCGCTGATGAATACGATTCATTTGGGTGATCGCAGCTTGACCCTGTGGGCTGTCATAGCCCCATTTCAGAATGTTGCCTAATACCAAGCTGGTATCGTCGTAGCGCTTTTGCGGACGCTTTTCAAACTCTCCGGTCTGATGCAACAGGTTCGCGATGCGAGGGATACAGAAGGTTTTGAGCACCGCTAACTCGAGTGAGCGATTCAGTTCCCACGGAAAGTCGTAGCCAGCTAGCTGGTGACAAATGGCCACCCAGTCGGTGGCAGAGCGGCTGGGCTCTGCTGATGAGGGCAAATAATCTTGATTCATAGGGGGTGAGTGATCGCAGCCAGTAGACTCTGCTTCTTCTTCCGCAATCACTACAAAACCCTCCGGAAAGCTACAGAAGCTTTACGGAGCGCTCACGTAAATTTATCCTCATTCTTGCCTAGGCGCTTTGCGGCTCCTTATGGGCAATGAAACGATGGGCCACCGTTTCTGGCTGAATCGCGGAGAGGATAATATGCCCAGAATCCATAATCAGGACGGCTCGCGTGCGACGGCCATAGGTCGCATCGACTAACTGCCCGCGATCGCGAGCATCGGAAATGACGCGCTTGATGGGAGCGGATTCAGGACTGACAATAGCCACGACGCGATTTGCCGAAACAATGTTGCCAAAACCAATGTTGATCAGCTTGATATCCATAGGAAACCCTTGGAGAGGACTCGGCAGAGGCGACGAATTGCTCAGTGACGAATTGCTCAGTAAAGACCTGCCTTGATCAACACTCGCCAAGCTCAAGTTACCGGCTCAGTGCTATCAAAATAATCACGAAGGTTCCAAATCCTTAGTTCACTCGCGAGGAGTGATGGCCACTAAGACGGAAAATGCGGGCAAATGCGCGAAAATATCAGCTAGGTCTATGTTAGCGAAAAAAATCTGACCGACAAGACAGGAAACTGCCGCAAACCTGCTTTAGCCAAGAACTGGAGCATTTGGAGGAGTACTTGTTGTTCTGCTAGAGCTGATCAGCAGACCACTCTCTAAATCGCTCGTCGAGTTAAGGTAAAGGTCGCAGCAACAGGAGAACAAATCCATGCAGCCGGTGGATTTCACAACTTTAATGGCCGTCTGTGCCGAACTCCGATCAGGTTGGCTACCGGCTCGCTGTGAGCAAGTGGTGCAGCGCGATCGCACTACCCTCTGCATTGCTTTAAGAACGCTCAATCAACGGGGCTGGCTGACAATTTCGTGGCATCCGCAGGCGGCTCGCATGCATATGGATGCGAGCCCGCCCAAGGTTCCCGACACGTTCACGTTTAGCCAGCAGTTGAAGCATCAGCTCAACGGTTACGCCTTGGTCAGCATCGCGCCGGTAGCCGCTTGGGAGCGGGCATTCGATTTGGGATTTGCCCAGCGGCCTGGTGAGCCCATTCAGTGGCACCTGTATGTCGAAGTAATGGGCAAATATAGTAATGTGATCCTGGCCAACGCCCGTGGGCAAATCGTCACTGCCGCCCATCAGGTGTCTGAAAAGCAGTCGAGCGTGCGCCCGATTCTGACCGGGTCTCCCTATACACCGCCCCCGGCCATTACCGGGCCATTTCCCGCCATCGATGAACCCCAGGCGCGATGGCAAGAACGGGTGGCATTAGTGCCTACATCGATCAAAAAAGCCCTATTTGCTGCCTATAGTGGTCTCAGTTCATCGCTGATCAGAGATCTAGCGGCCCAGGCAAACCTGTCACCAGAGCAATCAACGACCAATTTGAGCCCTACTGACTGGTGTCGCTTATTTGACGCCTGGCAAGCCTGGCTACGTTGCTTGCAAACTGCAACCTTTCAGGCCTCCTTCGTCGATGGTGGCTACTCCGTTTTGCGAGAGGCCGGAACTGCAACCGCGGATGTGCAATCACTGCTGTGCCAGTACTACACTGATGCGTTGAATCGCCAAGTGTTTGAGCAACTCAAAAATCGGCTCATCCAGCGGTTAAAAACGCTCTTACATAAGTTGAAGCAGAAGGAGGCCATCTTCCTCAGTCGTTTGCAAAAAGCGGCCTCAGCCGATGATTGCAAGCGACAAGCTGATTTGCTCATGGCCTACAGCTATCAATGGCAACCTGGCATGCGCCAAATGCCACTCGCGGATTTTGAGACCGGTGAAATTATCAATATCTCGTTAGAGCCTGAGAAAAATGCCATTCAAAATGCCCAAGCGCTTTATAAACGTCATCAAAAACTAAAGCGATCGCGCCATGCGATCGCCCCCCTGCTAAACGAAGTGCAAGCCCAGATCGCCTATTTAGAGCAGGTTGAGGCGGCACTCAGGCAGATTGAGCGTTATGAAACTAGCGCCGATTTGAGCGCCATCCAAGAGATTCACGCTGAGCTGATTCAAGAAAGCTACCTAGAAGACCCGACCTATCGTCCCCACCCACATCACTCCCACGCAACCCTCAACGTCCGTAAGTTCCAGACTCCTGGTGGTATCGAGGTTTGGGTGGGGCGCAACAATCGCCAAAATGATTTGTTGATTTCTAAAGCGGCGACCGACTACGACCTCTGGTTTCACACTCAAGAAATTCCCGGGAGTCATGTCTTACTGCGACTCGATGCCGGTCAACAGCCAGCCGATGCCGACTTGCATTTCACAGCTGATGTAGCCGCCTACTTTAGTCGGGCGCAGCAAGCCGATCAAGTCCCAGTTGTGTTCACCCAGCCGCGTTATGTCTTTAAGCCTAAAGGAGCTTTGCCAGGCATGGTGACCTACACTCACGAAACGGTGATCTGGGGGCAACCCGCTAAATTACGCGATCGCGTCGAGCAGAGTCAGACGCCAGCCCCCTCGCTAGTCAGTCTTTAAGCAGACTGTTGCCGACTTTAATCGGGAACATAAGCAAACAACATGGTTTATGGACTCTCTACTCAAAACTCTCTATGGAAATGGAGGGAAAATTCTCAAGATTTATAACAGAAAATCTGTGTGGCTTGATACAATGCGTTGTGGAGAGATGAAACGGTCAGTTCCGCTTCACAGGCGTGGCCTTTTGGCACGTCGTTTCTTCCAACTTGAGAGAGCAACTAAATTTTATTTGGCCGACTTCTCGGAGTCGGCTTTTTGTTTGGCGAGGAATCTTTGTCCTAAGGGGCTCACGATCACGACTGCGCTAGAAAAAACGTGCAGACTCTGCCGGCTGATGTCGATAGTCGTTAGTCGTTCAGGTTAGATTATTCATTCTTTCAGAACAAAAATATTTGAATCTTTTCTCATGAAAGCGATTACACAACATATTTTCAACAGTGTTTTCTTATCCGTGACATCCAAGAACGACTGGTTAGAACACTCTCCTTAGCCAGAAGCCTGGTGAATAGTTGAGAGTAAGGCGTTGATCATGAACTGTGGATAGTCCATCTTTTTTTGATTTCGACCGGGCGTTAATCTTCTGTAGAGTGAAATCAACCGTTGTACAGCAAAGCGCCTTTTGATCTGCTGTTTCTAGTCATTCAATAAAACAACTTATTTTTGTTGCCTCAACTGTGGTGAAATGACGTTTGGTTGACCAGAGAGTTGCTATCTTCGCTGCACAGCAAGGATAGCGTGAAGGCTCTACCCGCCGATACTGCCAGTGGTTTGGGGCACCGGTGTGAGCCTTTGGTCAAATTCAACTTTTTAGTCTTGGTCTTTCCTCCCATCTGCACAAATGCTAGAGAGCTATCATCAATTACCGATAAATGGCCGTTAAAACAACGCTTCAGCCCTTGGCAGTACGTAGAGCTGATGCAGAAATTCCTTGTCTCAAATATTGTTGCAGTTAACTGATGATCAATGTTGGCACTGAGTTGGCACTGACGGAATCAATTATGCATTTCAGGAGAGCTGACGGTTGATCCTGACACTTTGGTTAAGCTGAGGTTTGATAGCGTCAGCAGTAAAATCAGCTTCAAATGTTAGACGCTTATTTTTAGACTTGATGAAGATATTACTGAGATGTTGTTAAAACCTTATGGAAAGTCCATATTTAATCTAAGTGCCGTGGTCAATGTCACAGACGTCTGTCTTGTCTAGACCTTCGTGCATTTACTGATCGGGGTGCGTTTGAGTTTATTGAGTCTTTAACATTGGTGCTTTAGTCTTCCACCATTAAGTTCGAACAGTTGTCAATCACACAGTTGTGCCTGCATCTATTCAGCGTTGAGGCTGATATCTCGCGTGTTGTTGAGATGATCGGATTGAGAAGATTTCAATGCTTTATGTATGCAGTGCAATGCCATTTTGACAACGGGAACGGTTGAAGTCTTTGGTCGTCAACCAAGTTGTGACGTTAAGGATATAGCATGAAAGCTTCGCGCTTCAGAGGCATCATAGGTTCTCTAAGTATCGTGGCTGCGACCTTTGTAAGCAGCCCGGTCGAGGCCGCAACGCTAGTGTTGGGAGCCAGCACACAGGCTTGGTATAGCCAGGGTGGCTTTAACTTGGCGGTGTTTAGCAACCAATCGAGTCCCATCTTTAACACGTTTACTGGGGTTCAAGACTCGGTAGAGTTTCGTTCCTATTTTGTTTTCGATGTCGGCTCAATCACCTCGCCCATTGCTAGCGGCACCTTGCAGCTGTATCAAAAACGATATTACTCATCAGTGTCAACTGAAACCATCACGCTATACGACGTGACGACCCCGACGACGACGCTTGTGAGTACGCAGGGAACTGCGGCCTTCGATGATTTGGGCAGCGGTGAAGTGTATGGCACCGGTACGATTAATGCTGATCCTCCCCAAAACGATCTCGACAACTTTGTTGGTGAGTATTTTGAAGTTGTTCTGACTCAGGCAGCTATTGACGGTATTAACCAAGCCGTTGCCGAGTCAGAAGACTTTGCTGTTGGGATTATGTTGTCTTCTATTGACGATACGCCCTACTCATTTACGACTGTACAACGGCAAACCGAAGGGATTCTCTTCTCTGGCGGCAGCACCGATCCGCTGCAAGAATTAGAGTTTCCGGCGCAGCTCATTTTGGTTGAAGCTGATCCTGAGCCGCCTGTTGGAGTGACAGAACCCTCTGCCATTGTGGGCTTTGTGTCTTTGCTATGTCTTGGCGCTCTGGTTAAAAACGGGCGATCGCGCCGCTAAGTATTCGCCTAAATCGGCTCTTTCATGACGACTGGGAAGGTGCCAATGGGTTCTGCACTAGGGGGCTGAGAGACTTGCTCAACACCCTAAAGTCGGCAACCTGTCAGACATCAGAGGAGCTATCCACAGAGCTATGGCCGTTGTGACGCTCGATAGGTGAAGAATCGTCGAAGAACGCCGAGGGTTTCGACTTTGTATTCAGGCAGCATGGGCAATTGTGGAATCCCGAAGGAAGTCTGATACAAGCTGGCGACGCCTAGGTTGAGTCGATTTGTGCGATCGCGGATCAAATTGTCGAGCTGTGGTTTAAGGGTTTCTACCAGTTCGGCGCATTGATCCGACAGCAGGTTCCCGAGGCTAGGAGGGAGTTCAGCACAAATTTCTTCCGATAGATAGGTTTCGGCTTGCACACTGACGTAACGGGCGTAGGCCGTTGGCCCTGGGTTCGTAATCACTAAGCCCGCGATCGCTATCACCAGTAGTACGGTACCCAACAGAGTCGCTGGTTTCATCGTCATGCCCTCGCTGAACTAGGGTTTGAGCTTGCGTATTACCAAATGGAAATTAACAAAGACCTGGCAAAATCATCCAGGGAGTTGGCGATTTAGAATTCAGCTAGCGGCTTTTAGCCACATCTTTAGACATAACAAGACCATTGGGTGCTCACACCAGTCGGTCATCTGCAGCCAGATCTGGGCGGCCAGATCATAGAATTTTGGCTGCCCTTAGCAGGCTACAGCCAAAGTTTAGAAGGCGATAGGGAGATGGGCAAATTATTTGTGTTTGTTTGTCAGTAGTTGAAAAGGAAATGCTATATTGAGAAACGCGCAAGGCGAGCGTAGCCAAGGGGTTAAGGCAGCGGATTGTGATTCCGCCATTCGGGGGTTCGAATCCCCTCGTTCGCCCTTCTTTCAGAGATTGCTCAAAAGCTGTTCTCTAAATATTCACCACGAAGAAAAAGCTCCTATCTATGCTAAGTAGAATGCCGAGGGCTGCATCGTCCTGGCTAGTTGGGCATGTCTTGAAAATTGACATGTATTGTGCATCTCTCAGGGAGCCGTTCATGACGGGCTGGTGAGACTCTCTGGGATGAAACGCGGGTGGCCTTTCGAGCGGAGTAGTGGCAAACGCCTGCGGCTGGGCACCGGCTGAGAGCCCCTCACTGTTGCAGACGTTAATGTCAAAGCCTGAGCGACTCAGGCTGATTTAGTTGTACAAGCTTAATTGATACAAGTAGCTGGGCTAATTCAAATATTAGGATGGGTTAGCGATAGCGTGACCCATGCGAGCGTTGGGTTTCGCTTCTTAGCCTCAACCTACAGGGTCTTATCGTTGAATTGGAAATTCCTATTTGGAAATTCCAATTTTAGATGTGGTTCTCAGAGTCCATAAAGTAGCAACTCTGTATTTAAGACAGGTTATGTCGATAGACGACGAACTTCTGAGCAGAATGAAGACATCCGGAAGCCGTCAGCACGTTTTACCAAACTGGTGCGCATCCGCAGATTGGGATTCATGTACCACAGGCGCTCGTCTGATTCGAAATCGTCATTTTGAACGCTGAGCGTAAGAATTTCGTCTTCGAGCTGATATTTGCCTGAAACAGCAGTTTCTTGCTCGGTCTGACTCAAAAAATTGCCGGATAAGTCATCCTCCGATTTAAAGCCCACCATCATGGTGGTGCTGGAGGGTGAGCTGTTTTCCGGTCCATAGAGACTCGTTTTTCCCGTCTGTTGAATGACAAAGGCAAATATAGCGGCAGTGGCTTCAACAGAGAACTGCTGGCAGAGTTCTAAAACGCGAGCGTCACTGAGTTCGACGCGGGTGATTTGCAGAGTGGTTTGTCCCGTTTGGGACGGTTGACCCGGTGCAAAATGCGTAGTGCGCTGCGAAAACCAGGTGCCTTCAACTGTTTCAAAAAAGTTAACGATATCCATGCCGTTGCTTTCAGGGGCTTCAAATGACCTTGTGACCTTCATTCTACGTTGAAGCGATCGCATCCCTCAGGAGAAAAATATGAACCTGCTCAGACAACGTGAAATGGCGGTATTCACAGGATGTTACGCTAGCGACTACGCTTAAGAACTTTCATGAATACGGGTAAAGTTTCAATGACCGGTTTGAATCAGGAACCTTTATTGCTACGGGCAGCACGCGGGGAATCAGTGGATCGACCGCCAGTTTGGATGATGCGCCAAGCTGGTCGATACATGAAAATCTATCGAGATCTGCGAGAAAAGTACCCGTCCTTTAGAGAGCGTTCCGAAAATCCCGAACTGGCGATCGAAATTTCCCTGCAGCCTTGGCGGGCTTTTCGGCCCGACGGTGTTATTCTCTTCTCAGATATTTTGACGCCGCTTACTGGCATGGGCATTCCCTTTGACATTATCGAAAGCAAAGGCCCCATGATTGATCCGCCGATTCGCAGCCAAGCGCAGGTGGATGCCGTTCATGCCCTTGATCCCGACACGGCGACCCCTTTTATTCGCACGATTTTGAAGACTCTGCGGGCCGAGGTGGGCAATGACGCAGCCGTGCTGGGGTTTGTCGGATCGCCCTGGACACTGGCCGCCTACGCCGTCGAAGGGCGCACCTCTAAAAACTATGCCAACATCAAAGGCATGGCCTTTTCTGAACCGGCGATGCTGCATCAATTGCTCAGCAAGCTTGCCGACAATATCGCGACCTATGCTTGTCACCAGATTGATTGTGGAGCGCAGGTGGTGCAACTGTTTGACTCTTGGGCCGGTCAACTCAGCCCGATGGATTATCGCACCTTTGCGCTGCCCTACCAGCAGCAGGTGGTCCGCCAGATCAAAGCGAAGCATCCGGAAACGCCGCTAATTCTCTACATCAGCGGCAGTGCTGGCGTGTTGGAACTGATGGCCGAATCTGGGGTGGACATCATCAGCGTCGATTGGACGGTGGATATGGCTGAAGCTCGTCGTCGTCTGGGACCCGGAATGGCGGTTCAGGGCAATGTTGATCCGGCGGCACTGTTTGGGTCTAAAGAATTTATTCGCGATCGCATTTTTGACACCGTACAAAAAGCAGGAAGTCGCGGTCATATTCTCAATTTGGGTCATGGCATTTTGCCCGGCACCCCAGAAGATAATGCGGCCTTCTTTTTTGAAACAGGGAAGAACCTTGATCAGCTGCTGGCCGTGTCCGCTTAGGGCGCTTCATCGGTTAATCTTCCACACCTGATGCGGCCAGCATTGCCGAGCCGTCATCACTGCAGATGATACGCTGGGAGCACCCTAAACCCTAGCCTTTGTCAGGCAGCGAGCGTTCTGTCTCCTGATCCCAAACGGAGGTAGACGTCCGTCATCATTGGGGTATTGTGTTTTCCCGGTGCTGCTAGCGTGTCTGAATCTCTTGAAAATCGTTCCCCGCAGAAAATTTTTGTCACTGGGGCCAGCGGCTGTATTGGTCATTATTTAGTTGAGCAGTTACTGGCCGATACGCCCCATCAGCTAGTTTTACTCGTGCGCAACCCGGCAAAGCTCCTCTTTAACTGGCAGGATGAGCCCCGCATTGAGGTGATCCAAGATGACATTCGCAATATTGCGGCCTACGCTGACCGGCTAGCGACGGTGGATACCGCCATCTTAGCGGCCACTTCATGGGGCGGTGCGCCTGAAATTTATGACATCAATGTCACCGGCAATCACCAGCTGATGGCCCTGCTGCACGGCGATCGCTGTCGGCAAGTGCTCTATTTTTCAACCGCTAGCATTTTAGACAGCGATAATCGGCCTTTGGCAGAAGCGGGGGAAATCGGCACCGATTACATTCGCAGCAAATATCAGTGCTATCTGCAGCTCCCGGATCTGGCCATCTATCCGAAAATCACCACGGTTTTTCCTACCTTGGTCTTTGGCGGCGATAAAGACAAACCCTATTCCCACATTTCGGCGGGCATCAAAGACGTCACTCGCTGGATGGGGCTGATCCGTTTTCTCAAAGCCGATGGTAGCTTTCACTTTGCCCATGGCAGAGACATCGCTCTCGTAGTCAGTTATCTGGTTGATCATCCGCCTAGCCCCCAAGCCTCTCGCCAGGTGGTCATCGGCAATCCGGCCCTGACCCTCAATCGCACTGTCGAAGAAACCTGCCACTATTTAGGGCGGCGCATCTTTTTCCGCATTCCCCTCTCGCTGTGGCTCGCCGATCGCATCATTGATGGGTTCAACATTCGCATGGCAGAGTGGGATCGGTTTTGTCTGAACTATCGGCATTTTGTTTACAACGATCCCGTTTACCCCGAAAAGTTGGGTTTATCGCCCTATTGCCCCACTGTGGCAGACTTGATGCGCATTAGTGGCGTCCTGCCGGGTTGAGTAATACGCTCGTTCTCTTTAGAATCAAAGGCAACCCTGCTGCGTTGGCATGAGCCGGTGCGTAGCCCCTATCGTCCGTGACCCCTATGGCCATCATTTCTTCGAAGTCTGAGTCTGAGCCTCAGCCGCCGCGTCAGCAGAAAGCGGGCGCCAAGCCGTCAGACGCTGTTGAACCGGCAGCTCCGGCCTCCGTCGTGCGCGAGCCGCGCGATCGCCCGGCCAGCCCGCCAGAAGATGGGTTGCGACCGCAACGAATCGCTGACTACATCGGTCAGAAATCGCTTAAAGAAGTGCTGGATATTGCGATTCGGGCTGCTCAGTCGCGTGAAGAACCCCTCGATCATCTTCTGCTCTACGGCCCTCCCGGCCTGGGTAAAACGACCATGGCGCTCATTTTGGCCCAGGAGATGCAGGTAGACTGCAAAATCACCACGGCTCCAGCGCTAGAGCGACCCCGCGATATTGCCGGCTTGCTCGTCAACCTCAAACCGGGCGACATCCTTTTTATTGATGAGATTCACCGACTGCCCCGCGTCACCGAAGAAATCCTCTATCCCGCGATGGAAGACTCGCGATTAGATATCACCATCGGCAAGGGGCAGAGCGCCCGCACGCGCAGCATTCCGCTCAACCCGTTTACGCTGGTGGGGGCGACGACGCGGGTCGGCGCCTTGACCTCGCCTTTGCGCGATCGCTTTGGCTTAATTCAGCGGCTGCGATTTTACGAAGTGGATGAGCTAACGCAGATTGTCACTCGCACCGCTCAGGTATTGAATACGCCAATTCAACTCGATGGTGCAGAAGAAATCGCGCG
This sequence comes from Cyanobacteria bacterium J06626_4, assembly GCA_038523235.1. Classification (GTDB taxonomy): domain Bacteria; phylum Cyanobacteriota; class Cyanobacteriia; order Phormidesmidales; family Phormidesmidaceae; genus Halomicronema. The sequence goes on from JBCBJQ010000003.1 coordinate 39,084, forward strand.
GCGCTCGCGGGGCACACCACGCATTGCCAACCGCTTGCTCAAACGAGTCCGTGACTATGTCGAAGTCAAGAAATCTGGTCGGATCAATCAGGCGATCGCGGCGGAAGCGTTGGAGCTGTTCAACGTCGATCCCTGTGGGTTGGACTGGACCGATCGTCGCTTGCTATCCGTCATGATTGAAAACTTTAACGGGGGCCCGGTCGGACTAGACACGATGGCCGCTGCCACTGGTGAAGATGCTCAAACCATCGAGGAAGTCTACGAACCGTATTTGATGCAGTTGGGCTATCTGCAGAGAACGCCGCGGGGTCGGGTGGTCACGCGGGCGGCCTGTCGTCACCTGGGCTACGAAGTCAGTGCCGTCCCCGATTTTTATAATGAACAGCAGCTGTCGATGATGTAACGGTCTCCCAATTCCGCACTAGCGCTACATATAGCGCCAAAGATTCTGTACAACCGCTAATAATTTAGGGCTCAAGGGTAGACTTTTGACCGAAGTTCAGTACAATACAGCGTCATAGCCTTTAATCGGCGAGTCTACTATCCGCCCTGGATTGCTAGCTAATTTTGAGATTTTGCTTATGACCTCGGTTGTTACCCGCCCCAGCAGTAGCTACGAAAGACTGCCCGAAGACGTTCGTTCGGTGCTTAGCGATCGCCTCCAGGGGGCAACCTCAGTCACGGATAACGACAACGCGATCCCGGTGCCCCCTCGCACCCCGGCTAAGCCAAATTCCCAACGGCGCAGTCAACCGTCCAAACAGAAGACAACGGCTCCACGTCAAACCCCTCAGCGCCATGTTGTGGTGGCTCTGCAAAACGTTTCTAAAAGCTATCCCAAAGGGAATCGGGCGCTGATAGACGTCAACTTGCAGATGCATAAAGGCGATTTTCTCTTTATTACTGGGGCTTCCGGAGCCGGCAAGTCCACTCTCCTCAAGCTGCTGTATGGGCAAGAGCATCCCACGTCGGGCGAAGTCATGATTGAGGGCACGCCCATCGGTCAGCTCCGGGGCAACCAGCTGGCTAAAGTGCGACGCCGCATCGGCATCGTCTTTCAAGATTACAAGCTGATTCCGCGCCGCACTGTGGCTGAGAACGTTGCCTTCGTGCTCTGGGCTCAGGGTTACAGCCGTAAAGAAATTCACCGTCGCCTCTGGCCCACGCTCAAAATGGTGGGGCTGCAGGATAAGTCAGAATCTTTCCCCAATGAGCTATCGGGTGGCGAACAGCAGCGGGTCAGTATTGCCCGCGCCGTCGTCGGTACGCCGCCGCTCCTCTTGGCCGACGAACCCACCGGCAACCTTGATCCCGAAAACGCTTTGCAGGTGATCAAAATTCTCAAGAAGCTGAACTCCATTGGCATCACGGTGGTGGTGACGACTCATAACGAGCAACTGGTCAGAGTCTCTAACCATCCCGTCGTTCAGCTCAAAGAAGGCCATCTCCGGCAACTGCGGCAGTAATGGCTGCTGCATCCTGTTAGCGATACAGGCGTACCTACCAGATAACGAGATTGCCCGGCTGTCAGCCCCTTAGCCTAAACCGCTCTTACTCCCCTTTCATGTCAGATCTCTCGACTTCGTCTGCGATCACCATCGGCTTCGCGACCCCAGAAGATGTGCCTGCGATTGTTCGCCTGATTCATGCCCTAGCCGATTACGAAAAGCTGGCCCATGAAGTGACCGGCAACGCGGCTGATCTGACTCAACATTTGTTTGGCGATCACGCCCATATTGAGACATTGATTGCTCGCGTCGATGACATACCGGTGGGCTTTGCGCTCTTCTTCCACAACTATTCAACGTTTTTGATGAAACCAGGTATCTACTTAGAAGATCTCTTTGTAGCACCAGAATATCGCGGTCGGGGCATTGGTAAGTTGCTACTGCAGCGCTTAGGGCAACTCGCTCTTGAGCGAGACTGTGGCCGTTTGGAGTGGAACGTTTTGGACTGGAACCAACCAGCAATTGATTTTTATGAACGCATGGGGGCTGAGATTAAGCCGGAATGGCAGCTCTGTCGAGTAACGGGCAGCGCTCTGACCGAGTTGGCCAGCAGCTGAGGGCAATTACTACCTTGCAAGGGTGTGCTGCTCTCATCGGATTGCCGACGGCTACTTGCGACCCGGCAGCAATCCCGTTGATAATCGCTTGATCACTCGACTCGCCACATCGCTGTATTCGATTTCACCTGCCAACAGCTGCCCCATGCGTTTGGTCATGGTGGGGCGCTTGATACCAACGCGATAACCAATTCCCGGAAACCGGAAGAATACCCCCGCAATGCGTTGAGCCCACTGCATGTTGTCGCCCCATTGATGCATGGTCGCCGTGTAATCTGCCAGCGCCTCGTCCTGCCCCTGCAATGCGGCATGAATTGCCTTGGCCGCCTCAACGCCGCTGTACATGCCATGGCGAATGCCCTCGGCTGAGAGTGGATCGACGATCGCCGCGGCTTCTCCAATAACGACTGCCTGGTGAGTGTGTAGCGACCGGTTGCCATCCCAAAGTTTGACCAGATGAGGCGAGAGCTGACCGGCGCTACCGTTAAGGTTGAACCCGCCAGCATAGGCTTTGAAGGCCGCCGGGTAGTCCGGTGCGCTGCTGCCCAAAAAGGTCACGGCTCCCATCAGGCGCTCAGAATCGTAGGGAAAAGACCACAAGCAGCCGTTTTTGAGCAGTCCAAATTCAAAGTTGAGTGTGGGATTGTGCAGCGATTGCTCAGCCGGGATGGCAAAAACAGCCGCAGGCCGCACTTTCGGCATCTCCAACCCTAACCAGTGTGACAATGGCCCTTTAGCCCCATCGGCCGCAATCAAGTAGCGTCCCTCAAAGACTGCTTGTGCGGTATGAACCTGCCAATAGCCCTTGGTAAATTCGATTTTGAGCACCGGTGTCCCATCCTGAAAAACCGCCCCTTTAGCGATCGCGTGACTGATCAAAAATTGATCGAAGGCATCACGCTTGACCAGCCAGATCGGCTCTTGGGTTTGTAACTCAGATGTCACCGGATCGCCCAGCTTCCAGGTGTAGCGGACTCGTCTAACTCGCTGGGCGATGATGGGAGCAAAATCAAAGTCGAACCATTGGGCAACCAAGGGCGACAAGGCTCCGGTGCAGGGTTTGTCACGAGGAAAGGTGGCCTTTTCCAATACCAACACTGAGCAGCCTTGCCGAGCGAGGTGATAGGCCGCACTGCTACCCGCTGGCCCACCGCCGACCACGATGCTGTCGAACATAGTCAAGTCCTAATACAACAAACGCTAGGCTGCCATGGCTCCACCCGTCACTCGCAGGCATAATATCTCAGGCAATTCTGCATCAAACCAAGACTGAACTCCCAGAAATTACCTGCATAGAGCAAATACCACGGGTGCGGAACCGCTTTTAGGTGGGATAGTTCTGCCGGTTACGAAAATCCGACAATACTACGAACCAGCCGGACTCTCGGAAATTACCTGCGTAGAACAAATACCACAAGGATGAAACCGCTTTTAGGTTAGATAGTCCTGCGGATTACGAAGAATCGATAAAGCCATAAGCTTAAAACAGCCTAGAAGCGTAAAGCTTCACTAAAAATCATACGCCTTTAGGCGATTCGCTTCTGGAGGTTCACATGTTTTGGGAGTTATGCATTCTGTACGCTAACGGCACAGAAGAAGTGCTTAAAGTCTTCAAAGACCTTGAGATGGCTTTGAACTGTGTAGATCGTATTTATGCTCAAGATGGCTATCCGATGCACATGGCTTACTGTGTGCGCCCTACCTGTACTGTTTAGGTAAGCTCTCAATGACTCGCGAGGGCTCATCCAATGGCTGGGCCCTCGCGATTAAATAGCAGCTAAATCATGAATAGCGGCAACCTCAACTAGCCAGAGAGGTTGTCCTGACAGCAAAGGCCAGTACTAGATGCTGGTCTTTTGTGCTTGCAATATCACGATATGAAACTGAGTTGCCTAGTCAACAGATCGAGATGGGGCGTCGTCGTTCACCCTGACATCAGCGCAACCTAAGCAATGATCAGCGTCTGTTCAGACAGTGTGCAAAGTTTATGGGAGTAGCAAGTCTCACGCCTTAAAAAGTTAGTAGCGGCCAGAGGAATCTCCCTGACCGCTACTATGAGGTATTTTCGAGAATCAGCAAATACGATCAGGTTGACCTAAGCAGTTCACTGCGCCGGTGTCTCTGTGTGGAATGGGCTTAGCAATACCCAACACAGAACGGGAGATAGTACCGTCGCCATGACGCTAACCAAACCAACGATTTCTAGACCTTGAACTAACGAAGTACTCAGCATGTTTCCGCCTCCAAAATGTCGAAAAGTTAAATGGGGGCGCGTTCCTTCGGGAAATTTCCCTACTTCCGTCCTCGTTTCTCATGACTGGCGAAACGCCGTTGAGAACGAGGGTGAACGTGAATCTGTATATTTCTATTATTACTATTTTTAATCCAAATGGGTAATTCCTTGACTAAACTTCATGCTGGCCCAGTCATTTTGAAGCGATCACTGCAGATTTTTTTGAGTAGACAGACAGTTTTTTACTCGGTATGGCCTTGCCGCTTGAGGGCTCCAAGGGTGAACCAGATGTGATATGGGAAGCCGACTAAATCATGAGTATCTTCTTAAAGTGGGCTTCGCCTTCAAAGAAGATAGGCTGATGACCATATCCCGCACAACTCTCGAGCCGCACGAGAAACACGGAGCAACTTATTGAAAGTAGCCTCTATCGAAAAACTTACCCCCGGCACGAATGCTCTACCGCCTCCCCTGATGGAGCGGTATTGGCGGAACCAACATGCTGCAGGGAATGAAGAGCGCTAGATTCTGTGACTGTTCAGGGCTCCGGTCAGGCTTAACCGACACTGACTTAACCAATAAAAACTTAACCCATAAAAAATCGCCCCGGTTGCTGAAATACGGCAACCAGAGCGATGTAACAAAGCGTCTATCTACAGAGCACCGCAGTTATGCACGCTCGCGGCTTTCCCGAGCTGATGACGCTTTCTTGAGAACAGGAGGAGTGGTGGAATTTGGCCCCCGCTTGGAACGAGAAGGACGACTGCTGTAACCACCATCAGAACGTCGTGACCCGCTCCCGCGAGAATAGCGACCACCGCCGCTGCGACCACGAGGCGGACGCTTGGCACCGGGAATCGGTTCTGGCGCGATCGATGGGTCAGGCTCATAACCAGGAATTACCGTCGTCGGAATGTCCCGCTTGAGGAGGCGCTCAATGTTGCGGAGCAAATAATGCTCATCAACACAGACCAGGGAGACCGCATCGCCCTCGTTGCCAGCTCGACCGGTACGGCCAATTCGGTGCACATAATCTTCGGCCACGTTGGGCAGGTCAAAGTTGACGACGTGGGGCAGCTCATCAATGTCGAGGCCACGAGCCGCAACATCGGTCGCTACCAAGACGCGAACCTTGCCACGCTTGAAAGAGTCAAGTGCCCGAGCCCGTGCTCCTTGGCTCTTGTTGCCGTGGATAGTGTCGGAGCTGAGGCCATCACTTTTTAGCTGTTCGGCCAAGCGATTTGCCCCGTGCTTGGTGCGCGTGAAAACCAGAACACGACGCCAGTTTTGAGCTCCAATCATATGAGACAACAGCTCACGTTTGCGATGCCGGTCAACGGGGTGCACTACTTGGGTGACGTTCTCGGCGACGGCATTGGTTCGAGCAACCTCAATGACCTTGGGTGAGTCGAGCAGATCGTCTGCCAATCGCTTGATTTGCCGCGAGAACGTAGCGGAGAAGAGCAGTGTCTGTCGTTGCGACGAAGTGTGCTCAATAATCTTACGAATATCGTGGATAAAGCCCATGTCGAGCATGCGGTCAGCTTCGTCCAAAACCAACATATCGACAGCCGATAAATCGACAGTGCCTTGGCCCAAGTGGTCTAACAAACGACCTGGTGTCGCCACCAGTACGTCAACCCCTCGACGGAGACGACCAATTTGCGGCCCCATTCTGACCCCGCCGTAAACGGAGGCGACTCTCAGAGGCATATATTTGCCATAGGTTTTGATGCTGCTCTCAACTTGAGCTGCCAACTCGCGAGTTGGTGTCAAAACCAGGGCTCGAATCTGACGATTACGGGCTTGGTTGCCGCTCGCTAAAAGATGAAGGATGGGCAAAGTAAAGCTGGCAGTTTTGCCAGTTCCAGTTTGGGCACTGGCCAAGACGTCATGCTTCGCTAAAACGGCAGGAATGGCTTCTGCTTGAATAGGCGTTGGTGACTCGTAACCTTCATCAGCGATCGCGCGTAGCAGCTTGTCAGACAAGCCAAGAGATTCAAATGACATACAGTGTGTAATTCCGGTGAGCGCCTACCCCAAGCAATAGATTGAGGCCAGTCTAGGCGATGTATGGCTAAGACCCCATACGAATGGGGTTAAGAGGTGCAGACCAGAATGCACCCTATAGGAATCTATATTAACGTAATGTAACAATCTGCCAAGTGCTTACTCCAACTTTATCCAGACTTAGGAAGCCAAAGAGCTTAGTCTTAGATGGGCTAAACCCAATCCAGAGCAGGCGTCACATCTCTTCAGAACATCCAAGATCCGACTTGACAGCTTGACAAGTTTAACACCAAATATTGCTTTCAGGGGGCTGGAAGACGATGCCTAATCGTCATCAGTCACCAGTCCATGCTCCAAGGCATAGCGAACCAGTTCAGTTCGACTGTTAGTGCCAGTTTTGCTAAACAGGCGGCTGACATATTTCTCGACGTTGCGGACGCTGGTTTCGAGTCGGCTGGCAATCTCTTTGTTCATCAAGCCCTCAGCGACCCGATTGAGCACATCTTGCTCGCGGGGCGTAAAATCGATGCGAATCGGCGGGGGCGTTTTGGTGATGCCCCCTTTTTGGGTCAGTAAGGCTTTGATCTCCTCGATTTGTTTGGCCATGGCGGCAATATCAGGCAGGTCGCCGCCGGTAGGCGTGCGGGATACCTGTCGATCAATTAAGTTAGTGACGATCGCGACTAGTTCTTCGGGATCAAAGGGTTTAGGCAGGTAAGCATCAACGCCGGCGCTATAGCCCTGAATGCGATCACTAGTCATGCCTCTGGCAGTTAAAAATACGACCGGCAAAGACTTGTAGCGCGGATCTTCACGGACCTGTTGGAGAAACTGATAGCCGTCAACCTGGGGCATCATGATGTCAGAAATGAGCACGTCGGGCGTTGAAACCTGCAGTTTGTCCCACCCTTCGGAAGCGTTGCTCGCGGCTTCTACCGTAAAGCCACTGTCTTCGAGGTAGGCTTGCACGGCCTCTCGCAGACCCGCTTCGTCGTCCACTAAGAGGACTTTTCCCGTTGTTTCTTCACTCATGACCCAAACCTATATGCCGCTTTTCCTTCAATTACTGTAGCGCCAACTGTCCGCCGCCTCTCATTCCGATTGCGCACAGGGATGTTACCCCGGTTGCGGCCCAAAGAGTGACTCCTCAGGATGATCCGAGCCGCACTAAGACTCTCAAAGACAAGATGATGAAGACAGATGATTTTGATAGTCTACTGCCAGATCCTCAGGCAGGTTCTGAGGCAATCACGGCGTTAACTCAAAGGGGTGTGATGGAGCTAAGCGAACAGTTTAGGCAGCTGAGTCAATGTCTGGCAGGCGTTTTTCAAAACCGCGAGCAGGCCTTGGCCGATCCGGTTTGGTTCGTGCATTTCAAGCTTTGGAGCTGTCCGATTCCTCTGTTTGCTGAAGACAGCGCCACCTTTTTTCTGGAGCAGGCCAGTGCCACCTATGCACAACCGCCCTATCGTCAGCGCATATTACGGGTGCAGGCAACGGCAGACTCTCTCACCGCCGAATATTACGCCCTGAAGGAACGGCTGGCGTGGCAAGGCGCAGCCCAGTCTCCAGAACGATTAAAGACTTTGACCCCAGAACATTTACAACCGTTGTCAGGCAGCCGGTTGCCCATTACGGTCTACGCCGAGGGCAATACCACTCGCTTTGCAGCACGGCAGCAAGCCAACGAACTTTGCCAGTTTGACATGAATGGGGAAGTGAAATTCGTAGAGTTGGCCTTTGACGCAATTGCCCCAGCCGCGTCGAGTACTGCCAGCGCTGCATTCTGGATGTATGACAAAGGGATTGATCCCGCCACGGGAAAAGCCACCTGGGGAGCCAAGAACGGCCCTTTTAAACTGGTCAAGATACAAGATTTCAGCGCTACCCTCTCGCGATGAATGTGTTCCGAAAATACGGTCAAGGTTGGCTTTAGCGTTAACGCACTCTATTGATCCGGATCACTTAGCTGAATCAAGGGTTGGCAAAGAACCGGAAAATTCATCGAGTTGGCAATAAAGCAAAAATTATGCGCTTGCTCGTGCAGTTGTTCGGCTTGTTGGATGTCACTACTGGGGGCAACTGTCACCACTGGTTTGAGGACAACTTCAGAGAATTTGCCGCTACCGTCTTCGGTCTCAGCCATCGTCCCCACTGCCCGATCAACATAGTGAGTGACGACAATGGAGGCTGCAGAGCAGAGATGCAGGTACCAGAGCATGTGGCAAGCTGAGAGCGAAGCCACTAATAATTCCTCAGGGTTGTACTGGGTTTTATCGCCTCGGAAAGCTGGGTCAGATGACCCGAAAATCACAGGTTTACCTGCGACTGAAATTTCATGCGATCGCGCATAACTTCGATAGCTGGCAGTTCCCTGACCCCGATTGCCCGTCCATAAAACATGAGTTTCGTAATGATGAGTCTGAGGTGTTTTAGTCACCGCGTCTTGCCTGCTAGTTGGGGCTGCCGGACAACTTAAAGGAGTAGATTTTTTGCGATCAATTCAGCCTGTGGCGAGTGGCGATCGCAGCATGTTTGCAGGTTATTGAAATCAAGAGACTTGTCGGTGAGATTTTTGGGTAGCTTCAAGTCGAGGTGGCCGTAAGCCACTGAAGAGCTGCAAGCATTGGCTATTGGCATGTCCCTCATGTGAATAAGGGAGCTTGATCAGAACTTTGGGCTGATGGCCTTGAAACGTCAAGCGGCCACTGACCATGCCAATGCGCCTCGGATCTCGAGTTGACCGCTAGCCGTCCATTCGCTGGCCGCGCAGTGCAATGGGCTTTCTGTAAGCGATAGGTACTTTAAAAAACTATGCTTTGCCTTTGTAAGGAACCGGTCCACGACTCAACGATTAGCTAGCGACTTGCTTCGGTGAACCCTGCAGCGCTTCTTCTTCTGTATCGTAAATCTCGAAGACTGAGTCCATCATCGTGACTTCAAAAACCAGCTTGGCTTCGGGATGGACACTGCAAATCCGGAAGCTCCCTTGAACCTTATCTGCATCGCGCATGCCTGCGACCAGAGACGTCAAACCAGAGCTATCGATGAAATTTACCTGACTGAGATTGATCACCAGATGAGGGCTGAGTCGCGATATACAGTCTTGAAGATTAAGCCGAAACTGCCAAGCTGTCGTGATGTCTAGACGCCCAGTGGGTGTAATCACGATAACTTGTCTACCATCGTCGGCGCTGTATGTTTTCTGATCCATGCTTCTAGGGGAGACCTCTGCCTTAAGATTCACCTTTGCGGATTCAATCTAACAGGCGATGTTGATCCTTGAAATATATGTTTGAGTTTGCCTCAATGAGCTGTCGCTCAGCAAGCTAGCTGGCTGAACTACCGATGATAAATCGCAACTCAGTGCTCAGAGCACCTTAGCGATGCTCTATGTCGAATTGATTCAGGCATCAATTGTGCATAATCCGACATTTCGAAGAGCACCTATGTGCTGCTGCTGTCAAGTGCCTGAGCATACCTATGATACCCAGACTTATCAGCAATATCATGGCGCTGCCTGACCCCAAACGTCACCGTCGTTTCAGCGACCTCTACCTGTAGCATCACACTAGCGCATTACTAGCTCAATCGACGTTAAACGCGATACTTTAGAGCCCAACTGAATTCGTGAAGAGTCTTACATACTCAAGGTTGGACTGTTAGAGAAGGCTCATGTTTTAATCGGGCCACCCCGCTCATGAAAGTGCCGTGGTTACACAGGGCAAAAGCCTCTGACTCGTAATTCTTCAGCGCTTGTCAGTATTGACGATTGAAAGGCTTGTCTATAAACAAATACCTGATTTGAGTGTCTGATTGTAAACGACTGTTTCATTAAGGTTACATCCTGGATGTTCTGCCGGAGGGAGCCAAAACCCCGTGATACGATACGTTTCGTAGATTTGAACGATCTGGAGAAAAGCTCTTGACACTGCGAGTTGCCGTTGTCGGAGGCGGGCCAGCGGGCTCCTCTGCTGCTGAAACCTTGGCCGAAGCTGGAATCGAAACGTATTTGCTTGAGCGCAAGCTAGATAATGCAAAGCCTTGCGGTGGGGCAATTCCGCTCTGCATGGTCGAAGAATTTGACCTGCCCCCCGAAATCATTGATCGTCGCGTCCGCAAGATGAAGATGATCTCGCCGTCTGATATCGAAGTGAATATCGGCAGCACTCTCAAAGACGATGAATATATCGGCATGTGTCGCCGAGAAGTCTTAGATGGCTTTTTGCGCGATCGCGCCGAAAAATCTGGTGCCAAACTCATTAACGGCACGATGCATAAGCTAGAGCTGCCTCAGGCCAGTGGTGAGCCCTATACCCTCCACTACACTGAGCATCGGCCCGATGGACTGGTTGGCGACAGCAAGCAGTTGCAGGTTGATCTGGTGATTGGGGCCGATGGGGCGAACTCTCGTGTCGCCAAAGCAATTGATGCAGGTGACTACAACTATGCGATCGCGTTTCAAGAGCGTATTCGCATCCCCGATGACAAGATGGCCTATTACGAAGAACTCGCCGAGATGTATGTTGGCAACGACGTCTCTCCCGACTTCTACGCTTGGGTTTTCCCGAAGTATGACCACGTAGCGGTCGGTACCGGCACCATGCGAGTCAACCAGGCCAAAATCAAATCGCTGCAGGCCGGTATTCGCAAGCGGGCAGCCAAGCGCATTGAGGGTGGCGAAATCATCAAAGTTGAGGCTCACCCGATTCCCGAGCATCCGCGTCCGCGGCGGGTTGTGGGTCGAGTCGCCCTAGTTGGCGACGCGGCAGGTACGGTGACTAAGTCTTCGGGAGAAGGCATTTACTTCGCCGCCAAGTCTGGCCGCATGTGTGCCGAAGCCGTGGTGGAATTTTCCCGCGCGGGTCAGCAAGTACCTACCGAAGCTGATCTCAAGGTTTACATCAAGCGCTGGGATCAGCAATATGGCATCACTTACCTGGTGCTGGATCTACTGCAGCGAGTGTTTTACCGCAGTGATGCTTCGCGTGAAGCGTTTGTTGAAATGTGCGCCGATATGGATGTCCAGAAGCTCACGTTTGACAGCTATCTGTACAAAACGGTCGTACCGGCTAACCCGGTGACACAGCTCAAGATTACGGCGAAAACAGTGGGTAGTTTGCTGCGGGGCAACGCGTTATCGCCCACCCGTTCTTGGTAATCTCCTGTTCTAAACCTTGACACACTCCCCAAACCGTGGCGAATATACATTCGCCACGGTTTTTTGTGCTTTGTCTGGTGCAGTGCCAAGTTTAAATTTGTGCGTTCTCAAAATTGAAGAGCAGGTGTCTTGTTTGAACGGGCATCTTGCTCGTTTGCCCGACAGGAATCAATCCGGATTGCCATCGTTCTGAAAGTCAACAACCCACAAATTGAGAACTGACAGACCACTAGGACGCGCTGCTAATTAAGCTTGCAAGCCTTACGGTATGGGCATTGCCGCGCCCGCTCCGTAAAACTGGCTAGCGGCTGAATCGCTTTCAGAATCAGGACTCAGCTGCTAAATGATGACAGCCTCTGGGTAAGCGTGAATGATTTGAAAATGCTGTTGTGCATGAAGGCGGTGATATTGATGGCTCCCTTTACCACCTAAGAGCGTCGCATTGCCCAGAGGCTAAAAATGAGGATCGAGAATCACCGCTAAAATAGCCATGACCGCAGTCATTACCACCTCGTTATGGTTGTCTGTTACGACCCCAAATCCTACTTGCCCTCTTCTGCTGAGCTGCCTGACTCAGACGATAAGCCCGTGGATAACGAGCTCCAAAACCTGATTCCTAACTTGCTAGACGGGGTGCTAGCGATACTTGCTAGATGGGGTGCTAGCGATGATTTGGCCAGAACGGCTCGACTGTTTTTTTGGCGTTGATATGGGGATTTACTTTGACCCAAAACAGCCGGCGGTCGTTCCCGATGGGTTTTTGAGCTTGGGGGTTGAGCGATTTATTGGTGAACAGGGGCGTTTGAGCTACGTCCTGTGGGAAGAGGACAATATTGTGCCCAAGCTGGCTTTAGAAGTTGTTTCTAAAACCTACGATGGAGAGTACGAGCGTAAGCGCGAACGCTATGCCGATTTAGGCATCCGCTACTATGCGGTCTATCTACCAAATCCGAGCCGTCGACCTCAGCGATTGCCCTTAGAAGTTTATCGTTTGGAAAATGGCGAGTATCAATTGTTGGGCGGTGACACCCCCGTTTGGCTACCGGAGATTGGTCTGAGTTTGGGCCGCGCCAGAGGCACTTAATTTAGGCCGAGAGCGAGAATGGCTGTACTGGTATGATAAATCTGGCAATCGCCTACTAACGCCTGAGGAAAGGGCAATCCAGGCACAGGAGAGAGTTACCCAAGTGCAGGAACAGGCTGAGAAGTTAGCGGCGAAATTGCGATCGCTGGGCATTGATCCAGACGCGGTGTAAGGCGATCTCGCTGGTCAACCACGCGACAATGGCGCGTTACCGACTTCTCGCCCCAAGACGTCCTCAATCAAGCGTGGCAGATTCTTGGCCATCAGGGTGGCAGAAAACTGTCAGTAGCTTGTCGGAAATCTGTAGCGGCAACCGCCCTCAACAGCCGTACAGTATGGAGGGTAAGACTATCAGCACATTGACGGAGCCCAGTGGCTTGGCTATCGAGATCTCAAACCATACCGAACTCTTGCGCTGGTGGCATCAATACCAAGCTCAACTGCTCAACCAGGAAACAGATTTTGTGCGTAATGGTTTACTACAGGAAATTATCGCGCAACGCCGTCGCTTAGAGGTGGCCTGTCATACTTACCCGGCCAGTCAGCCGTGCGATTGTCATACGCGATTAGCCGAGATGCAGCGGCTGTATGAGTTAGTCGAAGATTTTTGTGATCGTCTGGAATCACCCTACCAGCAAGACTCGTTGCCTTTGGCCCTGCAGTGTCTGCTGCAGCCGTGGGTGAGGCCATTAAATCTGGCGACTCACCTAGCCCCCACCTGGGGTGCTGAACCGATTGAACAGACTCGGCTGTTATTGCTATTGACCAAGACCCTGTTGAACACCCTAAATGAGATTGACCGGCGCCCCCTCAAAACGCTATTCACTTTGGTCGATAGTGATGGCCGCAAGCAATTTTGGGTGCAGGCCGAGTATGAATCACCTTTAGCACTGACTTTCGCTAACCCCATTGAGCAAGCGCTGCAGCCCTTTTTAGACACCTTTCGGCTGTTGGCCCAGGCCGACTGTGACCAGATGTTTCAGACCCATCAGTTCTCTTTAAAGCTCAGTTGGCGATCGCCAGCGCTAGCCACGTCTTAACCTCTGTCGTAACCGCTTACCCCCACTATGACGTCCCCCAGTCCTACCCTAAAGCTTCTCGTTGTGGATGATCACGAAGCCGTTTTGGGCGGCACTGTGATGACCTTAGAAAAGACCTATCCAACGGCCGCCATCCGGACGGCCACGACCGTGGAGTCAGCGCAAACGGAGTTGTCCTATGGCGCGCCTGATTTGCTGATGATGGATCTCTCGATTCCCACCGCGCCGGGAGCAACCTCAGAGATTGAGGCCGGGATTGAGCTGCTGCGATCGCTGCTCGAGCGCTACCCAGAGCTCAACATTGTGGTGCAGAGCGCTCACGTGCGCTCGCTAGTGCGCCTCAAGCCGGCGATTGACAGCCATCAGGCCGGATTTACCATCGCCGACAAAAATTTGCCCATGCAGGAAATGTTGACCAAGGTTGACTGGGCCTTAAAGGGACTGATCTATACCCCCCGCGACATGCGCGCCGGGATTGAGGTGAAACCCGAATGGCTAGAGGTGTTGCGACTCGCCTTCAAAGAAGGGCTGCAAGATAAGGCGATCGCCGAAGAAATGAACGTTGCTGAACGCACCGTGCGTCACTATTGGACGAAGGTACAAGATGCCCTGGAAGTGTATCCTGAAGCGGGCAAAAATATTCGGATTCAAACCGAAATTCAGGCCCGTGAGGAAGGGCTGATCGACTGATGCCCCTGGCCTTGATCTCTGCAGTTTGGAGAGTCGCTGGTGCCCACCTCTAAAGCTCCCTACCCGAATGAGCAACCAGCCGCCCAAGCGACCTGGCAGCGCCAGCTTGTGCCAGGCATCACGGTCATTGTTTTGGTGGTGATATTGCGGCTGTTGGGAATTTTTCAAGCGGTGGAATGGGAGGCGCTTGACAGCTTTTTGCGCTGGCGTCCCGCTGAACCCACCGATAAACGCCTCCTCATCGTCGGCATCAATGAAAGCGACATACAGCAGGTTGGCACCTATCCGATTCCCGATGCGACGCTGGCCGCTTTGATCACGCAGCTGCAAATGAGCGAGCCGCGAGCCATTGGCCTTGATGTCTATCGGGACTTTCCTGTCGAGCCCGGTCACGCCGACTTGGTCGAGGTGTTGACTCAATCGCCTCAGGTGTTTGGGATCGATAAAATTACCCAAGAGCCGGTCGCCCCGCCCCCGGCTTTGCCCCCTGAGCAGGTAGGTTTCAACGACTTTCCTTTAGATCGAGATGGGTTCGCGCGGCGCGCCTTTTTGGGGGCTGTGCCCGCAGCGCCTCATCCTGATGCGGCGCAATTTCGGATTGCCTTCCCGTTGCTTTTGGCCGAAGCTTACCTAGCAGAGGACGATCTCTTTTTAAGAAATGGCCGCCGCAATCCAGAGAATATGCGATTTGGGGACACTGAACTCATTCGGTTTGCCGCGAATATGGGCGGCTATGTCGGGGCTGATGCGACGGGCGTACAGATGTTAATTAACGTGCGCAGTGGGGCGTCGCCCTTTGAGGTGGTCTCGATGACTGAGGTGCTCACGGGGCAGGTTGATGAGTCGTTGATTCGCGATCGCGTCGTCTTCATCGGGATTACGACGCCCAGTATTAAAGATCAGTTCAATACGGCAGCGACGAATGCGCCGACTCATCCCTTGGTCTATGGGGTCGAAATGCACGCCCACGTCACCAGTCAAATCTTGAGCGCCGTGTTCGATGGCCGCCAGCTGATCACGACCTGGCCCGACGGCTGGGAATATCTGTGGATTGTGCTGTGGGGGGGTGTCGGCATGGGGCTGGTGCGGTTGATTGCGCGACCGGCCTGGTACGTGCTCGCGGTGGGCCTGTTGGGGCTCGGCCTGGGTGGTCTCAGTCTGAGTCTGCTGTGGTGGGTGGGCTGGTGGCTGCCGGTGATTCCCGCCTTGGTGGCTTTTACCTTTAATGGACTGATTTTGCCGGGATTTTATTTCTACGACCAAACGCTACGATCGCGCATTGCCGAGCGTCAGCGGGTGATTGAAGAAACCTATGATGCGATTCACAATGGGCCGCTGCAAACGCTGGCCCTGCTACGGCGACAGCAGGACACCTTATCAGCCAAGGCGAACGAACAGTTGGGCAATCTCAATCAAGAGTTGCGCACTGTATACCATCGCTTGCAGCAAGAGTCGTTGGCGACTACCGATCAGCTGCAACTCGGCAATCAGCAGATGGTAGATTTGCGCAATGCCCTGCACGAAGTGCTGTACGAAGTCTATAACGAGACCCTACAGCGCGATTTCCCCGGTTTTGACACGCTGAAGTTTAAGGTCGTCAAGTTTGAGCCCCTACAAGAGTCCTGGCTCACCGCTGCGGACCGGCGATCGCTCTGCCGCCTGTTTGAAGAAATGCTGTGCAATGTGGGCAAACATGCCATAGGGGCCAAGCGCCTCACCGTTGACTGTCGCACCACAGACACCGAAAACCTGATTCGGGTTGCCGACAACGGCAAAGGAAACAGTACGCCGTCAGCCAGTACACCGCCGTCAGCTGCGGCTGCCAGCTCTGGAGGACGGGGCACTCAGCAGGCCCAAGCGCTAGCCGCCCGGCTCCAGGGCGAGTTTCAGCGAACCTTGCAAAAAACGGGAACGGTCTGCGAAATTCGTTGGCCTTTGAAGCGGCCTCGCCCCTGGTGGCAAACTTATCCCTGGAGGTTGAAACCCTGATTTGCCCAGCCGGATTTACCTGGCCGAAAACTGTCACGCCGTTGACCCATTGATGCCAGATAACTGGCTGAAATTGAGGAGACGTTGAGGCTAACCTTTGCCTATCGTGGAAATAACGACCATCGAGATGCAGCAGCCGATCGATCTAGTTGGCCTGTTGCGAGCCCCCAGACCAATCATCCATTTGGGATTCAGCCATGATTTCTCATCAGCCCCGCTCTCGCTTTCGTCTCAAGCCATCGACCACTGGTCTCGGGCGCAGCCTGATGTTACTGCTGCTAGCCGGACCAAGCTTGGCCACTACCGGTGGGGCGATCGCTGCCTCACCGCCGCTCGACAGCAATCATAAGGGACGTGCCTACGAGCCGCCGCCCAACTCTCGCATTTCGGGGGGCGGCAATACTGGTAGCGGCGGCTCGCGCGACTGGTGTAGTGACGATAGCTTGGCGGCGATCGCGCCTCAGTTTAGCGGCGTTGGCCAATCCTTCTCGACTCGTCCCACCTTTGTGTGGTACACCGACAGTCCGACCGTGGGCGTCATGCAGTTTGAGCTGTATCAGGGCGATCTCGAAGAGCCGATTTTTAGCGAAACTGTCCTCCCCCAGTCCAACTTTGTGGCCTACACGCTGCCAGCGACCGCCCCTGCCCTCACGGTCGGAGAAACCTACTGGTGGCAAGCTACGCTGCGCTGCAGCGCTGATACGGAAATGGTCAGTAGCTGGATCGCCACCTCGGTGGAAATTGTTGACTCAACCCCCACCCTGCCCGCCGCGGGCGCTGCCAGCAGTTCGATTCAAATGGCGCAAGCCTATGCCAGCTCCGGTTTGTGGTACGACGCCCTGGCCGAAGTGTACGATCCAGAAACGTTTGACGAGTACCTCTTACGCCAAGATTTGCTGTTGGATTTGGCTGATTTAGAGGCCGCATCGGGGAACGCGATCGCGATTGACATCAGTGAGCAGCTCCAAGACCTGGCAGAAATGTTCTAGCCCAGGCGGTGGCTTCGTCCAAACTCGACACTCCCACGCAAAGCAATCCCTGGTGCGGGAGCGTTGTTGACCGACCTCGATCTGTTTGACGTCTACTCAAACAGATCGAGGTCGGTCACGGCGCCTCGACTACTAGAGGAAACTAGCTTGGCGTATTTACCCAAAACGCCTCGCGTGTAATTGGGCTGATGTCCTGACCAGTCGGTCCGGCGCTGGGCCAATGTTGCCTCATCGACATTGAGCTGCAGTAGGTTCTGGTCAGCGTCAATGGTGATGGAATCACCCTCCTGCACTAAGGCGATGGTGCCCCCCACTGCTGCTTCCGGCGCAACGTGACCCACGACCATGCCGTAGGTGCCACCGGAGAACCGACCATCGGTGATCAGACCAACGGAATCGCCCAATCCTGCACCGATGATGGCGGAGGTGGGGGCGAGCATTTCGCGCATACCGGGGCCACCCTTCGGGCCTTCGTAACGCACGACCACGACATCACCCGCCACAATTTTTTTGTCTAAAATTGCGCGCAGGCAGGCTTCTTCCGATTCAAACACGCGAGCCGGGCCAGTGATTTGACGGTTTTTGATGCCGGTGAGCTTGGCAACCGCGCCTTCTGCCGCCAGGTTGCCTTTGAGAATGCCAAGGTGCCCTTGGGGATAGAGGGGCGCGTCAAAGGGGCGAATCACGTCCTGATTGTCACGGGGCGTTGGGGAAATGTCGGCTAACAATGCCGCCACTGTTTGGCCGCTAATGGTCAGTGCTTCACCATGTAGCAAGCCTTGGCTGAGCAGCATTTTCATTACCTGCGGCACCCCGCCTGCCTGGTGGAAGTCAGTTGCCACATAGCGACCCGATGGTTTCAAATCACAGAGCACCGGCACGCGCTGCCGGATCGTTTCAAAGTCATCAATGGTGAGATGCACCCCGATCGCATTGGCGATCGCCAGCAGGTGCAGCACTGAGTTGGTTGAGCCACCGATCGCCATGATGACGGCGATCCCGTTCTCAAAGGCCTGGCGCGTGAGAATCTGCCGGGGCAAAATTTGTTGGCGAATAGCATCTACCAGCACCGCTGCCGATTTCTCGGCGCTGTCAGCTTTTTCGGCATCCTCAGCCGCCATCGTTGACGAATACATCAGACTCATGCCCATCGCCTCAAACGCCGACGACATCGTGTTAGCCGTAAACATGCCGCCGCATGAGCCCGCTCCTGGGCAGGCATTTCGCTCAACCGCGAGTAACTCGTCATCATCAATTTTGCCAGCGCTATATTGACCGACGGCTTCAAAGGCACTGACGACTGTCAGGTCTTCGCCATTATGATGCCCCGGCTTGATGGTGCCGCCATAGACAAAAATCGCGGGAATGTTCAACCGACACATGGCAATCATGGCGCCGGGCATGTTTTTGTCACAGCCCCCGATCGCGATCACGCCATCTAGACTCTGCCCATTGCACACTGTCTCAATGGAGTCGGCAATGACTTCGCGCGAGACCAGGGAATATTTCATCCCCTCAGTGCCCATCGAAATGCCATCGCTAATCGTGATGGTGCCAAAGAGTTGGGGCATGCCCCCAGCCTGCTTGAGGCCCGCCTCTGCCCGCTTGGCTAAGTCATCGAGTCCCATGTTGCAGGGGGTGATGGTGCTAAACCCGTTAGCGACCCCGACGATCGGCTTAGCAAAGTCACTATCACCAAACCCCACCGCTCTCAGCATGGCTCGGTTTGGCGTGCGCTGCACACCCTGGGTGACGACCTGGCTTCTACGATTATCCGACATGACTATGGGTCCGCCTGTACTTCAGAATTGCTCATCCAATCCTACCGAATTGGGTTCCTCACAATGCATAGATTGAATCGTTGACGATCCATAAAAAGCGAGCATTCTTGAGCAGTGGACGGAGGGAGGCCCGACAGCCTCTAGCGGTGGGGGAGTTACTTGTAGCAGAGGGTAGGTGCCGGGTTCAAGGTACAGGGAAGGGCCTTGCTGGGAGCGATCCGGCGATTAAAAGTGTCCAACCCTGACTGCGGCTCGCTATAAAAATGATGCTTCTGATCGCTGGGGTAGGACACGGTCAAATCCTGCCAGCAAGCATTTTGATGCTGAGGACGGTGATTGCAGCGCCGCCCTTTTACCAGATTCGGGAGAAAGTCAGCAGGCTGGGGATCAGCTCAGTTGGAAGACAGCTTCGGGCCGCCGCCGTGCGATCACCGCTGGGGCGGCAGGGGCAGGTCACAGTCACAGAGACAACAGCTAATTTAATCGATAGGAGAGAGTCTGGTGGAAATCGCGTTAGTATTACTCAACTGCGTTTTACTAGCCCCGGTAAAGGCACTTAGTCGCTTTTGTTAGTTTTTCACCCCCAAAAAAGCTGATGAAAGTTGCCGACTGACGACCCGATGAGGTGGGGTTTTGTCACTCAGATGTCAGTGCAATTCCTGAGAATTTCCGTTCAAGGATCAACCGTATGGATGCTAACGAAGTAATTACCCGCTATGCCTCAGGAGAACGGGATTTTCGGGGTGCCGATTTGCAGGGCCTCAATTTAACGAATGAAAATCTGAGAGATATCAACCTGCGGCAAGCAAATTTGAAGCAGGCCAACTTGACCGGGGCTGATTTGAAAGGGGCAAATTTGCGGGAAGCCCTGCTCGGCAAGTGCGTCTTGCAAGATGCGCAGATGGAACTCGTCAATCTGATCGGGGCCGACTTGTCCCATGCCAACCTCAATAATGTCAATCTCAACGAAGCGGGCATTCGCGGGGCTAACTTGACTGGTAGTCGGCTAGAAAAGGCCAAAATGCAGAACGCGAATCTGAACGAGGCGACGCTGGATCATGCCCAACTACGAGAAGCGGATTTGTCGCATTCGGCCCTCAATCGATGTCACCTGATTGAAGCCGATTTGACCTTAGCCAAGTTGGAAAGCACTAGCTTTGCCAACGCGATTTTGACCGGCGCGACATTGACCGGCGCGAATCTTTCGACGGCGTTGCTGAGTGGGGCCAACTTAGACAATGCGGATTTAGGGGGCGCTGACTTGAGCCGGGCCAAGCTGCAGGGGTGCACGTTAGTCAATGCTCACTTAGTGCAGGCTAATCTGCGGGGGGCAAATTTGAGCTGGAGTTCGCTGCGTGGGGCAGAACTGCGCGGGGCAACGTTTTATCGGGCGAAGTTGAGCTGGTCAAACTTGAGCGGGGCAACCCTCAACGAGGCCGTGATGATCAATGCCAGCATGGAGTATGTCAACTTGCGGAATGCTGTGCTGACTGGGGCTATTCTGCCGGACGGGAAGACTCACGAATAGAGTCGTCGTCAGCGGCTTGATAAATGATGGGCGATCGCGGGCCAAGACGAGCGGCTAAATCTATCGGTTGCCAGGGTAACTGAGCGATGGTTTCTCGTCTCAAATTGGCAATCTGATGGCGGGCCCCAATGAGTTCTAAATGCAGCAGCGAGGCAAGGCTCTTAACGGTAGGGGTCAGACGACGAGTGAGTCGATCGCGGTTGGCCAACCAGCTATCAATACTGCGGGGCAGGCGATCGCCATAGCGAATGGGGAGCGTCGCCGTTGAAAAGATGGCCGCATAGTCAGAACTGAGAAAAGCCTGATATTTTTCTGCCTGGTCGGTTTGCTGCATGACAAAGCTCAGCACCGTGCCGTTGAGATATTGCCGCAGCTGCAGCGTTTCATCTTCCGGACGCTCAGACATAAAGGGCACCTGGGTCAGGGCCGGATTCAGGTTGGCTGGATCACCCACACTCAGATGGGTGCCCCCAATGATGGCGACCAGCGATCGCGGCCCAGTTAATTGATTAAACGGTCGCAGCTGCTGGTCAGACACTGAGGCGATGCCGTCATGGGTGCTCGTCACCACCAGCGCCGGCACATTGACCGGTCGCAAACCCTGGTCGCCAAAGATATGCCCCGCCAACGGATTCATCAGCACGAGCTGATTAATGCGCGGATCTGCCAGTCGTTCAGGCGGTAGCGTCGCCTCCGTCGCCGCACATTGAAACCAGTCGGCAGGCGAAGAAGCGCCGACCTCAAGGCCGACGCAAAACTTGCCAAGCGCAATCGGGTCAACCGTGCCACCGGCTAAAACCAAACCGGTGTAGCCCCCGAGCGAATGCCCTACCAGGGTCACGGCATCCGTTTGTAGGTGGCCGCGCAGAAAAAACGAATGCTGATTGAGGTCGGCTAAACGATCAAGAATAAAGCTCACATCGCGCGGACGCTCGATAAATTCCTCAGCGGGCAGCAGTGGCCCTTCCGCTTTGATCAGCGCATCGACATTGCTACCAGGATGTTCTAACGCCACCACAGTCAGCCCGTGGGACGCCAAATGCTGGGCTAAATAGTCTAAAAAATGGCGATCGGCCCCGAACCCGTGGGACAGCACCACCGTGGGGCCAGGAGCACTTTCCGACCAATAGAGGTCAACGGGGATGACCCGATCGCGATCGTGATCGCGAAAGGACACTGACCAGCGTTCAAAGTCTTGGGAACCCGATACGGAGGGATCAAATCGGGGCGATAGCGCCCCCATTGAGGGGGTATTGAGTTCTCGATCTAACACTTGCCCCAACGCGGTTTGCTCCAGGTGAGACAACCCTAGCTGTGAGAGGAGGCGCAGCAGAGCCATGCCATCTAAATTGAGCGTATCGCCGGGGAGTGACTGCAGCAATGTGATGGCAGTGACCCCAGCGTCACTGGTTTCAGCCGTCTGCAGGGCCGTTTGAATGATTTCTGGGGTGAGGCTGGGGGCCACTCGCTCCAGCATGGCGACAAAAGGCCGACCGTTTTCGCCATCCATTAAGTCTTGAACGAAGCGATCGCGAATACTGGGCTCAACATTGAGATGGTTGTTGAGGGCTTGTTGCACGGTGGGGGTCAAGGCTGCTTGATAGCGCTGCAGTCCCGTCGGCACCTGACCCGTTTGAGCAAAGGCTTCTAAATCGCTGATGTGCAGTGTGGTCTGAGTGGGACCAAACTTGACGGCGATTTCGCTGATTGCACCGCTAGGCAGAGCACTGAGGACGATCGCGCCGCCACTCAGAACACTGGCTGTCAAGCCCTGGAGTCCGTGATGAATCAGTTTTTTAAGCAAAAATCGTGAGCGCTGGCGCATCGAAACAATGGCACCCAATGTATAAACAAACGCCAATTTGTATGCAGAGCGTTGATCTAATCTAAGGGACAAGCCCAGGCTTTGAGAGGAGGCAAAGTGTCAAATTTTGTTGCCAAAATTAAACTGCTCCCGGCAGGTTCAAGCGCTGGCCCGTTATTCCCATTACTCTAAATTGACTTTGGCGAGCAGTCTACAATGCCCTTGGTCATGACGAGCGTAGCCATTGACACGGATTTTAATTGGCATCATTGGCCCCGGCGAAACCGCCACCGCTACCGAAACCGCCACCGCGTCGGCGTTGGGCGCGGCGATCGCGCAACAGGGCTGGGGCATTGTCACTGGCGGACGCGCGGCAGGCGTGATGGCAGCAGCCAGTCAGGGGGCTCAAGCGGCCCAGGGCTGGGTCGTCGGTATTTTGCCCGACGCCACCACTGAGCAGATGTCAGCAGCGGTTGATATCCCCATCATCACGGGCATGGGCAACGGTCGGAACGTCATCCTGGTGCTATCTAGCCGCGTGGTGATTGCCTGTGGTTTGGGCGCGGGCACCCTGTCAGAAATTGCCCTAGCGCTCAAGCTTAAGCGGCCCCTGATTTTAATGTTGAGGGCGACTGAATTGCAGGCGACTTTACAAGCGTTGACCGCAGAGAAAGTCCTCATAGCCGACACGGTAGAAACGGCGATCGCCCAGGTGCGATCGCGCCTCGCAGACGGATAGTGGATCAAATGCAAAGATTTACCAGCGTCTTGAGCTAACCGTGATTGAGGCCATGGCGGTCAGAGGAAGGACGCATGAGATTTGTCTGCCGCCACCCCACGAGTGAAGTGATCAAGAACCCGGTCAGCGGCTTTGTCAGACTCCCTTTATTCTAAAGATAGTGTTCGCTCGCCACTGTATGCCCTTTTATCAAGACGTGATATGGCTGACAACCCTGACCAAAAGGACAACTTTCTGACCCCCCGCAGTTCCTATTGGGGAAAGCCAACCCTGCCCAATCTCACGTTCAATGCGAACTTACAAGAATTTGCTCAGCGCATCTCTTACATTTGCAACCTGGAAACGGGAGGCAAAATCAGCTCTGAGGAAGCCTATACAGAGATCAAACGACTCTGGAAACAGCTTAAAGCGTCTAAGAAAAACTTGTTAGATACGCCCCCGCCAGAGCTGGGGCCAGAAGATCTGCCCGAGGATGACTAACCCCAATCGCTGACCTTTAGGGCGCGTCATCAGTTGAACTTGAAAGTCTTACGGTGTAGACAGCATCGCGCCCGTCTCGTAAACCTAGCTAGCGGCTGAACCGCTTTCAGCATCAGGATTCAGCCGCTAAATGACAGTCTCTAGGGGCGGGTTTGAGTCAGCTGACGGCGTTGCATCTGGTCATAGACGTAGCGCCCAATCTCCGGAAAAATTTCGGTGTCGGCGGAGTAAACGGCATCATTGGCAAACACCACTAAGATGAACCGAGTCTGGCCGTCGGGCGTCGCGATAATCGCCGCCTCTTGACGACCATCATCAAAGGTAAAGCCCAGTTTGGTATAGAGCTGGGTGTCTGGGGGCAGATATTCACCCAAAAAGCCCTCAATGGCGTTGGCACTGTCGGTCTGCCAAACAGCAGGATCGGTGCTGTGTTGTAAATGCGCCTTGATGCGATCGCTGTAGGCCGGTGAAATGGCTTGACCCATCTCAATTTCGTAAAGTAGCCGGGCCGTCTCCCGCGTGGTCAGATAGTTGCGCTCAGTGAGCATGGGGACGGCGGTTGCGGCCTCACCGGTAGCTAACTGCAGGTCTCTGCCGGTGCGCTGATTAAGCGCCAGATCGGGAATGGGAAACGTCTTGTGGGCGAGATTGACATCGCCATAGTTGGCCAGTGTGAAATACTCGTTGACGGTATTTCTGGCGGTGCTCCACTCAGCGAGGCTGGCGTCGTCTAAACTCTCTCCCGAGGTCGTTTGAGTAAGCACGTCTAAAACTCGACTAGAGGCCCCGTTGTTGGAGTAATGGGCCATCAACGCTTCATCGTCGGCAATCAGATCAACCTCGGGCTGCAGGTCACCCGCATCGTACTGGCCGTATAAAGCGACGAGCCAAAACAACTTGACCACACTAGCCGGATATCGTCGCTGCTGATCTTGATAGTGGCCATAGTCGCAACAGTGGTCAGTCAAATCAACCAAACTGATCGAAACGGCTGCTGTTGGCTGGTTGTGCTGGGCTAATAGGTCGAGAATACCCGCCATAATCTCGTCCAGACTCGGCGACTGGCCCGGCAGCGAGTTGGTTCTAAACGGGGGCGGCGCTGTCGCCGTGTAGCGAAGCTGATCGTAATCACGGGCGATCGCCAAAAAGTCGAGGCTGTGAGCCGCCGCCGCCGCTGACTGTAAAGGCTGGGATGCCAGCGGTTCCACGATCGGTGACGCTGTGCAGGGGGGCTGCTCACCGGCGATCACACTCAAGGCCGCGGTCACAAATTGCCGTTGACCAGGGCAGGTCGGTTGGCTAACGTGACGGACTGGGGCGGCTATCACCCAATAAGCGCCCATGCCTATCCCAAAGGCAGCTCCGGCCATGGCCCCCAAAATCAGCCACAATGGGGGCCGGAACTTTTTCGCCTGCTTAGGGTATACCCGCTGTCTCATAGCGCTGTTATCACGTCTGCTCCCAGTTCTCGATTAATAACGCCTGAGCCCGGCTCTCAATTTCGGACGATGAATGCCTACAAGAAACGGTCATGAGTTAAGGGCATCGGGGAATCACTCTATTTTGGTGACTTAAATCTGAATTATCGTCGCCGCGATCGCCCCCTTGGCCCCCTAGCCGCCGCCCAACCGCCGTAAACTGCCGCGATTATAGGGTGAACTTTG
Source organism: Cyanobacteria bacterium J06626_4 (assembly GCA_038523235.1). Classification (GTDB taxonomy): domain Bacteria; phylum Cyanobacteriota; class Cyanobacteriia; order Phormidesmidales; family Phormidesmidaceae; genus Halomicronema. The sequence continues at coordinate 64,341 of JBCBJQ010000003.1, forward strand.
GCAATGTGAACGAAATTAAGAGTTTTTCTGGAGGATTTGGCCACTGCTTTTAAAGGCTTGTACCCTAAAGGCATTCTCACCCTGGGATTAACCCTGGGAGTGACTGCCACCTTTTGGCCCTCTAAGTCAGACCGAACGATTCTTTATGAGTGCCTTGAGGATCATCCTGTGGCTAGCGAACATCAGTTTGTACTCGATCTAACCGTTGCCCTCGGGGCCTCCGCGATCAGTGGGTTTGTGGCCCATCGGTTGCGGCAGCCAGCCCTGTTGGGCTATTTGGCCGCGGGCTTGATGATTGGTCCGTCGGGGTTTGGCCTGCTCAATGATGTGCAGCAAATTGAAGAGTTAGCCGAAATTGGCGTCGCCTTTTTGCTGTTTGCTCTGGGCGTCGAGTTTTCGTTAGCCAAGCTCAAGCGGGTGCAAAAGATTGCAGTACAGGGCAGCCTTCTACAAATGGGAACCACTGCCGCTTTGGCGCTAGTGATTGCGGTCGTGGCTGGCTGGGCCATTTCGGTGCTGCAGGGGATCTTTCTGGGCTTTGTGCTGGCGCTGTCTTCCACTGCAGTGGTGCTTAAGCTGCTGACCGATCGCGGCGAAACGACGGCGGTGCATGGTCAGCTCATGTTAGCGATCCTGATTGCCCAGGATCTCGCCCTTGGCCTGATGCTGGCGTTTTTACCCGCGCTCGATCAGCCGGAAGCTTTTTGGGTGGTGTTGGCGGCTGCAGTGTTGAAATTTGTGCTCTTTTTAGTGGGGGCGATCGCTGTCGGGCGCTGGGGAGTGCCCCCACTCATGCGCACCATCGCCGCTACCGAGAGCCAAGAGTTGTTTTTGCTCACGATTATTGCGCTCTGTTTAGGCATTGCCTGGGTCACTTCGCGGCTTGGCCTGTCGATTGAGATGGGGGCCTTTGTCGCAGGCCTGATGGTGTCAGAAGTCGATTATTCCGAGCAGGCACTGGGGCGGGTGCTGCCGTTGCGCGACACCTTTGCCTGTCTATTTTTCGCGTCAGTGGGGATGCTGATTGATCCCCAAGTGCTGATTAGCAATGGGGCCATTATTTTAGGGTTGGTGACCTTGGTCATGATTGGCAAAGCGTTGATTATCTTGCCCATCATTCTGCGCTTTGGTTATTCCTTTAAGACAGCGCTATTGGTCAGCGTCGGCTTAAATCAAATTGGCGAATTTTCCTTTGTGCTCTCGCTACAAGGGTTCGATCTGGGCTTGATTAGCGAACAGCAATATCTCTTGCTGCTGGGCACGACGGCAATCACACTGGTGTTGACCCCGGCCTGGCTCAACAGCGCTCCGATGCTGACCCGCTGGCTACGCCGGGTGCCTTACCTTCGCAAATGGCAGGAGCGGTTATCAGAACCACAGTTGTTGTCAGTTCCAGACAATCTGTCTGACCACGTGATTGTGGCGGGGTATGGTCGGGTGGGGCGGGTTTTGGTCAACATTCTGCTCAACCAGGGCTATCGGGTGCTGGTGATCGAAAACAGTGAAGCGGCGATTCAAGGCCTGCGACACCGACAAATTCCGTTTATCTATGGCGATGCCGATGCTGAGCAAGTGTTAGAAAAAACTCATCTCACCACCGCCAAGGCCCTGGCGATCGCCCTGCCCGACCCCATCAGTACTCGACTACTGCTACAGCGTGCCCTTATCCACTCTCCTCGGCTCGATATTATTGCCCGCTCGCACACTGATCAAGAAATCGACCTGCTGACTCAATTGGGGGCCCGTGAGGTGGTGCAGCCAGAGTTTGAAGCCGCGATGGAACTGGGTGCCCACCTGCTGCATACCCTAGGGGAAGAGGCGGGAGAAATTCAGGCGGTGCTGGAAACAATTCGCCGCGATCGCTACCAGAGTGTTCGCGGTTAGCTAGGGTTCTAGACGACGCTTAAATGCCGCATTCCGAGGCAGTTCATGAACTGTGTGTAAACGGCAGGAGAGGTTTATCCTCAATATTCAGTGAGGTTGCCAGTGTCTCTCTTTGCTTTTGGCGAAAAGCCGGCTTAGAGTGCTCAGGAGAGGCTAAGGGAACGCGGACAACTTCAACTCAGCTTTGCCGTACATTCCAAAATCAGGCGCTCGTTAATGGTGGCGTAGGGCTGCACTTTGAGTGCTCGGCGAAATGCCTGAATGGCGGCCATATGATTGCCCAAACTCGCATGGCACAGACCAATACCATGCAAAGCCCCAAAGTGATAGGGCACCAAGTCCAAAGCTTTTTCACAGTCAGCGATCGCCGGCCAGAAACGCTTTTGCATGTAGTACAAGACCGCTCGACGGTTCCAAGCTTCGGCAAAATCAGGCATGCCCTCCACCGTTTCAGTCAGCAAGGCTTCGGCCTCAGCCGCTTCGCCCTTATCAAATAGGGTTTGACTGCGCACTAAAATTTGGGCTCCATAGGCCCCTTTCTGGGTATACCAGCGACGCCACAGCGCCTCAGTAGCGACTTGTCGGATATTAGAGTCTGGATCTTGCAGATCTTGCAACAAAGATTCGACATCGGATGACATAGATTCAGTGGCGCTCACAGGGGGGAAAGCCAACCCTGCTTGAGGAGGCAGATGTTGGCTGACAGAATACTACCGTAAATGGAATAGCCAATTTATGCAGCGGCTTACAGCAGCAAAACCAGCCTAGAACAATCGTCTCGGGGCTTCTGTTTAAGGCAAACGCTCAAAAACCTCTTTATCGCCCTCAGCGATCAAGGAATATAAGCAAAAATGGCGCTCTTTAGGACTATTCTCGAGCGCGTTTCCCTTTCCCCAAGTTAGCCGTCAGAGCATCACCAAGAGCCGATCTGGTTACCGCATTTGGCTAGGTAAAAATGGCAAAATCATCGCTCACGGTTACGACACGCGATCGCTCAGCACACGAGTGTTAGCAGGCAACGCCATTTTTCTGGCAACAGTATGCGCTAAGTCTTTTGAGCTGCGAATGCTCGCCCACAGACTACAGTTCTGCTCACCAACCGTTAGTACAACATCGGCCCCTTTTTGGGTGAGCTTACAGGCCAATTGGTAGAGTCGAGTGCGATACTCGGGATTAGCCTGCTTCAGCCTGTAATAAAGCTCGTTTTGCAAATGCATGCCATCTTGCAAGGTTTCACAAAACCAAAATTTAAATACCCGTACAGTGCTTTCTTCAACAACTTCTGGTAGCAAACCCCATGACCTCACGCTAGTAGTGGCTCAAGTCCAATATCGATTCATCAATGCACACCAGCCGTGCTGTATTCCTACTTGTATAAACATAACTGCAGTTGCAATTTCGTGCCGTAACTCATAGACAACTGACAAATCATCGCTCAATTGCTCGTGATGCTGGAACCAACGTATGACCAGGGAAAGAGGGCTCATACGACGCCTCACTTCAGTCAGGGCTCTGACAAAAGCCATCAGGAACGACATCTCAGATGCCAGTCCGACAGCCGAAACGACTACGATAGTGGGCCATCTGCCCTACAGCAAGCGGGAGCGACGGCGCGATCACTTCACCATCAGCCGACAGACACCGTAATGCTTGCCAATAGTATGGGCGGTCTTGATTAACTTGTAACACCCGCTATTTGCCTCGCAGAATGCGGCGGTCAAAATACCGAACGCTGAATTAAGGGACTGATCAAATCACGATTTCAGCGATCTGGAGCGTCTTGCCCTAACTGCGGTTTGCGATCAGTCGTAAGGCGTAATTATGGGGCCGATGTGTTGTTGATGGCGTCATGTCTCAAAGCCTTGCCGAGTTGTGTGTGATGGCCATGCCAAACACCCCCTCCACAGCATCGTTTATTGACATTTACCGACTGACTAAGCTGAGAATTGAGGCCTCTTCAGCTGCTTGAACTCCTGACATTGACCTCAAGCGTTGTAGCGATAGGACCGCTTGATAACAGCCGACTGTACCAGCGAAACCAAAATATCGTCAGTCAGGGGCTTTACCAAAAAGCCATCCAACTCTAAGAGGTCTTTAGAACCTTGCCATCGAGGAGAGGCCGACTCTGTCAAGGCGACAATCGTCATTGCTAGTGCCTTGGCCGAACAGCGAAGCGCTTTGACCTGATGTTCAAACCACGTTTGGTTTTCTCCCACCAAGATCACCAGACACGGATTGACCTGCTGGGCTTGCTCAACGGCATGTTCTGCAGACGAAGCCACCACTAAAGAATAGTGCTCAGACATCGTGGGAAGCTCTGATGCCTGAGCTGGGATCTGCCGTTCGTCTAATACGAGAACATAATCTTGAGAGAGTTTCATTTCTTAACCATCAGGTTGTGAGCTTCTAACCGGAAGAATTCATCCCCAGTGCGCGTTGTTCATGGCACTGATGCAACGTATCACTGACCCTTATTCTGCTCGACCGGTGGGATGATTCGCGAGAAAATTCGTTTTTTTTCAGCTTTGCTGTTCTTTAAAGTTCCATAAAAATAATTTTCTTCATGAGCGCATTTTCTTGTCGGCAAAAATCGGCAGCTGTGCAGTTTTTACTAATGATGAAGGCAGTTGATTGAGCTGACCTTGTCCAAGCCAAACCGCCTTGGCTAGAGCCAGACACTCGCATTAGCCGAGGGTTTGGGCGACGATCTCACTTCTGGCTCTGAGCTTTGGTGAGCCATCCCGAGTCACAACTGATATCTTTTGGCTTTGATTTTAGAAACCGTAGACAGCATCTCAGTTAAGTTTATTTTTGTTACGTCAAAAGACCGACGTTGCGATCTTGATATCTTCGTTCACAGAACTTTAGGATTTTTATTTGCCTATGGAAAATCTGTGTCTGTTCATCCTATGGCAGCTGCCGCCAACGCAATATTGTTCTTATGACTATTGTTAGATTTGACCGATTTACGGGGTCGCTTATCCGCGTTTGGCGGGCTGCTGAGCAACCCGTCTTGCCAGCAGCAAGGAGGATGGGCACTTTGCTGGCCAAACTGATTTAGCTGAGCACCCGGCGTCCTGCGGCTCTCGGTCGGACTCTTGCCAAGGCACCAAGACATTGACAAGACAGATTTGAGGCAGCTTGGTAGGCCGCAGAAGTTCGCTTATCCTCCCGCCGCCGCAGTTTCTAGAATGTCAATGAAATAGTTGAGGGGAGGCGTAGTTTGGTCAATGCTTTTGGCGCGATCGTCCCAGCGGCGGAGCTTGACTGCGTCGGTCGCATAAGGTTGCTGAATAAAGCGGGCGGCAGCGGCAGCCGAGAAAACACCTCCCTGCAGTTCTAAACTGCACTGTGAGGCTGGGGAGAGTGCTGCCCAGTAGGCTTGATCGACCGCGCAGAGATAGCGTTTGGCTGCCACATGTAGGCAAATCGGTGTGGTCACCGCCGTGGGCCACAGCTGCTCTAAAACCGGCCCGGCCCGATATTCATGACGATCATCGAAGCCACGCTGAGCAGCATCTTCGCCCAAATGATGAATAAGGTGACCGATGTCATGCAGCAGGCAAGCGGTGATCAGCGCGACCGACTCACCGGCCTGTTCGGCCAGGGTGGCGCACTGCAGGGCATGGGCTAACTGACTCACTGCTTCGCCGCCGTATTGGGTCTGGCCGCGATCGCGATAGAGCTGCAGTAAGGAAGCCATTAGAGGAGGCATGGGCGGGCCAGGATAAACAACAGGGGAGCACGAAACATGTGGTTTAGCAGTTTTCTGCCGATTGGCGACAGTGTCAGGCCGTCTTCCGGTTCGACGTTGATCTGACCGTGATTAGTCTACAGGGGGCTGAACTCCATCCCTTTTAATCAATTGAGTACGGCTCAATCGCGCCCGATTCGTCCCGCCAGTCCCAAGGGCACGACAGTGTGATGGCGATCGCGCAGTGACAGGGGCACCGGCTCTCGGAACTGGAGGAATGAGGCGATCGCCTCATTCCTCCAGCAATTCGGTACCGTTAGATTGGTAGCCCAAATGAGGCACGGATTGTGATGGTTGCTCCACTGCTGACACAAACGCCAGAAGCCGGTACCGAACAGCGGGTACTGCTGCATGGTGTTGATTGGGAACGGTACACCGCGCTGCTGGAAGTGCTGGGGGATAACTTTCCCACACTGCGCCTGAGCTATCTAGAAGGCACGCTAGAGATTATGACCAACTCTCCAGAACACGAAGATCTGAAAAAAATGATCGGAATGTTGGTCGAAGCCTATTTGCAAGAAACGCGCACTCGCTTCCATGCTGGGGGTTCCACGACGTTTCGCCAGGCGGCCAAACAGCGGGGACTAGAGCCGGATGAATGCTATTGCTTCGGTGCGAAAAAAGAATTTCCTGATCTGGCGATTGAGGTAGTCATCACCAGCGGCTTGGTAGACAAGCTGGAGATTTATCGAGGCTTGGGCGTGACCGAAGTTTGGCAATGGCAACCGGAAACCTTCTCGATTTACCGTCTCCAACCCAGCGGCTATGCCCGGGTGAATGCCAGTGAACTATTGCCCGATCTGGATTTCCAACTGCTGGCAGCGCATGTTCAGCCAGAGAATCAGTTCGATGCGGTCATGGATTTTCGTGACGCCGTTCGGCGGTCGTAGGGGCGAGGCATTCTCGAAATAGCCCTTCGGATGACCCACAACGTCGATTCGAGAATGCCTCGCCCCTACAGGGTTTGGGAAAAACGAGTCGCCCCTATTCCAAATCATTCAACCGGATGTCATCGCCAGTCATATCAGTGTGATAGACCCACGAGCGGTCGCCCCCTTCAACCACTGTTCGCCAGCCAAAAATTGCCTGTTGAGTGCAGACAGTATCGGGCCCGGCAACGCCCAGGCAGCCATCCCAAACTTGTGGTTCGGCGTCGGTGATCGTCAGCTGCTCAACGGGTAGGCCCGACTCGGCCGCCGCGATCGCCAGCACGCGATCGCCGACGGAAGGCGGCAAATTGTTCGTGAGCGTGGATCGGCGAATCGCCTCCCCCGTGGCATCCGTGTGATAGAAATAGCTCTGATCTTGATGCACGACCTCCAGCTGCCAGCCCTCCACCAAAGCCTGTAAACAGGATTCGTTGGCTTGGCCAAGGCCTAAACAGCCATCACTCCAAACTTCTGGGGTAAACCGCAAGATAGAAATTGCAGCTAGGGGTACCCGTAACTCTGCGGCGGCTTGAGCAAGCACGCGATCGCTGACGAAATCTGGCACCATTTCGGGAGGCGTTGGTGGTGGCATGGGCTGTTCAGTATCAGGCGTGTCTGTAGAGTCTGGTTCTGAAGCGGCGGGTACCACACAGCCTGCTAGCAGACTCATCAACAGCGCCACTCCAACGAGCGCCACAGAACGGGCCTGCTTGACCCAGGGACTGAGGCGCAGCAGCATGGCAGGAGGCAGCATATCGACATCCTTTATGAGGGGCTAATCTGTTCAGACAGCGTTCTTAAACTGTTGTTCCTACTACAAAATGATCGATGACTTTTCAATATCACTACACCATTCGCTTTCAAGATACTGATGCCGCTGGGGTGGTTTATTTTGCGCAACTGTTAAGCATTTGCCATACCGCCTACGAAGCGTCTCTGCAGGAATCGGGGGTGGAACTCAAGACCTTTTTTAGTCGTGGCCCAGTGGCAGTGCCGATCACCTATACCGCTGCTGAATTTCGGCGTTCCCTGCACTGTGGCGACGCCATCGCGATCGCCCTCCGGCCGGAGCAGACTGCCGCCGACGGCTTCGAAATTGAATACAAGGTGCTGCAAGCCACAGGCAAAACCGCCGCGATCGCTACCACCCACCATGTTTGCATTGATCCGGCCACCCACGAGCGGCGTTCTCTCACGTCAGAGCTGACGGCGTGGTTGGCCCGGTGGACTGCAATACCTGAATCGCCCATCGGTGTAGCTCTGCCCGATTGAGCTTGCCCTGAAGATTGTAGGCAAGGGCCGGGCGCGACAACCACTGTTTCGGCAGTTTATAGGCACTGAGCTGTGGTTTTAAAGCGGCGATGAGGAGATCGCGCTCCCAGCCCTCATGCGGGGGAACAATCACCGCGACCACCTGCTCTCCCCAAGTTTTGTCGGGGATGCCGAGCACCACCGCGTCTTGCACCAGGCCCGTTCTGAGAATGGCCGCTTCCACTTCGGCGGGCAGTACCTTCTCACCGCCCGTCAGGATAAGCGTGCCTGCCCGACCGACTACATGCAGGTATCCAGCTTCGTCGAGATATCCCAAATCCCCGCTTTGGAAGGGCTGGGCAAACGTCGTGTCTCCATACCCCCCAGCCAAAGACTGCGCCTCTAGAGAAATTCGCCCCGTTTGCCCAGGCGGCAAATCATGCCCACCCTCATCACGAATGGTGATGTGGGCATGGGGCAGCGCTCGGCCGCTATTGACCTGACCGCCTAAAAACTCTTGAGGCAACAGGGTCGCTACCTGAGCCGCGGTTTCAGTCATGCCATAGGTCGGGGCTAAGGGCAGCTGCAATTCCCGCGCCGTTTGCAGCAGGGCCGTACTTGCCGGAGCCCCTCCCAGCAAAATCGCGGTGAACGATCGCAGCCAGGGCACAAAATCTTGCTCGGCATCCAACAGCCGCTGCAGTTGGGTGGGTACCAGGGAAAGAAATAAAGGGTCAGACGGACTCGCGAACGCTCCGTCCTGAAGTAATGCCCGGAACGGCTGAATCATCAACTTTCCACCCCACAGTAAACATCGCATCGCCTGCATCAGGCCGCTGACGTGGTAAAGCGGTAGCACGCAGTAGGCGTTCACGCGATCACAATGAAAGTGCTGCTGAAATCCCTGCACCCCAGCGACTAATGTCTCCCAGGTGTGAACGGCAAAGCGGATGTTGCCCGACGACCCGCCCGTGGGGATGAGAATTTGGACCATCCCATTGTCGGCCAAAGCCATCTCTGGCTGCTGGCCGCGATCACCCGATGCGTCCCACAGGCCCTCCGGCACAGCGCCTATCACGAGGTCGGGCTGGCACTGCGCAGCCACCTGCTGCCATTCCCCTAGCCCCCAGTGCGGATTCGCCAGCCATACCCGACCAGGCACCTGACAGGCGGCTAAAAATGCGGCCAAAAATCGTACCGGCTCCGCTTCGGCGAGCAAGATGTCTTGCGGTTTAGCCTGCTGAAATTGAACCTGAAACTGCTCTAGCTGTGGCCAAAAGGTCTCTGCGTCCACACCTACCAGCCAAGACTCGCCCCACCGCTGTGGCAAAACCGTTGCTGCCTTCATAGGCTTTCCCACAGGGCAGCCTCACTGAGGGCGTCCCAATCATCCGCAAACCACTGGCCGACGCCAAAGCCCAGCGCTCGTTTCGGCCTACTTAGCGCCCAAAGTTGCTGGGCTAACTGCAACGCGACATGACGCCCAATTGGGGTTTCTAACGCAGAGGAGATGACTACGTCGAGTGGGTGCTGTTGGCAAAAGTCCAGCAGTCGGTGAGGAAAGCCCGCGATCGTAGGCTTCACCACATACACCACTGCGTTGCCTAACCGCTGGTAAACCTGCTCAAGCTGGTGCACGGTCGTGACGGATTCATCCAGGGCAATCGCGGTTTTGAAGCTGTGCACTGCTGTGCTGAGCCAGTCCAAACTGTGATCGGGCGGCAGTGGCTGCTCCAGAAACTCAACTTTGCCAGTGGTTGAGTCGCAGGCCGTGAGCCACGCCGCCGCTGCCTCACTCGTTAACCCACCATTAGCATCCAGCCGCAGCCGCGCCTGCTCGGGCAATACCGTGACCAACTGTCGGAACAGGGCCAGCTCCGCGGCCACTGCAGCGACGCCAATTTTCCATTTAAAGGTGCGATGTCCCCGCTCCCACAGCGTCGACCAAGCATCCAGTGCCGCCTGGCCTGCCGGTAGCAATCCACAGATGTCCACCGGGGCTAAGGGCTCTGCGCTTAAAACCTGTCTCTGGTATGGCAACGCTGGCGGTAAGGGGTAGACATTGCCAATCCCCGGCGATCGAGACGCTATTTTTAGGCCACTCTCTAAAGCCGCAACGCTTGCGTTGCCACGGGGCGAACTGACCGGTTCGTGACTCGCGACTCGGAGCCCCGCCGCAAAGCCAAATTGACAGGCCGGTAAGGTATTGGGAATCGTCAAAATCTGTTCGGCTTTGAATCGAGCCGGCCACTGGCGACAAAATTCGCTGGCCTGCGCCAAGGTTTCTGTGCCAAACCAGGGAATGGGCGCAATTTCTCCAAAGGTCACCCGCCCCGACTCAGCCGCTAGCCGCAAAATCAGCCCTGCCCGCTGTGGCCAAAGGCCGTGCGCAGTCTGCAACGGCAGTTGAAAGGGACGGCAGTAGGGACGAAATTCTAGCTGCATCATCCCCCCAGCGGCAGCACTAGCCCCACACTCAGCAGCACACCACTCCAAAAATGGAAGCCGATCGCGTAAAACTTGGCGTCAAAAATCTTCTCTGGCTGGTCATGATGGCGCCAGACATGGCGTGAGAGACGCATGGCCGATAGGCCACTGGCCAACGCAATCAGCGTCCACACTGGCCAGTAGCCCCCGCCAACTCCGAGCAAAATCAGCCCTAAAACGACCCCACAACATACCGGAATGAACTGCGCCCCCCGTTGGGTGCCGAGACGAACAATCGGCGATCGCTTGCCTGCTGCCAGGTCATCCTCCACCTGATGAAAGTGTGAGCAAAACAGCACCAGCGAAGTCGTAATGCCCAGCAGCACCCCGGCGATTTGACTGCCAACGGACCACCCCTGCACTTGGCTGTAGTAGGCGGCACCCACCCCTAATGGCCCAAAACTAAAAAAGCAGAGAATCTCGCCTAGCCCCTGATAGCCCAACCGAAATGGGGGACCCTGGTAGGCATAGCCGAGTAGGCAACACAGCAAAATCAGCCAGAGGACGGTGAAATCGTTTTGCCAGAGGGCGATCGCGATAATCCCGGCGATGCCTAAGCCGAGACAAAGATTGCCCACCGCAAACACTAGCCACTTGTTGCGCGTCAGGTTGACCAGCGAATGCGCCTTATTCACATCAATGCCTGTTGCCGCATCGAAGACATCGTTACTCAGGTTCTCCCACACCAAAATCAGCACCGCCGCCATTAGAAAGGTGAGAAAGATGCTGACATTAAACACACCTGTTTCTGCAAAGGCGATCGCGCTCCCCAACAAAATGGGCATCACGGCCACACTGTACATCGGTGGTTTGAGGGCAGCCAGCCAGAGCTTACGCTTGGCCACCTCAACAGATTGAATGGTCATGGCTCGCGACAGGGAATTTCCTAGGGCTCAACCAGCATAGATCGCTCTAGCCGTTCTCTATCAACAATCAGGGCGGGGCATGATGAAGCCATGAAAATAGGGTTTCGAGCCTGTAGTGTCCAGAGTGGAATGGCGATGCCGATAACCTCCCGCCAAGATGCTGAAGGTCTTTAAGCCGATGCACATGTTCAATGCCGATGTGCTTACAGACCAAGGCTTGATCGTAAGCCTTATCCTCACCTATCAACTGTTGCCTACACGCTGTGTTCTTTAGAAAGTGGCTGTGAAACCGCTTTTGCAGACAGCAACCAAGCAGTCCCGATCAGCATTGAATACCCGCCAAACAGGAAAGCCGCGTACCGCCCCGCAGTTTCGGGTTGCATATTGCTCATAAATTCTGAAAAACCGACAAGAATTGGAACTTCACCAAGCATTCCTGGCAAGGCGATACAAACCGCCCCTTGCAACCAGTCTTTCCGCTCAATCTTTCGCCACTTCATGAGCCCCAGAGACGCAGCGATATACAAAGCACCCGTAAAAATCACGTTGAGCCAATACCCCACACTAGACCCCTCAAAGAAGGATGAGCCCATCAGGAGATCCAGAAACCCAACGCCTAATAGAACAAGAGAGCCAAAAATGGGTGAATTTCCTGTTTGATCTTACCCATGACAAAACGACAGGCCTTTTGTTGTTTCACTTATTTCAGGGCGTGATTCTAGATTTTCTAACCACGGGAAATGCCCAGCGCGGACAACAGACTATTAAGGCGTTTACAGCTGATCTGCCATAGCGCTAGACTCAACCCCTGCCGATGATTTTGCGGTGACTGTCAGCATTAGTAGCTTGAGCCCAATACTGTGGGCTAATTGGCCTTAATACAGTCTAAACAAACCGATTCTTTCACCAACATCATGCGGTACCCTTGGTAAGCATTGATATTGGCCCGATGTCTATGGCCCCTGTCAGCGGGGCTGATAGGGGTGGCAAAACACGGGTCGATGCGGGTATTGGCGATCGAGATTGGGCTATCCTATGGCGCTCGTTGTTCAAAAGTTTGGGGGCACTTCGGTCGGCTCAGTTGAGCGGATCCAGGCCGTGGCCCAGCGAGTGCAGCAAACCGTCGCTGCCGGGCATCAGGTGGCAGTGGTCGTGTCGGCCATGGGCAAAACCACCGATAGTCTGGTGAAGCTGGCCAATGAAATTTCTGAGAGTCCCAGCCGCCGTGAGATGGACATGCTGCTGTCAACCGGTGAGCAGGTCTCGATCGCCCTGTTGACGATGGCGCTGCACAGCTTGGGGCAAGCGGCAATCTCGCTCACGGGCGCGCAGGTCGGCATCGTGACAGAGGCCGATCACAGTCGTGCGCGCATTCTCGACATTCGTACCGAACGACTGCAGCGGCATTTAGACGAAGGTAAGGTCGTTGTGGTGGCGGGCTTTCAAGGCGTCAGCCCCAGCAGCGATTTTGAGATTACGACGCTGGGGCGGGGCGGATCAGATACCTCTGCCGTCGCGCTAGCCGCAGCTTTGCGGGCTAGTAAATGTGAAATTTATACCGATGTGCCAGGAATTTTGACGACCGATCCGCGATTGGTGCCCGAAGCGCAGCTCATGGCCGCCATCACCTGCGACGAAATGCTCGAGCTTGCCAGTTTGGGGGCCAAGGTGCTGCATCCCCGCGCGGTGGAAATCGCCCGCAATTATGGCGTGCCGCTCGTGGTGCGCTCCAGCTGGACGGATGAGCCCGGCACCTATGTCGAGGCCCCGGCGCGGCACCCGAAGTCCCTAGACGGGTTGGAACTCGTTCACCCCGTTGATGCCATCGAGTTTGATACGGATCAGGCGAAAGTGGCGCTGCTGCGGATCCCCGATCGCCCTGGCGTCGCCGCCCGGCTGTTTGGCGAAATGGCGGCCCAACGTCTCAACGTGGATTTGATCATTCAATCGATCCATGAGGGCAACACCAACGACATTGCTTTCACGGTGGTGCGGGCCAACCTGCCCCAAGCCGAAGCCGTTGCGGCGGCGATCGCCCCGGTGCTGCGAGGCAATATCGCCGATTCATCCCAGGCGGAGATTTTTGTCGATCAGCGGGTCGCCAAAGTCAGCATCGTGGGCGCGGGCATGATTGGCCGTCCTGGTGTGGCTGCCCGCATGTTTTCCACCCTGGCCGCTGCTGAGGTCAATATTCAAATGATCTCGACCTCTGAGGTTAAGGTCAGCTGCACGGTGCAGATTGATCAGTGCGATCAGGCCATTAATGCCCTCTGCCAGGCCTTTCAGGTGACCTGTTCACCCCTCAAGTCAAAGCCCCCCTCACCCGTCGCTACCTCAATGCCCGACGTCAGGGGCGCAGTGCTCGATCTTAAACAGGTGCAAGTGGCCATGCGTCAGGTGCCCGATTTGCCCGGCATGGCCGCCCAAATCTTTGAGCGGCTGGCCACGGCCGGGGTGAGCGTTGACATGATTATTCAGTCGCAGCGGTGTCGGCTGGTCGAGGGCCAACCGACCCGTGACATTGCCTTTACCGTGGCCCAAGCAGAGGCGGCGCAAGCCCAATCTGTGGTTGCCAGTGCCGCTGCTGAGCTGGGCTGTGGGAATGTGGCCGTCAACAGGGCGATCGCCAAAGTCAGCGTCGTCGGGTTAGGCATGATTAATCGCCCTGGAGTAGCTGCTCGGATGTTTGCCGCGCTAGCCCAGCAGCAAATTAACATTCAGATGATTGCCACTTCGGAAATCAAGATTAGCTGCCTGGTCAGTGAGGCCGATGGCCTCAAGGCCCTTAAGGCGGTGCATGACGCTTTTCAACTAAATGGGGCGGCGGCGATGGCCGCCTCAGCTTGAGGAGCCTGGCGCGATCGCTGGAGGCCACTGATTTTCAGAATCACGGCAGCAAACCTGGCCACTCATCCAAGCCGATGAATTGGGTTCGCTGCTCTAAAGATACAGAACAGCAGCATCCCTGCTATTGCCAGAGCGTGAAGTTTGACGTTCGGGTGAAATAACTCGGAGATTTCAGGCCGTCTCTTTGAGGATGGAGCAGTTGAGGAAAAGCAACCGAGATTGAACTGGGTGTTCTACTTCAATATCCCTGTGAGGTAGACGACCGAGAAACCTGAGTTTTCTGACGGCCTGTAGTTGAACACTGAAAGAGTGTGATATCGTTATTAACCGTGCTTGGAGAATCTTCCAACACTGCGGGTCGCTAGCTCAGCGGTAGAGCACTCGGCTTTTAACCGATTGGTCCTGGGTTCGAATCCCAGGCGACCCATTTTCAAGGTGGATCCAAAGTGTCGAATATTGCTGGCCAATGGACTCATTGGGTGATGACTGGCCGCGCTATTTTGGCCAAGTCTGAGCGAAATATCAAAAAACCGAGACTTTTGCGCAATCTTTAAATAAATCTGAAATCTGTCCTAAATGACCCGTGCAAAAGTCTCAGCGGCTTTCTACCAGGTCGTTTAGTCGATAGGTCAGCGTATTTTGCTCTTAACAGAGATTAAAGGTTTACCTCACAAAACGTCATAAAGGCTGAGATTCTGCCTTAAGATTGATAGGTAAGGATACCGATTGGTTCTGAACTTACGATTGCCGAAGGCAAGAAAAAGACTAGGAGGATTTTATGGCGCTCGTCCCTATGCGGTTAATGCTGGATCACGCAGCCGAGAACGGTTACGGAATTCCGGCATACAACGTCAACAACTTAGAGCAGATCCTGGCGATCATGCACGCTGCTGACGAAACCGATAGTCCAGTAATTTTGCAGGCTTCTCGCGGTGCTCGTAAATATGCAGGGGAAAACTTCCTGCGTCACTTGGTGCAAGCAGCTGTTGAAACCTACCCCAACATTCCGGTCGTGATGCACCAGGACCACGGCAACAGCCCTGCGACCTGCTATTCTGCCATTCGCAATGGCTTTACCAGCGTCATGATGGATGGTTCTCTTGAGGCCGATGCCAAGACGCCTGCAAGTTTTGAGTACAACGTCAATGTTACGGCTGAAGTGGTGAAGGTAGCCCATGCTATCGGTGCCAGTGTCGAGGGCGAACTGGGTTGCTTGGGCTCTTTAGAGACCGGCGCTGGTGAAGCTGAAGACGGTCACGGTTTTGAAGGTACTTTGAGCCACGATCAGTTGCTCACTGACCCTGATGAAGCGGTGCAGTTTGTTGAGGCCACTCAAGTGGATGCTCTGGCCGTTGCCATCGGCACTAGCCACGGCGCTTACAAGTTTACGCGTAAGCCCACCGGTGAGATTCTCGCCATCAGCCGCATCGAAGAGATTCACCGTCGTCTGCCGAATACTCACCTGGTGATGCACGGATCTTCTTCTGTGCCCCAAGAGTGGCTAGACATGATCAACGAGTATGGCGGTCAGATTCCTGAGACCTATGGTGTCCCGGTTGAAGAAATTCAAAAGGGTATCAAGAGCGGCGTTCGCAAGGTCAACATTGACACCGACAACCGCTTGGCCATCACGGCAGCCATTCGCGAAGCGGCGGCTAAGGATCCCACTAACTTTGATCCGCGCCACTTTATGAAGCCGGCCATCAAGTACATGAAGCAGGTTTGTCGCGATCGCTATGAAGCGTTTGGTTCGGCTGGTAACGCTAGCAAGATCAATCAGGTCGGCGTTGAAGTCTTTGCCGCTAAGTACGCTGCGGGCGAACTCGATGCCAAAGTGAAAACTGCGACTGCTGTCTAAGCATCACAGTTAATTCCTTGAGGACTATCTGAGCCGGTGCCGCTTTTAGTGGCACCGGCTTTTTTGCCGGGTTACCACCCCCAAGTGCCCATGCCGCCTTTGAAGGGGCCGACAATATCACTCGTAATCCAACCGCCGTAAAAGTCGCCGGGTTGCGCCTGCACCCGTTCATCATCCACGTAGCAAGCATCCATCTGGCTAGGATAAAGCGCCACACAGTCGCGAATGGCTGCGAACCGCTCGGTCGGCTCAGGGTATCGCCACACCGCATTACTCACCTGGCGATCGCCCACCGTGAGATCAAAATATTGAGCTACGCCCTTCCACTCACAAAAAGTCGAGCGCGGGGTCAGCGCTAGATAGTCTTGCTGCATATCCTCAAGGGGAATGTAATAGACCGGTGGATGACTCGTTTCTAATACCCGCCAGGTTTGCTGAGAATCCGCGATCGTCACGCCATTAAAAACGACTCGAATCCGCCGCGGCGATTGTTCAACCCGAGGGGGACGAGGATAATCCCAAACGGATTCTTGACCGGGCTGGGGCTCAATACGCTGCACCATAGCTGCTCTCTCGCATTCTGTGGATGTGAACTGGGTAAAAGCACCCTCAGTCTTACGCTTGTTCGCCACCAGGTAGGACTCTCTGACTTAATAGCGGCCTATCGGCTCCCGACAGAGAACCCGAGACGTCGGGTCAGGCGTGAATTTAAAGATGCGCTTACCTCACTGAGGGCATTGTGCCATGCCGCTTCAGAGCCTGCAGGTGAGCTTAGCCAGGTGGCATTGTCCTAGCTAGCAGGACAATTGCAATAAAGTCTGAGGAATTCTACTTATTGCGCAAGAAATTTTGTAAGGTTGTTTGTGCAGTCCACCCAAGATGCTGGCGTGACCAACTTCAACTCTAACGAACCCCAAATGGAACCTTTGGGTCGTGTCCAGATTTTGGTCGCGATGGGCGTCACCGCCTTAGTGCTACTGCTAATTGCCCGTTTTTGGCTACTGCTCGATTCTGTCGTGCTGTTGTCAGTGGCGTTTAATACTGAAATCTTACTGGTGGGTTTAGGTGTCGGAGTCGGCATCACGGGTGCCAGCGCGATCGCCTATCGTCTCTGGCCAGGATATCGCAACAGCGCCGATGTCTATCTCAAGCTAGTGCTGGAACCTCTAGCCTGGGGCGACCTCGTGTGGATGGGGCTGCTGCCTGGCCTGAGTGAAGAGTTACTCTTTCGCGGCGTGATGTTACCCGCGATTGGGCTAAACATCTATGGCGTTGTCTTTTCCAGTCTCTGCTTTGGCGTGTTGCATCTCAGCGGTCTGCAGCAGTGGCCCTATGTAGCGTGGGCCACCCTGATTGGCCTCATCCTAGCGATGAGTGCCCTATTGTCAGGCAATCTGCTGATTCCCATTGTGGCGCATACGACGACCAATCTCCTCGCTAGCCTGGTGTGGAAGTTCAAATATCGAGCCTAATCGTTTTTATCCTGCGCCCCACCGCAGGCGATGGCTCAGCGGATCGGTTAGCGGCAATTCGTCAACGCGTCCCAGGTCTGCCGCTCGCCGTATTCCAACTTCTGGGTGGTCCGTCGCGATCGCAACACCGACGCTGCGGATTATCGGGAGAGCCCACCTAGTCGCCACATATCAGACGTTGAACATACTGTCTTAGGGAATCTGATTGGGGATTACACCTAGGAGCTTCCCTAAAATCTGATCCAGAAAATCTCTGACAGCTATAAAATCACTACACAATCGCTGAAGGTATTTAAAGATACCGTTAATCCATGCGTACATACATGCATGTTCTTATCGCTACGGGACATACTGAGAGCGTCGGTTTATTCAGTGGAAATACGATACATGTTTTCTTCAATCTCTAAAACAGCCATGACTTTGGGTACGGTCGCAGGTTGCTTGATGGCAACTGCAGGCCAAGCCAGCGCTTTTACGTTTGAAACTAACTGGACAGGCACACCGCCTAAAGGCGACATCTATCTCGACTCCGTAGAAATCGGCAACGCCATCGTGTCTGATTTTGCTCTGGTCAACGGTGTCAATATCACGAACAACACTGCCCATACCGGCGGCAATTCTGGCGCCGCCAGCTCTGATCTCGGTGACGACGCCACCGTAGGCGTCAAGCTGGAAGATGCTACCAACAGCAGTGTTGAAGAATCTCTAGGCAACCGCTATCTCAGCAGCATTATCGATACTGAAGACGGTAATGTTGGCTTCTCAATGGATTTAACCTTTGACAAGAGCTTCAACACCCTCCTGTTTTGGGAGCGCGGGATCAACAGCACGCTTGGCGTCACCATCAATGGCGTGACGAAAACCCTGACCAAAACCGACTTTGCGCAAGGTGAGACTGATTTCACCTTAGATACGACTGAAATTGGTGGCGCTCAAAAAGTGGGCAGCTACGGCTTAGACTTGTCTGAGTTTGGCATCAGCGGCCAATACAACGGCCCGGTGACTATCTTCAGTCAAGGTGGTTTCAAGGGCCCTGACTTTAAGGTCGCGGGTGCTACTGTGCCTGAGCCTGCAACTGTTTTGGGCTTAACCGCTGTGGCAGGGGCTTTGGTTGCTAGCCGTCGTCGCAAGTCTGGCCAGTCGGCCTAGTTGTCCGTCAAGATTTAAGGGACTGTCACAAAACCCGCGCTATTTTTCTCATCGTAAGATGGCGCCCACCTAGCAGAGTTGAGAGAGTGTTGGACGCACTTTTCAGCTCTGCTTTTCCCTTTTATCGGCATTGTCTTGAGGCTAAAAGCCTGACCCAGGCTGGGCTAAAAAGTCCAGCTCGGCTGGGGTGCTTGTTCGGCCCAAAATCGAGTTGCGATGGGGAAACCGACCGAATTCGGCGATCACGCTCCGATGGCGGTAGGCATAATCGAGGCTCGATCGCAGCTCCGGAGCCACCCGCACCAACGCTTCAAAATAGGCCACCGCTTGGTTTTGGTGAGTCAGATTTTCGCTGTGCTCAAAGGGCAGATAAAAAAACATACGCTCGACCGGCAACAGGGCTTGGTCGTACTGGCGGGCGATGGCGCTCTGAGCCACGTGCAGAGCCTGATCATCGGCCTCAAAGCTTTGCGGGGTACCGCGAAACATGTTGCGCGAGAACTGATCGAGCAACACTGTTAAGGCCAGAGCTTCCTTTGAGGTGTTCAGCCAGTGGTCGTAATTTCCCAGCCGTGCCTGTTCATAAACCCCGGCAAATTGTTCGCGAATCTGGCGATCAAATACCGGATCTTTCTTAAACCAGCTCCGCCGTTGCTGCCCATATTCGCTGTCAGGCGTGGCAGGGACATCAAACCAAAAATTCAAAATCTGAGTCGCAGCTGCTGCAACCATAGTTTTCCTGTCAGTGAATTAAACTGACCGATCGGCGCGGGATGTGACGACTCTATTAAAGAGATTATCAGCGACCTTGATGAATAGTTCGCATGAACTATAATGATATAGAATATCGCTCACTTATGAAAAATATTATGGCTAATCTTGTTGCCTCTCCGGCTGATGTTTCCTTTGCCTCTCCCCTCTGGGAAACGGTGCGATTTCGGCGAGCTAAAGAGAAGAAAGGATGGGTTTTACTGGGAGTACCCCAGCAGGTTTACCCGTTAGTGGCGTTACGGTTATTTGAACTGCAGGCCAAACTGATCAACCGCCACGAGGCCGAAGGGTTTACAAATATTTTGTTTGAAGCGCCCCCCAGTGTTCCTGCCAAGCTGGCCTGCGCGTTTCCGGCCCCGCCGGGATGCGATGTGTTGAAGGTTTCTGAATCAGGCGATCGCGTGCTGTCGGGCAAAGCGGCCAAGTCGCCCAAGGCAGTCGCCCAGCGCCCTGACCCTTCAGAGCTGGCGATCGCTTAAATGAGTCGATTGAATTTGACCGCAGATCGTCAGGCGTTGGCGGACTTCACCACTGATGCCTCTGATCGGCTCTAGGGCTTGAGTAACGGGGTTAGGTCAAGGTAAGACTCGACCGAGTCTGCCAGCACGTCTAGCATCATCTCTCGCTGTTCGCGATAGTTGGCTACCCCGGTGGGCAGTGAGCCTAAACCGCGCTGCTGCCTGAGACAGTTGAGCCAAGCTCGCCGCCAGGGGCCATTGTCAAACAAACCATGCAGATAGGTGCCCCACAGCGCTTGACGGTGATCGACGATGCCCAGAGATTTGTCTTCAAACAGAAAGTCAAACTGAGCTGCTTTGTTGTCGCCCTCACCGGCTGGCACTAGCTGAGTGCGGCCTTGGTGCAGCTCATACCCCGAAATCGGTAAGCCGACCTGCGGATATTGGGAGCTGGTTTCTCGCTGGCGCGCAATCTTACGGTTGGTGATGACGGTTCGAATCGGGACTAATTCTAGTCCTTTGTAGCGTCCGTCTTGGCCTTCGATGCCTTCGGGGTCAGCGAGATACTCGCCCATCATTTGAAAGCCACCGCAAATTCCCAATACTGTGCCGCCGGCATGAACGTAGTTTTTAATGGCTTCAGCCATGCCCGATCGCTGCAGAGCCATCATGTCAGTGATGGTAGTTTTAGTGCCGGGCAAGATTACAGCATCGGGATAGCCCAGATCGTCTTTAGGGCTGACGTAGCGAACTTTGACCGATTCTTCCGATTCCAACGGGTCGAAGTCGGTGAAGTTAGAAATGTGCGGTAGCCGAATGACGGCAATGGTGAGCGCTGCTGCTGAGTTAGTCGGCGAGCGATCCAGCAGCGATAGGGAATCTTCGGCAGGAAAGGCCTGATCCAACATGGGCAGCACCCCAATCACGGGAATGCCCGTGCGTTCTTCGAGCCAATCAATGCCTGACTGCAGCAGCTCTTGCCGACCCCGAAACTTATTGATAATGATGCCTTTAATCAGCGATCTCTCATCGGGATCGAGCAATTCCAACGTGCCGACAATGTGGGCAAAGACGCCGCCCCGTTCAATATCGGCGACCAAGATAGTGGGCGCATTGAGATGCTTGGCGACCCGCATGTTAGTCAAATCGCGGTGCTTTAAATTGATTTCAGCAGGGCTTCCGGCCCCTTCGCATACCAGCAGATCAAACTCCTGTTCTAGGCGAGCCAGGCTCTCCTGAATTGCCTGCCAGCCCGTGTCAAAAAACTTTTCGTAATACTCTTTAGCTTCGATGCGACCAATGGCCCGGCCTCGCAAAATCACCTGCGAGGTCATGTCGCCCTGGGGCTTCAGCAAAATTGGATTCATTTCCGCAATGGGGGCAACTTTTGCCGCCCAGGCTTGCACCGCCTGGGCGTAGCCGATTTCCGCCCCAGCGTTGGTGACGTAGGCATTCAATGCCATGTTCTGGCCTTTAAAGGGGGCTACTCGCCAGCCTCGACGACTCAAAATGCGGCAGAGGGCAGTCGTAACCAGGGATTTGCCTGCATGGGACGTGGTGCCCACTACCATAATCGCCTTCATGGCTTACTCCGAAAGAACGGGGTCAAAAGGGTTGTCAAGTCAAAGCGCTGAATTTAAGCAGGCTTTGAGCATGTGCTGAACCGGAGAGCAACGTTCTCACCTACCAGTCGCTTTGTAAGCGTACCCAACGGCGCTTAGGAATTATATCGGCGATCGCATAAAACCACCGGAAAGCAAGTGTTGAATTACGGGCAAATGGCTTACCCCGTGTGAAGATTATCGACGCATTGACTGCAAGCTCTCGGTAGTTTCAGCAGTTCAAGCCCGATGCTCAGGTGAAATTATCCAATGCGGACGCTACCGCATCCGTCACTGCTGCCCCCTGATCTGCCGTTGATACGCTCATTTATTGGACTTGCTCAAGCGGGGGCAGGTTCCTGGTGTTATCCGGAAATTCGACTGCTGCTTGTAGTGAATGTCCCCAGAAAAACGGCTCATGACGCGGGTGCGATACTCCCAACGATGAAACGTGCGGTTAATACATCGGCGGCGGGTGGTGGGTCGTAGAGGCCTCTGAGCGGGAGTGAGAGCGATCAAGGGGGAGAGCTAACTCACCCTATAAGAGTTTGTTTGCAGAGACCTGCTAACGCGTTCTATCGTCCACAGAACTCAGCCCCAATCTCCATTTGCTCAGGGGCGAGTGGAAATTGGGGCTGAGTCGAGGTGACTGATTGAGTAAGAAGTGGGCGTTGTGATTGCCAGATAGCATGCCCTGATGGCGGCTTTGACTCTTCCTGTAGATGAGTTCCCATATCCAAGATTCGCCAGTTGGCCACCACTGGGGTTAATTGAGCTAGGTCTCCACAGCCCCTAGCGCGCTGATTTCACTAGAACGCTGATTCCGGCAGTTCGGGGGGCTCTTCACCAAACCACTTTTGATAAATTTCGGCATAGGTGCCGTCTTCCATCATGGTCATGAGGGCATCGTTGACCACCTCGACATTCTCTGAATCTTTGGGCATGGCGATGCCATAAAACTCAGTCGTGAGCAATTCGCCAACGACTTTAAGGCCGTCGATATTGCCAGAGGCGATCGCATCTAAGGTGACCGGCGCATCATTGATCACGGCATCAACGTTGCCATTCGCCAGTTCCTGCAACGCCAAAGGTGCTGAATCGAAAGTGCTAATCTCTGCACCAGGGATTTCTGCTGCTTGGTCAGCCCCAGTGGTGCCGATTTGCACCGCGATTTTCTTATCTTCAAGATCATCGAGCTCGGCCACCTCAGCATTGTCGGCCTGTACCGCGATCGCCAGACCGGCTTTGATGTAAGGGCGAGAGAAAGCCACCGTTTGAAGACGTTCTTCGGTAATCGTCATGCCGCTAATCGCCGCATCAACAGTACCCGCCTGCAAGGCTGGGATAATGCCGTCAAAGGGCAGCGACTCAAACTGCACTTCTAACCCAGCGGTTTCGCCAATGGCGGTCATCAAATCAATATCAAACCCATCTAGCTCGCCATCATCATTCTGAAACTCAAACGGCGGGAAAGCGGGCTCGGTCGCGACTGTCAAAACGCCAACGGTTTCTTCTGTCGTGGCGGCCTCGTCTGTCGTGGCTTCCCCTTCAGCGGTATCTGCCGTATCGGCCCCACCACAGGCGGCCAAAACGAGAGACGCACTGGCGCCGAGGGCAATGTTTCGTAAAAATACTGATCGTTTAATTGTCATCCTTAAACTTCCTTTCACCACAATCTAGACATTCACGATACGATACTGCAGGTCTAACGATGATAGGCTTTCGAATATTTTTCATATGACGCAACCATTACAGAACCGGCCCCGCTACCATGCCTGATTCCCCGTCTGCAATTGCCTTTCACAAACTTCGTAAAAGCTATGGCCCTCTGGAGGTGCTTAAAGGTCTCAGTGGCGAAATCTTTGCCGGTGAAGTGGTCGCAATTATCGGGGCGTCAGGCTGTGGCAAAAGCACGCTGCTGAGATGCTTTAACCGGTTAGAAACCATTAATGATGGCAAGCTCATCGTTAATGGCATGGATCTCTCCAAACCTGACTTGTCTCGCAAGCAGCTGCAGCGGCTGCGGGCACAGGTGGGCATGGTGTTTCAACAGTTCAATTTGTTTCCCCACATTACGGTGCTCGAAAATCTCACTTTGGCACCGCAAAAGGTCTTGGGCAAAGGTAAAGCTGAGAGCCGTGAACTAGCCAGCCATTTTTTAGCCAAAGTTGGCCTCGTAGAAAAGGGACACGCCTATCCCGACCAGCTCTCGGGTGGGCAAAAGCAGCGCGTCGCGATCGCCCGGGCTCTGTGTATGGAACCCGACATCATTCTGTTTGATGAGCCCACCAGCGCCCTGGATCCTGAACTGGTGGGTGAAGTGCTGGCGGTGATGAAGCAACTGGCCGAAGAAGGCATGACGATGGCGATTGTGACCCACGAAATGCAGTTTGCTCGCGACGTTGCCAATCGCGTGATTTTTCTGAATCAGGGCTTGGTCGAAGAAGACGGTAAGGCCTACGACGTGATTACGGCCCCCCAAAGCGATCGCCTGAAGGCATTTTTGAGTCGCATGAAGCTAGCCGGTGTGGCTTAGCGGCTGAGTCCTTTGATAAAACCGGCCGGCGGCTGTCATCTGCGGAGCGATGCCCCGCATCCCGGTCGTTGTCAGGGCCACGTCAGGCACTGTGGGGCCGAAAGAGGTGGGTGTGGTCAGGGTTGTAAAGTCGCGATCGCACCTCGGCCCCCTGCAGCGCTGGACTCACGATGTAGAGCGTGGTGCGAATCAGATTTTCTCGCTGGGTGATGGCCGTCATTTCCGTCAGTGGCGCGACCCAAATTTGCTCATCGGGCCAGCCGACTCGAAAGCAAATAGCAACGGGTGTTTCCGGCGCATAATGTTGCAGCAGCTGCGCCTGTGACTCAGCCACATGGCGAGCGCTGAGATAGAGGCACAAACTGGTTTTGTGGGCTGCCAAAGACGAGAGTTCTTCGGTGTCAGGCACCTGGGTGCGACCGCTAATGCGAGTCAGAATGATCGACTGCACCAGGCCCGGAATCGTCAGCTCCGCATTGAGTTTTGCCGCTGCCGCCTGAAACGCACTAATGCCAGGAATCACCTCAAAAGGAATTGCCGCGATCGCCAGCGCCTGCATCTGCTCATGAATGGCACTATACAAACTCGGATCACCCGAATGCAGCCTGACCACTGACTTACCCGCCGTGACGCGCTCGATCATCAGCGGCAGGATGGTCTCTAGCGTCAAGTTAGCTGTTCCCACCTTTTCAGCATCGGGTCGAGTCCAGTCGAGAACCTGTTGGGGGACAAGGGAGTTGGCGTAAACCACGACATCGGCTTGCTCTAACAGCCTTTGCCCCCGTACAGTGATCAAGTCAGGATCGCCCGGCCCCGCCCCCAGGATGTACACTCCGGGGGTAAGACGAGCAGTTTCAGCAGACGCACGGCGAGTCGTAGAAAGAGTCATAAATGATTCTAAGGAGACCAACAAACAACGGTAGGCAATTAGCTTAGGCGATTTCTGAGCAAGAATGTATCGGCACGATCAGGGTGGGCTTAGTCAGAGTCCCAAAGCTCACCGCTATCAGGTATCGACAAACCCTGCCGCTACGGATATTCTCTTAGCGAGAAATTTTCTGCGCCTGAACTTGTGATCGCCCCCTTAGCGGTGTTCTGGCCCTATGCTAAGTTTGGTCACCTCGAGAGACTGTAGCCGCAGAGAGCGAGGCGGCATGAACTTCGACAAAAGGGACGAGCAACGGCAAAACTTCTCGCCTTTTCTGGGCATTCTGTAAACGAAAGTCCTGAACTTGAAGTAATTTGATGTACGCATAAACGGGGATGGAGCCTTGATTCAGGATCAATTTCCTCCAATATTAAATTTGTCTGAGCGCACATCGCTCACCTTTAGTCTGAAATCTCTAAACACTCTCTAAATCACTGCTTTGGTTAGTTGTCCTGTTTTATCACCGCAAGTTTTCATCGGTAATTTTGTATCGCAACGATTACTGGTATGCAATTAAATTCAAATCCGCCCCCGATTAGAACGAGCTTTGCCAATGGTGCCTGTACGATCTACATGCCGCCGACGCTAACCGTTGATGAGGCTGTCGATTTTCAGGGCCTTTGCCATCAAATTTTCATGCAACATCCGACGGGTTTAGAGCGACTGACGTTAGATTTCAGCGACACGACCTTTTTAGACAGCAGCGGCTTAGGCTCGCTCGTAATCTGTCGCCGGTTTTGCCATGACCATCAAACCGAACTGCTGCTGCGGCAGGTGGGAGCGCAGGTCATGTTGGTGCTGAGCATGACCGATCTCGACAAAGTGTTTACCATCGCGCAACAAGCGCCTAAAGAGACGCATTTGCCCACCCGGCCGATGATAGAACGCCGGATGATCGCGACCCACCCATCAGTGACTTCTAAAGCTAAGCGAGCGATGGATATTGTTGGAGGGTTAACGGGGCTGACGATCACGGCGGCCCTACTGCTCCCGATCGCGATCGCCATTTGGGTAGATGATCCGGGGCCGATTCTATTTAGTCAGGTGCGATGTTCTTGGATGGGCCGCCGGTTTCGCATCTGGAAGTTTCGCTCGATGGTCGTGAATGCCGAAGCCCTCAAAAACAGGGTTAAAAACGAAGTCGAAGGCCCCCTCTTTAAAAACGAGCGTGACCCCCGAGTCACCCGTGTCGGGCGGTTTTTGCGCAAGACGAGTCTGGATGAATTTCCGCAGTTTTGGAACGTGTTGAAGGGCGAAATGAGCCTGGTGGGAACGCGTCCCCCCACGCCCGCGGAAATTGCAGAATATGAGGTACCGGCTTGGCAACGACTCAACGTTAAGCCTGGCCTTACTGGCGAATGGCAGGTCAGCGGGCGATCGAGCATTAAAAAGTTTGAGGACGTGATTCGCCTCGACATGCGCTATCAGGAAAACTGGAGCCTACTCTACGACATCAAACTGATGGTCAAAACGGTGTTGGTCTTATTCACCAAGGATTCGGGCGCAGCTTGATGACGGTAGTGGTACTTCCTGGGTGAAATGTGGCGCGGGAATGAGTGCGATTGCGATCTCATTTTTTTGTCTAGGTGAGCCGGTCTTCAAAATCAGCCCTAGAGGAACCCAGCCGCGATCTGATTCAACTTAGGTCACGCGAACGATGTCACTTTCCAGGGGCGTGTGTAAACCAACCTGAGTTCGGGATTAAGGCATGAGGCAGCTTACCCGCCTGTTGAGGCGATAATCCCCTCTGGGGCGGGTGCCCAAGGCGGGATGGGTGTCGGTCCTTCCGCCGAGAGTGCAACCCACCCCATTCGCCCCTCCCGAGAATGGAAAGAAACAGGGTTGGGCTTAACCTGAACTGGCGTTAAACCAGGCTGGGGCAATAATCGCAGCCTTCCTCAGCCCAGGCTTTGCTCAGTTTTCCGAAAATCGACCCCCTGATTTTCACACCCAGCCAAGGGGAATCCAGACTATCCCAATAGCCTCATGTTCTTGCTGGGAGCGATGGCCCAAAATGAGTCTCAGGTTTTGGAAATATTCAACCTAACTATTTTGCCTAAGTAGCTGGGTCAAATTAAGTGTTAAACCGGTCGCTGATTTCGACTCCGCTCAATCAGCTATATTGCTTGCCAAGTCAAACGTTGAGGGTTGAGCGGAGCCGAAACCCGTCTGCAAGATGCTTGTACCTACCTACTTGAAAGCCGTTAGTGAACAAAAAGCTCACTACTTTTTGGCTGAATTCTTGTTTTCAGAAAATAGAATATTTTTCAAAAATATGAGGAATGGCGATTCTAAATATTCTCTCTAAAAAGTGAGAAGAGGGCTGAATTAAGCCGGAAAAACAATTTTTAAAGGTGACTAAAATACTCGATTTTTATCAGTCTGACAGTTCACATCGTGAATGAGATCGGCAGATCATAGAGTTTATGAAGCAGACTATTTCAGCACTTCGTCAGGCCTGAGATAGTTGATTTTCAGAGAATCCCATTATCCTTACTCAATCTTCCTTCTCCGTATTTATACATGAACCATCGCCGCCATAAAATACGGGTCAGTGCTGGTGGAAATCCTAGGATTGCCTAATACTATAGCAATTGTCATTTGTGGCTCACGTTTGTTTTTTTGCTCGTTAGTGTTAGCTGACTTGGGGGAAGGCTAAAAGCACAATCACTAGACTTATTGGTGTAGAACAAATAGAAACCTTCAGGCCATTCTATCTGGACATTTCAGCAATTTTACTGTGGTTTCACAGGAG
Organism: Cyanobacteria bacterium J06626_4; assembly: GCA_038523235.1. Taxonomy (GTDB): domain Bacteria; phylum Cyanobacteriota; class Cyanobacteriia; order Phormidesmidales; family Phormidesmidaceae; genus Halomicronema. Next base: position 91,887 of record JBCBJQ010000003.1, read on the forward strand.
ACCTGTTATCTCCCGTGGGAGATTAATTTTTTAGGTTTGTGTGGGCCACGGGTTGTGCGTTGTTCTCATTCGGTTGTCTGTCGGGTCACCTGCTTTTCTTTAACTTGGTTCGGCTTTCTCGCTCTTCACTGCTTAGCACTATGACCAGTAATTCTTTTTTTGAGAATCCAAGTGGCAATCTCCGGCGGCGATTTTTTAAAAAATCGCCGCCGGAGGATAAAATTTCGGCGGCCCAGGCAAAACCTAGTCAATTCAAGCTCGGTAACTTTTGGGCACGATCGCTGTTGGGGGGCACAGCCCTATTCGTTTGTGCGGCCAGCTACTGGAGCTATCAAACGATGCGAAATTTGCTGCTAGAGAATTTGCAAAACCAGGCATTTTTAGAAGTCCAACTGGGGGTCGATGAAATTGACGGCTGGCTGAGCAACCACAAAGCCTCAATGGCAGCCAGTGCTAACAATCCCGTCTTTAGAACTATGGACTGGGCTCAGATCGAGCCTTACCTCAGTGGTGAAGAGCAGCGGCTGTCAGAGTTTATGTATTTCGGCATGATCGACAACGAGGGGTTGCTGTACACCACCTTGTCCGATCAGCCCAAAGGTGAAATTGATCTGAGCGATCGCGCCCATGTGAAAGGAGCCCTGAGCGGCCAAAATAGCCTCTCGGATCCGCTAATTGCCCGCATTCCTGCCGGGAAGCGGGTCGTCGCCTATGCTATTCCGGTTTGGTCAGGCCGAGCTCAAGGCGATCAGCCCTTAGGGGAAGTGATTGGCATGATGAACGGGGTAATTGGCATCGACATGGTGATTGATGTGATCAATGACCTGGAGTATGGCAATAACAGCTATGCATTTGCCCTGAATTCAAAGGGGGAAGCCATTGTTCACCCCAACTCGGAATTGATGTCAACCATTGAGACCCCCGCACCGAGCCTTATAAAATCGGACGATCCGGGTCTAGCCACCGTTGCCTCACAGATGACCAATGGACGGCAAGGGTTAGAACTGGTGGAAATTGACGGCGTTCAAAAGTATGTCTCCTACGCTCCCCTGACAGAAGCTGACTGGTCCGTCGCGTTGGTGATTCCTCGGAGCAATATTGAGGCCCAACTTCGTCCGCTCGATTTAATGGCTTTGATCGTAGTCGGCCTGACCGGCACCATGATCGCGGTCTTGTGGCAGGTACAGTCTTTTGAGCAACAACAACTCAAACGCTCTAAAGCCGCTGCCGATACTGCAAACCAAGCCAAAAGCGAGTTTTTGGCCAATATGAGCCATGAGCTGCGCACGCCCCTCAACGGCATCTTGGGCTATGCCCAAATTTTGGGACGCTCCCGCAGCTGGGGCGAAAAAGAAAGCCAAGGCGTTAGTGTCATTCACCAATGTGCGACCCATTTGCTGACTTTGATCAACGACGTCCTCGATTTGGCCAAAATTGAAGCGCGGCAGCTGGAAATTTTGCCTCAGCCGATTCACCTGCCTGCCTTTTTGCAGGGAGTGGTGGAAATGAGCCGGATTCGCGCTGAGCAGAAAGGATTAGCCTTCCATTACCAGCCTGATGCCGCCCTGCCAGAGGGCGTAGACATCGATGAAAAACGCCTGCGTCAGGTGCTCATCAATCTTTTAGGGAACGCGACTAAGTTTACTGATCAGGGGGCTGTCACGTTGAAGGTGAGCGTTGTCGGGCAAGACCACCTCGCCGAAACGGTGCGATTGCGGTTCCAGGTGGAAGACACCGGCGTCGGCATTGCCCCGGATGCCCTGGAGGCCATCTTTAAGCCCTTCGAACAGGTGGGCGATCGCCAGCGTCAGGCCGAGGGCACTGGGTTAGGGCTCGCCATTAGCTACCGCATTGTGAAAGCAATGGACTCAGCGCTGCAGGTTGACAGTCAATTGGGCGTCGGCAGCCAGTTTTTCTTTGAGGTGGATTTACCCCTGGCAGCGGCCTGGCAGCAGGCGGCCAGGCAATCGCCTCAGGGTGAGATTACGGGCTATCGCGGCGATCGCAAAACCATCCTGATTGTTGACGACAAGTGGGAAAACCGCTCGGTCATTGTCAATTTGCTCGAGCCCTTCGGCTTTACCGTGATCGAAGCGGAGAACGGGCAAGTTGCTTTAACCCAGGCCCACACCCATCGTCCCGATTTGATCATTACGGATCTGCTGATGCCAGTGATGGATGGCTATGAGTTTATGGCCCAACTGCAGCAGTCGGAAGATGAGGCGTTGCGCCAGACTCAGATCATCGTGTCTTCGGCATCGGTGGCGCCAGAAGATCGTCAGCAAAGCTTAGATGCCGGCGGGGCTGAGTTCCTCCCGAAGCCGGTGCACGCGGATGAACTAATGCCCTTACTCCAACAGTATTTAGAACTAGCGTGGCAATATCAGCCCGGCACAGAGGTGCCTGGGGCAACTGCCGCTGCCTCGGTCACTGATGGCTCTACTGCTGATCATCCGGCAGATATGCGGGTACCGCCCCCAGAGACGTTGCAGCAGTTTCTCACCATGGCCCAGCAGGGGCGGTTTAAAGCCTTACAAACAGAGCTCCAAACCCTGGCGCAAGAGCATCGGGACTATGGCCCCTTTGCCCATCATCTGGACACTTGGGTGCAGCAATTCCAGGCCGAAAAAATTGAACAGTTCATTCTTCAACACCTAGCCTGAGGGATATCAATCCATGGTAAAACCCACCGTAACGGGCTTAATTCTGGTCGTTGATGACACGCCCGCGAATTTATCTGTCATGTCTGAAGCGTTGACCGATGCGGGGTATGACGTGGCGGCGGCACTTAGTGGAGATCGCGCCCTCAAACAAATCCAACATCAGCTGCCTGATTTGATTCTGCTCGACATTCAAATGCCAGGGATTGACGGCTTTGAAACCTGCTGCCAGCTCAAGGCAAATCCTGAAACCGCTGACATTCCGGTCATTTTTATGACGGCGCTATCCGACGCCGTCAACAAAGTAAAAGCCTTTGACCTCGGGGCGGTGGACTATGTCACCAAACCGTTTCAGGAAGCCGAGGTACTGGCTCGGGTGAGTACGCACCTGAAGCTGCGACAGTTGACCCAATCTTTGGAACAACAGGTGGCGGCTCGCACCGAAGAACTGACCAACACCCTGGAAACCTTGCAACAATCCCAGCTACAGCTGATCCAGCAGGAAAAATTTTCGGCACTGGGCGGCTTAGTCGCTGGGGTGGCCCACGAAATCAACAATCCCCTAGGGTTCATTTCCGGTAATTTGAACCCAGCCCAAAATTATGTTCAAGATATTTTGGCGCTGTTAGCCCTTTATCAGCAGCAATTTCCCGATCCTGGGGAAGACATTTGCGATCGCATGGAGACTATCGATCTAGAGTACATTTGCACCGATCTGCCCAAAATTCTGGTGTCGATGCGTGAGGGGACTAATCGGATTCGCCAGATCAGCCGCAGCCTCCGCAATTTTTCCCACGCGGATAGCGATCGCAAGATGCCCTACGATCTGCGCGACGGCATGGAGAGCACCTTGATGCTCTTGAAACATCGTCTCAAAGCCACTGAAGACCGCCCAGAAATTGAGGTGGTGAAAGCCTACGACTGCGATCGTGAGGTGGAGTGTTTTCCCAGTCAGATCAACCAGGTTTTTATGAACCTGCTGGCTAATGCTATTGATGCGTTGGAAGAGGATAATCAAGGCCGTAGCTTGGAGGAGATTAAAGCTCAGCCCAACCAGATTTTTGTGAGTACTGAACTCAGTCCCAACCAGCAGGCTGTGGTAATTCGCATTGGCGACAATGGCATTGGGATGCCAGCAGAAATTCAATCCCAGATTTTCGACCACTTCACAACGAAGCCGGTGAACAAAGGGACGGGTCTAGGACTTTCTATTAGCCATCAAATTGTGGTGAAAAATCACCAGGGCACAATCGAGGTTCACTCCACTCCCCGCCAGGGCACCAAGTTTGAAATTCGCTTACCGCTGGTGGTCGAAAGCTGACGATTCATGGAACAGAGCGACAAACCATGGCGTCTTGTCCTAATTCTCAGCTATGGAATTCTCGATCGCAGACATCTGCGGCACCTGGTCAAAAACAGCATGGTTAAGGGAGCCAATTAGCCGCCGCAGACAAGGCTTACTTTGATGGGATCGCTGCGGCTAGAGAGACTGCCGCAGGGGGTGATTCAGCGATGTTGTCTGACCACCGGCTAGCGATCGGCATGCGCCATTCAGTGCCAAAGGCGCGATCGGTCACTTTGAGCACCGGAGGGGCTTGACGACGTTTGAATTCGGCCCGCGACATCAGCCGAATGACTTTGTGCACCACGGCGCGATCGTGCCCGGCAGCGACAATCTCCTCCAATGCTTCGTGACGCTGCACCAGCCGGGCCAAAATATCATCGAGCACCTCGTAGCTAGGGAGCGAATCCTGATCGACTTGGCCGGGCTTGAGTTCGGCACTGGGAGCTTTGGTGATGATATTGCTGGGGATGATCGGGTCAGGCTTTTTCTGAGGCTGCCTTAGCAATCCCTTAGAAAAAGCCTTGTCAGGATGTTGATTCAACCAGTGACAAATTTCGTAAACGCGGGTTTTGGGCACATCGGCAATCACGGCTAGGCCACCATTCATGTCGCCATAGAGGGTGCAGTAGCCTACTGCCATCTCTGACTTATTGCCGGTAGAAAGTAACAGGTGCCCAAACTTGTTGGCGATCGCCATCAGCAGACTGCCCCGAATTCGCGATTGAATGTTTTCTTCGGCGACGCCAAACTCGGTGTCAGCAAACAGGGCTGCCAAGGTCTCGTCATAGCCGGACATCAGAGTGCCGATCGCCAGCCGTTCGCTCCGCATCCCCAGGTTCTGCACCAAGATCTCGGCATCGCTGATGGAATGGTCGGAACTATAGGGTGAGGGCATCAGCACGCCCAACACATTTTGGGGACCCAGTGCCGCAGCAGAGATCGCCGCTACCAACGCTGAATCAACACCGCCACTCAGCCCAATCACCGCTTGGCGAAAGCCACACTTGCGGGCATAGTCTTTGACTCCCAGTACCAGCGCTGACCAAATGTCTTCATTAACGTCAGCGATCGCGGGGCGCACGTCGCCCTCGTGCAGGTCGCGAGTCGGCAAGTCGTAATGCACTGATAACAGATCGGCCTCAAAGACGCTGGCCCGTCCCACCAGTTTGCCCTGGCGACTCACTGCCACACTGCTGCCATCAAAAATTAAATCATCGTTAGCGCCAATCTGATTGGCGTAGAGAATCGGCATGTCAAACCGCTGGGCGCTATGGGTCAGCATCGCTTCTCGCACCGGCTGCTTTTGGGCATGAAACGGTGAGGCCGATAAGTTCACCACCAAATCGACGCCGGTTTCTTTGAGGCGGGCAATCGGGTTGTTGGGATATTTCCGCTGGCCCCAAAACTGTTCGTCATTCCACAGGTCTTCGCAGATAGTGACGCCAATGTGAACGGTGCCGCCGTCGCTCTCTAGATGAAAGTGATTGACCGCCTGCCCCGGCTCAAAATAGCGGTCTTCGTCGAACACGTCGTAGGTGGGCAGCAGTTGTTTATGAAAGACCCGCTTGATCTCCCCCGCTTCTAGCCAGGCAATGCTGTTGAAAAGGGGCTTTTCGCCGCGATCGCTGGCCCCTTGATTTGGCTCGGCAAACCCCACCAGCACCGCTACATGGGGCGGCACCTGAGCGGCTAGCGCTTCAAGCGTCTGTCGCATGGTGGTGATAAAGCGCGGTCGCAGCAGCAGGTCACGGGGCGGATACCCACACAGTGACAATTCTGGCGTCAGCACCAACCGAGCGCCCTCAGCTGCTGCTGTTTGTACGGCCTGCAGAATTTGATCCGCATTATGAGCGAGGTCACCAATGGTCGGATTGAGCTGGGCGATCGTAATTTTCATAGAGTGACAAATATTAATTCAAGGGGTTGGCGGGGCAAGACATAGGGAGAATCAGGTGACGGGGCTGACCGATAGATGGCTCCCCCAATGCCTTGCCCATACGGATAATCGGGGCTTGCGCGGGTTGCTTGTGATGGGGACAAACATCGTTATCAGATAAACACCATCGGCTTGTCCTTTAAAATTTCAAAGGCCTCAGCATCGAAGCGATAAAGGCTAGCGGGACGCCCGGCCCCGCGCGAGGTTTTGGTGCCGGTATCCTGCAAAAAGCCCAGCTTCAGCAGCCGTGCCCGAAAGTTGGAATAGTCAGAAAATGCTTCGCCGAGGACGGTCATATAAAGCTGGTAGAGATCGCCTAAAGTGAAGCGATCGGGCAAGACATCAAAGGCGATCGGGCTATATTCCAGCTTGTTTTTCAGACGCTGATAGCCATAGGCCAAAATCTCATTATGGTCAAACGCCAGGGTCGGCACCTGCGTCAGGGGATACCAGGCAATGCCGCTGACGCCATCGGCGATCAATTCCGCTTCGGCAAAGCGGACGAGGGCAAAATAGCTGACCGATAGATATCGCACGCCAAACACCTCAGCAGATTCGCGGGGATCGCGATCGGGGCCGCCAAAGGTATACAGCTGTTCTAAATAGAGGTTGTTGACGCGAATTTTTTCTGACAGCACCCGATAGGCGGCATCTTCGAGCGATTCGCCCTGACGCACCAGAGTACCGGGCAGGCTCCAGGTTCCCACGTAAGGCTCTTCAGACCGCATGACCAGCAGCACCAGCAGGCGATTTTGCTCTGCATCCACGGAAAAGATGACGTTGTCAACGCCCACCTTAAAGTCGGCCAGAGCGTCCGCTTCTAAGAGATCGGTTGTTTTTCTTTGGAGCTTTCCGTGCATGGATATAGGTGGTGTTGATCAATATAGGTTTTGACCGCCGCTGGCAGCGCATCCGGATCATCCGTCCGGCGATAGTGAGAAGAGGAAATGTCGAAGGTTTCGGGAATGTCCGCGATCGCGGCCTGTCCGCCGTGGCGACGAATGGCTTGCAAGTCGTCGTCTGACAGGTCATAGCGAGGACGCGGAATGATTAAAATCTGCACGAGTTGAAACAGCTCTGCCGCCTGATACCAACGGGGCAACTGGGGCACCAGATCAGACCCCACCACCAGCGTTAATGCCGCCGTGGGCCAATGGGCGCGAGCGCGCTGCGCACTGACCAAGCTGCGAGAATGGCTTAGCTCAGTGTGCAGGGCGAGGGTGCCCGCTGCCGCCGCAATCTCATGAATCATCAGTTGCAGCATGGCCGCGCGATCATCCAGGGTGCTTTGATGTGCCTTATAGGGATTGTCAGAAGCCCACACGGCCACGTGATCATAGTGGCGAGACAGCCACTGCAAGATCTCGTAGTGGCCCCAGTGGGGCGGGTCGGCACTGGTGCCAAACAGGGCGATGCGCATGGGCGTTGAAGCAGTCTCTGACATACAGGTAATGAGGTAAAGGTAGGGAGGGTAGTGACCGCGTTCAATCGATTTTCAGGAAAGCTTCAGGAATAGACTTGAGCCGGCAGTGCCGTTGTCCCCTGTCGGGTGGCCGCTGTTAACTCGGCCAGGGCAGCAGTCGTTTCGACCGGCAAGGGAGTGGCCCCCTGCACCGCTCGTACCGATGCCGGCAAAGACTGCACCGAGCGGTTTGTACGCTGAGCAATCTCCGGCAGCGACGTCAGAGGGGCCAGCAGCTTACCCGCCTGCATTACTGGCTGCAGTAAAGGCTGCGCACCGGCAGGAGGCGTTTCAGACGCCAGACCCAGGTACTCGCTGATGCCACCATTGCCCGCATCCTGCCGAAAAATTTGCTTGCGTCCCGGATAAGTGATTTTACTCTCCGACTCTTTCATCACGGGTAGGCCATCAATTTCCACCAGCTTATACACGCCGTTAACCGGGGTGCCAGTCACTAAGCGGGTACCAAAACCATAGCCATCGATGCAGGCCCCAGCCTGGTTCAGTCGCTCAATTTCGTATTCATCCAGATCGCCACTGGCAAAAATAGGGACGTCGGGCAGGTGCGATTGCACCTGTTGGGAGAGTGTCACTAAATCACCCGAATCTAACCGCACCCCGGCCAGTGCCTGCTCTCCCTGCGATCGCCGCGCTGCTAGGTGCCGTGCTGCCGCCAGGGTGTCGTAGGTGTCAATCAGCAGGGGCGCACCGGGAAAATAGCGATGAAACGCCTCAAAAGCTTCCGATTCACTGCCTTCCACCGCCGCGATCGCCATCACCAAGGCATGGGCCATCGTGCCCGTTGGCTTTTGCCCCAGCTTGAGTGCCGCCAACACGTTTGAGGTGGCTGTCAGCCCCCCGGCCAGCGCCGCCCGAGCCGCCCAGACCGCCCCCTGCGGACTAAAGGCCCGTCGGGTGCCAAATTCCAGCAGTTTTGCGGTGGGGCCTGCCACATCTCGCAGCCGCGCTGCCCGCGTTGCGATCAGCGTCTGATAGTTCAGCGTGTTGAGCAAATAGGTTTCGACCACCTGAGCCTGCCATAGCGGCGCTTCGATGCGCAGCAGCGGCTCATTCGCAAACACCGCTGTACCCTCCGGCACTGCCCACACATCACCCGTAAAGCGAGCCGCCCGCAACGTCTCCCAAAAAGCGACAGGGGCCTGGTCAAAAATGCCCGTAGCCTGCAGTTCGGTCAGGTGGCGATCGCTAAAATGCAGTGCCTGTAGATATTCCACTGCCTGGGTCAAGCCCATCGCAATGAGATAGCCAAAATTCGGTGGTAGTCGCCGGGCAAACAGTTCGAAACTAGCGCGTCGTTGATCGAGGCCTTCGCCCACATAGCAAGCGCTCATAGTGAGCTGATACAGATCGGTCAGCAGGCTGTAGTCTTCGGGGGCAACGAGCAAAGGCGAAAGCGTCATAACCGGGTCTCAATGGGAAAAGATCGAACATTCGGACAGGTCGGAGCAGCAAGGCCAGAGGCACTAGCGGGGCAGAGCAAAGGGCGATGCCATCAGGTTTGAATGGGAGTGTCACCGCCAGTTCTTTGTCGACTTATGGTCATTTTAACCATAAATATTTGAATTGTCTCGTTTCATTGCTGGGCTTTCGTGATTTCTATCTGATGAGGGCAATCGGCCAGCAGGTTGTGAAAAAGACAAAATCAGACGGTAAATTAAGATACAGTCTGGTTTTGACGGTGAGCAAGCTCATCATGATGTCAGGCAGCGATCGCGAAAATAGTGATCTCCTCACAAAAATCTGACGGCACCTTTATGGTAGAAATCATGTTTTTGATCGACGCATCGCCCGCCCCAACAGGGCTATGCTGAAGATGAGAGCTACCCACCCCAATCATGGAAACATCGCCCCTGACCCGACCCGAGCCCACGTGGAAAGCCATTCTGCGACTCATGCGTTGGGACAAACCCGCCGGGCGCTTGATTTTGATGGTGCCCGCACTGTGGTCTTTGTTTTTAGCGGCGCGGGGCACCCCACCCTGGGGGCTGCTGGTCGTTATTATTGTCGGCAGCCTGATCACGAGTGCAGCGGGCTGCATCGTCAATGATCTGTGGGACCGCGACATTGATCCGCAGGTGCAGCGCACTCGCACCCGGCCATTAGCCTCGAAGGCGCTCTCAGTAAGGATTGCGATCGCGTTGGCGATCGTCGCGTTTCTCTGTGCCTATGGCCTCACCTTCTATCTCAATCGCCTCACCTTTTGGCTCTGTGTGGCCGCAGTGCCCGTGATTGTGCTCTATCCCTTAGCGAAGCGCGTGTTTCCGGTGCCGCAGCTAGTGCTGGCGATCGCCTGGGGGTTTGCCGTGCTGATTCCCTGGGCCGCAGTGACCGGAGGGTTAGAACTGGCGGCGTGGCTGCTGTGGGGGGGCGTCATTTTTTGGACGTTGGGGTTTGACACGGTTTATGCCATTCCTGATCGCGAGTTTGATGCTCGCCTCGGCGTCAATTCCAGCGCGCGATTTTTTGGCCGGCGCACACCGCAGGCGGTGACGCTGTTTTTTGCCATAGCAGTTGTCCTGCTGGGCCTGACTGGCTGGGTCATGGCATTAAGCTGGCCCTACTGGGTGACACTAGTGTTGGCCATTGTCGTCTGGGGCCGCGAAGGCTATTTGCTCAGTCTGTACAATCCGCCGCCGTCGCTCTATGGGCGCATCTTTCGGCAAAATGTGCTGCTCGGCTTTGCCCTGCTGGGGGGCATGGTGCTGGGCTTATTGCTCTAAGCCATCGGGTGCTGCAAGAGGGGTGGAGTTCAGCTATCAAGGGCGGGGAAATCAAGGGTCAGTGGAGCAGATTGCGGTGATTGGCAACATAGGGATGAATTGGCGCAACCGAGGACTGGGTATTGGTGGGGGACTTCTCGGGGCGATCATCGCCGCCTGCCCTGCCGTCGCGCTATGCCCCGCCGATTTGCCAACGGCAATAGAAGCGATCGCCCAGCACCCGGAGTTAGCCCGTGCTCGTGTGGGCATCCAGATAGAAACGCTGGACGGCGAGGCCATTTATAGTCGGTCGGGCGATCGCTTTTTTGTGCCCGCTTCGACGCTGAAGCTGGTGACGACCGCTGCCTTGCTGACCGAACTCGGCCCCGATTATCGCATTCGCACCTCCGTCTTGGGCACGGTTGATGGCGTCGGTCGCGCCACACTGCAGGTGGTTGGTTACGGTGACCCCAGTTTTGATCGGTCTGATCTCGCAGACTTGGCGAGTCAAGTCAGTGAACTAAACGTGCGTCAGGTCGATATTTTGTACGGGGACGATAGCGCCTTTGCGGGCGAAGCCGTCAACCCCAATTGGGAATGGGAAGATGTGCAGGCGGGCTACGGTGCGCCAGTCAACGCCTTGATTTTAGAGGAGAATGAAATCGGCCTAAGTCTGCACCCGCAAACCGTCGGTCAGCCGCTGCAGGTAGTGTGGGATGTTCCCAGTCAAGGAGCGGGGTGGACGATTGAGAACACGACGCGCACAGTCGCACCGGGAGAGTCTGAGTTTGTCAGCGTCGGGCGTGATTTGAGCCAGCCGGTGCTGCGGGTCGCGGGTCAGCTCGTCGCCGGATCAACGCCCGAGCCGGTTTCTCTTGCCGAACCGAATCCGGGGCCAGCTTTTCTCAATGCGATGCAAACAGCGCTGGCGGGGCAGGGCATTGAAGTGCAGCAAGTTCGCCTAGGGCCTCTGCCCTCCACCCAGAATTGGGGGGTGCTGGCCGTCGTGCAGTCGCCATCGCTGGCAGAGCTGCTCATCCCTACCAATCAAAGCAGCAATAATCTCTATGCGGAAGCGCTGCTCAAAATGCTGGGTAGTCGTCGCAATCCGTCAGCCGAGGACGCGACGGCAGGGGGCATTGCGATCGCCCTGAACCGTTTGCAAACGCTGGGACTTGATCCAGCTGACGTGGTGATGGTGGATGGTTCGGGGCTAGCGCGGAAGAACCTGATCACCCCGGCGGCACTCGTTGATGTGTTGCAAATCATGGCCAGATCGCCCCAAGCCGACGTCTTTCGCGAATCATTGGCGGTGGCGGGACAAAGCGGCACGCTGCGCCATCGCTGGCTCGACACGCCAGTTGAGGGACAGTTGAGCGGTAAGACTGGGGCCATCAGCCGCAATTTTGCCTTGGCGGGCTACCTACAGCCTGAGCGCTATGCGCCAGTTGCCTTCACCATTTTTCTCAACAATATTGATGCCCCCGGTCGCGTCGCGCGATCGCTGATCGACGAAATGGTACTGGCGATCGCGGCTCTCGAACCCTGTGAATAAGACTGCCTGGCGAACGTCATCCCTGCCCAGCTCTCTAACTTCACCCCCACAGATGGATCTGGGCAAATTAGAACCGTAGTTGTAGCGAAACTGAAAGCGGTCAACGATGCTCAGGAAGTTTTGGACTAAAAAACGAATCGCGATGGCGCTATTTGTCATCGCCTTACTGCCGCTCGGCTTTGCGGGCCTAGTCGCCGTCATCGTTTATGACGCGGAAAACAGCTATCGGGATTATGACCGCGTTAAGGCTTGCCTGCAAAAACATCAATTCAAAGTTGGCGAAGGTTGGCAGCATCGGGATATGTATCTAGAAGATTTTGGTTGGCAGGTGCAGCTAGCCAACGAACAGTGGATTGAACTCAACATTTACGACGGCAGTCCGATTCGCACCTGTCGCTCGCGTCTACAAGGATTGCGGGTGACAACCTCGGGGGCGTTCGCAGACGACGCCTATCTGCCCTTCGACCATCCATCATTAACCGAAGTGACGGGAGATAACCCTTTGGCAACGGTCGAGGATGTGCTGGTTGACCTTGAGGATTTGCTCAGTTGGGCGGCAGCCAATCCAGATGCCCTACTTTCTCGAGAGGCCGTTTCTCAACCAAGCCGTTATCTGAGAATTAAGACTGTGAATGTCAAATAGCGGCACGATCTGATCTCAGTCGACCTCATAGCGCGACGATTTTGGCCTTGAATAGGCAAGATATCCCAGTTGACCTCAATTTCCGATGTCATTTCAACAGTGCGGAACGAGATGACTGAGACGTAAAAACAGCTCGGGCGATGCCCCTTCTCAGTGAAAGTTAGGTAGGGAAATTTGATCGCAGAGGCAGCTGACGATGGTTCCAGTTTGCTTTCCAAAGGCTACCGCCATGAGGCCAAACCGCTCTCAAAGAGCCATGATGTCATCCATTCGCTAGCCGAAAACTGCAGGTTGCTTGTTCCCACAGGTCACGTAACAAGGCGCTTTTGACAGGCGTAAATCTACGGATTGAGGTGGGCAATCTGGGGAAAGATCTAGACGGATTTTGCGTGGATTTTGTGACGTCATCCCCATTGGGAAAGCGCAGAATAGATTTAACTCTGAAGAATGCAAGCAGCGACAATTAAATCACTCTGTTGGGGGCAATTTGAGTGGTTTAACTAGCTGCGTTAAGCGCTCTTACGAGTAAAATGCCTGATCCTTGGGGGCTTTAGGGTCAGGCTATTTTCTTATTTAAAGGCTGAGACAACCACTACAGAATTTTGTCTAAGCCATAAATTAAAGACTTCAATGGCATGACGCGACGAATGGCCAGTAGCACGCCAGGCATATAGCAGGCGCGATCGCTCGTATCGTGGCGCAGGGTATAGAGCTGTCCCGGTGCGCCAAAGATCACTTCCTGATGGGCAATTAGACCGGGTAACCGTACGCTGTGCAGGCGAATGCCATCAGCGGTGCTGCTGCCCCGCGCCCCAGTCATTTTTTCAGTTTCTTCAACTTGTGCAGGATTGTAGGCTTTATTCAACTCAGATAGCATTTGCGCAGTCTGAATGGCTGTGCCGCTCGGGGCATCAGCCTTTTGGTTGTGATGCAATTCAATGATTTCGACATGCTCAAAGTATTGGGCCGCTTGCTGAGCCGCTTGCTGCATCAAGACGATGCCAATCGAAAAATTAGGGATGATCAGGCAACCAATGCTAGCTTTGTCGGCAAATTCAGCCAGATCTTTGATCTGCTCGACACTCAGGCCAGTCGTGCCTACCACCGGGCGCACCCCGTAGGCGATCGCCGCCCGCACAGAGCTGTAGACACTTTTGGGGTGGGTGAAATCTACCATAACCGCTAACCCTTCACTCTGAGCCATCACCAGCGCCGCCTCTAAATCAGCGGTAATGGGCACTTCGACCGGGCCGCAGCCGACAATTTCGCCGATGTCTTCGCCTTGCACAGCGGGATTTTTATCAATCGCCCCGACGAGAGTCAGATCCTCGGCAGTGGCGATCGCCTTGATAACTTCGCGGCCCATTTTGCCGCAGGCCCCATTGACCACCACTGGAATTGTTGATTGTGTTGCCATGACCCTACTTTTGTACGGCTACCAGGATGAGTTTAGTGCAAATTGTGGTGGCTGTGAGGGCGATCGCTGAGATGCCCAGGGTGGCGATCTCGACACCGTTCATCCTTTAATCCGTTCGACCAAAATACCGTCACGAATTCTCTTTCTGGCCCGGCCGGTTTGCGCCCTCCCTGCCTTACTGCTGTGGAGCAAACTGCCAGATGACGAGATCGCCCAGTTTTCAGAGATCGCTCTCCGCTAAGACGTGCAGAGTGATGGCCCCAATTTGGCTTCACAAAAGGCCTGTTCGTCAGCACTCAGCTCCGTCGCCTCCACATCTCGCCGCAGCACCATGCCGTTGTGTCCGGCCAAAAATCGGGGCAACTGGCCATACTCGATTAGCGCCATCGTCTGAATATCGTAAGTGGTGTAGCGGGTCAGCTCAGGCGTGTCGAAATCAATATCCAGCACGGTGAGGGCCTTCCACGGCGGCAGGTCACTATCAATCAGCGGGCGTGGCCCCGACCCGATGATGCCCATGTGCAGCAGCTGCAGGTCACCCCGATGGCCCGGATAGTAAGCGTGGTGATGGCCGCTGATGTAGGTATGAACGTCGTATTTCTCTAACAGGGCGCGCAGCTGATCGGCGTTGTCCATGACTTCACCGGGCTGGTCACGTCCCACTGCGACGGCATACAGCGGTAAATGACCAATCAAAATCCGCACTTTGGCAGTCTGCGCCGCTTCACTGGCTAAGCTTTCTTCTACCCAGGCCAATTTATCGGCGGGGATGCGGCTCGACGACCCATCCCACGACAGAAAGAAGACATCGTCGCGGCGAAAGCTGTAATAGAAGGGAAACTCAAAGCGATCAACGAATTCGACACCGGGGTCATGCTCAGGCGTTTGCCAATAGGCCGCAGCCAAATCTCGCTCTTGCTGAAACAGCGGCGAGTCATTAAGGCCCAACGCCCCCGAGGCATCGTGGTTGCCAATGGTAAAACCGTAGGGCAAGCCCGCCGTTCGCAACGGAGCCGCCACGTGCTCGTCAAAGGCGGACCACATGGCGTTGATTTGATCAGGTGTCAGCGTCAGGTCTTGACCGGCGACCATGTCACCGCTGCAGAGCACTAAGTCAGGATGCCAAAACGGAATCAGGGCCATCGTTTTATCAATCTCGGGGTCGTAATCAGTGGAGCCATAGACGCCATTGAGGTCACTCATCACCACCAGGCGTAGGTCGCCTCGGGGCGGATCGGTCAGGGACGGATCAAGGCTGGCGAGGAGTTGTTCGGTCGCAGCGGGCAGTTCGGCCTGCGCCTCTGGAGGCGCATCGGCGCTGGTTGGGGCAGCCGTATCCGTCTGCTCGATCGCCGCCTCATCGGGAGTGGGGGACGACGGGGTTTGAATCGCAGCCTCGGTGCAGGCTAGCAGCACACTGCAAATTGCCCCCAAGATTACCCCGGTCAAAAATCGCTGCCAGCCCATACTCCCTCACGGATTGCAAACAGAACTACGGCATACTTTACCCCAACATTCCCGTCAGCGAGTATCGGCAGTAGTCAGCGATACAAGTCGGCTGTTGATCCGCGTGAACTCAACCGCGGCGATGGGGTAAAACGACAGCTCAGAAAGTCTTGCATTGCCGGAAGGTGAGCGCTTTGAGTGATCGTTGGCATTTGGAGACTTTTGGCGCTGGAAACCCCGAAAATGCAGTCGACGATACAAAATAATTCCCAGGATTTATCAATCCTTGAACTGAGCTGAGTTTGAGGATTGATCAGCCGATAGCAAAGTCAGTTGATGAATGGGGCGATCGCGGATTAATTCATCCGTAGTCTATTTGTCTTAACTAGCCGACAAGATTTATTGGCATGTCCCTTTTGCCCCGTGCTTCCGTACTTCGACTCAATGGTGGCGATCGTTGCTCATCATCAGCGAGCCCCTAATTAAATGATGCGGTAGGGTATGTGGTGGCACGCCAACGGATTGCTGGAGTGAGCTTTGGTGCATCATGCTTGGCGATGACCATCCGGCGATCATTCAAAGCTGCTGACTTGAATCTCTACGCAGAGTAATCAATGTTTCCTGTCCCTGATCCCCGAGAATCTTCCTAGCCGTTCCCTCGCAACTCATTTTCAGTTGTTTCCCGTTTTCATTTTTTGGAGTAAACCCGATGACCCAGCGCAACTTTTCTCACCTTTCTCGCCGACAGATCATTCGTGGATTAATGGCCACCACTGCGTTTGGGGTGGTCACTAAGTTCGGTACGGCTTGTAGCCCAGCGACCGAAGGTGACGCCACTGCTGAGGGCGAAAGCGCCGGGGGCGGAGACGGGGAAGAGTTGGTTGTCGGGTTTATTTATGTCGGCCCCAAAGATGACTTTGGCTACAATCAGGCCCATGCCGAAGGGGCGGCCGCCATGGTGGCCAACGTTCCGGGCATCAAAATTGTGGAAGAGGCCAGCGTGCCGGAAACCAGCGCCGTGGCCGAAACGATGCGCAACATGATTGAGATCGATGGCGTTAAGGTGCTCTTTCCCACCTCGTTTGGCTATTTTGATCCCTACATTTTAGAACTCGCCGAAGAATTTCCTGAGGTACAGTTTTTCCATGCGGGCGGTCTCTACCAAGACGGCGTCCACCCCGATAATGTGGGCAGCTATTTTGGTTACATCGATGAAGCGCAATACGTCGCGGGTGTTGTCGCGGGTTACATGAGTCAATCGGGCAAATTGGGATTTGTGGCAGCGAAACCGATTCCCCAAGTGCTGCGCAATATTAATGCGTTTACCCTGGGCGCTAAATCGGTCAATCCCGACATCACCACGCAAGTGATCTTTACCGGTGACTGGGCGCTGCCGGTCAAAGAAGCGGAAGCGACCAATAGCATGGCCGATCAAGGCATTGATGTCGTCACCTGCCACGTAGATAGCCCCAAAGTAGTGATGGAAACGGCAGAAAAGCGGGGCATCTTTGCCAGTGGTTACCACGCTGACCAGGGGCCGTTAGCCCCCGAAGGCTACTTAACCGGGGCCGAATGGGACTGGTCGAGTATCTATACCCAACTGGGCGAGCAGTTCTTAGCCGGTCAAACCCTGATGGCTGGCGACATTCCCCACATTCTGCGGGGCGGCCTGGCGGGCAACTTCTGTAAGCTGTCGGCCTATGGGCCAGCGGTCACCGATGAGGCGAAAGCAGCAGCTGATGCGGCGAAAGAACAAATCATGAGCGGTGAGCTGGTGATCTATAAAGGCGAATTGAAAGACAACACCGGCGGCACCATCTTGCCCAGCGGCGAAGAATATAAGCAGGACAACATCGAGCTAGAAAAGATGGACTACTTGATTGAGGGCGTTCAGGGTAGCATCGACGGCTAGGTTCGAGATGACGCGGCTTTCATGGACAATGTCCCTGTTGCCACTACACCTCTAGGCAAAGGGCCGACTTGCTGCTGACTCTCGGCGTGGATGGCACGACTCACCCTAAAAGCGTCCCTAGAGTTGACCGATAAAACAAAGCCCCTGCAATCTAGATTACAGGGGGCTTTGCTACTTTTTGAGACGATTAGGTCAGGCTCATCAGGTCGCGGTGACGCATAAAGCGCTGGGCTTACATCATGCCCATACCGCCCATGCCACCCATACCGCCCATGCCACCCATACCGCCCATGCCACCCATGCCGCCCATACCGCCCATGCCGGGGTCGCCACCAGCTGGGGCCGGGGGTTCTGGCTTCTCGACCACCAACGCTTCGGTCGTCAGCACCATACCGGCGATCGAAGCCGCATCCTGCAGGGCCGATCGCACCACCTTAGCCGGATCAAGAATGCCGCTGGCCGTCAGGTCTTCAAACGCATCGGTCAAGGCGTTATAGCCCATGCCGAAGTCCAAATCACGGACTTTTTCCACGACGACGGAGCCTTCGCCGCCGGAGTTATCAACGATTTGGCGTAGGGGCGCTTCCAGTGCTTTGATTACGATGTCAACGCCGACTTTCTCTTCAGCGTCCTGCAAACCGGCTTTGACCGCGTCAAGCTTGGCCGCGAGGTGGAGCAGCGTCGAGCCGCCACCGGGCACGACCCCTTCATCCACCGCCGCTTTCGTCGCACTCAGGGCATCTTCGATGCGGAGTTTGCGATCTTTGAGTTCAGTTTCAGTGGCAGCCCCGACCTTGATGACGGCAACGCCGCCAGCCAGTTTAGCCAAGCGCTCTGAGAGCTTCTCTTTGTCATAGTCAGAGTCGGTGCGATCAAGCTCTTGACGAATCTGATCAATGCGAGCGTTGATATCTGCTTCGTTGCCCGCATCCGAGACGAGGGTCGTCGCATCCTTAGTGATGGTCACCTTGCGAGCGACGCCCAGCATTTCTAGCGTGGCGGCTTCCAGGCTCAACCCCACCTCTTCCGAGATGACTTGACCACCGGTGAGCACGGCAATGTCTTGCAGCATCGCTTTGCGGCGATCGCCAAAGCTGGGAGCTTTTACGGCAGCAACATTGAGCACGCCCCGTGCTTTATTGACGACCAAGGTCGCCAGGGCCTCGCCTTCAATGTCTTCCGCGACGATTAGCAACGGTGCACCAGCTTGGGCAATGCGCTCTAGCACGCCGACCAAGTCTTGAATGGAGCTGATCTTTTTATCGGTAATCAGCACCCGCGCCCCTTCCAATTCGGTGACCATCCGCTCTTGGTCGGTCACAAAATAGGGCGACATGTAGCCCCGGTCAAACTGCATCCCTTCTACCACTTCTAGCTCAGTGGTGAGAGACTTCGATTCTTCCACAGTGATGACGCCATCTTTCGTGACTTTATCCATGGCTTCAGAGATCATCTGGCCCACTTCGTCGTCACTGCCGGCTGAAACTGCCGCCACTTGAGAAATCTCGTTGCCGGTCAGCGGTTTGGCCGCCGCTTGGATCTCTTCTACCAAGCGAGCGACGGCCTTATCGATACCGCGACGCAGACTGACCGGATTGCTGCCCGCAGCGACGTTTTTGAGCCCCTCGCGAATCATGGCTTGAGCCAAGACTGTCGCGGTCGTGGTGCCGTCTCCCGCTAAATCCTTCGTTTTGGAAGCCACTTCTTGAATCAGGCGGGCTCCGGTATTTTCGTAGGGGTTGTCTAGATCAATCTCTTTTGCGATCGTGATGCCATCGTTAACGATTTGGGGGGCACCAAACTTTTTCTCCAGCACAACATTGCGACCTTTAGGCCCGAGCGTGATTTTCACCGCATCGGCAAGGGCATTGACCCCTTTTTCGAGGGCCTGTCGCGACGCTTCATCAAAAACGACTAGTTTCGCCATGTCCCGTCTCTTTAATTTCTCTGCAAATGAAACACTAGCACTCATTCAAGGCGAGTGCTAACTTGCCTACAATATCTGCTGGTTTGTCGCCACAGAAGTCGCAATAACCGACCCTTGCCCATGACTCCAGCGGGGGGATGGGACTTGCGATCAAACCTCGGGGCCAGGGTGCCAGGGAGCGAGCGTGTATCGCCGTTGCAGAGACTTGGTCGGAAACGGCGATAGGGGTGTGCTTGAGACCAGGTGCGATCGCGGCTTTGGCATCATCAAACAAAAACAACCGCGCCCCAGCAATTACTCCGAAGCGCGGTTAACGCGGACTCAGATTTAGCATCCTCAGCCGAGCCAGTTCACAGGCAATGCCGATGCTGCACTCATGCAGAGCTAGAGGTTAGAGAGCACGTGACGGGCTGCCGCGATCGTCTTATCGATGTCGGCGTCAGTGTGGGCTAGCGAGCTAAACCCTGCTTCGTACTGCGACGGCGCCAGATACACTCCCGCTTCTAACATGCCGCGGTGGAACCGGCTGAATTTGTCAGTGTCCGCCTGCTTCGCATCAGCAAAATTGTGGACAGACTGGTCGGTAAAAAACATGCCAAACATGGCGCTGATGTTACCGCCCGTGGCGGCATGGCCGGTTTCGTGAGCCGCCGCTAAAAGCCCCGTGATTAGCTTGTTCGTCGTCGCTTCGAGCTGCTCGTAAGTGCCCGGCTGCTGCAAGATTTCGAGAGTTTTGATGCCTGCCGTCATCGCCAACGGATTGCCCGATAGGGTACCGGCTTGGTAGACCGGGCCAGCGGGAGCGATCATTGCCATAATGTCGCGACGACCGCCATAGGCTCCCACCGGCAGCCCACCACCAATGATTTTGCCGAGGGTGGTCAGATCTGGGGTGACGCCAAACTTTTCTTGCGCGCCGCCGTAGGCAATGCGGAAGCCCGTCATCACTTCGTCAAACACCAGCAGGGCATCATGCTCACGAGTGAGTTCACGCAGACCGGTCAAAAATTCCATTTCCGGAACGATGAACCCGGCATTGCCCACGACCGGTTCCAAAATCACCCCAGAGATCTCACCAGGGTTGTCCTCAAAGAGTTTCTTGACCGCTGCCAAGTCGTTGTAGGGCGCAGTCAGGGTGCTTTGAGTAGCCGCTTTCGGCACGCCAGGAGAATCGGGTAGCCCCAAAGTGGCCACGCCAGAACCTGCCTTGACCAAAAACATGTCGGCGTGGCCGTGGTAGTTACCCTCAAATTTGATGATCTTGTCGCGACCGGTAAAAGCTCGCATCAGGCGCAAAACAGCCATGCAGGCTTCGGTGCCAGAGTTGACAAACCGTACCATTTCAATGCTGGGGACGGCATCAATTACCATCTCGGCCAGCACATTCTCTAAATAGCAAGGTGCGCCAAAGCTGGTGCCTTTTTCGAGGGCGGCGGCCAGCGCTTGCAGCACGTCGGGGTGAGCATGCCCACAAATGGCCGGGCCCCAGGTGCCGACGTAATCAATGTATTGGTTGTTGTCAACGTCCCAAATGTAGGCTCCTTTCACCCGATCAAAGACGATGGGCTGGCCGCCGACCGACTTGAAGGCACGGACGGGAGAGCTAACACCACCGGGCATGAGCTGTTGAGCGGCGGCGAAGATTTCGGCTGATTGGGTGGTTTTTAATGGGGCAGTGCTGACCAAAGTATTTTCCTCTTAAAGACCGGTCTGAGGTCAGTTCAGCAGGGTGAACGAGCCGCTGAACGACCGGATTATAAAGTCCTGTTTATTATCCTATCGATCGCCTTCGCCCTAGTCGCCGCCCTGTCAAGAAGTGTTACGAGACTGATCGAGACGTTAACTGTTGGTGGCCGCTAGGAACGCTGGCGGTGCTGTGCGGCCCGAGCATTGCGCCGCCACATCGCCGGTTTAATGCGTCGCAGTGCCGAAGCCGGAAACCGGCGATTCCACTCGGCCTCGTCGAGGTGGGCCAAATCCTTGAGAGCAGGAGCAACATTGTCGGCGTAGGGCTGAAAATCTTCAACGTCAGTGGGTTGAGCAAACCGCTGGTTCCAAGGGCAAACGTCTTGGCAGATGTCGCACCCCGCCACCCAACCGGCCATGTTGTCAGCGATCGCTTTGGGCAAAGCATCATCCCGGTTTTCGATGGTATGGTAGGCGATGCAGCGGTTCGCATCGACGACATAGGGCGCCGTAATCGCTTGGGTGGGGCAGGCCTCTAGGCAGCGGGTGCAGGTGCCGCAATGTTCCGTATGAGGCGCGTCTGACACCAGCTCAGCGTTCGTCAAGATTTCGCCCAAAAAGACCCACGAACCGTAGTTGCGGGTGATGAGATTACCATTTTTGGCAATCCACCCGAGCCCCGCCTGTTGTGCCCAAAACTTATCGGCGATGGGGCCAGTATCGGCATAAAAGCGAGTGTGAATAGTGGCATCGCGCGATTGCAGCCAGTCGGATAGCGCCTTCAGCTTTTTGTGCATCACCCTGTGGTAGTCGCGACCCCAGCCATAGCGAGAAATCTTGCCTGTGTCGGGATTATTGGGGCGCTGATGCGGTGTGTAGTAGTTGAGCGCCACACAGATCAGCGATCGCACGTCGGGCATGACCTGAGTAATATCTTGCCGTCGGGGATTCGTCATCCAAGCCATGTCAGCCTGAAATCCCTGGGCTAACCAGCGCTGTAGGGCATCGTTTTGTTGAGTTGTGGCAGCGGCGCTACTGTCGACGCGGGCAATGCCCACCTGATGAAAACCTAAGCTTAAAGCCTGCTGGTGAATCTGGGGGGTATCTACCGCAGGCGACATTGAGTCAATACTCCGACAATTGTTGTTTGCTCCGGGCTCGGGTGACGGTGAGTAAGACTGCCGCAGCTTCCTAGAGGCAGCTCCAGAGCCCAGGGTGACTTGGGAGCCGTCAGTTCGTTTTCATCAGAGGGGTCTGCTGGCTGCGATCAAGGTCATCGAGTCGGCTCAAGTCGGGTTGCTAAACCGCGACACAGGCATGCACTTCAGTGGCGCAGGTGACCCAGGCCGTATCGACTCGGATCGCCCCTTCCACCCGACTGGCAGCGTCAACTAAGCGGCAGAGTACTGCGGCATCAGGTACGATGCCCTGCAAAATCACGACCCGGCCTCGCTGCGTCACCGAGAGATGAGCCAACTCCGAAGCCGTGAACTGGCAAGCAAAAACCGCCTCCACCCGCTTCTTGAGCCCAAAGTAGTCATATTCGCCATTGAGCCCGACTCGCTCGGGAGGCGTTGATTGAAACCACTCTGGGACAGAATAGCCCCACCTCAAATTAAACGGACTAGCTTTGTCGCAAGCAGCCTCTTTGCTAAACGTACCCGCGATCGTAAATGGGTGATTTTGGTAGATGTTCATTCTGTGCAAACTGTAGATCGTTGAATCTAACTAATCCTGATCGACTCACTTCGCAAAGATGCCCGTGCTTCAATACCTCAGAGGATTCCCCGATGACATTCAAAAACGAGCAGTCACTTTACAAAAGGTTCACTAAACGCGAAGCAATATTAACTAAAATTTCATAAACCGAAAAGTATTGTGAGAGACACAAACTGCTTTCGCGGCTCGAAATCATCCTTTAGAGGCAATTTGGGCTGTAAAAGCCGGTCGTTCGGTGGATTTCACGCTGCTTAAGCCGATTGAGAGACCAGCACTACAGCATAGGCCGCGATCCCTTCCTCTCTACCGGTGGGGCCTAATTTTTCATTGGTTGTCGCCTTTACGCCCACCTGATCGGGGGCAAGCACCAACACCTCGGCGAGGGACTTCCGGATGTCGGCAATGTGGGGCTTTAACTTGGGGCGTTCAGCAACAATCACGCTATCGACATTGGCGATCGCCCAACCGCGATCGCGCACCATCTGATAGACCTGAGCTAAGAGCATGAGGCTATCGGCACCCGCCCATTGGGGGTCACTGGGGGGAAAATAGGTGCCAATATCCCCCAAACTGAGGGCTCCTAACAGAGCATCGGCAATGGCATGGGTGAGGACGTCGGCATCACTATGACCTAGCAACCCCTTGTCGTGCGCAATGTTGATGCCGCCAATAATTAAAGGACGGTCAGCGACTAAGCGATGAATATCGTATCCGTTGCCAATCCGTATGCTCATGTTTAGTATGGTAGCAAATTTACTTAGGGCTTAAGTGATCTCCGACACATTTGATGAAGTTTTCGTTCACTCCATAAGATTTTAATCAAAATTGGGGGCTGAACTCAGCGGGATTACTGAGGGTCATCAGCATTTTGTTGCCTTTGCCAAGTTTGATAAAGATCAGGACGCCGCTGCCGAGTTCTCTCAATCTGTTGTGCTTGACGCCACTGGGCGATCGCGCCGTGATCGCCCGATCGCAACACCGGCGGTACCGACCAGTTGCGAAACTCTGCTGGTCGCGTGTACTGGGGATAATCCAACAGATCGGCCTCAAAGCTTTCGAACTTTAGCGAATCAGCTTTACCCACCGTGCCGGGACGCAGTCGCACGACCCCATTAATCAGGGTCAACGCCGGGATTTCACCGCAGGTGAGGACAAAATCACCCAGCGACACCTCGCGATCGACCAGATGCAGCACCCGTTCATCCACTCCTTCGTAATGGCCGCAAATCAGCACCATCTGATCCAACGTGGTGTTGAGCGTGCGAAACAGAGGCTGAGTCATGGTTTCACCCTGGGGGGTGAGCAAGATGACTTCGCGGCGAGGATACATTGGCAAAGACTCGACTGCCGCAAAAATGGGCTCTGGCTTCATCAACATGCCGACGCCACCACCGTAGGGTTCGTCATCCACCTTGCGATGCTTGTCCGTGGTGAAATCGCGAGGATTGACTAAGTTGACTGAGGCGATTCCCCGCGCCAGCGCTTTGCCCAACAACCCCGACTGCAAGGCCGAGGTGAAGAAGTCAGGAAACAGGGTGACGATATCAAATCTCAACGGTGACTCCGGAGGATTAGCGGTCATAGGTAATGCGGACGTAGTGGGCGAGCCTGAAGGTGACGAAGCGCATGGCTGATACAGCAGTCTCTGGTTGATTATGGCAAGGGACTGTCCCCCTGAATCTCTGGCTTTTGGGAGGAATTACGGACGCCGACCTCAATTCACAAATTCACAATGGTGAGGGTAAAAGGAACTCACGCAGCATTTTGAACCTGTTTGCCAGATGTGTGTAAACGGTCGTCCCTGAGGAAACAGGCACAGGACCCTGCCAACTCGTCAAACTAACTGTGGGCATCTTTAATTGATAGTCGATCAGAGTGGACTGCAAGAGAGGGTTTAATTACAGAGAGATCCCTGAGCCGGTGCCTGTATGGCGTAACGCCTACTTCATCAAACCACGAGAACTCAGCTGATTTGACCCAATTTCTTCACCCTCTACCAGGTAGTTTTTGCCGTCGCAATCGCGCCCCAGCGTCGAGGGCTCCCCATTCGCCAGCATGTCATTGCTCAAGCCACTGCCTCCCATGATTTTGGGCGCGCAGAAGACTCATGCCCCTCGCTTGAAGGGAGCGGTGCTGCCAGAGCCGACCCAGACGGCTCATTCCTGTCCGGGTCTGGCCCGGACTAACCCCGGCGAGCAGGATGCCTTTGTGAGTCACGCCCCCACTGATCGAGTTGCGCTAGCTGACCGGTTTTTCGGGCACGGGCACCGAAGCCACCAATCCTGATAGGGGGGAGTCAGCGTCAGCCGGATCTAAATAAAGGGCGCGAATATCTTCGGGGAGTGCCGCTTCAAGATTTTGGGCTGCCTGTCGGAGCCGGACAGAGACTTCAGTCGGAGCCATCTGCTCACCTTCGGCTTTCAGATAGGCCGCGATGCGGGTATCGCTCCAGCGGAAGGTTTGAGCCATGACCAAGATTAACCGCTCTAACGGATTGAGGCGATCCAACGAGCGCTCAACATAGCACCAGAGCGGCGGCGAAGCCTGTGACAGTGAGTAATGAATGTCTTCGACATCGGGCAGGGCGGCCTGGTTGATACAAAGGGCCGTCACGTTGATCAGCCAGCTTTGTAACGAGAGAGATCGCCCCTGGTCAGTCTCGCTGGCGGCTGGTTGAGTGGCCGGTAGCTCAAGACCGCCAAGTTCGTTGAGAATGTGCCGCCAGGTCAAGGCAAACAAATATTCAGCTTGCACCGGCGAGCGGGCCGAATGGGTAATGAGGCTAAAAACGACAGGACTGTAGCGACAGAAAATGGCCGTAAAATATCGCCCGGCCTCCGGCTCAGCTTGGAAACGTTGCAGCAAGTCGCGATCGCTCAGGTGCCCAAGCTGTTGGATGATGGCGTGATTACATTCAGGAAAACTAGGAATTTGCACAATTCGGGAGTGACTGACAATAACAGGTGCCGACAAATTCCTCTTACTATAACCATAGTTTTTAGAGAGACCACTAATTTTTTTTACAAAAGCTTCATCCGGTAGAGTCGACTGCCCCTCCAGTTCCGGCTAAAATCCTTGGTTTGGCATCGAACAGAGCCGGAAACCGGGGGGGCGCTTTGGGCGGATTCGGGCTGCACCGGCGGGTTCTTTCGTCTTTCTGGGTTGCCCTTGATAGACTAGGTAAATAAAGATAGGGCAGTCTAGACCAACCGCAAAAGACGTCGGGTTACTCAAGCCGCCCTCGTAATCGCGATCGCTAGTTGCAAAGAAGTGAGTATGGTTAGCGTGTTTTGGAATTGTATGCCGCCCATGCTGTTAGGACTGGGGCTACCGGTAGATATCCTCTCGACCCAAGGCATTATGGTGATGCTGCTGGTGGGATATGCCGGGGCCATGTGGATGTTTTTGAGCAGTGCGCCCAAAGTCTATACCGTCATGGTGTCTGACTTAGAAACGGCTCGTCGCTTTTATGAAGGCATGCTGCAAATGCAAACTGCCGATGTGCCGCTGCACTACTACTACAATTACGAACAAACCCTAGGCACCGCTGCTATTGACCCCGTGTTTTCGAGCAGCATGGCGACCTCGTCACAGCCTTACAACTCGCCTGATGGTCTTTGGTATCAGCTCAAAAAAAATACGCAGCTGCATGTGATCAGCGGGGCCAGCCGGGGCCATCGTGATCGCCATCGACACGTCTGTTTTGATCACGATTGCCTAGAACAAATTTTGATGCGTGTTCAAACCCGAGGCGTGCGCTGCAAGATTCGCCGTGATACCCCCCTCAACTTTTTAGTTAAGGACTACGACGGTCAGGTTATTGAGATGGCCGAAGTTGCTAACTAGAAACCCCCATCAGGGATAGCGGGTGTGGGGCGTAGCGGCTCGAAGATAGCGCCTGATCAAGAGTCAAGAACGCTGCCGCATGAGTGATGACAGTTTCATTTAGCAGTTAGGCAATCGCGTCGAGAAAAACTGCCACAAATAAACCCAGACTGCTTGAGTATGTGAACATCTCAAACACTCTGGGTTAGAGTACCGCTAGCCTAGCCCATAGTCAGGTGAGCTCAGCTTGGCGTGTTATTCAAAAACAAACTCGCTACCGGAAATCGCCCCGGTAGAAACACCTGACGGCAATAGCTGCACTGAGGTGTTGTAAGGATTCAGCAAGTCAGGCACGCGGATGGTGGGATCGGTACGCGTTTGCTGGTCGAGCAGATAGACATAGGTATCGTGAACCGCATAAAGATCGTTCATGATGTCTTGCTCAGGAAACCCACCCACGCCAAACATTGTGCCGAGTTGACCTGGAGTGGAACGATTATTGATGTAAGCGCCGGAGTTGGCGTTGAAAATCTCATTCATCGCCCGCGGGACATACGCTGACTCTGAGGTAGGAGGCTCATCTGCCTGGGCACTAGAGGCGATCGCGACGGAGGCGATGATTGCGGCCGTCGCCGTCAAAGACCGAATTAAGAACTTAGCCATCTCACATTCCTCAATCCACTGAATAAAACGAATAGACACAGACATAGACCGATGTTTGCTATGTCTTGGAGTCTCTTGGCGGCGTAAACTAAAATTCACACCAACAATTCACCCGACCAAAATGGCCTGACTGCCTGTTACTTATAGCGCAGTCTCACCAAAACGACGCAATTTTTCTTCATTATTTTCTCTATGACATCCCGCACTGACTCCTCTGTTTTGACCTTGACGACGTTGTCCCCAGAGGAACTCCGCGATCGCCTACTCGATCTGTTTTGCGAAGCGGCCTACAAAGAAGGAGATTTCACCCTTTCCTCTGGGCAAAAGAGCACCTATTACATCAATGGCAAGCAGGTCACGCTGCACGCTGCAGGCGGCGTGATGGTCGGGCGTTTGCTGCTTGACAAGTTACCGGCGACGACGGCAGCGGTGGCGGGACTCACGCTGGGCGCCGACCCCATGGTCACGGGGGTCAGTATTGTCGGTGCCTATCGCGATCGTCCGATCACGCCGCTGATTGTGCGCAAGGAAGCCAAAGGCCACGGCACCCAGGCCTATATCGAAGGGCCTACCCTGCCACCGGAAACGCCTGTCGTGGTACTCGAAGATGTCGTCACAACTGGGCGCTCTGCCTGGCAAGCGGTTGAGCGGCTGCGGCAAGCTGGCTATACGGTAGACACCATTTTGGCCTTGGTCGATCGCCAGCAGGGCGGTAGTGAGTTTTATCAAGCTCAAGGGCTTAATTTTGAAGCCCTATTTGCCATCACCGACATCAAGGCTCGCTATGCGGCGCTGTCACAGCAGGCGTGAGGGATGAGTGGACCGCGAGCTAGTTCACGGACGATTTCAAAATCCGCATCCCAACTTGCTAACTCAACCCCGTTTCCGCCTGACGCTGCCGTTCGTTCCTCGCCTAAAACGCCATGACTAAAACGGCTGGGACGATGAGTCCTTGGCATACTGGGTTAGCTGTGTTGGTCACAGCTCTATGGGGCTTCACTTTTGTCGCCATCAAAGTAGGACTGGGGGAATTTCCGCCGCTGCTGTTTGCGGCGTTTCGATACATCGTGGTCGCGGTGCCAACCATGTTGTTTGTGCCCCGATACCCCATGGCTTGGGGCTGGATCATTGCCGTGGGCATTACCATGGGCGTCTTGCAGAACGGCTTGCTGTATGTGGGATTAGGCCACGGCATGTCGCCGGGACTATCCTCTTTGCTGCTGCAGTCACAGGCGCTGTTTACACTGCTGTTTTCAACCCTGATTTTGCGCGATGTGCCGCGTCGCCAGCAGTGGCTCGGTGTCGGGTTGGCGCTGGCGGGCATGGGCACGATCGCCCTCGACCGGGGCGGCAATACGCCGCTGTTCGGTCTGACTCTGATCTTGGCGGCCGCCGCCGCTTGGGCCATGGGCAACATCTGCATCAAGCTGGCCAAGATTGATAATGGCTTTCAACTGTTTGCGTGGATGTCGGTGATTCCGCCGCTGCCGCTGCTGGGACTCTCAGCCTGGCTAGAGTCAGGACAGTGGGTGGCCCTGCGATCGCTCAGCTGGCTGGGTATCGGCACAATGCTCTATACGGGGCTGATTTCTTCGCTGCTGTGTTTCGGCTTTTGGGCTTATCTAGTGCAGCGCTATTCGCCCAACCGGATTGCCCCCTTTTCCTTACTGGTGCCGGTTTTTGGCATGGCGTTTGCTGTCTCACTGTTGGGCGATAGTTTCAGCCGCTTAGAGATGATGGGTTCAGTGCTTGTGTTTATCGGGCTGAGCTGCAACATTTTGACGCCAACAGCTGCCGCGGCGATCGCCCCGACCCCAGGACCACCCACCCAAAATTGAGGCGTCACCATCCGCTAAGCTTTTGGCATTGCGCTGCCAGAGTTTGCTATGACTGCCGGAATACTGACTGCTGTGATTTCTGCTGTAACGTCGCTCTTGGTGGCAGTGGGCACCCAGTACTTCACTTTTAGAACCACGCGCCAGCTAGAGCAGGCTCAGGAACGTGATCGCATCACCTTGACCTATCTCAACCCGCTCCGACTGTATGCCGAAGAAGTTTATGCACGGCTGGATCGGATTCGCGATCGTTTAGAGCAAGAAAATGGCACCTGCCAGGCTTTACTATCAATTGACCAACCAGAAGCAATTCACTCGATTGATGAAGATTGGTTTGCCTATCAAGGCTACTATCTGATGTCATCCTGCTACATGACAGCTTGCCTATTCTTCCAAATCCAGCGAGTGCGGACGCATGCCCCCTTTCTAAAACTCAGTCAAAACAGCGATACCGAGCTGATCAGTTTGCTGTTCGATGTCAGCGTGTCCTTGGGCAAAGGCGGGGGCATTTACTACATTTTGCAGGGCACGTTGGCCCACGAAATGGCCACCCCTGAAGGGCAAACTCCCATGAGCTATCGAGCTTTTTGCACGCAGCTACGCGATCCTCAAAACCTGGCCTGGTTTAAGCAGCTGGTGCAGTTTTATCTCAAGCTGGGGCAAGGGCAAAATCGTGATCGCATTGCCCCCACCTTGTCTGCTATTCAGCAGCTCTTAGGGTTTTTAGAACGCACCTTGGGTGGCGGCACCAGTATTGAGCAACGCCTGATCACCCAAAATGAGGCCGCTAACCAACCGCGTTAATGCCAGCCTTTCGACAATCGGCGCAGCAGCTTTTCGCTCTCGACCCAGACAAACATCAGCGTACTGAAACCGAAGCAAATGGCGAGTTCTGTCGGACTGAGGAGCTGCGTACCAAAAAAGGTGCGCAGCGGTTCGACATAAATCAGCATCAGCTGCAGCACCGTTGTGATCGTCACGGCTGCCAACACAAACGGATTGGAAAAGGGCGACATCTGATAGGTCATTTGCGTATCTGACCGCACCGCGATCGCGTGGCCCATTTGCGCCAGACAGAGGGTGGTGAACACCATCGTTTTCCAGCGGTCGGGGTCACCGGGCAAATCAGGATTTTGGGCATGGAAATAGGCCCAATACATCAGCGTGATGGAAATGATGCTGAACACCACGCCGATGCGCAGCATATAGACGCCGAGCCCCCGCGCAAAGATGCTTTCTTGTGAATCGTGGGGCGGGCGTTCCATCACATCGACTTCGGCGGGTTCGACGGCCAACGCTAAGGCGGGAAAGCCGTCGGTAACCCAATTCATCCACAAAATTTGTAGCGGCGTCAGCGGCACATCCAAAATCGGTAGCAAAATCGGCGAGGCGGCGATCGTCAGCACTTCACCAATGTTGGAACCGAGAATATATTTCACAAAGCGACGAATGTTGTTGTAGACCACGCGCCCTTCTTCCGCTGCCGCCACGATGGTGGCGAAGTTATCGTCGAGCAGCACCATATCGCTAGCTTCTTTGCTAACGTCGGTACCGGTGATGCCCATGGCAATGCCGATGTCAGCCTGTTTCAGCGCGGGGGCATCATTAACGCCATCGCCGGTCATGACCACAACGTGATGCTGGGCCTGCAGTGCCTGCACAATTCGCAGCTTGTGTTCGGGAGCCACTCGCGCATACACCTGCACATCACGAACGGCCTGCTGCAGGTCGGCAGTATTCATGGTTTCTAAAGTTTGCCCGGTGAGCGTCGTGGCATCGGTCGGGGCAATGCCCATATCGGCCGCGATCGCTCGGGCCGTTAGCTGGTGATCGCCGGTAATCATCATCGGGCGAATGCCGGCCTGCTGACAGAGCCGCACCGCCTCACGCGCTTCGGGTCGGGGTGCATCCATCATGCCCACCAGTCCCAACCACACCAAATCTTGCTCCACGTCGGCTTCTGCAACGTCGGGCGGCGGCAAGGTAGTGAGCGATTTACTCGCGAGGCCCAACACCCGCAAGCCCTGGCTGGCCATCGTTTCATTTTGCGCCAGAATGCGATCGCGCGTCGCCGCTGCCAAAGGCTGTAACGCCCCCCCTTGCTGAATCCGCTCACACCGCTCTAGCAGCAGTTCGGGTGAGCCTTTGGAAAAGAGCCAGTAAGGGCTGTCCGGCAAGTCTAGGTCGGTAGCCTCAGGCAGCGGGGCGACGATCACGCTCATCCGCTTCCGTTCGGATGAAAAAGCCCATTCGGCCTGACGCGAAAACTGCGGCATCAGCGCTTGCTGATTAAACTCGGCCTTGCCCGCCAGCACCACCAAAGCGCCTTCCGTCGGGTCCCCTAAGATCGCCCATTCTCCCGCTTCTTTTTGCAAGACGGCATCGTTGCACAGCACCCCACACAGCAGCAGCCGTCTCAGATCCGGCGATGTGGCCTCATCCACGTCGCCGGACTCGGTGATGAACTTCCCTTCGGGCTGGTAACCAGCACCGGTCACTTGCAAACGTTGATCCAGCGTTTGCACCGTCTGGACGACCATTTTGTTCTGGGTGAGCGTGCCGGTTTTGTCAGAGCAAATCGTCGTCACTGAGCCTAGAGTTTCGACGGCTGGTAGGCGACGGATCAGGGCACTGCGGCGCACCATGCGCTGGGTGCCGATCGCCAGCGTTACGGTAATCACGGCGGGCAACCCTTCGGGCACGACAGCCACGGCCATGCTCAACGACACTTCTAGCAGGTCTTCAAAGGCTGCCCAACCCGCAAACAGGACGCCCCCAACCACAATGATCGCAACCAAAATCATCGAGCCGGTGACCAGGGCATTACCCAGCTGATTCATCCGCAGCTGCAGCGGTGTGGGCTCATTTTCTACCGCCTGCAGCATAGCGGCGATGCGCCCCAGCTCAGTCTGCATGCCCGTTTGGGTCACCAGAGCCCGCCCACGCCCCTTAACCACCTCGGTGCCTTGATACACCAGGTTAGTGCGATCACCCAAGCTCGCCTCGGCGGCTAACGCTTCAGCAGCTTTTTTCATCACGGCCTGGGCTTCGCCCGTGAGTGCCGACTCGCGCACTTGCAAATTAGCGGTATCCAGCAATAGCCCGTCGGCGGCGACCTGCATGCCAGCATCCAATAGCAACACATCGCCGGGCACTAAATCCTGTGAGGGCACTTCGATCGTCTTGCTATCACGGACGATACGCACGCTGGGCGACGCCATTTGCTTCAGCGCCGCGAGGGCTTTTTCGGCCCGACTTTCTTGCAGATACCCCAACACGCCATTCAAAATAACGATGGCAAAAATTGCGATCGCATCCTTTGGCAGTTCATGGGCCCGCAGGGCAATCCCCCCAGAGATGACCGCGACTGCCATCAACATCAGCAGCATGATGTTGGTGAACTGATCAATAAAAATGCGCCAGTTCGCGCGCCCCTGGGTCTCTTCTAAAACATTGGCTCCCACCTGCTCGCGGCGAGTGATCACCTCTGGTGACGATAACCCCGCCTGGCGATCACTCTGCAATTGGGTCAGCGCTTGATCAGGCAGCAACGTATGCCAGCCGCCAGCGGGCGGAGTGGGTAGCCAATCGGTCGTATCCAAAGCGTTCAAAAGCTCTACTTGCCAACGATTTCATGTTATCGGTCTGGCCGAATTGAAGATCTGGCTCTAGCGGTAGATGTTGTGCTTTGTAGAAATTCGTATTGTTTCAGGCAGAAATATTATTCAACGTTGGCGCGTCTCAAAAACGGCACGAGCACGTCTGACACCTTATCGGCCCAGTCTTCTTGGGCATAATGACCAACTTCAGCCAATTTCGTCAGCTCCCCATGGGGCAAGGTCTCAGCCCAGGTCTCGGCCAGCGCCACCGGCACCCAAGGGTCGGCGGTGCCCCAAATCAGGAGCGTCATGCCTGACCACTGCTTGAGCTCTGCGGCGATCGCCTGGGTTGTCGCCGCTAGGTTGAAGGTCCGCAGGGTAAACAGCAGCGATCGCCCGGCGGATGACGTGGTCAAAAACGGTTTGCGATACACGTCTAAGTCTTTGTCTTTGACCTGGTAGGGGCCGCCGCCTTCCAGGGTGCGATCGACCAGTAAGGGATCTTGGGTCATCATTTCACCGGCGAGCGGCCAGGTCATGCGACGAACGGCACCCGGTAGCTTGACCGTCGTATCTAACGGCGTGTTGATGATTACCAATCGCTCCACCCGCTCCGCATGACGCAGCGCATACAGCACGCCATAAACGCCCATAAAGCCCTGCACGACCAGGTGACAGCGCTCAATCTCCAGCGCTTGCAAAAACTCGTTTAAGGCCTCGACAAAGGCATCGGCGGTATAGGCAAAGTCGCGTTTTTCCGGAAAATCGGAAAAGCCGTGGCCGATCCAATCCGGGGCGATCGCGCGCAAGCCTTGCGCCGCGATTTTGGGCATTACCTCGCGCCAGCTATAGCTTTGCGACACTAACCCATGCAGCAACACCACCGGCAGCCGACTGGTGTCTTCGCGCAGTGGATTGGCCTCGCGATAAAACCACTTCAGCTTGCCCACCTGAATTTGCTGCTCTAAAATCGCCACCGACTCGGCCTCTAGATATCGATATGTAGACCCCAGGCTGGTTAAAAACTGCAGCTGCTGTGAGATGTCGTAGCAACAGTTCTTAATCCAGACGAAGTTAACGTGGCTATGAGCTTACCGCCTTAGCGACCTCCCCAGCAATTGAGCTCCGCGATGGCGACCGCAGTCCAAGACAGGGCTGGCACCCCTCACCCCAACCCCTCTTTTGTCGATAGCAAGGCGGCAAACCCTGATGGTTCCCTGGCTCCACTTACCCCCGCCGGGTCAGGCGGCGGGCGGCATGAGGGCGATCGCCTGCCGGGTCTATCCAGGCGCTGCAATATCTTATTGACCTGTTCACCGGGCACGCGATCGCTGGGTGATACCCGTAACCCGGGTGTTAAACGCAGGCTGAGAAAGGCGCTAGCAGTTTCAGTAAAAACACCAGCAAACCTGGCTGACAATTTTTTCGAGGTACCGTAGATGTACCGTATTTTGTAATATATCAAGAAGAGGTGGGCTCAGCCGCCTCCCATCGAGAGGAGGAAACCACCATGTCAGGAACCTTCGAAACCGGACATCAGCTGTCATCACTGGTTGACCAGTTCATGGCGTCGAGAAATATCAGTCAGCGGCAGTACCGACGGCTGTCTCAACTTGTTTTGGCCGACGGTAGCATTGACGAGCAAGAATTGCGAGAAATTAATCGCTTGTTTGACGCGATTCAAACGGGTCGGATTCGCGTCATCGATTAAGAAAGTTGCCCTGAACCTGCACAGGCAATCTGCCAGAGGTGGGTTGATGCCTTGTCGATCGCGCTAAATGTCCGATCAAAGTGCATTTTGCCCCACCGCCCCACCCCCGCAATTGCCCCTGCTCAGGACCCAGAGACTGCCCCACGCCGGTATTTTCATCCTCAGGTCTGTGCCGAGGTGGTGTAGACGAGGAAGATTCCCGGCGATCTGCCTGAGACTGCGCGACTGCGGCGGCTCAGAAGTGCGCAAAAACCCATTGGATTGAGCTGACCGTCTCCAAGCGCTGCCGGTATACTTAACCGGGAAGAGGCGCGTGAAATCGTCTGTTACAGAGAGGAGGAGACGACGATGTCAGGAACCTTTGGCAACGGATACCAGCTTTCATCACTAGTTGATCACTGCATCGCGTGCAAACACATTAGTCAGCAAGAGTATCAGTATCTCGCTCAAATCCTCTTGGCGGACGGCAGCATTGATGAGCAGGAACTCCAAGAAATCAATCGCCTGTTTGACGCCATTAAAGCAGGCCAGATTCGCGTACTTCATTAAGAGCGAGTCGAGTCTTTGTGGTGTAACCATTTCCTGCGTAGAGTCATGGTGTTGCCGGCCCAGGGGGCATAAGACTACTTCAAGAAATAACGTGTCCAATTCAAGAAATAACGTGTCCAAGACCCCGGTTTCTAGGCACAGGTCAACAGTCTCCAGCCAGTTTTTCCATCGAAACTGGGTGCTTCAGGTGGAATATTCTTTAGGCTGGATGCCTCTAAGGGACTTGTGATGGGGATATAGCTTTCTTTCGCAGAGAGACGCCAATTCTTGCCCACAGGGCGCATAACTTCGCTCAGCTAGCGTCAATCTTGGGGCGCTGGCTTGTCGGTCAAGTCAACAGCGGTATCGGTAAAACCGATTAACGCAGCTAATGGCAAGCCTCGCGGCAGTTAAATCATCCCGGCTTCAGATTGTCAGCGGTCACATAAAGCATCGATAAACTCTCCTGAATCTTCCGGGAATATAGGGACTTCGCTCGGGTAATGGAATGGTAGATGCACCCTGATTCCAAAGCTTCGCTGTTTTAACAGCGGGGCTTTTTTTTTCGCGAGTCACGTCACGGGTCAGTTGAGCACCGTCCAACACGTCAGTGCCAAGCTATTTCACCCTTGCTGCTCATCCCTGCTTCAGACTGCCAGCAGTCATATAAAGCCTTGATAAACTCTCCCCAACCTTCCGGGAATACAAGGACTTCGCTCGGGTAATGGAGTGGTAGATGCACCCTGATTCCAAAGCTTCGCTGTTTTAACGGCGGGGCTTTTTTTGTCACTGGGCACTGTTCAGCAGGTCAGTACGAGGCTATTCCACACGTTCAGCCAGACTCATCCAGCGTTCGGTGGCGGTATCGATTTGATCCGTCAGCGTGGCCAGCTGTTGTGACAACTGCTGCATCTCGTCGTAGTCGGTGGGGGCATCGCTGTAGAGTTGCTGCTCAAGCGCTGCCTTGGCCGTTTCTAATTGCGGAATCTGCGCTTCGAGCTGTTCGTATTCGCGCTTCTCTTTATAGGAAAGTTTTTGGGACTGACGATTAGCGACCGCCTGGGTCGCGCTGGGCGTTGCCGCTGTACTCGGTTTGGTACCCGAACGGGGTTTCTCAGGAGTTGACGGCTGGTTGACCTGATCTCGTTTTTGCGCCAAATACAGAGAATAGTTGCCGGGATAGCGGCGAATGTGACCGCCGTCTTCAAAGGCAAAAACCTGTTGCACCGTGCGGTCAAGAAAGTAGCGATCGTGGGAAACCACAATGACGCAGCCGTTGAACTCTTCTAGATACTCCTCCAGCACCGACAGGGTTTGCACGTCGAGATCGTTGGTGGGCTCGTCTAAGATCAGCACGTTGGGAGCCTGTAGCAGCACCTGTAGCAAAAAGAGACGCCGCCGCTCGCCCCCCGAAAGCTTGTGGATGGGCGCATATTGCTGATCGGGTGGAAACAAAAATCGCTCCAGCATTTGGGAGGCAGTAATCACACTGCCATCCGCGGTTTTGACCAGTTCTGCTGTTTCTTTGAGATATTCCAACACTCGCTGGTTGGGGTTTTTAATCACATCGTCGGAATGCTGATCGAAATAACCAAAGTGAATCGTGTCGCCAATCTCGATGGTGCCCGCATCGGGCGACTCGCGTCCGGTGATCAGGTTCATCAGGGTCGATTTGCCGACACCGTTGGGGCCAATGATGCCAATGCGATCGCGGGGCTCAAAGGTATAGGTCAAGTCTTTAATTAGGGTGCGATCGCCGTAGCCCTTGGTGACTGATTCTAGCTCAATCACTTTTTTGCCAATGCGCCGACCGACTGTGGCGATATCGACCTTGCCCAGGGAGTC
Source organism: Cyanobacteria bacterium J06626_4 (assembly GCA_038523235.1). Classification (GTDB taxonomy): domain Bacteria; phylum Cyanobacteriota; class Cyanobacteriia; order Phormidesmidales; family Phormidesmidaceae; genus Halomicronema. The sequence continues at coordinate 128,321 of JBCBJQ010000003.1, forward strand.
TTTAAACTCGCGGTTTTGCATCTCATCAATGCGTTGAATGCGTGCCTTTTGTTTGGTGCTGCGGGCTTTGGGGCCGCGCTTTAACCATTCCAGCTCACGCCGCAGCACGCCGCTATGCTTCTTTTGGGTGCTGATGCCAGCGGCTTCGGCAGCCGCCTTTTTTTCGAGGTAGTAACTGTAGTTGCCGCTGTAGCCCAACAGATCGCCACGATCGACCTCCAAAATGCGATTGGTCACCCGATCCAGAAAGTAGCGATCGTGGGTGATCAGCAGCAGCGCCCCGCGAAACCCATTCAGGTAGCTTTGCAGCCACTCCACCGATTCGGCATCCAAGTGGTTGGTCGGCTCATCCATCAACAGCGCATCGGGCTCTGACAGCAGGGCTGACGCGATCGCTACCCGTTTGCGATAGCCCCCCGACAAATCACCGATACGGGCATCTAAATCTTCAATGCCGAGCTGCGTGAGCACCACCGTGGCGCTGGTTTCTAAGTCCCAGGCTCCCGCCGCGTCGATTTTCTCCGTCACGCGTGACAGCTGAGTCATCAAGGCATCCATGTCCGCTGGATTATGTTCCATGCGGTGCGAGATATCTTCATACTGGCGAATCAGCGCCATTTGCTCGCCCGCGTCAGCAAAGACCTGCTCTAACACGGTGCGATCGCCTTCAATCTCGGGCTGTTGGGGCAGGTACACCACCTTGGCGCTGGCGTTGCGCCAAACATCGCCGCCGTCGATCGGCTCCAGACCGGCGATCATCTTTAGTAGAGTCGATTTGCCTGAGCCGTTGGTGCCAATCAGCCCAACTTTGTCACCTTCTTCCAAGCTAAAGCTGGCATCCCGCAAAATTTCTTTGATACCGAAGTCTTTTTGAATGGACTTGAGGGTTAAGAGCGTCATGGGGCGGTGTGTCAATTTCGCAACGTACCAACGACTTAGTCTAACGTCGCGGCTGAACCAACCGCTGCCAACTCAGAGAATCCGCGCCAGCGAGCAAACAGCGGTTAGTCGCCAATCTTAAACAACCAGTCCCAGAACAATAGCTTTCTACGGGGCAGGCGGGTATCTACATATTTGCTGAATATTCAAATCAGGCGATCGCGGCCAGCAATCGGAGTTTGTCAACATGGCCGAGGCGAACACAAAACAGCAGTCTTGCCAACAAGTTGCGATATCTAGACCTAATCTTCGATTGCCTGATCTCGCTTCGCTGCTCTAAATTACGGCGGATCACCCCTCAAAATCATCTTTGCAAATGCAGCTTCAAAGCATGATTGTCAGCCACCGAGAATCCACTTGGATGCATGATTTCAAGGATAAACAGGCACATAAAGCAGATAAATCAATTTTAAACCGGCAAAAGCTATTAGCCTAGCTGCAAAGATAAAAGCCTGATCCTCAAGATTTTCGACAGCCGATGTGCTCGCCTTATTCATCAAACTTCATGAAGAAATTCTCATGAAGATCAATCTCACCGTATTAAAACAACTGAATTTCACGAGTTTCGACAGGTTTCGCAAGTTATAGATTTTGTCAAAGGTTATGTTTTATTTTTCTTCGGAAGAGTAAACTCGGCTTTATGGAATCTTATTGTAGGGTGAGGATGATTAAAGAAAGTACGTTGTTCGTTCGTCTTTGCCCCCGCTGTCGTTTCATTTGATGTAATCGCTATGAACCTTAAAAACAAAAGTTTCTACAACTTCGCGATCGCACCCGGCACCCGCGACCACAAAGGTTTTTTTGTTCAAGAGGGTACCTATGATCTAGTGCGGGTTGAGAATTCTGGCTGGGCATTTGTTTGCCTTGATAATCACACCTGCTACTACGTTGATCCAGAGAATTTGGCCGAGGTTTGCGATCTGGAAGATCAGGTTTCGGCTTCGTAAATGTTCTAAGGCCAAGTCTGCAGCCAAGTTTAAAATTCAACCCTTCAAAGCAATTTCAAGTTGACGACCTATTGCCAGTCAGTGACCTCAGGTGATAGGTCGTTTTGCAATCGGCTGCCATTTAGCAGTTGTGTCTTTGTTGTCATTCCCCATTTGAAAAATGTCTAAAATCTCCTCTTTTTACGCAGTTTATATGTCTTCCTTGGCGATCGAGGTGCATAACCAAAACCAGCTCGCTCTCGCGAGAGGCCGATGTATTTGCAAGCAGTCAAACTACACCAGCATCCTCCGGTTTGCTCGCAATCTGGCGCAGCATCATCAATTGCCGCTCTGCAACTACGCCCAAATTGAGGCGTAAAACTACCTGCTGAGATCGCCCCACTCTTCATTGGTCGTGGCCATAAAATGACGACCAGCGGTGAGAAATCTAGGCTCGCTTGGTTACTCTATTGCTGCCCATAATCCGATGGGCTGAGCCTGAGACTTTACTGATCAGGCTCACCGGATGCTGTTAAAAGCTGTTGACAGAGATAAAAAAACAGCGGCTCAAAAAGGTTTTCTAGATGAATTTAAGAGCCTAGACTGGCACTGGCTGAAGCAATCTTTGGCTTTGAGTCGAGTTAGCGATCGCGCATTTTTTTCTGCATCTTCTTGATCAAGCTTTGCAACCGCAGGCGTGCTAATCGGCGACGTGATAGGCCAGGGATGTCTGAGGGATGTTGCTGGACGTGATCAAAAAAGTGATTGACTGAGATTAAGATTTCTCGCAGTCTTGAGACAACTTTGGCTTCCCGATAAGCGTCAAAGAAGTCGGAGTTTACAGATGGCTGTGACGGCTGTTGTAGGGTCTTAAGAATGCGATCGATATCATAGGCGGCGGAATAAACGCCCAAATTTTGGCAATTAAATCCGGGGTCCAGATAGTCAGCCAGGGCACCATTCACGCTGGAAAAAATCTGGCAGCCACAGGCCATCGCTTCCATCGGCGGCAATCCAAAGCCTTCGGTAACTCGATATTGCGCCCAATATTCGGCAGTGTCGTAGAGATAAACTTTGCTGCGGTTAAACAGGCCCGCTAAGTCTTCAACAAAGTGGTCTAACAGCACGACATTGCACTGGGTCTGTAGCGCGGGCACCAGCTGTTGCAGCAGATATTCTGACGATTTGCGCACCTGCACTAACACATCAATATCTCGGGTCAGCCCTTGATTCGTATATTCGGGAGAGATGAGATTGGGCAAATAAAAGGTCGGTGAACTGGGGCACCATTGCCCCCAATAGCCCATCGTGTTGCGGCTCACCGTCATGATGGGCACCGCACTTGGTAGCCGAAAGCCGTACCCGGCACTGTGGGCATGGTAGAGCACCGCTCGCCCGCGGAGCCGCTGCACGAGCTGCGGCACATGAAAGCCCCAGCTCACGACAAAAATATGATCGGGGCTAGCCGCTGACTGCAGCACATCATCGAGAAATAGCGTGTTGGGCTCTCGCTGCTGATAGGTCACCACCGTGGCCTCGGTCACTTGGCGGGCTAGTTCCAGAGTTTTAAGCTCAGCAAACAGGCCGCCACAGGCAAATTTACGGTCTGTCCCCGGTAATAAGAAGTAGAGCGATCGCACAGAACTTCATCCTTAGTCACGCCATCCCAGAATATTAAGGCGAAACGGCGGCTGGGCGTTCACCCGGTGAGGCCAATCAGCGGCTAACGGGTGGCCGCAGCAAAGGCCTCATCCGGCTTGCGCTGACGCAAACTCACCCGTGCCTCGGAGGGCATCTAAAAAGGCATAAACAGCCGGACTGAGCAAGGCATCTCTCAGCAAGGTGGCACCGATCGGCCGGGACAGCACAAAGGGCAAGCGACAGACTCTGACCCCCTCGGGGACTGGCTTCGCCGCCAGCTCAGTCATTAAGGCAATTCCTAACCCTTGCTGCACCATCCCCGTCATCGAAGAATCGTGGCGGATGCGATAGGTCAGCTCCAGCTTGGGCTGTAACGTGGCGAGGCGATCGCGGAGCCGCACAGAACAGCTGTCGTGACTGGAGGAAATCAACGGATAGGTATACAAGTCTTCGATAGTGAGCTGAGCATCGCGCAGACCAAACTGTGGCGGTAGCAGCGCAATATATTCGTCATCTAAGACATGAATGTTTTCAAATTCGTCGCCTTCCAGCATTTCAGCGAAGCAGAGATCGACCTGCCCCTGTCTCAGGGCCTGTCTTAGCTGATAGAGTTCATCCATCTCCAAAATCGAGATCTGCACCGACCCGTGAATCTGGTGCAGCCGGGCGATCGTCTCTGGCAACAGATGGGTCGCAATACTACGAAATGTACCGATACGAACGGTGCCCCCTTTGAGACCGCGCTCGTTCTCAGCAGCGCTCATCATGTTCTCTAACAGCCCTTGAATCTTTTGAGCATCGTGCAGAATCCGCTCACCGACCGGCGTTAGCTGAGCCCCCCGATGCCCGCGATGAAACACCATCACGCCCAATTCATCCTCTAGGGTGGCGATCGCATGGCTAACGGTCGATTGAGTCAAATCCATCTGCAGGGCCGCCTCACTAAAATTGCCGTATTCAGCCACCGCTAAGAGCGCTCTCAACTGAGACAATTTAAGCTTCCAAGGATTCATGGTGAAAATGACCAGGGAGGAATAGCCAACAGGCTATCTTATTCATCCCGACAATACGTATCGATTTTATGCATACATGTCATGCACAGTGTGCGTGGGTGTTTTGAAAGGGGCTCGTTAGAGTAGTGTCAAAGGCGGATAAGTCATAGTCACTTCAGGTAGACGACCGCCATCACGACTCAGGAGAGTGTTATGAACAGCTACACACAACCGTCCAATCTACTCGATCAGCGCCACACATCTTTTGCCTCGCTCATCCACCCAGCCAACTACACGACGGCCTACCATCCCAATAGCTTGGGCCACCTGTTCCACCACCTGGCCGAACAGACCGTGAACTGGCTCACTGCCGGTGCCATGCCCCGCATTTCGCGAACCACTAGAAATGGAGCTGAAGTTTGGCGCGTCTATGACCCTACGTCGAATCAGACCCTGTATTTTGCCCAAGAAAATGCCCTGAGAGTTTGGATGGAAGAGCGCTATAACCACTAAGCGGGCTTTCTCCAAATGATTAATCGAATAGCGACTGTCAGTCGACCGAAGGTTAGTGCCCCCACTCGGCTGACCCCTCTAACCCCACAGCGGTAGGATACTCACATCCTGCCGCTGTGGTCTTTTAAACCGGTTGAGCTGGCCCGCACGATTCTAGTTTTCGGTGTTTGCTACCCGCCGGCGTGAGCAATCGTCAACTTGCTATCCATCGGGTTTATGAGTCCTCTTCAAAGTTGCTCGGTTCTGCCAGTTGTTGTTGGATGCGAGCGATCGCCCGCTCCAAAACCTCTGAATCAGCCACCCAGCGATATTTTGTCAGGTCAAGTTTGCCCTTGGCGTCAAATTCGATGCCTTCATCCGCTAACAGTGACTGCTGCAAATAGTCATTGCCGTTGCGGTGTACCGAGTGCGAGACCTCGCCCTTGGCATTGACGACCCGATGCCAGGGAATATCATCGCCGTCCGTAACACGATAGAGCGCATAACCAACGACGCGAGGTTTACCAATCAGGCCAGCGAGTTCTGCCACCTGCCCATAGGTAGCGACCTGACCATAGGGAATGTGTCGCACAACGGCGTAAATCAAGTCATAGGTATTGGCCACAGCAGTTCCTGACTCCTTCTGAGGACACCCGTTCAACCCTATCTACGCTGGCTTCAGAACCCAAATTAGGGGCTGAAACTGCTATAGCACAGACGTTTAGCTCGCTAACTGATGGCAGCCGCTGGTCAACTGCGCAAAGCCACTTGAAACTGCTTTTCGAGTGCGGCCCTGACTTTTTGATGTACGGGCTCGACGTCTTCGTCAGTTAGGGTGCGATCAAGGGCGCGATAAACCAGGCGAAAGGCGAGACTCCGCTGGCCTGCAGGGACTGATTCGCCCTGATATTCGTCAAACAGAGTTACCGTATTGAGCAATTTGCCGCCGGCTTTGGTCATGGCTTTGGCTAAGTCAGCCACGGCAACGGTCACAGGCGCATAAAACGCAATATCGCGATCGCTGGCCGGGAAGGTCGAATAGGGACTGAATTTCACCGCTTTACGCTGCCCCGTCGCCAAGCAGGTCATCAGTACCGACCAGTTCAACTGAAACACATAGACCTCATCGGGCAAGTCTTGCGCTTGCCGCAGTTGAGGGTGCAGTTGGCCAAAGGTGCCCAGGCGCAAGCGACCGCGTACCCACAGAGACGCCGTGCGACCCGGATGCAGGCGCTCATCTTCGCTATCTGAGCGATAATCGACGCTTAAGCCGAGCCGTTGAAACACGGATTCCAGCACGCCCTTGGCAGCAAACCACGACAGCGGTTCAGGGCGATTGCTACTCACCCACTTGCCCTGCCGCACATCACCGCCGAGAATGCCCCCAACCACTTCAACTTCCTGGGGCTGTTCGCCGTCAAGCCAAAAGATACGGCCGATTTCAAACCCGTTGAGGGGGCCGTTGCCCTGCTCTAGATTGAATTTAAAGGCTTCAACTAAGCCATCAATCAGATTGGTGCGCAGGGCCGAGTATTCCGTAAAGAGCGGATTGGCCAGTACCACTTGCTGGTCTGACTCGGTTTTAGTCAGCGAGTAGTGAATCAGCTCCGTCAGTCCAGCACCGCGCAGGGTCTGCCGCAGCTTTTGCGACAGGGCGGCAGCCGGTGACAACACGCCCCCCACGGCAGCCTGGGGCAGGGTATTGGCAAAGTGGTCGTAACCATAAATGCGGGCGACCTCTTCGATCAGGTCGATTTCTCGTTCTAAATCGCGATAGCGGAACGCGGGCACAGTGACGTTCCAAACACCGGATTCCTTACTGGGTTCGACCGTACAGCCCAGCGTTTCGAGCACGGCCTGAACTTGGTCAGCTGGAATCGGGGCGGGTGCCGGCGTATCTAGATTCACCACGGGGCCTAAGACCGCATGCACTCTCGTTAGCCGGAGGGGCAGCGTGCGCGTGGGGGTAATCTCGCCGACGGGGGTGCGCCCCGTCACTTGGGACACGACTTGCGCCTGCGCTAACGTTTGCATCAGGTGGATGGCGCGATCGCAAGCCAGACTAAGTTCGGCAGGGTTGACGCCACGTTCGTAACGGGCCGAGGCTTCCGTGCGTAGCCCCTGACTGCGGGCCGATTTACGAATGGCGGCAGAGTCAAAATAGGCGGCTTCTAGCATGACGGCCACAGTGCCCTCAAAAACTTCCGTCGTTTCGCCCCCCATGACGCCGGCCAGCGCCACTGGTTGGTCATTAGCCGTGATCACCAAGGACTCTGCCTTCAGCGATCGCTCCTGACTATCTAGCGTGGTTAGGGTTTCGCCGGGCTGACCGTAGCGCACGCCAAGGGCATAGTCATCACGGCCCGTGGCCGCTGCCAACCGACCGTGATCAAAAGCATGCAGCGGTTGTCCCCATTCCAACAGTACGTAGTTAGTCACATCCACAATGTTGTTGATGGGGCGAGTCCCGGCCGCCTGCAAACGCTGCTGTAGCCAGGTGGGCGACGGCCCAATCTGCACCTGATCTAAGACCGTCGCGATATAAATCGGGCAGGCCTTCTCATCACTGAGGGCGACTGTCACCGTCGATGGGGTTTGCTGCGGTTGCGGGCCTGGGGCCGTGGGTAGTTTGAGCTGAGCCCCGGTAATGGCCGCCACTTCGCGGGCGATACCCACCAGGCTGAGCGCATCAGCCCGATTCGCCGTTGACGTCACGTCAAGCACCACATCATCCAGGCCCAGCAGCGGGCGCGCATCGGCCCCCACCGTCAGCTCGGTCGAATCAAATATGTGGATACCCTCCGAGTCTTTGGTGAGTCCCAACTCTGCCAGCGAACAGATCATGCCTGCCGACAGCACACCTCTGACTTCTCTGGGCTTGATTTTTAAGTTCGGCATGGGCAAATAGGTGCCGACCTGAGCCACCGGAACGTAGCTATCGGCCCGCACGTTAGCCGCGCCACAGACAATGCTGGAGGGCGCCGCGGCGCCAATATCAACCGTGCAGAGGCTGAGCTTGTCGGAATTGGGGTGGGGTTGGCGGTCAGTCACATAGCCGACCACGACACCATCTGCCCAGGTCGCTCGATCTTCAATATCTTCGACTTCGAACCCTGCCATCGTCAGGGCATCGGCCAGCGCTGCTGGCGAGAGGGTGATCGAAACCAGGTCTTGTAGCCAATTCAGAGAAATCCGCATCGCTTCTTTTACGTATCGTTCAACAGCCAGACAACCGCAGTCAGGGGTGCGATTGCGCCCTTCGTTAGTCTACTGCAGCGATCGGTGCAAGCTGAGCACACCGTCAAAAGAATCCGACGACTAGCTCTCAGTGACTCCCTTCATTGGGCCGCTGTGCTGGCACAGACGGACCAACTAGCCAGCCGTTATGATGAAGATGAAACCGGGTGCCATATCTCACTGGGGAGCGGTCAATTGAGTGCCACTGCTCCACGCTCAGCCTGATTGCCGCTAATGTGAAGTCATTCTCAGCGTGTTGTCGTTGAATTCACTAGTATTGATTGTTCTTTTCGTCTCAGTAATTACTCCATTTTTTCTACGTAAAGGCAACTTTCAATCAATCCATCGGTGAACTTCACCAGAAAGTCAAATAAGGCATCAAACCCCTATGGGAAGCTGGGAATAATTAAGGTAGTGTGACACTAATCACATTAGCTTTCATGATGAAGCAGCTTATAGAACGGATAAGCGGTTATGTAAGCTGCACGGAGTTACCGGTGAATGATCTCCTAAAGCTAGGGCTGCTCCCTACACCGATGGCTTCTAGTTGTGTCGCGCAGGCAAAAATCGCACCTCGGGCCGCATGAGTTACTGCACTAATTTGGATTGCCCAAAACCGAAGAACCCGCCCCGCGTCACCCACTGCCAAGCCTGCGGGTCTTCTTTACGGCTGCGCGATCGCTATCGAGCCTTGCGAGCACTGGGCCGAGGCGGCTTTGGCGCCACCTTTTTAGCGCGCGATGAATCGTTGCCGGGTCATCCTTTGTGTGTCATCAAGCAGTTGCGGCCTTCGGCAGACGCGCAACATATTCTCGATATGGCTCGCGATCTATTTCAGCGAGAAGCCAAGATCTTGGGAAAAATTGGTAATCATCCCCAGCTGCCTCGGCTGCTTGATTATTTTGAAACTAACCAAGAGTTTTTTCTCGTACAAGAGTTTATTAACGGCAAAACGCTGCAGCAAGAGGTCAGACAGGGCGGCCCGTTTAGTGAAGCCGGGGTCCGGCAGTTTCTGAGTGAAGCCCTGCCGCTGATTCAATACGTCCACGACAGCGAGATCATTCACCGTGACATCAAGCCTGCTAACTTGATTCGTCGAGATGAAGATAAAAAACTGGTCTTAATCGACTTTGGTGCGGTTAAGGATAAAGTAGCCCCGGTGCAAGAATCCTCCGACCAAACGGCGCTGACGGCCTATGCAATCGGCACGCCGGGGTATGCGCCACCGGAGCAGATGGCCATGCGACCGGTGTATGCCAGCGACCTCTATGCGATGGGGGTTACCTGCATCTACTTATTGACTGGTAAGTCGCCCAAAGATTTAGACTACGACCCCACCACGGGGGAAATGATGTGGCGCAACCTCGTGCACGTGAGCGACCATTTTGCGGGGGTGCTGCAGAAAATGCTTGAAATTTCTGTGCGGCATCGTTATCAGACGGTAGAGTCCGTTTTGCGCGACTTAGATTTAGAGCCCTACATGGACAGTCTCGCGCAGAATATGGCTTTCCCCAATGCCAATAACAGTTCCGGTAACGGGGCGGGCGCTAACGGCAATTCTGCCTATCGCAATCTCCGAGAAGATCACCCGTCAACGCGCAAAGATTCGCCCTCCTCGCGCATGGCAGCGGCTATTCGGGCGCGACGCGAGCGAGCAAATTCGCGGTCTGGGGGCAGCGGGGGCAAAGCTAAAGGGCCGAATCAGTTCAATATGACGAGTATGGCGCGGTCCAAGGGCGATCGCCTGAGCTCGGGCACCCGTTCTGGCAGCGATGGCAAGCTCAACAGCAATGGCGTTAAATCGGCCTACAGCAAGGGTCGGCGCGACTTTTCGCAATTGGTGCTGAATGCGATCGATTTACAAAAGCTGTCTCTCTCCGGCAGCAACTTTGCTGAGACGAAATTAAAAAAGGCTAACTTTCAGCACTCAGACTTAAGCGGTGCCAACTTTGGCCGCACAGACCTCACTCAAGCTTCTTTGCGGGGCACGAATTTGGGCCGCACCTATTTGAGCAACGCCAACCTCAACGGCGCGGATTTGCGGGGGGCCAATCTTAATTACGCCACCCTCTCCAATGCGAATCTGAAAGATGCTAATCTCTGTGGCGCTGATCTAACCGGAGCGCGGGTCACCCCTGAGCAATTGACCCTGGCTCGCACCAATTGGGCCACCGTTTATCCCAATGGCAAACGCGGCCTCATGCGCTAGCGAGTCAACGCTGCCCCCCGATGTCGTGAACTCGGATTAAGCCATCCAGCGCAGCTGTTGCGTCTTCACCGGAGACACAAATTCTCGCTGCTCCTGTTGCGATCGCTGATATTCTGCCTTCAATTGGTAATACCAACGAGCGAGCACATCGGAGTCTTTGATCAGCCGCAGAATGGGCTCGTGTTTCAAGCCGACCTGTTGGTGGGCGACCACGTCTCGATCTTGACCTAAAAATTCGGGAATCAGATATCGCATCGCTGGTTTGAGCAAAAAGCCCCAGGGAATATTCCAATAAAACTCAAACGTCACATCAGTTTCGTCATCGTTGAGCGGTGTCACCGTGGTTAGGTTGACTGCTCGATATTTAGCGGTGGTAGTTTCCTCCGTCCGCACCCCCGGCAGGTAAAAGATGATTTCGTTCTGGGGAACGCCACCAATCAGCCAATATCCGCGCCCCATCGTGTCTGGCATTTGGTGACGCCGCATCGTAAACCCATAGGGCGACGGATCAAACCACTTGATTTCAGGATTGAGCTGAGTGCCGCGCCACCACCAGCTGCGATGTACAAAGGGGGAATGGGCCGGATCCATCAAACCGACTACGGCATGGTCAATAAAGCAGGGAAACCGCATCCGATAGGTAATGGCGGGCTGCACATCATCGGCAAAACCGGGCACTCGTGGAATCTCGAGCGCAGGCGGCGGAGACGCGGCGGTGGTGGACTCGGCCATATAAATCCACAGGTTGCCCTGCACTTCTTGCACCTGATAGTGCGGCACGTCGAAGCGGCTCAGATCCATCTGCTGGTCGGCCATCAGTGAGGGAATTTCTAAACATTTGCCGGTCGGGCCAAACCGCCAGCCATGATAGCAACACTGCACATCAGCGCCGTTGAAGGAGCCACAGCTGAGCGGCACCGCCCGGTGAGGACACAGATCTTTGATCGCAAAGGGCTCCCCCTGAGCAGTACGGCCAAACAAAATCGGCTCGTTGAGCAGTGTCTTGGCGATCGTTTCGCCGGGCTTGAGTTCCCGGCTGGGCATGGCGTGATACCAAATATTGCGGAGAAAAAACTGATTATCGGCAGCAAACACCATGGATGCGGTCTCTTACAGAGCAACAAATCGGCGATCCATAATCTATCAAACTCTTCGGAGCAGCACGGCATGAAATGGATACAAAGTGATTTGAAGAGAGCGATCGTACCTCTGAAGCGGTGGTACCGCCGAGGCCTTTGCGACGCACCGCTCTAGACGACCAGCACCGTAGAGTAGTGTGGACAGACCCCCAAATCTAGGGTCGGTAATTAGTGAAAAACAACAGCAACGATGGGTAAACGGATTTTAGTGTCAGGCCCGACGAAATCGGGGAAAAGCGAATGGGCAGAGCAGCTGGCCCTGCAGTCGGCGCGGCCGGTGATCTATGTGGCAACGGCGCGTCCAAATGCGGATGATGCTGAGTGGCAAGCTCGTATTGCGGCCCATCGTCAGCGGCGTTCAGCTCAGTGGCAAACGCTAGAAGTGCCGGTCGATTTAGCTCTCACGCTAGGCCGAGCAGAGGCTACAGAATGCTGGCTGGTGGACTCTTTGGGCACGTGGGTTGCCAATGGTCTGGCGGCCGCTCATGGTGATTGGCAGCCGCAGGTTGACGGGCTGCTGCAGGCGATCTCCCACTTTCGCGGCACGCTCATTCTGGTGGCAGAAGAAACGGGTTGGGGGGTAGTTCCGGCTTATCCGCTGGGCCGCACGTTTCGCGATCGCTTAGGGACGTTGACTCGCCAGGTCGGGGCCGTTGCCGACGTCACCTATCTCGTTGTTGCCGGCTTTGCCGTTGATCTTAGTCAACTCGGCGTTCCCGTCCTCAACGAGGGTCAAGAGCCGCTCCGCTGATTATTACAACATCTTGCAAACCCTTGATAACAGACCATCTTTCTAGCTGACCGACTACGATCTAATGAAGAACGTGTTTCATCAACCGACCGGTCGTCACCCCTAGCTGGGAGGAAATCTATGGCCTCTGTTCAAAAAGTTCAGTCTTACCTGGCTTACTGGTTTCAGCTGGGCAAACCGGTCGTCTTCCCACACAGCCAAACTCAGTGCTTGCCCAGCCCCATTTTTCAAGGTTCGCAGCTGAGTGGGGCGTTCCAACAGTGCTGGCAAACCATCCTGCAAAACTCAGCCGATAGCTTTCTGCGCGGTACCGATGAAAGCATCGCTGATCTATTGAGCGACGAGTGGGACATTGTTGATTGTGCGCGCTGCGTAATGCCGCTCCCCATGCTCGTTCACGGCATCAAATCATCGCCTTGCCCCTGTGGGGACTTAGACTCTTGGCCCAACAGCGAAGTGCCGCAGCCACGAGCCGGTGTTTGTAGCAGTCAGCAGCTGGATGACATTCGTCAACGGTTGGGCGATCGCCTGCCCGACCGGCTGCGCCAGAGTCCGGAGCTATCCGTTTAACCCGTCAGCTCGCTCAAATCGTCTCTACAGGGCTACCAGCGCTGCTGGTTCACGACGGGTAATGGGGTACGTGTCAAAATCACGCGCCATGACTGTGTTGGGAAAAATTGACCGCGCCTCAGTTAAGAGGTCTTTCAACTCAACGGCATTGCCTGGTGCATAGCGCGGGCTGAAGTGGGTCATGATGAGCTGATTAGCCTGGGCTAGCAGGGCGGTTTGAGCCGCCATCGTCGAGGTTGAGTGCAGGCGTTGATAAGCCATCTCCGCATCTTGGTGGGCAAAGGTCGCCTCGTGAATCAGCACATCAACGTTCTGCGCCAGCTCCACCGCCCGTTCACAAAACACTGTGTCGGTGCAATAGGCTAGACTACGCCCCGACAACGTGGGCCCACAGAGGTCTTTGCCGTTGATGCGCCGTCCATCCGGCAGGGTCACCACCTCGCCATTCTTCAACTTGCCGTAAATGGGCCCCGGTGGAATGCCCAATCCCTGAGCCCGTTTGACGTCGAAGCGCCCTGGCCGATCTTTTTCGCTGACGCGATAGCCGTGGGCGGGCACCCGGTGTTCTAGTAGAGCGCAGCTCACTGCAAAGTCATCGTCTTCATAAACTCGCCCCGGCTCAACCGTGTGAACTTTGATCGGAAACGAAAAGTGGGTCTGAGAGTAGCGACGGCAGGCTTGCAAATAATCGTGCAGCTTGGGAGGGCCATAGATATCAACCTTTTGCTGGGGGTTACCGGCCAGTCCGCAACTGGCTAACAGCCCCATCAGCCCAAAGATGTGGTCACCATGCATGTGGGTGATGAAGATGCGACGAATCTGGCTGGCCTTAAACTCGCTGCGCAAAAACTGATGCTGAGTGCCCTCGCCACAGTCAAACAGCCAAATTTCTCCTCGTTGAGTCAGCCGCAAAGCCACGCTTGACACATTGCGCGATCGCGTTGGCACACCAGAACTCGTTCCCAAAAAGGTGATCTCCAAGCTTGTTCCTTCCTTTGCTGAGGGTCATGCCTCCATCTTGGCACGGTCTGCAGCGGCGATCGCTGTTGGCCACCCGCACGGCCCTGAACCTCTACGCACAAACCATGAACCGGAGCCGCGAGACATGCGAGCACGCCTCTGTAAATATACGGTTATCTGTTACGGCTCCTGATCAAACCTAACGACTTTCTGTAATCTCTTGAGGAATTTTTAGAGGAGATGTCGCGATAGTTAAAAAAACAGTCATGAGCGATCGCCTAATCAGACTGTTCCCTATTTCGTTTGTTCCCGATTTTGATTGAATTCGCAATATTTTGCGGCGCAACGAAAGGGGTTGATGGCACTCAGAATTCCTGAGGGTGTAAAGCTACTTATCGTCGCCTAGGTGACCGGCAAGCCAGGAAAACCCATGGCACGCAAGGGATCTCAGCGTCAGATGACGGCGTTAACATCAATCTTTAAAGTGGCAATCTCAGAAAATAGGGATGCCAAAGGCGGGGGCAAGCGGTTAATTTAAAGGCGCACAAGACAATGATGTTGATTCCGTAAAATTTCTATGAAGTAGCGATTAGTCTTTGATAAAGATGGCTTAAATGTGAGGATAGTGTCGATTAATTCGATAGGTTATTGGCGGGGGATATACTGAGGCCAAGTGGATCATCCCCGTATGTGAGGTATTAGAAGCCGCTTAGGGTGCTACATCAGGTCTTTTGGTTTGTAAGAACCCCTAAGCCAACAGATACGTCACAACTTGATTCTTGGCTGTCAGTAACTCTCAACGGACTCAAGCGATCAAGCATCGAAGATTTAGGCAGTGACTTGCCTACGCTAACGCATCTACTAACCGCTCTCGACTACCCACAGTTTCTAAAGGTCAATGGCAACCATAACAGGCAGCGACAGGTCTGATTTTCTCTCCGGCACCGACGGGGATGACATCTTTAATGATGGCAGCGGCAATGATGTCGTGTTTGGCGGTCCTGGAAACGATGTATTCAACGATGGGCCAGGCTTCGATACCTTCTACGGTGGCCCTGGAAACGATACCTTTCGTTTTTCAGAAGGGTTCAGTTCGCCTGCTGAGACTGACGATAGTGCGGCTAATGCGGATGATGTCGTCGTCAATCCGATTGGGATTCCCCTGGGTATGTTTGGCGGGCCCGGGTTTGACACGATTGATGCGAGCAGCGCGCTACACGGGCTTTCGTTTGCCGAAGCAGTCTTTTCGGGTTTTAGCATTGAAGAGTTGATCGGCTCTCCTTTTAAGGATGAGGTAGACGCGACGGGCACTGAGGCCGACCTCATCTTGAATGGCGGTGAGGGCCATGACGTCTTGATTGGCGGCTTGGGCGATGACGAGATTGACGGCGGTGCCGGTGGGGATCGATTAACCGGCGGCCCAGGCGCGGATGTCTTTGTCATCAATGAGTTGACCGATTCGCCCTTAGACGAATTTGATGTCATCACAGACTTTAATCTCGCTGCAGTTATCGACGGGGCTGAGACCGATACCCCCGACTCTGCTCCCAATATCACCTCAGAGTCAGAATCGACCATCGCTCTGCCGGCGGTCGAAGCAATCGTCGATGTGATTGATGGCCCGTCTGCGATCGCAGCGGAGGCTGTTCAAGC
Organism: Cyanobacteria bacterium J06626_4; assembly: GCA_038523235.1. Classification (GTDB taxonomy): domain Bacteria; phylum Cyanobacteriota; class Cyanobacteriia; order Phormidesmidales; family Phormidesmidaceae; genus Halomicronema. The sequence goes on from JBCBJQ010000003.1 coordinate 143,830, forward strand.
AGCCGGAACGGTGGCAACCCTCGACTCAGAAGATATTGAAGCGGTCTTGACTGAAGCAACGTTTGCCTCAGAGGGGGCGGCGACTTTCACCATCGAAGGGGTTTTGACTGAAGACCTATCAGCCTCAATGGGAGCGGCGGCGAAGCCAGAAGATCGCACGTTTCTAGCGCTAAACGATGAGGTGGCTGGTTTTCAGGCCGCTAATGATGCCGTGATTGAAATCACTGGCTACAGCGGTAGTCTCACCAATATGGTGATTATCTAGAAGGGCGTTGCCAATCAACCGAATCTCCGAGCATCGGGGGGTGGGCAGTGCCAAAGTATCTATCTGGTATTGCTGTGTGCTCCGCCGCTGTCGATGTCCCATCGCCCGCCGGGCAGACTTCGCTATAAAAAAGAGTCCTCCAGAGAATGCGCTCGCAGTCCCCGTTTGTCGAGGCGAAGCGTGGTCTAGGCGGGCTATGGCGGGACTTCGGGGGATTCAAAAGCCTTGACCTCAAACCAGACGAATCATACAGTTTGAGTTTTGGCAATACCGAATCAAGCGATTTGAAATGCCATGCCAGCCCCGATCAGCGCATCGGCAATCGCCTCACGTTGTGTGAGGGACTGAAGACCGGCTCGCGTCAGTTGTCGTAATGGGTAAGACAGGGCCTGCTGAAGTTCTTCCAGGTCGAACCAACAGCGATCGCCTCTGCCCTCAACCAAACGGTGCCCTGCGAAGTCGTCGTTGTTGATGATGCGTCAACAGATGAGCCCGAGGCCTATGTTCGCAGTTTGGGTGATCAGGTAATTTAACGTGAGTTCGGGTTAAGACGCGGGCGGCAACGCCCACTCCAAATTGATTGCCGGCTTTTTGGGTTGATGGCAGTAAGCAATCAGGCTGCAGACGAGATTGACCATGAAATTTGTGGGACTGCGGTGCCGAGAATGCTCGATCTGCGAAATATTTTTCAGTTGGTCAATCACCGTCTCAATGATGGCGCGCTTTCGCGCCAGTAACTTGTCGGTCAAGCGCATTAACTTATTTTTCATGTTGCGCCTGGGTTTAGCGAAGAACTCGATGCCAAACGTCTGAAGGAGTTGTTGGGCAAGCTTCTGGGAGACATAGCCCCGGTCAGCAAAGACCTTGCCAAACAGACCACTGAGCACATCAGGAACGGGCTTACGGTCGTCGGTATTCCCTGGTGTGACGGTCATGTTTAACAACTCCCCGAATTCATTCACGACGAGATGCACCTTGAAGCCATAGAACCAGTCCACGGAAGTTTTGCCGCGAGCCGCCAACTCATCAAACACGTGATGTTGTATTGAATGTCAAGCGTTTAGGGCTCTTCCCAGCTTTTGGTGAAGCGTTAGAGATACGGATGCTAAAAAATACGAGGTGGCAGGAGAACCTGAAATGTGCCCCTGCATCAACCGTTACCCATGCTTACCGCCTTCTTCTAGCAGCTACTGCCCAAGTCTGCCCCGCTTCAGATCACTGGCTACGACCTCGACTTAGAGCATCATCATCTCACACTGAAAGCTATCTCCACCCAGCAAACCACTTACTGTCCAGTGTGCCAGACACCGACTCATCGGGTTCATAGCCGCTATCATCGCACTTTGGCAGATTTGCCGTGCGTCCACTTCAGCCTCATCATCTTTCTGGAGGTGTGTAAGTTTTTCTGTGACAACAGCCATTGCCCGCGTCGCATCTTCACTGAGCGTCTGCCCAACATTGCTGCACCTTGGGCCAGAAAAACCGTCCGCTTGGTCCAGCGACTGCAGCAGCTTGCTCTAGCCCTAGGCGGTGCTGCGGGGGTAGACTTAGCCACTCAGCAGGGGTTAGTCGTGTGCGGTAGTACACTGCTGAACCATGTCAAAGTCTTACCCTTGCCAGAGTTCGAGGTACCGAAGGTTTTGGGCGTTGACGACTTTGCCTTCCGTAAGGGTCACAACTACGGCACGATTCTGGTAGACCTAGAGCGTCACCAACCGATCGCCCTCTTACCAGGCCGCAAGGCCGAAACGTTGGCCGAGTGGTTGCGTCTAGCATCCGGGTGTCGAAATCCTCTCTCGTGACCGCTCCAAAGCCTACAAGAGCGGCATGGATGACGGTGCGCCAGAGGCGATTCAAGTGGCCGATAGATTTCATCTGGTCTACAACCTGTCAGACGCGTTAGTCGACTTCTTCAGTGGCTACAGGAAAGACTTGAAAGCGGTAGAGCAACGGCAGCAGCAACAGCATGCTGAGTCTAGTGCAGCGGTGACAGCTCAGCCGCAGCCAACTGCAACCAAAGAAGCTCAGGCAAAGACGCTAGGGGCTCATCAACAACGAGTAGTACGGCAACAAAGAGAAATCAAGCGGCTCAGAGAACAGAATTGGCAGCAGATAGCGATTGCCAAAGCGGTGGGCGTCAGCGAGCGGACAGTGTAGCGGTTTTTGGCACTGCCTGATTTTCCAGAGACACCTTCCAGCCATACAAGCCGATGGTGTTGAAATGGTGGAATTCCGGCAACACCCAGTCCAAGGCATTAATGAGGTTACTCCGACGGCAAGGCTACACGGGCACGCTACGCACACTACAACGCTATATTTGCAGTCTGCGTCAAGCGCAGGGAGTACCGACAAAGCGAGTGCTGCCAAAGCAGGGGTTGCCTAACCTTATCGATCTACAGTTGCCGTCTTTGACGGCTCGTTGGGCAGCATATCTGTTGATCAAGAGAGTGGAGAACCGAGAGGAGGATGAGGCAGAACGGGTGACACTTTTAGCTCAACAACCCCCCGAGCTCGCCAGCGCTATCGAAGTGACAGATGAGTTCCTCGATTTGCTGCGTCATCAGCGGGCGGATAGGTTTGATACTTGGCTTTTCAAGGTGTTGACCTGCCGATTGAGACCGCTTCAAAAGTTCGCAGAGGGACTGCTGGACGATTATGCTGCGGTCAAAGCCATCCTGATGCTGCCCGTGAGCAACGGTCCTGTTGAAGGGCTGAATAATCGTCTCAAGATGCTCAAGCGACAGATGTATGGCAGAGCAGGACAGGACCTGCTTGCTAAGCGGTTGATTGCCCCACAACCAGGAACTGCCTGATGTTGGCAATAACGTATCTCTAACGCTTCACCAAAAGTTGGGAAGAACCGGCTGTTTGTCCAAAATCAAAGCTCAATCAAACGCTCCCTTGCTGTCTGTTGATGGATGCGTCCTGGTGTGGTGGTGATCGCTGCTGTACTAACTCAAATGACGGAAGCTGGGAGGGCGAGACGGAGCCGCCTAGATCCCTTCAGCTTCGGTATTGACCTTCCAAAGCTCCAACAGCGCGTCTACGCGATCAACCGAGGCCATATCCTCTTGCGCTAAATATAGGCGGCGCGCACTGGTGACCTGCACAATGGCCTGTTGTTCTAACCCTTCGGCCCAGAGCGCTAAACCCAGGTTGTAGTGCGCTCCCGGATTGCCAGGAAACGCGTCAAGCACGCGACGATAGGCGGCAATCGCCTGCAAATAGACGCCTTGTTCGAGGTGCAGCGCGCCGACTGCCGCTTGCGCTGGAATCAGCGTTGGGTCGGCATCCACGGCACGGCGGTAATAGGTATAGGCCGCTTCCACATCGCCCCGTTCCATCGAGATTTCGCCGAGCAAAAACTGGGCCTGGGCCGCTTCGCGATCGAGTTCAACGGCGCGACGCAGGTTGTTAAACGCGCCGTCAACATCCCCCTGGGCCAGCTGCGTTTCCGCTAGACCGACATAGGCAGCACTGCGGCTGTCATCCACTTGCACGGCCCGCTGAAAGGCAGACTCAGCGTTGGCATAGTCTTCGCGAATGAGGTAAAGGGTGCCTAGTGCTTCATAGGCTTTGGCATTGCCGGGAGCGCGCTGCGCCAGGGTTTCGTAGGTGCTGAGGGCCGCGTCGTAGTCTTCTAGTGTGATGTAAATGTTGCCAAGCCCTAAATAGGCATCTGTGGCTGACGGCGACAGGTCCGTGATGGCTTCGTAGGCTGCAATCGCGCTGTCATAGTCCTCGGAGCGCACGTAGGCAAAGGCCAGCCCATAGCGAAAGGGTAAATTATCGGGCTCTAGGGTAATCGCTTGCTCATAGGGCGCGATCGCGTCGGCGTACTGGCCTTGCTGCACGTAGAGATAGCCAATGCCAGAAAATAATCGAGCGTTGCTCGGGTCAATGCGGGTGGCCTCTTGATATAGGGCGATCGCCCCAGCGTAGTCGCGGGCTTCGACCTTATCTTGGCCTTCGGTGAGTAGGTCATCCAGGGCTTCTTGTTGGGCGTCTGACAGGTCTGAGCTACCGGCCTGGGCCAGCAGCCGCCGCACTGAGTCAGTGAGGGGGACCAGTGCTGGCGAGGGCAGGGCAATCTCGGACTGAATGGACGGTGCAAGAACCGCTGCCCCAGTCGAGGCGGCTTGAGCGCTAGCGGCCAGCGTGCTCGCTACGGCCCCCGACAATAAAAGTGCAAACCATCGAAAAGACACGGCCAATCGACCTCCTGAATAGTCGCCAAGGTGGTTGAAGCCCTGGACTGAACTCGACGCGTCACCCCAAAAATCCGCTCTCAATTTTATCTTAAAAATCCCGATGATGGGATCAACAGAGTTGGGGTTGAGCGCTGTTCCCTCGTCACTCTTCAACTGCATTCGGCGACTATCCGGCCTGATCAACTGCGACTCCTACAGGTGGTTAGGCCGGATAGATCCGCAGGCGGCGATTGGGCTCATCGCCAAAGCTGCAGGACTTGAGCCGATAATGTTCAGCCAGTTCATGCTGCATTTTACGAATGCGAGACGACCGGGGCAGCAGTTCTACCGGCTGGCCTTTGGGAATGACGATTTGTTCGACGGCCAGACGCGCCTCTTCCAAAGCTTCCAACTCATCGGCATTCTCATTGGGCGAATACAGGCTGAGATTGGGCATCGCTTTGACGTTGCTGTCATCCAAGTCCAGCAGGCGCTGCAGAGTGCGCACAATCTGCGGCATGCTATTCGCCTTGACGGTGTGAATGGGGAGCTGACGCACTTTGGCAATTTGCCGCAGTTTGGAATGGTGTTTGACGTGCGATCGCAGGGCTAAAACGGCATCCGCACTCTCCAGATCCTTGGTTAACAGCACAGGCAACCGCAGCGTTTCGATCACCTGATCGAGGTGGTGCTTACTAATGCCATACGGGTAGATGCGCAAGATATCTTCGCCATTGGGGCCGACGGTGGGCTCAGGGGCAAGGCCCAGCCCGTCGCCGGCATCCGTGGCGGCATACACCAGTGCCGCATCATTTAAGGAATGATCGAGCATGGCTTCAAAGGTTTGCTCTTCCGACGACAGGGGCAACCGTTGCACGGTGCTAGAGCCCCCCTTCGGTGGCACCATGCGCCCAGACGCGCGCCAGCCGCCCGACTTCAAACCACTGACCGGCGATCGCCCTTTCATCACAGCCGGGAGTTGAGGCGCTTCGGTGGTCGTCACCACCTCGCCCTGTTCATTCACCGCCCGCACTTGGGTGGCCGGAGGCCGTCCGCGCAGCAGCGCATCCACCGTCTCCGCCACATCTTCATGAATCGCCCAGCGCTGCCGCTCCAGCATTTCGATCGCGATATCAAACGTGGGCGGCGCTTTGCGCTCTAACACGCTTTTTTGGCTGCCGCGACGACGGGCCTCATCATCCCCCAGCGTGACCGATTGAATGCCCCCCACGAGGTCAGAGAGGGTTGGGTTCTTCATGAGGTTTTCGAGCTGGTTGCCGTGGGCGGTGCCCACCAGCTGCACCCCCCGTTCGGCGATGGTGCGAGCAGCGGTGGCTTCTAGCTCGGTGCCAATCTCGTCAATCACGATAACTTCGGGCATGTGGTTCTCCACCGCCTCGATCATCACCTGGTGCTGTAGCTCCGGTTTCGCCACCTGCATGCGCCGCGCCCTTCCGATCGCCGGGTGCGGAATATCGCCGTCACCGGCAATTTCGTTAGAGGTGTCAATGATGACGACGCGCTTGTCGAGGTCATCAGCCAGTACACGAGCGATTTCTCGCAGGGCGGTGGTTTTGCCCACACCGGGACGCCCCAGCATCAAAATTGACTGGCCGCGTTCGACCAAATCGCGCACCAGACCAATAGTGCCAAAGACGGCGCGACCGACGCGGCAGGTGAGGCCAATTACGTCGCCTGAGCGATTACGAATGGCACTGATGCGGTGCAGGGTCTTCTCAATCCCGGCGCGATTGTCGCCGCCAAAAAAGCCGACGCGATCAATACAGTATTGCAGATCGGCTTTAGTCACGACCTCATCAGAGAGATAATCCGCACCAGAGAGAAACCGGGCTTCGGGCCGTCTACCCAGATCGAGAATCACCTCAATAAGCTGATCGGCCTGCTCATGCTGCCGAATGAGTGCCGCTGTTTGCGGGGGCAAAACGGCCAACAGTTGATGAAGATCGTCGTACACTGCCGATTGCGAGTCCGATGCCGTGCCTTCAGGGGCCGGAAAGAAACTGGCAGAATCAACGGACTGGGCGTCGTTTTGAAAGGCCATAGACTGACTTAAAATCTACTCGAATGACGATAAACAGGCGGCTCGGTAGATGCCATAACCCACTCGCGCTGCTCACCCAGGGGGATGGGGGGCGAGGTTACGGCGGGGCGGCGGATCGCCTTGAGGGGAGCCACCAAGCTCTGGGCCAGCTGCACGGCTTGCAGCAGCTGAGGGAGGGCGATTGCCGGGTCTAGATCATTAAAATTGTCTCCTTGAGAAGTTTGGCTTGCGATCGCGGCTAGCGGTGGATAAATGGCGTCTTCATCGAGCAGTGGGCTCAACAGACGCCGGGCAAAACTGCCGTAGCCGACGCCCGCAAACGTGGGGCCAGTGGCGAGCTGGGTGGGCGTCGCGACCAACGACGGTGGCGCACTGAATTGCGCCGTCCCCATTGTTGTCGTCTCCCGGAGTTTGGCCACGGTGTGAGCATTGGTGCCCCCTGCTAACTGCACATAGCCCGGTGGCCCCGCGCGCAAGACTTTTTCGGCAAATCGTAGGGTGGCGTGGGTGGTGCCGTTGCCAATGTCGCCACTCATCGAACGCCCATCGGTTTGCCAAATCAGCGGCACCGATAACGGCTGTATGCCCTCGTAAAGCTGCCACAGATACGCGATCGCGTCGTCATGCTCAGGGCAGCTGATGGAAATAACGGAGAGGTTGTTTAAGGTCGGGCGGAGCGCTGACCACAGCGCCATAAACGCCTCATAGCGGCCGACTTGGGTATGAATTTCGATCGCGTCTACCTCGTTCAGCAAGGTAGACGCAATGGCCTGGGGCGAAGTTGCCCGAGTAACCGTTTCAATCTGCTGAATCGGGCAAACGGGGAGGCAGCGACCGCAGCCATAGCACCGCGCCTCAATGACCCCCGGAAGGAGGGGCTTAAAGGAGATCGCCGCTGCCGGGCAAATGGCTTCGCAGGGCCGCGAACAATCTGCCGGACAATTTTGAGGATCGAATTGCGCTTTGCGAAAATGAGGGTCGTCACCATCACTAAAACTCACCATCAAAAGCGGCAGTTCAGTGGGAATATCAACAGGGCACTGAGCAACAAATGCGGGTTGCTGCCGCAGTCGAGATAAGACGCTAAAGGCTTCTTTAACCGCCTTAACCACAGCGGGATCAGCAGCGACGTCAATACAATCAGCACCTGCTAAAGCATAGGCCAGTGCTAAATTGCGAATGGACGGAAGATGCTGATAGCTGGCTCCACCAATCAGTTTGAACCAGCAACCTTCCTGCAGAGAAATTAAGGGCCGATGGATTACTCTCACCCTTTTATGCTAATGGGTTCTGCGGAAATTTACGAGAATTCGTCGATCTTTTCGAATTCACGGGTATCTTGCAACAGATTTGCCCATTTTCAAAGGGTTCGTAACGATTGGTAAAAAAGCCCTCAGGGTGAACGATCAGTAATTTTCGAAAATACTGTGATCGCCCATGCCATAGACTTGCCTCACAGACCGATCCAGCCGCATTCAGTGCAGTGTGAGCAAGCGATTCAGCCCCCTGGCTAAGCGGCTAACTCCTTCGCCAATGGCTGCCAGCTAAAGACGCGATCGCCCCCCATTTCGAGTACAACTTTGACATTCGGAAATGCTTTTGGGAGTTCTGTCAGGTAGGCAATCTCTTGTTGTGACAGAATATTGCCCTCAATCAGCCACAGCACTAGCCCCTTCGATTTGGCCGAAAGATTCTCCAGCCGATAGTTCACAATCGGGGGAATGTAGTACCGATAACCAACAGCAGCCGACTGGCCAATCGTTTTTTTGCCTAGGTGAGCGGGACGTACCCCGTGGACATCGGTGAGATAGGCCGACAAATCCCCCAGCCCTTTGACAGTCAGGTTTAAAGCTTCGTAGCCAGCCGCTCGCAAACGACGCTGATAGCGTCCCTCAAATCCGCCTTCGAGGGGGGCTCTGACGGCAAGAGCGCCAGACGATTCTAAATCGCGCACAAATTGTTTGCCGGTGATGAGCAGTGCCATAGTGCTCCTTGCTGATTTGCGATCGCATCACTGTTTCACCTTATCCTACTGGGTAACTGGCTCCCGAACGACCGCGGCGATCGCTTTGTTGGCCTGACTTACGCAAAATCACTCAATGGTCAACCTCGACCGGGAGCAATGGGACTAGCCGAGCGATCGCCCTTCGCCATAACCAAAGTCAAAAAAGTGCTGAATGCCACTGATCATCGCACCGCTTTGAACGGCAGCGGCCACATCGGGGTTAGCCGCCAGATAGGCACTCTCACTCAAGAGGTCGCTCGGGCCGCGCCCTTCCGTCACGCCAAAGAACTGAAAATGCTGCCAGCCCGACTCAAAATCGCCTGACGTCGCTGGTCTCCTTTACCTCTTGGCTAAGTGACGCACGCTAGTAAGCCCCTTTGCCGAGAAACACAATGCGCAGCGTCTCAACCAAAATTTCTAAATCTAAATTGAGCGACCAATTGTCAATGTAATGCAGGTCGAGGCGGGCCACATCATCGAAGGTATCGATGTCCGATCGCCCCGAGATTTGCCACAGTCCGGTAATGCCAGGGAGTACCTGATGACGGGTATGGTGCCAGGCGGCAAACCGAGCCACATCGCGTACGGGTAGCGGTCGCGGCCCGACCAGGCTCATTTCACCGCGTAGAACATTGAGAATCTGCGGCAGCTCATCCAAGCTGGTGCGGCGCAAAAAAGTCCCAACACGGGTCACCCGAGGATCTTGCTTGACCTTAAAGAGGATACCGTCGGCGGTTTCATTCTGCTGCTCTAGTAGGCGCTGCTGCTGATCGGCATTCACCCCCATCGTGCGAAATTTCCACACCCAAAAGTTTTGCCCGTGCAGGCCCACCCGCTCTTGACGAAAAAATACTGGACCAGGAGAGTCGAGCCGAATGGCTACGGCGATCGCCACGAAGACCGGGACAAGCAACAGCGCACCTAGGCTAGTACCGCCATAGTCCATCAGGCGCTTGAGGCGATAATCCCAGCTACCCATCAGCGGCGCATCTAACCGTAGGGTCGGCAGACCGGCCAGGGTTTCGGGGGTGCCCCGGCGGTACAGCATGTCGCGACTGGTGGGAATCAGTTGCATGGCGATCCCGGCGCGGCGCAGTTTCCAATACAACTCTGAGGCCAAATCCGCCGAGGGAATATTTTCCACTAGGACGAGGGAGACTTGAGCCACCACAATCGCCCGAAAGGTCGTAGCAGAGTTGGCGGTGCTAGGTAATGCCGCACCGACAACATCGACCTGGGCTCGCTTTGACAACACTTCTGATAGGCGTTGCAGTCGTCCCGCTGGCGCAATCAGAAAGACCGCCGTTTGAGCCTGCAGCCGCTCGATGGGGCGCAATAGCAAACCGCTGGCCAGGCGAAACCCAATGATCAACACGACGCTGCTTAACCAGGCAGAAAAAAAGAGCGATCGTGGCAAATCAAGCTTGGGGTCATAAAAATATAGCCCGACTAGAGATACCAGATAAACGAGGCTGAGCAGCTTACCCGCCTGCAAATAGTTTTTAATCTGATACCGGTTGCCATAGAGGCCCCCACTGGCAAAGACGCTCAGCGTGCAGGCCCCTAAAATCCACAATGGGCTAGGAATAGAGAGCCACGTCCACCACACTAACTGTGACGGAATCGGCGAGAAAAAATGGTTGAGGGTACGGGCAATTTGCCAAGACAACGCCAGCGCTATGACATCGGCCAACATCAGGATCAGCGATCGCTGTAGCTCCCACTGCAATGCATCCTGGAGCCGCAGCCTTCGAGGGGCACGGATATCCACTGATTTCGGCGGGGGCGATCGGCGTTTCAAAGTCGTCTTAATCGTGCGAGGCAGATTCATAAACAGTCGGCGATCGGGGGGGACAATTTTCAGGCCTTCCCGTTAGTGTTCCGAAATTTCGTCCAAACCATATCATTCCTTAGGTTTCTTGTTACTTGATCGGCCAAACAGACGTTAGCCAACGCCAGCTCAGCTGCCCACCCAGCAGAATTACAAAAGCGGGATTATTCACCAGATATCGCTGCCACAGGCGACGCGGCTCTTGACTAAAGCGAAAGGCCCATTCCAAACCAAGCCGCATCATCCAGCGCGGGGCCTGGGTCACGTCTCCACTCAAAAAGCTAAAGGCCGCACCAACGCCAATCATCACGGCATTGAGCTGGCCCTGTTGACGGGCCATCCACTGTTCCTGTTTGGGGCAACCTAGGGCGACAAACACGACCGCTGCCTGTGATTGATGAATACGCTCAATATCAGCGTTCTCCTCAGCCACAGTCAGAGCCCGAAAAGGTGGCGCATAAGAGCCAGCGATCGTCAGGTCAGGAAACCGGTGAGATAACGCCTGAGTTACCCGCTCCAGCATGGCACCAGTGCCCCCATATAGATAAATGGGGAGCTGGGTCTGCGCCGCTCGCTGACACCAAGCCAGCATCAGGTCAGGGCCGTAAACCCTCTGTTGCTGCGGGATGCCCAACCAACGCATCGCCCAAACTAAGGGCATACCGTCCGGTGTCACCAAGGCCGCACCTTCTAACACGGCTCGGTAAGAGACATCCCAATAAGCCGTCATTACAACGTGCACGTTAGCTGCAACCACATAGCAAGATGTCTGGTCTGTGGCCCAATACTGAATGCGATCGCAGGCATTTTGGTAACTCGTTACGTCGATCCGAGCACCTAAGATTTCTCTATGACCGTTGCTTTTCAACATAAAAAATTAGCCCAGCAGCAATGATAGACGTCAGAATCTACCAAGATTAAACCGCGTTCATCGCTAGAACGGTAATTTGCTGTAGAGGCAACTCCCAGTCTGCAATCTGGGCTTCGTTGGGACTACACCGACTCGCCCAAGATTTGAACATAGGCGGCCATGGCTTTTTGACCGATCGCCGACCAAGTATAGTGCCGGTTGACTTTCACTTTGCCACTCGCACCCATCGCCTGGCGTAGAGGCGCATCCGCAAGGAGCATCAGAATCGCATCAGCGATAGCCGATGGAGTTTGGTCGACTAAAAAGCCATCTACCCCAGCCTCAATTACTTCAGAGACGGCAGGAATAGGGCACCCAATGACCGGTTTTTCAAACAGCCAAGCTTCTGTATAGACGCCCCCAAAGCTCTCTTGGGTAGACGGCACACACAAAAATTCACAGGCAGCTAAAGCATCTGTCTTTTCTTGCAAACTAACGTGACCTAGCCGATGAACACGAGAGTCACACATCGCCGCAAAGGCTTTTTCTGAGTCTTGAACGGGCGGCCCGATAAAGACAAACTCAACCTCTGGCCGCTGCTGCCAGACGGCTGTAGTCGCCTCTAGCAACTGCCCATAGCCCTTGTAGCGATAGTGTTGGCCTAGAAACAAAACCATCGGCCCATTAATGCCGTACTTAGTTCGAAATGCTTCGGGTGCAGCTATTTTAGCCACGATGGGACCATGGCCAATGACGTGAATTTTTTCAGGCTGAACCCGCAGACTGATAAGAGTCTGCCTCTCAGCCTCGGTGAGTGCAAAAATGCCATCAGCCTGACGATAAAGCTCAAGGTAGCAGCGATAGCGCCACCCCACCCAGCGCGGATGATGGACGGGTGTTAATACAAAGGGAATCTGCCAGCGCCGGGCAGCTCTGAACGACGCGGCAGATAACCCCTCTCGACCAATTCTGACGTTATGAACAAGATCTGCAGTCTGAGCGTAAGGCGATAGATGGGTTTCGAGCAAAGTCGCAATTCGGGGCAGTGCCACCCCCATCAGTGGATAGTAAAGCGGCAGCCAAGGTGCCATCCGCAGTTTTTCACCAGTAGAGAGGCCGATCCTATGGACAGAAATGCCATCAACTTGATAATCAATCGCTTGATTCGGAGCATTTAGGGTCGTCCCTAGCAGCCAATCGGTTCGATTTCGATCCCATTGACTCACCACCTCAACCGAGTTTTGGGAGCCTATCTGTTGCGCCAACAGATGCTGATGTGTCTGAGCGCCCCCTACCGCAGGCGAATAGCTGGTCAAGGTATAGAGCAGTTTCATTTGCCGAGGTCACAATAGACAGTGCTGCTCATACCGGTTTTCCAGAAACTAACAATCCAAGTTTAGTCGGTGGCTACTTGCTCAAATCAAGGTCTCAAGCAAAGCTTACTGAGCCGGTTTGAACGCCAAGGCTTGGAGCGCCGCCCCCATCTGGAAACGAGGTGCAAGGTTGTACACCTGCCTCGCCAAACTTTGCAACGGCGCTGGCCAGCGTTGGGTACTCACGATAGTTTTGGGTGCACTGGTAAACACCAGAACTTGCTCAAACCCGGCTTTGTGCAAAGCATACTTCAGCGATGCTGGTGAAAAGTAGAGTAAGTGCTCTGGAGGAATGATATGAGACCATTTCGCGCCTCTAATCTGTGCACCGAGGCTTTTAATATTAGGTGTTTCGACAAAGAAGACTCCGTTCGGAGCCAGCAAACGATAGCACTGTTGTAACTGTTCCATCGGATTCAGCAAATGCTCAATCACGTGGTAGCTCGTAATTAGGTTATAAGATGCAGGCGGCAGAGTCAGTGCTGTAATGTCGCCCTGGCGGATGCAATCACCTACTTTGCTAACGGCCCGGTCAACCGCATTCTGGCAAATCTCAGTACCTGTCACCAGCCAGCCAGCCTGCTGGGCTACCTTCAAAAAGTCACCCGTCCCACACCCCACATCTAACAAAGAGCCCTGAGGATTTTGACACAAAGTGGGCTGATAAATTTCAAGCATCTGCGTTAACGTCTCATACCGATCAACCGCAAAACTGGATTCTACCATCGGGCTCTGACTATAGCTCTCGTGATAGCCGTTGTCGTAAAAAGCTTGAACTTCCTCTGCAGATGGCACGGGAAAGAAAGAAACCAAAGAACACTCCTGGCAAGTGGCTAGTGCCCCCTGATCGAGTGAATAAAGCAGCGCAAATTGATGACAATCACAGATAGGACAAATCGTCGTTCTATCCATGCGTGAATTTAGCTGTTTCGTATCTTTCATACTTAGACAAGTATAAATAATAGCGACAATGTCTATATCTTTAAAGAGCTTCGTAATTTACGATACAGACGAAAAAACAACCCAAATTGGTGAAACTGAGTAAACCGATCTGCTCGGCTGTTTTGTATTACAACTTTGGGATGCGTGAGAGGAAAAGCAATTGACTCAGTGGGCATGTTTGCAAAGGGTGAGTAGGCCGTGGCATGGTGAGTACCTCCCACCCCAAAGCCGATATTAGAAACCAGGTTAGCGCTAGGCAAAATACATAGTCCGTGCTGTTGCCAACAGGACAATGTCCATACGTAATCCCAGGTATCAATATGACCCTCGTAAGTTTGTTGAAACCTATGTTGCCAATATCTAACAGTTAAGTAATCACATAATATATCCCTTAATCTTTGACGATCCCTAATCTCCGGCCAAAGCGCCATCTCAGCATCGTAATATTGCCATGCCCGTCTCCATGTAGCCCATCCCCAGCAGTGAAAATATCTAGAGAAATAGTAACTATCATACGTTCTCTGTCGGCCAAACTGAAAGTTATCGCCCGATATAGCCATCACTCGCTCATCAGTTGCATAGTGTTCTAGCAACTCATTACAAAACCCAAAGAAAGACAAGTCAGGCAGGCAGTCATCTTCCAAAATAATCGCTGACTCGACTTCAGAAAACACCCAATCGAGCCCGCTTGAAACTCGCTTTCGGCATCCAAGGTTAGAATCAGAGTAGTTTTTTGAAATTTGGCAATCCCAATCAATTTTATCTATAAAATCCCGAGTCATCAAGCATTAATTTACTTCCTCATGGACAACTATTCAAGATCCATCAGCGACGAAAAAA
>JBCBJQ010000004.1:0-149248 GCA_038523235.1 Cyanobacteria bacterium J06626_4
TGCTACTCAATTAAATCAATTTAAAAAATCTTTTTATGTTTCTATAAAACAAGTAAATTCACTTAGATGCTGAAGCAGGCCCTTTTCCTGCTTGCTCTGCGTGGATTTACAATTTGGTTTTACAGAATAAATTACTTCTTTAGGTCGAGTATACCCGAATCTTCTACAGTATCATTGATAAATTTCTAAAGGTATTATTGAAAACAGCCTTTATTGCAATATGCAAAAGTTCTTGATGTCAGTAATAATACCGAAAAGAATTTTATGAACACTCTCTTTTAGCCGAAAAAATCATGGCTTATTGATTTTTGTAAAACTAATTTTATATTCTGAGACGAATTTGAATGGAGGCTTTGAGATGGCTTCAGGTAGGCAGCAAAAAACATCAGTCAATCTGCTGATATTCTTGAAAATGTCAGTCGAGTTATCCCAGAAAACACGTAGAAATCATCCAGCTTGATTGATAAACAAGGCATGCGTTAGCTGGATGATTCCATTTTTTGAATGAGTATGAAGAGTTTGAGGAAGTAAAGTAAAGCATGGAAAACGTTGAGCTATCGGCTTGGTCAAAGTCGACCGTAAGTCTAGCGAGAACACGACGATACCTAAGCTTCTAGCAGTACTCCAAATCAGCGACTTTATCGTCAAAATTGATGGCATAGGCTCAAATGTGAGTGAACAGTGCGATCGCCCCTAGTGGTCTGTCAAATTTGAATTTGTGCGTCCTCAAAATTGCAGAGCAGATGTCTTGTTTGGACGGGCATCTTGCCCGTTTCCCCGACAGGAATCAATCCGGATGGTCATCGTTCTGAAAGTCAACAACCCACAAATTGAGAACTAACAGACCCCTAGCCCATACCCCATCAACAGTGCGTCCCCGACATATCCGCCGGTCTCCTCAACGCCCTCAGCGACCGCGATCGCCCGCGTGATCCCCAGATTGGGCTGCCGCCTGGTTTTCAGTTCGTTACTTGACTCAACGAAAATCAATGAAATTCGTGCTTCGCTCGTTAACACCTTAAGGAGTCCCTGACTTGAGGTCATTTTGAGTAGACCTTTGTGCCATCAGGTTGTGACGTCGCTGTCGGCGTCAATTCCATACAGACGGCGACTTCTGGAGTAACAAACAGTATTGAAATGTAAATTCCATGGCGAGAGGAAATCCAGGTTCGCTATTAAATCAATGTAAGGAATCTCTCCTCGCCTGACTTTTGTCAGTCATCTTAGTGAGGTGAGATAGCCTGATCTCGCTGCCACGATAGTCCCGATTTTGATGTGGCCTGGTTTTGCGTCCCTCTTTGGGCATGAGGCCCAACCCCCTCGCAATCCGCAACGTTAGTCTTCAACACCCTAGCGAATACGCCTTGGCTCGAAAGAGGTCGTTCTCTTTTGCCGAGTCAGTGTGTGAGCTGAAGGTGACCCCGTTCTTAATCGCTACCCGATGCGGTGGCTAAAACCTAAATGAGTGAATTCAGCACAATTTCTCAGTCCCCAGTTTCGCGAAACCAGCCAGCTGATCCCCACTGTGAGCTGGGGGTTTGTGTCTGTATTCACGGACATTTTTATCAGCCCCCGCGCGAAAATCCTTACCTCGGAGCGATTGAGGCTCAGCCCAGCGCCGCGCCCTTCCACGATTGGAATGAACGCATTTATCACGAGTGCTATCGCCCCAATGCCTTCGCGCGCATTTTGAATGAGCAGGGCGAAGTTATCGATATCGTCAACAACTTTGCTCACATCAGCTTTAATATTGGCCCCACGCTGATGAGCTGGCTAGAGCGCCATGATCCCGAAACCTATCGGCGCATTTTAGAGGCCGATCACGAGAGCTGCGAACGTCTCTCAGGGCATGGCAACGCGATCGCCCAGGTGTATAACCACATCATCATGCCGCTGGCGAACGATCGCGACCAGCGCACCCAAATTCGCTGGGGCAAGGCAGACTTTGTGGCCCGATTTGGCCGTGATCCTGAGGGCATCTGGCTGGCCGAAACGGCAGTTGATTATCCCACTCTCGAAGCGCTGGTGGACGAAGGTTTTCGCTTTACGATTTTGGCCCCTTCGCAGGTGCAGCGCTGTCGCCCGCTCCCCAGTCCCGATCAGCCCGAGTTGGACTGGCAGGAAGTCGCCGGCGGGCAGATTGATCCCACCCGGCCCTATCGCTGCTTTTTGCCTAGCATTCACCCCGATGGCCGTCAGCGCTATATCGACGTGTTTTTCTACGATGGCCCGATTTCGCGTGATATGGGGTTCAATGACGTGTTGGGCTCTTCGCAACATTTTGCCGGCCGGGTGGGTCAGGCGGTGCGCGGTGACCATCGACCGTCGCAAATTATTGGCGTCGCCACCGACGGTGAAACCTTTGGCCATCACCGGGGCGGGGCCGAAAAGACGCTAGCCTACGCGGTAACCCAAGAATTTCCTGATCAGGGGTGGACGGTGACTAACTTTGCCCACTACCTGAGCTGCCAGCCGCCTACCTGGGAAGCGGTACTGAAACCGGTCACGGCCTGGAGCTGCTCCCACGGCGTCGATCGCTGGCAAGACGATTGTGGCTGCGGCGGCGGCGGCCTGTGGCACCAAAAGTGGCGACGTCCCCTGCGCGATGCTCTGGACTGGCTGCGGGATGAACTCGCTGACATCTTTGAGGTGAACGGGGCGCAGTTTTTTGATGATCCCTGGGCAGCGCGAGATGCCTATGTCGAGGTCATTCGCGATCGCAGCGAACAGCGACAGCGACAGTTTTTTGCCACCTATCAATCGCACAAACTGACCTCGGCAGACAAGATCGAAGCGCTGCGACTGCTGGAAATGCAGTATCACGGCCTGCTGATGTACACCAGCTGCGGTTGGTTTTTTGATGAAATCTCGCGCCCAGAGGGGACCCAGATTTTGCGTTACGCCGCCCGGGCGATCGAACTGGCGGGAGAAATCACTGGCGTCGAACTAGAACCGCAGTTCATTCAGCAGCTGGAGCCAGGACTGAGTAACGTGCCTCAGTTTGTTACCGCGGCGGGCGTTTATCGTCAACTGGTGTTGCCGTCTCAGGTGAGTTTAGAGCAGGTCGCGGCCCACTACGCCATGAGTTCGCTGTTTACGCCCTATCAGGCAGAGCAGCGTCTCTACTGCTACACCATTCACCAGCAAGACTATCAGGTGCAGCGGATGGGGCCGCTGTCGCTAGCAGTGGGTCGTCTGCAAATTAAATCCGATGTGACCCGCGATCGCTCTGACCTGAGCTTTGTTGTGCTGCATCTAGGTGGTTGGGACTTCCACTGCTGCGTTAGCGGCTTTCGGCGGCGGCTCGATTATCAGCGAGCCAAGGAGGCCATTTTAGCCGCGTTTACCAGCGCCAGTGCGGCGCAGGTGATTCTGGCGATGAATGCTGCGTTTGGGGATCACGTCTATAACCTGCAGACGCTTTTTACCGAAGAGCGCCACCGCATCATGCAGTTGCTGAGCCACGACACCCTGCAGCGCCTCGACCAGCTCTACAGCCAGGTTTATCGCAACAATTACGGGCTGATCACCGCATTTCACCGTGATGGCTTAGCCGTACCGCAGGAATTGCAGGTGGCGGCAGAAGTGGCGATTCGCCACCGGGCGCTAGAAGGACTACACGCGCTGGAACAAGAAACCAGCAATCGCCCCAGCGACCCCCTCCACCGCAACACAGTGCATCTGATGCAGCTGGAAACGATCGCTCAAGAGGCGCAGCAGTTTCACTGTGACTGTCACCTACCCGAGGGGCAGCGCATCATCGAAGGGATCATCTGGCGATCGCTGCATCATTTCCTCAGCCACCCGCGAGCGTCGAGTCTGCTCGAAGATGTCGATTGGCTGCGCCGTCTGATTGAGTTGGGCCACACGTTGGGAGGCATTTCTCTAGCGCGTGCCCAAGAGCTGTATTGGCATTCCATCCATGATTGGCTGCAGCGATTGGAGCATCGTGATCCCACCCAAGCCAACGCCAAACTCAAGCCCCTCTTAAAGCTGGCTCACTATCTGGCCATTGATCCCGCAGCGTTGCTGGCGCATCACCAGTTTCGGCAGTTCACCTCAGCGGATTAAGCCAGGCGATCGCGGGGCATAAACTGCACGACGGGCGGGGTCGGATCGCTGACCTTGCCCACCCCAGCAAAGCCCCAGCGGTTGAGCAAATCTTTGAGCTGATACGCCGGGACGGACTCCACGGCAAAGCGATCGCGCACCTCTGGCGCGTGGGTGCTGAGATAGGCCAAGGCTTCATAGTCAGCGGCAAAAATTAGCAGATAGGTTTGCTCGGTTGCCGTTTCGTCAGGACGGGCCGCCAGATGTCGCCCATCTTGTTTGGACCGCAGAAGAAAATAGACTTGAGAATACATGGAGGCGATGCCGTGTCGCGACAGAAACGTTGAGCCAGCACATCCCCCATCGGAATAGCGCTGATTATCAGGATATAGCAAGCGGCATGTTGATCAAGTCACTCGGGCTGGTGGCCATGGCGATCGGCTCAGCCTGGCAGTGTTGACTGCCGACCGCTGCAGGTGATCGGGCCTGATCTTTCCCGCAGGGGATACTGCCCTGGCTACACCTGCTCTAATTTCGGATTGCGGGCGAGCAGATAGGAATTATAGAGATTTTGAAACACGATGTAGAACATTGGCCCCAGGGCAATCACCGGTGTCAGAAAGGTGAGGCAAATCCAAATGCTAAACAACGTATTTTTTTGCCCGAGTGACTGTCCCATCTCTTGTCCCCAGTCATAACCGCCCAACCAGCGTCCCATGCCAAAGTTAACCACGCACAACAGCAGAGATACCAGCGCAATCTCGATTAACAAGCTCTGCGATGAGGTCGACTCCGCTTCGATGAAATGCGTCGCCTTGGCAGTCGCGAGATAAATTGCCCCAACCCATAAATAAAACCCGGCTTGTTTGACTGGCAGAAGTTGCTTAACGAGCTGAGGAGACAGCTTTTGCAGCAGTTGGGTCAGGGCCAGTGGCAGCAGCACTACCACGAGGGTATTCAGCAGAGCGACCCAGTTAATGCCCGCTTGCGCCGTCGGGCTCAATACCGGCAAAATCAGCGGCAACGCAATGGCAGAAAAGCTATTCGTCACAATGACTGACGTCATCACATAATCCACTCGACCATTGAGCAGGCGCGTCATCACTGGTGCGGCGGCTGCCGTGGGGGCCATTGCCACCATAAAGGCCGTCAGTCCTAAATCAGGGCTAAACCAGTTGCCAACCCAGGCCGTCATGCCGCCAATGGCCATCATCATAGCCACAATGATCCCCAAGCGCGGATTCAAGGCTGACTTGGCATCCACTTCCAGATCCAACAGCGAGCAAAAGAGAATCAGCATGATGCAATAGCGGATTAAAAAGGCATAGCTGTGGCCTTGGGGCAAAAGCACGCCGCAGGCAATGGCGCTAAACAAGAAAACTGATTTTTTCATGCGGGCAACCAGACGCAGAGCGCTTACCAGGCTACCCTGCGGGGGGTAACGCAAGGGTTTGAGGTGAACTGTTGTGTCATCTCCCTAGCAGGCCTAATCTTCTCCGGCGAGTGTCTGGGCATCCTCTAAACTGTTAAGGCACCTCTGGGAGACTGGCGCGGGTGAAAATTGCTCTGATTATTGGGGTTATCGTGGCCCTTGGCATTGGCGCGATTGAAATCGGGCTGCGGCTATTTTTTGGGTTTGGCAAACCCCCCTTGTATATTGCTGACCCACAAACCGGCTATCGGCTAACGCCCAACCAGCGCACCAAGCGGTTTGGCAACATCTTTGAGATCAACGAATATTCGATGCGCGGCCCGGCGATCGCCCCACAACCCGAGCCGCAAACCCTGCGCGTACTGCTTTTGGGTGACTCGATCGCCAACGGCGGCTGGTGGACTGATCAGTCTGAGACGATCGCCGTGCAGGTGCAGCGGCATCTGAGCGCGGTGCCGCGACCGGCCTATCCAGTGGTGGAAGTGCTCAACGCCTCGGCCAACTCTTGGGGGCCGCGCAACGAACTCGCCTACTTGGCCAAGTTTGGCACCTTCGACTCTCAGGTCGTGTTGCTGTTACTCAACACCGATGACCTGTTTGCTACTGCCCCCACGTCGCTACAGGTGGGCCGCGATCGTGCCTATCCCAATCGGTATCCGCCGCTGGCAATTGCGGAAGTTCTTGGCCGGTTTCTCAAATCACCCCCGATCCCCGAGCTGCAGGCTGTGACTCAAGAGGGGGGCGATCGCGTGGGCGTTAATTTAGAAGCGGTACGACAGCTGCACCGCCTGACTCAGCAGTCAGAGGCCCGGCTGATTGTGGCAATGACGCCGCTGCTGCGCGAAGTCGTGCCCCCTGGCCCGCGCGATTATGAACTCCAAGCCCGACAGCGAGTGAGTCAGTTTGCCAACCAGGAACACCTGGTCTATGTTGACTTTTTGGCCGATTTTCAGAATGCGCCAGAGCCAGAAGCCCTCTATCGCGATCACATTCACCTCAGCCCCGAGGGCTATGCCCTGGCCAGCAAAACCCTCAGCCTGACGATTCAACAGGCGCTTGAGCCGTCGAAAAGTAAACCAACGGCTTTGCCCGACAGCCTGTTGGATGATCCCTGGTAGGAGTGTGGGGCGGGATGGATTCGGAGGGGGCAAGCCATCCATCAACGTAGGTTTAGGGATAATCTCCCGCCTCACTTGTCATCCCTGCCTAAGCACCCATGTCGCGGAGCGGCCCGGCCCTGAGGCTCTGGAATTTAGCCAAATTAGTCTCTGACATGGCTAAATTAGGTCAAGCGATTGAGGCCTCAATCCGCGATCTCAGTGAGAAGCAGTTGCTCAATTAGGCGATGGCCTTGGCTGACTGCTGGCGCCTGGCCCCGCCGTCGACCTCAAAGCTGGATCGTAGAAACGCCAGTTTTTTTGCCTAAACTCCAGTTACGCTGTCAGTTGTTAGTCCCTTACAGCAGAGTGACCTTATGGAGACATCTTCACCCTACACCCCGCCCTCAGTCTGGCAATGGGATACTGAGAGCGGTGGCACCTGGGCCAGCACGAACCGCCCCATCGCCGGGCCGACTCACGAGAAGGAACTACCGGTGGGGCAGCACCCGTTGCAGCTCTACTCACTGGCGACCCCCAATGGGCAAAAGGTCACCATCATGCTGGAGGAACTTCTAGCGCTGGGGATCACGGCCGCTGAATACGACGCTTACCCCATCCGCATCAACAAAGGCGACCAGTTTGGCAGTGGTTTTGTCGCCGTGAATCCCAACTCCAAAATTCCTGCCTTCGTCGATCGCAGCACGAATCCTCCCACTCGTGTCTTTGAATCAGGATCGATTTTGCTCTATCTGGCAGAAAAATTTGGCGCATTGCTGCCGACTGAGCCCGCCCACCGCACCGCATGCTTGTCTTGGCTGTTTTGGCAGATGGGTTCAGCTCCCTATGTCGGCGGCGGGTTTGGCCATTTTTATAACTATGCGCCCACCAAAATCGAATACTGCATCGATCGCTTCACGATGGAAACCAAGCGCCAGCTTGACGTGCTAGATCGCCAGCTCGCCGACCAGCCCTATGTCGCTGGTGATGTCTACACGATTGCCGACATCGCCATCTGGCCCTGGTACGGTGGGCTCGTCCTCAATCGCCTCTACAATGCTGCTGAGTTTGTCGATGCTCCGTCTTACAAAAACCTCATGCGCTGGGCGGAAGCGATCGATGCGCGGCCAGCGGTGCAACGCGGCCGCATGGTGAATCGGACTTGGGGCCCGCCGGGAGAGCAGCTCCATGAACGGCATGCAGCCAGTGATTTCGACAATCGCACTCAAGACAAAATAGGAGCAGCAGATTAGAGGGAAGGTAGACCAGTTAAGCCGGTCAGTAGTTGCCGAGAAGAATGTTGGAACAGAAATAAAAAATCTTCTTCTGGATCAAGATTCCTTTTGCGTGAGTAACTATTCTCAGATAGATCTCATCCTTCAAATTCGCTTTTACTACTGCATTGAAGGGGCAGTCTCATCATTGTCAGATATATCTTTTGAATTTTTGATATTAGACAAGAGTGAGCCATGCGGAAGCTCAAGGCAAGCACGTCATCGCCTAACAACAATCTTCCTCAACCTGCTCAAGTAAATTCAATGCTTCCATATCTTCATATTCTTCGAATAAAGAACGGACATTGTTCATTTGGCTACAAACCAAAAAGAGTTCATCTTGTCCAAGTGCCAAGCTACGCTGTAGTTTGGCTCGAAAGTATGCTGACCAAGGACTAGGATGAGGAGGATTCTCACTATATTGCTTGACATGGCTGATAATCAGACATGATTTCCCCTCACAATCTGTCCCTTCAAAACTAATGTATCGATTGACATTTTGTTGTGACATGATTTTACATTCCTTTCTGTAACGGGTACCGTAGCTTGCTATTTCAGTAAATTTGTTTATGGAGAGTAGGCGATCACTTCACCGTGACTCTGTGCAGGGATATAAAAGCGAGCATTCAGCACTCACAAAACGATGCTTCATAGCCCAAGCTCACTGCTACCGCAACCATGTGTAACGCAGGATTTTTAGCTGCCATGAAAGCTAAATTTATTCAGGAGCTGGCGGGCGATCTCAACTGATAGCTTGGCGAACCTACGGAGAAGAATGTGAGCGCATTAGATGCGGTCGCATTAATCTAAATTCACTGCTTTAAAACAGTGAATTTAGATTAATGCGAATCGCTCTGACCGAACAGACCTCGATCGGGTACCTTTCTAATCAGCAGGTGTTAAGTCAAATGGAAAACTTTGCCGAATCTGCTCTCCAACACTTATTCGAAACGATTGCTCAAGCACAGAATGAGACTGAACTCAGGTGCTCAATCATGGCAGAGGTGGGAAATTATTTTGCCGCTAGTCGCTGGGGATTCCATTTTCGCGATCAGGTTGCCGCAGTAGATCAAGATGATTCAGTCATTATGCGGCTGGCGCTATCGCTAGACTATAATCCTGTGCTCCGTTATGTGGTTCAACGTCATACGGCTGTGCATGATGAAGTGATCTTACCGCCTGGCATGTGGCAGACGATTTGTCCTCGCGCTGATCATGGGCATGTGATGTTAGGCCCTATCGTCAGTCAGAACCAGCTGATGGGTGGCATCGCCCTGACCCGCCACCGAGATACTGCCGCTTTTGATGCGAATGATCTAGCTGACTTAAGTGCACTATGTCTCCATTTTTCTATGCGGCTGGCGACCTTGCGTGCTCAACAAATTGCTTTTGGTTTGGAGTGCGATCGCTTCACACATCGCGAATCACAAATTGCCAACTTAGTGGCTCAGGGATTAACGAATCGGGAAATTGGTGCAGGTTTGTGGATTACAGAAAATTCAGTCAAAAAAGCTTTGAAACGAATGTTTCGCAAGCTGCAAGTTTCATCACGTGCTGAGATGGTGGCGCAACTTTCTACAGAAACAGCGAGCGTTTCTGCCAACCCAAAAGGGCACTTGTCTTGGTTAATCATCGGTCGGCTCAATCCTAAAGACCAACCGAGCAACAAGCCTCACCGCTGAGCAGCCGTTCTTTTTGGCCATGTAGATGGTGTTTGCCCCATCCATTCGCACTAGTTTTGTTAGCCATATACGGGGTGGTGCGGTTGAAGAATCAATTGAGCCGATGGCGATGGCGATCGCCCAGATGCTCAAATCTACTCTGGAATGCTGACGAGGTTCTGCACCTCGATCGCCACCTCAAGGAACGCGACCAGATAGATGGTGCCACAACTCAAGGTATTTTGTTGGGCAGAATCACTGTTCTGGCGATCGCTAAACATTGTCGAGGATTCATGCAAGATGACAGAATGGCGCACAGTCGCGGGGACGATCGCCGAGGGGTATCGGGTGGCTTCTGGATTGACTGACAGTAGCCCTTATCCCGAGGGCACGTTGGCGATGCAATTGCCGTATTTTTTAGAGCGGGGCTTTGATTTACGGCCCTACTTTCTGGGCACGCTGAATGTGGCGATTGCCCCTCACCAATACCAGCTGGTCAATCCGCCCATCACTCTGGAGCAGGTGCCGTGGACCGCAGCGCACGCGCCAGAGACGTTTTCCTTTGCTCACTGTCGCCTGACGTGGCAAGGCCGTACCGACGACGGCTGGATCTACTATCCCCATCCAGAAACCAAGCCGATGCATTTTCAACACCCCGACCGGGTAGAGGTTCTGATGCCTCAAATTGCCGGTATTCAATATGGCGATCGCGTGCAGTTAGCCGTGCTGACCGATGAAGTCCACATTGATTGACAATCCCTCTAGTATGGTGGCGCTGGCCTAGCCGGGACGGTGGGCCGTAGAGGCTTCTAGTCGGGATCTTGGCGAAGCGCTGGGGCTCTGAGTCAGCCGACTGCCGGTGGCATGGGCGGGGCACAATGCTTACAGATAAATCATGTAGTCTTGGCTGAGATAGAGGGCACGCTCAGCATTGCGTCGCCGTTCGAGGCCGGCGAGCTTTTGCCCCCCGGCAAACACCCACCGTAAAAACTCATCGGCTGCTCCCACAAAATCGCCCGCATTGTGTTTGCGCAAGAGGGTCGAGTCTTCCAAGGCTCCGACTCCGACATTGAAGGCAAAAGACACCATCGCCGAAAACTGATCGGCGGTGGTCGCGATCGCCAGCGCGGCATCAACGCCCCGCTCAAACACCTTTAAGTCTTGCTGCAAGATGCGTTCGGCTTCCGCTTCGGAAATCTGCAAGCCTGGCGTCACCGTGGGCGGGCCAGCCATCGAGGTATGGCCATACCCGATCGTCCAAATGCCGACAGAATCTTGATAGGCGGTCAGTTCTAAACCTTCAAAGCTTTCGATAATCAACAGGCCATCATCGTTAATTTGACCCGTGGCCGTGGGTGGGGGCGCGGTCGACGCTGGGGGCGGTTCGGCATAGCCTGTCCCCAGGGAAAACACCATCGCTGTCGGCGCATCTGTCCGCATCATCCAGGCGGCCATCGCGACGACATCTAACACCTGCTCTTGGGGATTGTTCGAGGAAGGCGACTTGTCGATGCGATCGATCCAATAGCCGCCATCCATTAGATAAATGGCCGCGTCGGTTTCTTTAATCCAGGTACCCATGATTAGTTCTCCGGTTTAGTAGCCATAATCCCAACGGGCGCGATAACCGCGCATATCAATATGGGTGAAAACGGTCGAACTCGCTAAGCCGCCACGACTGCCCCACCACGGGTCTAAATCGGCATACACATCATAGGGATGGATGCCTGGGATGACGAAATCGACGGCATCACCGGTGATGTGGCGAGACTGCGATGCGCCCCCAATGGCGGCGTTGGTGGCCGGGTCACGATACCAAGAGTTGATCCGCATCGGTTGGTTATAGCGCCGTCGAATGTCTTCCAGCACGCTGGCGATTTCTAAAATGTTGTAGACGACGCTCGCACTGGCGGGGCGACGATAGAACCCGGTGGCGGGTTCAACGTGCAGGGCTTCGCCCCAGGTGAAATTGCCGCGCTCGCCATATTGCGTTTCTCGGTAGATGGGGTCGTTGGCATAGTAAGTCCCGGCAAAACCAGGAAACTGCAGGGGAATGCCGCGATCGCTAGATTCGGGAAGGGCTTTACGAGGCGGTTCATCTTCTGGCTGATTGCCAATTTCGGTACCGCTGATCGTCACATCGGGCACGAAGCAATACCAGGTATTGCGGCTTTGGGCCCCGAGAAACGCCCCCTGCAAGGAGACCCGCACATGCAAGTTGGCGGGCTGCGCGTAGGAATTGACCAAGAACACCGTCTTATTTTTGATGAAAACCTTATCGTCGTCCGCCAGCTCCACCGACTGCACAGGCCGATGCTTGAACAACGTATCGCTGACCACCTGCAGCGTCTGACGCTGGCCTTGAATTTTGATGTCGGGCGCAAACGCATACCAAACGGCCGTTTTGTCAGCGCCTAATGTCGCATCAGCGAGTTCCACTTTGGTGTGGTTGCCCGCCGCGGGGGTAAACGAGAGCAGCTTAAACTGGCTGCCATTTTTGACAAACTGTTTAGCGGCGGGAGGCAAATCGATCGACAGCTTCGGCTCTTGCTTAAACAGCGTGTCGCTGACTACGGTCAGGGTGGTATCGGTGAGCAGCTCAATGCTAGGGGCAAACACATACCAGCTAGTGGTTTGGCGATCGCCCAGCGTCGGCGTTAGCAGTTCCACCAGCCAATGGTTGCTGCCCACATCGGTGTAGTACTCAATATCAAAAACAGTGCCGCTTTCGACCAGCACCTTTTCTTTATCGGTGAGCTGGCTAGAGTCTTTGAGCGACAGCTTAAAAAAGGTATCGATCAGGGTGCGAATCTGCATGCCGCCGTGGCTGGATGGAATCGATTGGTCGCCCCCGGGCCGCTCGGGGACAACCGGTAAAGGTTCCGGAGGCATCGGTGTTTCAGGCTCAGGCGGCGCCACCATCGGGGGCGGCACGGATACCGACGATGCGTCGTCAATCGGCTGGGGTTCGGGGGCGTCAATGCCCACAGAAACCGTCATGCGTTGGGGCTTATCATCCCGCTGAAACCAGGCTTTCAAGGCTTCAATATTGGCGACCTGCTCTTGCGGGTTCGTTAAAGACGGACGCTTGAGCACGGCATCAATATATTGTCCACCGTCCATTAAATAAACGGCTTGGTCGGTTTCCTTGATCCAGGTGCCCATGATGGTCGTCTCCTCGCTCTGGCTGTCTCACGCGATCGCGGCAGAGCGTTTGAGCCATCGGGCGCAACTGAACGACTGGCGGTTGATGAGACTGTCCTATTATGTCGCCGCCGAGCCAAAGCAGAACCTTTCCGGCTGAATTATCTGAAAATTCTCACCGTTAGGCGCAATTTTGCCCGGTTTTTGACCCGGTGAGACCTCGTCACCCAGCGGTCGGCGTTAATGGGTGACGCAACTTACACAACAGCGATGCATTCAATCTCAACTCGCACATCTTTGGGTAGGCGGGCGACTTCCACACAGGCCCGCGCTGGGGCACTGGCTTCATCAAAATATTGGGCGTAGACAGCGTTCATTGCCGCAAAGTCATTCATGTCTTTGAGAAAGACCGACGTCTTTACTACGGAGGCTAGGGTTGCGCCCCCCGCTTCTAGAATTGCGATCAGGTTGGTGATCGCCTGCTCGGTTTGAGCGGCGATGTCATCCCCGCCGACCAGCTGCCCGGTTTGCGGATCGAGGGGAATTTGCCCAGCGACAAACATCATTGACCCGGTGGCGACGATCGCCTGGTTGTAGGGGCCAACGGGCGCGGGAGCCTGATCGGTTTGAATGATTTGGCGATTCATAAAAGAGGTGCGTGATGGGGCTGGCATGAGTAACTTGCCAACCAGCATCTTACCGTGGCCCGACAACGGCTTGAGCGATCGCCGATAGGTTCTCCGGGCGGGTGCTGCGGTCCAGGGCAGATGGGGACTTAAACCGCCGCCAAGCTGCTGACGGCTGACACCGCAACTGTCGGTGATGGCAACAGCGGCTCGGCCACAGCCTCTGGGGTCTCAGCAATCCCGCTGCTCGCCGACTCTAGGTCCACCGGCGCAATGTCTATCGCAGCCTGACTCACTGTTGCCGTTTCAACATTGTCTGACGCTAGTTCACTCCCTGGCAGGTCTGTCGGCGGCGCTGCTGGCAAGGCCGGATCTACAGGCTCGGGGGCAAAGGTCACCAGCAGGTCATCATCTGGAGTGCCCACACTAAAGGTATTGACCGTCGCATAGGGGGTACCGGTTAGCGGATCAATCGCCACGTCTCTAAAGCTACTGGCCGGATACCCCAAAGATTCGACCGCAATGATTTGGTCTAAATTGGCGCTGATGCCCACTAAAGCCCCTTCGCCGTGAATACCAAAGGCCTCTGAGCCAACCGAATTAGTGGCGATGTAAAAATTACCCGCCGCGTCCGTGGTCAACCCCTGACTATGGAGATCAATGCCGTCAAAAATAACTGGCACCTCCTCAGGACTGAACCCGTCGTTGACATTCATATCTGCCCCAAAGGCCACCATCACATCCAGCGGCTGCAATTGTGTCGAGATCGCATCCGGCGTGGCGATCGGCAGCGTTGTCAGCACGATGCCTTGGTCATTAACGGCAATTCCCCGCGACAGGCGGGGCGATGGTGACGCTGCGGGTAACGCCTCCGCACTGGATGCCAGAATCACCTTGGCTTCGGTAAAACCCACGCCCACGTCAAGCTCTAGGCGCGTCACAAAAGGAGTTGTCTGCCCTTCGGCATAGCCGGTGACAAAGAACTGTACGGTGTCTTCGTCAACCACGCGCACGTCAATATCGCCAAAGGAGGCTAGTTGCGGCTGAAGCAGCCCACCAAAATCACTGACCTCGCCGGTGGCGACGTCATAAATCGCCGACGTGTCAAATGCAAACCGAGAAATATCGATCGCCCCAATGGGGTCGAGCGTATCTGGATTCAACAGCGCCAAGCCACCGTTGGGCGCAAACAGCACGAGGCTATCCAGTTCTGGTAAAAAATCTAACCGAGGACTGGCAAACGTCGCCCCCGTGAGGGAGAGCTGATTAACGACGGCTCCGTTGCGATCGAGTTTGATAATGGTCGGGTCAGTATCGGGAGATCCCGGTAACGAAGCGGGCGGTCGCAATGTGCTGAGATAAAGATTGCCTTCCGGATCAAAGGCCACACCCTCGGGAGAGGTCAGGGTGTCGAAAATCAGATCTGGCATGGTAAATACATCCGTAAAATCGATGTCTATTCTGGATGTTAGTCGGTTTCCTTCAGCGGTCACACCGTAGGGCAGGCATCCTGTGATACCGGCTGCTACTGCGGCGATTAGGCGAAAAATAGAGTAAGCGCGATCGCGCCTAATCCGTTGAAATCGCCCAAAATCGTCTATTTTTGATGGATGTTTGCCGATGCATTTCCTCGACTAAAAGCAGATGCTTGACAGTATTACTGTTGGGTCTTGTTGACGTTCTATACCCAAATCAATCAAAATCGAGCGCTCCAGCGCCGCCGTTTCCGCCGCCGCATCGTTTCTGGTCGATTCGTTCGGCTCCGTCTGTGAGCCTGTAACATTCCCACTCATTCTTTTTGCCCTAATTTCCATCTCGTCCTATGGTGAAGGGGCCAAAACCCATCACCCTCAAACGTTTAGAAACATGAACAGCGCCACGTTAAGACGGCATCTGAGCCACAGCCTCACCCTTGGCCTCAGTCTGTCCCTTTTGGCCGCCTGTGACGGCAATCAGCAATCAACCGACGATCCCGGCGAAGCGGGCGCGGGCAGCGTCACCGTGTTGGGCGTCGTCGTGGGCGAACAGCAAGAAAAACTCGAAGCCGCCTTTGCCGCCTTTGAAGCCGAAACTGGCATTGACGTCATTTACGAAGGCACCGATGCCTTTGCCACGCTGCTGCCGGTGCGCGTGGAATCAGGGGATGCTCCAGACCTGGCTATGTTTCCTCAGCCAGGCTTGATGGCTGACTTCGCCGCCTCCGGCCAGCTCATCCCCATCACCAACTTTATGGACATGAGCACCCTAGAAGCCGCCTATCCGGAAGATTGGCTCACCCTGGGCAGCGTCGATGGCGAGTTGTATGGCGTCTGGTTTCGAGCGTCGGTCAAAAGCCTGGTTTGGTATAACCCGCAAGCCTTTGAAGCCCAAGGCTACAGCCTCCCTACCACCTGGGACGAGATGATCGCCCTCAGCGACCAAATTGTGGCAGACGGCGCGACGCCTTGGTGTTTAGGGATGGAAAGTGGCGATGCCACTGGCTGGGTCGGCACCGACTGGGTGGAAGACATTATGCTCAGAACCGCTGGCCCAGCGGTCTATGACCAGTGGATTACCCATGACATCACCTTTGATGCCCCCCCGGTGCAAGCAGCCTTTGAACAATTTGGCGATATTGTGCTGAATCCTGACTACGTGTCGGGGGGGACCGTGGGGGCCATTAGTACGCCCTTTGGCGACTCAATTTTAGGGCTGTTTGGCGACTCACCCCGCTGTTATCTACATCGTCAGGCTAATTTTATTGCCAGTTTCTTACCCGAAGACGCTGTGCCAGGTGAAACGATAGCGGTCTTTCCGTTGCCGGGTATCAATGCCGAGTTTGGCACTCCGGTATTAGTGTCGGGTGACGTTTTTGGCATGTTTAATGACACGCCAGAAGCTCAGGCCCTGATGGAATATCTGACGACACCGACGGCCCACGAAGCCTGGGCTGCCCTGGGCGGCTTCATCTCACCTCACAATGACGTGGGATTAGACGTGTACCCCGATGAGGTCGCGCGGCAGCAGGCAGAGATTTTGGCCAACGCAGAGATTGTGCGCTTTGACGCGTCGGATATGATGCCCGGCGTAGTGGGCACAGGCACTTTCTGGAGCGGCATTGTTGACTATGTCGGCGGTGAAGATGTCGAGAGCGTGCTCGCTGATATTGAGTCAAGCTGGCCTGAATAATCAGGTGTATTGCTAACGCAAGTCCCCGGTACGCTATTTTCAAGCAAATCCTTAAAGACAAGTAGGGGACATTGGCCAAGCCAATGTCCCCTACTTGTTCGCCAACGATCGCGATTCACCCTGAAAGTTATTGACGGTGAATCGCTTTAATCAACGAGATTATTCCTCAGCTTCAGCTGAGACCTCAGGACTGTTAAGGGGACGAATGTTGACAATCTCCCCGCCCAGCTTGGTGATCCGTCGCATCACTTCATTCATGCGATGAAAGGGCACCTGCATCTGTTGGCGATCGCTGCTACGAATCGCAAACTGTTGACTATCAGTGACTTCGTTTTGGGCTAGCCCAGTCACCTCATACACAAAAATTCGACTGTCGATACTTGAGGCTTGACTCGTTGCATACTGTCCTAACATGGCTGCTACCTCCTTTTGGATAAATCGAGTTAGATGAGCTGAACCGTTAACAGTGTCAAGCTGGGGTAATGCTGGAGACCCGGCCCCCAGTTTTATTGATTTGCTGCAGCGTTTTAGAGAGGGCTTCGTAGGGTACGACCAACACTCGGTTAGTGCGACGAATTCTGGGATAGCCCAGTGAGCGACCACCAGCGACCTCAAGGCGATAAAGCTGGCCGCGCTCTGCGGTTGAGGTGGGCCGGCCAAAGACACGAGTCGAGACGTAGCCTTTCTTCGGCGCTTGATAAGCCCAGCCTTGATTGTCGACACCGGAAGGTGGGATGACAGCAGACGAGCTGCCCATCGCTAATTCTGCCGCGAGACGAGACTGGCTACCAGCGATTTGAGCGCGATCGCTGTTGGCATAGCCCCGATATAAACTAAACATCCGGGTAAAGCCAACCGTTTTTTGACCGGTCTGAGTATTGAATCCCCGATAGTAAGGAGCGATGTTGTCACCGAACTGGTTTTCATACTCTGCCGAATCAATGTAAGAATCGATATCGGCCTCAAACCCTTGGTTTTCGTAGCGATCAAGGTGCTCAACGACTTCTGCTTCATCATAGGGAGCCCGCCCTAAGAGATGCTTGAAATTCAATTCGATGACGCGGGTCTGAAAGTTGGGATATAAAAACTTGGTTTTGTACAAATCTGATTTGGCTACTGCGCGCACAAAATCTCTCACGGATATGCTGCCATTTGTGAGCAGTGACTCTAATTCAGTTAGGCGCTCCGACCGCATCAAATAATCGTTACCTAAAACCTGTCGATAGACCGCATAGATCACTGCTTCAGCATCACTCGATGATGCTTTGGGACGCAATTCTACCGGGCTTTGCTCAGCAAATGGGGTGGTGCCTAAACGGGCAGCTGTTACGGTAATCGCCACAGGTTCATCTCCTTGGATTATATGGATTTTATAAGTGCGGGGTTGGCGCAAAAATAGCGTGCCAATCGCAGAGATTGAGCACGGCTAAACCCCCGACAGAGAATTTTCAACAGAAAACTTTCTATTCTGAGCATACTATTTGACGTGCAGCGCTCTGAGTTGGGGATACAAATTGAGATTTTTAGCGATCCCTGATGCCGATATCGTGGCATTGACTGCATTGATATCGGCATCAGGGAGCATTTTAAGGCCGAAACCGTTGAGAATATCTAGGCCGAAGTGATGTTGACAATCCGGCTACCCCGTTGGTTAAGACGTTGCAAGGTGGGCGACAACTGCTCGTAGCTGACGACGTACTCTTGAACGCTGCGGCGAATTTGGGGAGTGCGCCCGCTAGCGCCTTGAGAAACGCGAATGCGATACATTTGTTCGCGATTTCCCCCGGTTGTCCCCAGCAGTTCTTTGCTCAAAGTGGAGGTTCTTAAGGGGCTAGCCGTGTTGCGAGCCAGATCTTCAGTGAGGCAGCCTTTCTTATGATTGACCCGAGCGCGATCGCTGCTGGCATACCCCCGATAGAGCTGAAACATTCTGACAAAACCGACGGTCTTTTGGCTTCTTTGGGTTGCAAACCCCCGATAGTAGGGGACGATTTGATCGCCAAAGTTCTCTTGGTATTCGGCTGAGTCGAGATAGCTATTAATTTCTGCTTCGTAGCCGTGCTCGACATAGCGATTCACATGCTCAGAAATTTCCGCTTCATCATAGGGAGCGCGCCCGAGTAGATGCTTAAAGTTGAGCTCAATAAATCGCACCTGCGGCGTGCTGTAGAAGAACTTTTGTTTGTACAACTCCGAGAGGGCAACAGCCCGCACAAAATCACGCACTTTAATATGACCATGGGTGAGCATCGACTCGGCGCTGGTAAGGCGCTCGGCCTGCATCACATGGTCATTGCCTAAGACCTGACGATAGGTGGCCCAAATCGCCGCTTGAATATCGTCGTCAGTGGCGTGCGATCGCAATTCGGTGGGAGAGGCTTCAACAAAGGGTTCAAATCCTAGCTGGGTAGCTGACATAGTGCTGGTCATAGAGGCGTCCTCAAATCGACATCAATGAATTAAAGGGAAATGGCCTATGACGTTCACGCGCTAATCCCCTTAAGGAAAAAGGTGCGGGCGGCCACAGGCGAGTTAAGAGCGGTGGGTTATAGTCCCCGGAGCGGGAGTTGTGAGCGATGGCGAAGCGCTGACCCACTCGACACGAGTTTATTGTCAGAGCAATCAAAAATGGGGCTCGATCAAGGCAACCCGAAGCCGGTTCACCGCTTAGCATCAGGGCGATTGCCAAGGGGGCGCACTGGCCTCGGGCGTTAATCGTAGGCTTAGCTCAAAGCATTGATGGCATAGTCAAGGTAAGAGTTGGCCTCAACCGCGGCATCGCCACTCAAGCCGTGGTTAGCTTTGATATGGCGCAGTGCTTCGACATACCAGCTAGGCGATAGCTCAAAGGTGCTATTGATTTCAGCGATGCCAGAAATCAGGTAGTCATCCATGGGGCCAGTGCCACCGGCAATCAGGCAGTAGGTCACCATCCGTAGGTAATAGCCAATATCGCGACTGCACTTAGCTTTGCCTTCTGCGGTCGAGGCATAGTTATTGCCCTGCATTTGAGTTGTGTAGGGAAACTTTTGGTAAACGGATTGAGCGGCTCCGTTCACCAAACTATCGGCATTTTGGCTCAGGGCTTTAGCCGCAGCCAAGCCTGCTTCGGCCTGGCGAAAACGACCAAAGGCCACCTGAAGTTCGGTACTACTGAGGAAACGACCTTGGGAATCGGCGGCAGCAACCGCTTCAGTCATGGGGGTTTTCATGGGAACTAATATCTCTAAAGGGTTTACAAAAAGGACATCAACCAGCGCGAGACCTAGCTCACCGCCGCCGCCGCTCGATCAAAATAGCTGCCGAGTTCTGCCATGAGGGAACTACAGTCGCCTTGGGTAATGCCTTCTCGATTGTTGGCAATCGCGATGGCGGCAGCCTTCATTTTCTCTACCCCTGCCGCCACAGAAGTCCCAGGAACGCCCAGGGCCACATAGGTTTCGCGGAGACCATTCAAACAGCGATCGTCCATCACACTGCCATCGCCGACAAACACGGCATAGGTGACATAGCGCAAAATAATTTCCATATCGCGCAGGCAGGCCGCCATCCGACGGCTCGTGTAAGCGTTGCCGCCCGGCGCGATGAGTTGGGGTTGCTCGGCAAACAAAGCCCGAGCCGCATCCGCCACAATGGCAGAGGTGTTGCCCGTCAGTCGATTCACCACATCCACACGCTTATTGCCCTCAGCAACAAACTGGGTTAAGGCACTAAGTTGGTCATCACTGACGTATTGTCCCCGCGCATCGGCTTGGGAAACGACTTTTGTAAAAGCGTCAAGCATGAAATAATCTCCTATCTCTAAACACACAATCAAATCAGATCCAAACGGCAAGCTTTGTTGCCAACCAAGCCTCAACAGTTCATAAAAAAACTTCTCTGAAGAGAGGGGAGAGCAATCCTCTCCTCAGAGAAAACTCGTTCTGTTGAGAACGTCAATTTTTCAACAAAGTTCAAATCTTGCAGGGCGGCCTATCATCGCTGATTAACCGGCCAGTTTATGAGATAACTGAGCCCCAGCAGTAAAACCGTAAACTATCAGGGCTCAGGCCTTTTGGACTTCTTCATTTAATCAATTCAGTTGTGCAGATCCTGTGCACAGGCTTGTATCTAACTAGTTACAATTGCCGAATCCTTTACAGAAAAAGCCTTCCGTAGATTTGCGAAGGTGGCGGTTAATCTGAGAAGACTTCATATTTCATTACAGTTGCCTCGTTGGGCGTCTCTTTGACTTAACCAAGCCGCATCGTTTACCGGTAGCGATCCGCCCACTCTGACCCAAAAGCCTGTTCTAAAATGCATCGTTTCAATTGCCGCTGCTAATTGGCGAATGAGGGGATGCTGTTGTTTGCACAAGGTAGAGGAATCAGCTCGAACTATGATGCGTTAAAGTCCTCAAGATTTTAACTGTCACCTTGTCTGACCCTTGTGCAAATCCTGTGCAGGCAAAAGGAGGATAAGGAGCCTGAAGCCCCCAATTCTCAATTAAGCCGCCGTAGGGTGGGTCGAGATTCCACCAAAATCATTAAAACTCCCTGCCAGAAGATCGCCTGACCCACCAAGCACCACCTGCCACGCCCACTTCTTGTTCTTCGTTGCAAGTGGCGTGATCGCGCTAAGGGCTATTCCCATGGAAATCATCCGTCAAGCTCTTCGGTTTCTGTCGGCAGACCCACAGCGCTCATCACATCATCGAGAAACTGACGACGGCAAGCCCTTTCTCAGATTCTGGGCGATCATTCTGGGCGAGATCTGAGCCCCACAGTCCGAGACCTGAAGGATTAGCCCACGGGTGCCATCGCCTGCTGCCAACGAAGAGCGGCGTGCGATCGCTGCAAGCGATTCAGCACCCGTCGGGCCAAGTCCCGTCCTTGAATGGGTTTAGTCACGTAATCATCGGCCCCCAGGGCAAATGCCTGATCTTGCTTGGCAGGATCAGCGTGAATGCTCAGAAAAATAATCGGTAAATGTTGCCATTGGGGATGGCTCCGAAGCACCTGACACAGCTCGAAGCCGTTAATGTGGGGCATTTCAATGTCGAGGATCACCATATCCGGCAGGACTTGATTAAAGAGCAGCCAAAATCGCTGAGGGTTGGCCAAAGGCGTAATTTGAAAATTCCAGGGCTGCAGCAGCTGCATCACCTGCCGCAAATGATGCGTATCATCATCGACAATCATGACTTTGCTGAGGCGATATCGGTGCTCGGTCGCTTGCACCACCATCTCCAACACCTCTGCTGGCGCCACCGGATATTCCAGAATGACCGCACCGCCGCGCCGAATCAGATTGAGCCGATTGCCAAAATCTGCTTGAGGAGTCACCACCAAAACCGGTAACTCGCACCACTGCTGAGTCAGTTCAGTGATGAATTGCAACAGCTTTTGCAAGATTGGTTCATCGAGCACTGCATCGGTTTCGCTGACCACCAGATTCACCAGCACTAAATCGGGTAAATCAGTCGGCGGCGGCGGGGCTGGGGACGATGCCCCCAATCCACAGCTTCGAGCCGCCGCTTCTACCGAAGCGACCATCGTCGCTTCGAACCCTTGGGCGATTGCAAGCGCCATGAACTGCTGAACATAGGGCACATTGTCTAAATCGATGATGAGCATTCGCGGCGACGCCGGGGTCTCCTCGACGGCGTCGGTCAGCTTGGGGGACTCATCTAGCGCATGCCCCAAGGTGGTGACTAAGGCTTGCAGTTGGGAGAGTTGAGTCGGCAATAATGCTGTCTCTTGTTGCAGGAGCTGTTCGATTTGCAGCGAGAGACGATAGCCTTCCATGAGGCCAAAGGTGCCCAAGGTGCCTGCTAAGCTATGGGCCATCTGCTGGCCCTGTAGGCGTTGCTGTTCACCCAGCCTTTGAGTTTGCAACGTTTGCATCATCTGCACGAGATAATTCCAGCGTTCCAAACTTTCCCCTTTATGGGCCTTCCAGGTTTGAATCAGGCCGTCTAAATAACGGGTCTGACGTTCGACGTGAGTCGGGAGCGCCGCTGGCTGGGCGGCAGCAGGAATCAAGGCCCGAATCTTGAGGCGATACCCCAACCCATGCACAGTCTCGATTAAATCAGGGGGCGCGCCGGTCGCCTTGAGTTTGCGCCTTAATCCCCGAATATGCGATCGCACCGTGGCCTCGCTCGGAAATTCCTCTGATGACCAAATGCGATCAAGCAGGGTGGTAGCACTAAAGACTTGATAACTGTGCCTGAGGAATAGCTCTAGTAATGAATATTCCTTGGCGGTAAGAGCAACCGGCTGCCCGTGATATGTCACCTGACAGCTCACCGAATCCAAACACAAATCGCCCCAGCTCAAAAGCGGTGCTGATTCAGTGAGGGTGCGCCGCAGTAGCACTCGAATGCGCACCATGAGTTCTGCCAGATCAAAGGGCTTCACGACATAGTCATCGGCCCCGGCTTCCAGACCTTTAATCTTTTCAGTTTGTTTATCTCGGGCCGTCAGCAATAGAATTGGCACGCTAAACCCTTCAGTTCTCAGGCGCTGGCAGAGTTGAATGCCATCCAGCTGCGGCAGCACCCAGTCCAAGATCACCAGGTCATAGTCAAAGGTCGAGCTGTAGGCCCAGCCCGTTTCACCATCGGCGACGCGGTCAACGACATAATTTTGGGCTGTGAGCTGCTGGGTCAGCAGCGCTACCAACGCGTCATCATCTTCGACCAGTAAAACTCTCATAGGCTCCCCTCAAATCGACCAGTTCAGCAGCTTCGCGACTTGGCTGGCCAAAGTTAACGGATTGAAGGGTTTGGTAATGATCCCAGCGATGCCAAGTTTGTGAAACAGTCGTTTTTCTGCGGTGCGAGTTTGGGCCGTTAATAAAATGACGGGAATCGATTGAGTTTGGGGATTTTCATGCAGACTTTTGAACGTGGCGATACCGTCGATTTCAGGCATCATGACGTCTAATAAGATGGCATCTGGCTGACAGATTGTCGCCTGATAAATCCCTTCGGGGCCAGAGGAGACAGTGATCGTATCCCAACTGGCTTCCATCTTTAAACTGAGCCGGACCACTTTTTGGATCGATTCTTCATCGTCAATAACAAGGACACATTTGGGTGGCATAGTCTTCTTTTCGACTCAATCTGACAATTTGAGCGCTGTCTGATGGAGTAACCTCATCGGCAGACAGCTCGGCCTGCGGCACGGTGACAGCGGGTTAGGTCATCACGTCCGATAGCAGCAGATTGGCCCACTCGGCATGGTGAGCGATCGCCCGCAGCAGGTCTTGACGAGTAACGATGCCCACCATCTGACGGCGCGGTAGCACCAGCACACCAGTCGCGCCAAAAGAAGCAGACAAGCGATTGAGAATTTTGGGCCGCGGAGTCTGCTGTGACGCGATTAAGGGCTGAAAGTCCATCACCTCATCCCAAAAAGGTAGCTGGCAGACGGCAGAGTCAGGCAAAATTCTGAACTCAGAGAACATCCAAGACGGATTCTGAGCCGATGTACTGCCCCCTCAATTTATGAGACGACAAACAACAATATTGCGAGATTGTTTTGATTCTTTAACTTTCAGTCGATAACTGTAACGGAATTTTTCGCGGCTAGCGGCATCTTGCGTGAGGGTAGACGCCAGCAGAGGAGGATACAGTTAATGTCTGAGGTGGCACGCGGCACGCGGCGGCAGCCAGCACCCTAATCTCCAATCTCGGGGCCATTACGGCGACCATTTCAGAGAAGCAGGAATACAGTCTCTAAAGATGCACATGGACATCCCGCAGGTGATTGACCGCAATGGGCAAGCACGGTGTTTTGGTACTTTATCTAAGTGCCAGAGCCCTGAAAGCCGAAAAGCAACGGAGAGGGAGGGATTCGAACCCTCGGAAGGTGTGACCCTTCAATAGATTTCGAGTCTACCGCATTCGACCACTCTGCCACCTCTCCAGGTGACTGTATTTTACCCCCTGCCGGAGCAATCGCTTAAGCCCAAGGTTGAGCATTCCGGTGTTTTGTTTCGAGATAGGTATGAAATCCGTGCTGCTGCTGCCAGGTAACGGCACCATCACGATGAGTCCAAAACACCTGTCGATCTGACTGCTGTAGGCGGCGCTCGACGGCTTCTGACAAATTGGGGCCATAGCAAATCACGACTTTAGGGTTGACAGCAGCCAGCAGTTCGTCGCTAAGGGCTCCGCCCGACCAGACCAGCACATGACTTGCTAGCACCGTGCTTGATTGCGCCAGATAGGCCTGCAGTTCTAGAGACAGCGGCGGTAATAACAGCCAGCTTTGAGTCGCTGTGACCCGCAAGATTGGGTTTTCGATTCCCAACAGTTGCATCGTGAACTGCCCGATCACCTCACTGCGCCCAGGCTGTAGCGCCTGAAATTGCTGGGTCAAGTTCGTGAGAGCGGGCAGTTCACCAGGACTATATAGATGGCGACTGGGCGATCGCTGCAGCAAGCTGCGCCAACCGAGGACATGTTCGGCATCAGTGGACAGCGCGATCGCTTCGTCAATCTGGTTTACACCTGCCTGCCTCAGAAAAGGCTCAACCGTATAAAAAGCTGTGTCTTGATCGCCGCTATTAATCAGCATGGTTTGCCCCTGAACCTGCTTAATCCAAATCAGTTCATCGTCAGCGGCCAGTACCGTAATTTGGTTTTGAGTCAGTGACTGCCATGCCATCGGCACCAGCAACAATCCGACAAACACAATGGGCAGCAAAGGCTTGAGTCTTTTGACTTGAGACTGAAGCGGACAAAGACTGAGGAAGAGAACGCTGTAGAGTCCAGCTAGCTGCCACAAAGAAATTTGCCCGATCACAACGGCACTGCCCGGCAGATGGCGACTCGTCTGCGCTAACCACACCAAGCTCTGAGTCGGGTAATAAAGCAGTTGGGCTGTCAATTGACCCAGGGTAGGCAGCAATAAAGCGCAGGCGCTGCTGGCAATTCCACCCAGACTAATGACCGTGATAAGGGGCGTTGCGACGACGTTCAGCAGAATGCTGACGCCAGAAATTACATTGAAGTGATACAGCATCAGCGGCAAAGTCCACAGCGTGGCCGCCACTGGTACGGCCACGAGTGACGCCACAGTCACAGGCAGCCACTGCAGACGACGGACGATCGCGGGCACAGTGACGATGAGTCCCCAGGTTGCCGTCACACTGAGCTGAAAGCCCACATTCCAGAGCCATTGAGGATACACAAGCAGCATGGCGGTCGCCGCGAGTCCCAAGGCACCGCTCGGTATCACCTGACGATTGGTCGCTAAGCCAGCCAAGGTGGCCAGGCCCATAATTGCGGCCCGAATCACACTGGCTTGCCAACCGGTTAGGGTCACGTAACTGACTAAGACAATGATGCCAACCACTACCTGTAAACGAGCCGTGCGCGATCGCAGCAGGGCCAGCACAGTGCCCAACAGCAGAGACACATGAAACCCCGAGGCGGCGATGGTGTGTGCTAAGCCAACTTGGGCAAATAACGCTTGCATGTTTGCCGGTAAATCAACCGCTCTGCGGCCCAGTGCCATGGCACTCACTAACTGTCCCAAAGGACTGCCCAACGCTCGCAGGTGCGACCGCACGATACGCTGCCGCACGCGCCACAAGCCCCACCGAGAGTTAATGGGAAACTGCAGATCAGTCGCCACGAATCCGGCAAAGATGCCTCGCTGCCCGAGATACGAGGCAAAATCAAAACCTCCCGGATTTTTAGCGGCTTGGGGGCGATAGAGGCGACCGATCGCCGTAACCAGCTGGCCGCGATGTAATCCAGTTACTTGCAGGAGCGGTGCTGTCATATACAGTCGCCCCTGAGTGGCGATCTGAAACGTGATCTCACCATCAGCATTCTGAATCTGCAGCCGCTCTGTCTGCAGAATAAATCGCCCCTTGAGAGCCCGATTCAGTCTCGGTTCCTCAATGACCCGACCTGAAATGACGTGAGTCGGAGCGATTGATTGGGCGCGTTCCACATAAGCGCTGATATCACCCGATCCAGCAACTGGCGATCGCACCGTCATATATCCCGACGCCAGTAAGCAGACACAGGCCAGCGCGGCCCAGATTTGCGAGCGCCAGCCGAGCGAACGATATCGAGAGGCGATCGCGGCTAACACGAGCAAGCCCAGGCTAACGATAACGCCAGCTCTAGATATCGCTAACGTCCCAACGGTGAAATAACCCGCTGCCGAGCTGAGCAATAAACCTGCTACGTAGGCCACACAAAATGCGAGCCCGACCGAAATATTCATCGTGATGAGTCAGTAGATGCTTCTGTCTTCTAGCAAACCCATCTCAGCGATCGCATTATCAATCAAATGAATTAACAAAGTGCCGCGATCAACCGATCACTGAACTGAAATATCAGCTCAAATTTCCGGATTTAAAAACGCTTCCGTAAAAGCACTCAGCCACCTCCGGGCAATTTCGGAAACGGCAGAATGGGAACGACTC
Organism: Cyanobacteria bacterium J06626_4; assembly: GCA_038523235.1. GTDB lineage: Bacteria > Cyanobacteriota > Cyanobacteriia > Phormidesmidales > Phormidesmidaceae > Halomicronema. The sequence goes on from JBCBJQ010000004.1 coordinate 26,887, forward strand.
CGTAATCTCTAGGTAATCTCAAAACGACCTTTCAGAAAGGGATACAGCGTTAGAGGCTGAGGCTAATCTAGCGACCGTCACGATTAAAAAGCAGACTTTTTGATCAATTCACCTTTAAACAGCGTGGCCACGAGGCATTTGCGAAGTAACGATAAAGCCTGCTTCTTTTATTTTGGGTGCCATCGCTGTCGTTGTCTTGATTGGCTCTGGTTAATTTGGGAACGTGACAGTCCTACTTTGGTAGCAACCATGACCTTATCCTTATCCAAATTAGCAGTGGCAATGGGTATTGCCACAGGTGCTCTACTCCCTTTGAGCAGCAACGCCAACGCTCAGAGTTTCGGTTTTGAGTTTGATACAACCTATTCCGTTAACAACGCGCCCACAGGCGACATCCTGCTAGAGTCGGTCAAAATTGGCAACGAGATTATTAACGACTTTTCCTACGTTTCTACTGTTGAGATTGTGGCTAACGATCCTTTTGCCGGAGGCAACACTGGCGCGGCTAGTGCCGATACTGGGGACACTGCGACGGGTGGCGTCCGCGCTGAAGATGCCTCAGCGGAAGATATCGCAACCAACCTAGGAACTAACAACCTCAACCACATCATCGATACCGAAGACAAGGGTTCTTTTATCATTGACCTCAAGTTCGACAAAGTGATTGACAATCTCTTGATTTGGGAGCGAGGCAAGAACAGCGACCTTGCTATTCAAGCAGTAGATGGCAATGGTGATCTCATCGGTGACCGCCTACTGATCGAAGATGATATGTGGTTTGATGCGGGCTATGAAATTGACACCAGTGAAATTAGTGGTGCTCAAGAAGTTGGCTCCTTAGGCATTAATATCTTCGCTGATTTAGGCGTTGAGAGCGACTCCGTCGATACGATTCGCTTCATCAGCCAGAGCGAGTTCAACGGCCCCGACTGGAAGTTTGTCGGTACTGATTCCGCTCGTGATGTTCCCGAACCTGCTTTGGCCTTAGGCTTGGGCATTTTCGGCGGCGTCATGGCGCTCAAAAAGCGGGCTAAGCTGGCTTAGTAAGCCTTGTTGAACGGACTTTTAATTGCATAGCCGTTTAAATCAAAGACGGGAGGGGCGATCGCCCCTCCCGTCTTTTGTTCTTTAGCCTAATCAGCCATCAGCCCAGCCAGTCGCGCTCAGGTTCTCATGGTTTTTCAGGCTCGCTGACTTCAGAGCACGATGGTTCAATCACCTCTCCACAACAGACACTTTGCGTCAGGGTTTGGCACGGTTGCCACCAGCGAGCAGGGCGCGACTCCCTAAGCGCTGAATTTGTCGATAATGCGCTGCATGGCTTGCTCAACGTTGTCGCGGGTATTAAACGCAGAGATGCGGAAGTAGCCTTCGCCAGCGGCACCAAAACCAGATCCTGGCGTCCCAACCACATGGCAGGTGTGCAGTAGCTTATCGAAAAATTCCCAACTCGATAAACCGTGGGGAGTTTTGACCCATACATAGGGGGCATTTACCCCGCCAAAAGTCTGAATGCCTGCCTCTGAGAGCTTTTCACGAATGATGCGAGCATTTTCCAAATAAAACCGGATGAGTTTGCGCACCTGCTTTTGGCCTTCGTCGCTGTAGACCGCTGCGGCTCCCCGCTGCACGATGTAAGAAACCCCGTTGAATTTGGTGGATTGACGGCGGTTCCACAACCGATGTAAATCCACGTCAGTCCCATCGGAAGCTTTGATTTGAATGGTTTTAGGAACCACTGTAAAGGCGCAGCGAGTACCGGTGAAGCCAGCGTTTTTGGAGAATGAGCGGAACTCGATCGCGCAGTCACGTGCCCCCGGAATTTCATAAATCGAATGGGGAATCTCTGGATCGGTAATGAACGCTTCGTAGGCGGCGTCAAACAACAGCAAAGAACCGTGCTGACGAGCATAATTCACCCAGTCTTGTAAGTGGGCGTGCGTCGCAGCGGCTCCCGTGGGGTTGTTAGGGAAGCAGAGGTACACCAGATCAATTTTTTGCTCAGGAATTTGAGCTGTGAAGTTGTTGTCGGCAGTGATGGGGAGGTAGATCAGCCCTTCATAAGTGCCGTCATCACGCGCTGGCCCGGTATGCCCTGCCATGACGTTCGTGTCGACATACACCGGGTAAACGGGGTCGGTGACAGCGATGCTATTATCGTCACCAAAAATGTCTAAAATATTGCCGCAGTCGCACTTAGAGCCATCAGAAATAAAAATTTCATCAGCAGTAATATCGCAGCCGCGGGATTGAAAATCGTGACGCACAATTTTTTCGCGCAGAAATTCATATCCCTGCTCAGGGCCATACCCTTTAAAAGACTCGCGATCGCCCATTGCTTCAACGGCTTTAATCATCGCAGTGCGACAGGCTTCGGGCAGGGGTTCAGTAACATCCCCAATGCCGAGTTTGATAATCGGGGCATTGGGGTTAGCATCGGCAAACGCTTTGACGCGGCGGGCGATTTCTGGAAAGAGGTAGCCCGCTTTGAGCTTCAAGTAATTTTCGTTAATTGTGACCATGGCAGAAAGAAACTCGGTTGCACTGTCGTAACACTGTACTTAGATTCAGCTTACTGCGATCTGGGTTTTCCGCCGTCAGCGAGTCAGTTTTCAGCTCTCATCCAGCAGTGGTGGATGAGGCTTTATTGACCGAGCGCCGGCCGCCCTAGAGTCGTGATGTACAAAACCGCTTCATCTTCCGGAATCCCGAGCACATCGTTGACTTGGTCGTCGAAAAAGCCGCCGATGCCACTGACACCTAAGCCTAAACGAATAGCAGCCAGATTAATCCGCTGCCCCAAATGCCCGGCGTCAAGATGTAAGTAGCGATAGGCGCGGTCTCCGTAGTGAGCGATCGCCGCTTTTAAATCGGCAGTATGGAAGATGACGGCCCCGGCATCGTGGCCTAACGATTGCCCGAGACAGAGATAGCCCAGTTCCTGGCGAAAGTTTTTAAATCGAATTTGTCGCAGTTCCTGTCTCTGCGGTGCGTAGTAATAGCATCCCGCCTCTAAGCCATCGACCCCAGAGGCCGCCACAAAGGTCTGAATTAGATTCAAATCGAAATAATCGGGATCACTGTCGAGTCCTTGCTCGACATAGTGGTGAGGCTGATAAACAAAATCCAACACAGTGTTGAGTTCATCTAAAGTCAGCGATGCGCCACTGAACTGTCGGGTAGAGCGCCGCCGCAGAATCGTTTTCTCCAACCCTTGCAGGCGATCGTCCCAATGAATCGGTGAGGTTACTGTAGAGACTTTGACCCCAAATGGGAAGTTGTACTTGTCATCGGGTTGAACATCAGCCTCCGGCTCTGCAGACGCAGCGACACTTTGGGCGCGAGTCTGCCAACGAAAATCATCATCCTGCTCAATGCGAGTCGCCTGATGCAGAGAGGGCAACAGTTCATCTTCCGAAATGCGAGAGACATCGGTTTGACGGGGAGCGGGTTGAGTCGTTGTCAGCCGTGGCAAGTTTTGGTCAACCTGCAGCAGGTCAGCAAGCGCGGCGACCACTAGTGTGCTTTCAGCCGTCTCATCGAGATACAGCAGCTGATTAATCGCTGAATCGATAAAGCCCCCAATCAGATGCGGTCGGTAATCGACCAGATTACCGGCCAGCTCTAAGTTGCCTAAAGCATGACCGGCATCTAAACAAATTCGCCGATAAGCCCGCGCCTGATATCGCCACGCCGATCGATAGAACACGGTAGTCAACACCACAGCTAACTGCGTGTGTTCCAAGGCGGGATGCCAAAAACATCCGGCCTGCAAAGCCTGCCACACATGATCATCCCAAAATCGCCAGAGACTGTGGGTGCGAGCCTGATAGTTATAAAGGCCGGCTGGCAGCAGCGAGTGCCCCCGCGAAACGAGATACAGCTCGGTGGGGTACAGGCCACCGGCAGAGGGTGCTGCTCTGAGGTAAAACGCTGGCCCTGACAGCGTTTTCACTTGGGCCGTTAAGCCATAGACATTAATTAAAAAATGCGAGAGGCGCGCCCAAGCCCGATCAGTCTGAGAGGCCTGCTCTGATACTTTCGACTCGTCTAAAAAGGGCTTTAAGTCGATTTCGGTGCCTAACTGATAGGTTTTAAACGGCTCTGGCTGTGGCCCTTGCATGGCCCCCGCCGCCGTGGCTAGGGTGTCTGGGCTGTACTTCGTGCGATCGTGAAAGTACTCCGCAATCGAATCTTGATAGCTCATAACTTGCTTGGGAAACGTGGGGTTCACCCCGCTCTGACTTCAAAATACCGTTTCTTCACCATTGTGCGGCGATCGCGGTCAGTCGGCTAGATAGAGGTCATATTGGCCAGACGCGTCCCCCGACTGCACGGCGCTACTGCACGACCTGAAACTCAACGTTCAATCGGTGTCCCGCGACGGCATGACACCTGGGGCATTTCGCGGCTGCTTCCCAATATCCGGACAGGTGACTTGAGATGTTGCCATAACACACCGCAGGATAGCCACTGTCGCGGTCGTTAGAGACGGCATCACCAGTCTAAGCACGCCTCTTTACTTTTTACTGGGCAAACCTTGGCGGTTAAAGTTGAGCCAAACGTTAGCCTGGGCTCATCCACCGGATACCTTGACTGAGTTTAGTCCTCAGAAAAACGCTTTAAGCTTTTCCCAATTCTGGGTCTTTGGAACATTGCGATCGCGGCTAGCAACGCCCCTCACCCGTGCATTAATCGCGATAATCGTCTCGAAAAGTTTAACTAATCACCGCTAAATAGCACTTTCGCAAAGTGTGACCGGCGCAACAAATCCAAAAACATCTTTAAGGCTGTTCTTTTTTTCGAAACCTCGCTGTAGATTGGCAGGTGTTTACAAAAATTCGTGAAGATATTTTGCGACTAGAGACAATTCGTGTTGCAGTTGTTGGGATTTGCGCACGATGAGCGCTGGCCGTTTTTTCTTTCCGGTAATGCCAGCTTGATGATCTGGTCGGTCGGGGTTTTTGATCGGCCCAGCGTAAGTTGAGGGGCCGCTTTTAACGTCAAGGACGTCTCACTGACAGCACTGTCCCCTGATTCAATTTGCTCACAATATCTTCTGAATTTATTGATGTGCCCTGTGAGTTTGCAGAGTATTTTTAACCCGATGCTAACTTTGGATTTTCCAGATTTGCTTGATCGTTATGGTTTGGGCGAACGCCAATTTCAGCAGGTTTTTCTAAAGTTTGCTGACGGCTTTGAATGTGACCTGCGCGAGGTCGATTTGACCGACGCTGTGATTGATAAAGCGTATTTGCCTTACAGCAATTTAAGCCAGGCGAAGCTGTGTGGCGTCGTGATCAAAGCCGGCAACTTGGGCGACGCCAAGTTGCTATCAGCCGATTTAGCCCAAGCGCGTCTCAATACGATCAATCTGTCTCGGGCCGATCTACGCTATGCCTGCTTGGCTAAGGCTGATTTGCGTGGCTGTAATTTGAGCCGAGCCGATTTACAGGGAGCTAATTTGCAGGGCGCTGACCTCACTGGAGCTGATTTGACCGGAGCCAATTTATCTCAAGCCAAATTGAAGCAGGCTTGCTTTAATGGAGCTACCCTCTTTCGGGCCGTGGCGGTCAACCTGAATTTAGCGGCCTGCGATCGCACGACGATTTTGCCGAATGGCCATTATTATCAGTGAGGTAATGCGATCCTCAGCAACTCCGCCTCACCGCTCTCCCCTGCATCGTTCACAGCACTACCCCAGCCGCTGTTCGCCGCAACGGTCATTCTGTCGCAGTGAGCAGACTCTCGAGGCCATCCTTGGAACGCTAGCCAGTCCCGAGGCAGCGGAACAGATTTCTTGTCTTTTTTTAGAGAACCGGGATCACGGCTTTGGCTGCCCGAGTCAAAGGAAAACGCTACCGGGCAAAGCTTCAAGGTATGCTATGCGTATTCTTGACGGGGCTTTAGCTATGCTTAGGGCTGAGCGCCATTTCTTCTATTGAGTGTGATCGCAAGACCGATGCGGCATCGTTTCTTTTTCCTTGCAACGCGTGGATGGCAGAGTAGCGGGCTGGTGTTGCTGTGCTTATTAAGCAGCGGAACTGGACTTGCCGCTCCCACCCTCACAGCAACGCGCCCAGTCTTAGCCCAATCGCTCACCGCTCAAGACCAAGCAGATCTCGAACGGCTGCAACAAGAAGCCAATCTGGCCTTTACCCGCGCCACCACCCTCGTCTCAATTTTGTTGGCAGCCCTAGCGCTCCTGATCGTGCTCGGGGTCGTCATGCTGTGGTTTTTGCGGCGTTCCGTCGTGCAGGAAGTCGCCACAGTGGTGCGGGGTCAGCTCAATCAAATGACCGACCTGGAACACAAGATCCGGACGGCCAGCCGAGAGCTGAACAGCGTGTTAAAAGATGCTGAGGCGATCGCCGATGACATTGAGCAAGAAGCCGAAGGCTTTAAAGACACGTTGGCCGAAAAGCGTCGCGCCTTAACCCAGGCGATTGAAGATATCAACAGCTCCAAGGTGCGCACGCTGAAAGACTGGGAAGAGCAGGTGACCACCCTGCAGCAGACGCTCAATGAGCTAGACACCAACGTGACTGAACAGGCCGCCGCTGTTAAAACGCAAATGCAGGAGCGCGCCGCTGGGTTTGAAGCCGACGCCACGACTCAAACGGCTGAGGTCTTGGCCTCTGTGCAAAGCACGACTCAATCCTTTCAGCAGGCGCTAGCCGCGATCACGGATCAGGTCAATGATCACAAACAGCAAACGCTGGGGGGGCTGGATACCTCGGCGACCGAGTTTACCGACCGTTTGCAAAATCTGACTGCTGCAGTCGAAGCTACTCGCGATCGCGCCCTGGCCGACCTCGAACAACTGCAGGAGGGGTTTGCCCCCTACTTTGAATCGCTGCGGGACAATTTAGAGTCACAGCTAGAGCAATACCAGCAGCGCGTCATGGATGCTATGAGCAACCGTCAGCAGGCGGTCGATCAGCAGCTGGATGAGGTACAGGCCAGCGCTTTAGGACATCGCGACCTCGCCCTGCAAACGATGGAGCGATCGACGCAGGATTTTGCCGAACAGTTTCGCCAAGTAAAAGATGAAGTGCTGGCTCAACGCGCCAGTGTATTAGCCGATTTAAGACGTTCTTTAGATGATTTTTTGGGCCAGTTCAGCGGTTATCAAGGCGAAATTGATGCGGGCAAAGCCCAAACCCTGGCCGATATGCAGCAGTCAGCCAATGACTTTGTCGCCCAGTTTGCCGCGCTGCAGAGTGCGGTTGACGAGCAGCAAGGAGCCACGCTCAACCAGCTAGAAGCCAGTGCGGATAGCTTTCAGCAGCAGTTGGCTCAAATGCTCGACGATTTAGAGACGCGCAAAACCGTCACGTGGGAAGACGTGCAGCGCAGTGCCAGCGAATTTACGGCAACGATACAGCAGCTGCAGGGGGAGAGTCGCGATCGCGCCACGGCCACCCTGGATGCCCTCAATCGTTTAGAAACGGAACTCAGCCGTCAGCTGGGTGAGGTGCGCGATGCCGTCTTTGACCGCCGCGATCGCATGTTGGGCAAGCTTGATGAATTTGATCAGCGCCTGACTGAGCATGTAGGCTCGTTGGAACAGGCCAGCGCGGAACGGCAGCAGCAGGCTCAACAGCGTTTAGAAGCGGTGGAAACTGAGTTTGCCGATCAGCTCACGGAACTCCAAAAAGACATTGCCTCTGGCCGCACTGACGTCATTGCCGATCTCGAAGCGGTCAAACGCACAGTGCAAGAGCGACTGATCACCCTACAGGCTGAGGCCCAGGGCGAAAAAGAAGCGATCATGCGACGGTTGGGTGAGGTCGTCCCTGAGTATGTGGCCAATACCTTTATGGCCAATACGCAGCAGCAGCTCGAAAACGTGACCGGCCTGTTAGAGCGCCTGCAGAGCAATCGACCCACTCTCTTTATGTCGGCGGAAGAACGCATTACCGCTGCTGATCAGCTCCTGGCGGATGGCAACTACGTAGCCGCATTAGAGCAATACACCGAAGCGCTAGAGATTCAGCCTGACAATGTCGAGGTTTGGCTCAAACAGGCCCAGACGTTAGTTGCACTGGAGCGACCGGCAGACGCGATCGCGGCCTTTGACACGGCCCTTGAGCTCGCCCCCCATAACGTAACTGCTCATTTCCAGCGAGGGCTGACCCTGCGCACACTCAAGCGCTATGAGGAGGCCTTGGAAGCCTTCGATCGCGTATTGATGCTAGACGCTGAAGATTCTAAAGCCTGGGTCAACCGGGGGATGGTGTTGGGCCGACTGCGCCGCCGCGAAGAGGCGATCGCGGCTTTTGATAAAGCCCTGGCCATCCAACCGGATTACCAAGAAGCCTGGGTCAATCGGGGAGTTTCTTTCGGGGTTTTGCAGCAGCACAGCGAGGCGTTTCAGTCGTTTGATAAAGCGATCGAGATTCAGGCCAACGATGCGGTAGCTTGGCTCAATCGGGGCTTGGCCGCCTTGGAGCTGGAGCGCTTTGAGGAAGCGTTGTCATCCTTTGATAAGGCCACCCGCTTTAACCCCCAGGCCACCAAAGCTTGGGATAATCAGGGACTCGCCCTCATGAAACTGGGCCGCGACGACGAAGCCTTGACCAGCTTCAACAAAGCCTTGGAGATTGACCCTGATTATGCCAAAGCGCTTTATCACAAAGCCCTGTGCTACAGCCTGCAGCGCGAATATGACATTGCCCTCGAAAACCTCCAGCTAGCCGTCAGGCTCGATCCCAATCTACGCGCCGATGCCCAGGGCGAATCGGCCTTTAACGATTTGCGCAATGACGATTGGTTCCGCGAACTGGTAGGTCTGTAGGGTTGGTCGTCAGTTCCTCATTAATCCGGTTTCTGAAGCTCTGACAAGCCACACTATGGCATCAACATCACTCTAAAATTAGGAACTAATCGTTCAACTCGTTGTTGCCGCTCATAATCCTTTGCCCAAGGTAATCGCTAAACCGATGTCGCCCATTGCCTCTCGCCTCTCTGATACTGAATTGAGCCAGCGCATTCTCGAGATGGCGAAAACTGGTGTCTATCGAGAGTCGATCTTTGAGGCGTTTCGATCGCTAGCGACCAAACAACAGATTCGCCGGGCGATCACCCACACTAAACAGTTCGGGCTGTATTCCGTTAAAGAACTCAGAGATGCTGAACTCGGCACTTACTATCAGATTGATCTCGCCAAATATGAGTCCTTTGCTGCCGCGCTGCAGGCCTCGGTACCCATGCCGGTGGGCGATGATTTAGCTGCCCAACTGCTGGCCAGTACACAAGCAATTCGGACTATGTTGGCGATTGCGGGTAGCGGCACCCTGATTTTTTTGGTCGGGGGCAGCCTCTGCTTGCTCACCGGACATTTGCAAAGTGGTCGCTTGGCCTGGGCTAGCGCCGCTAGTCTTGGTTCAATATGGCTGTTGCAGCACAAACTGGCGAATGCTCAGGGGCACAGACGTTAGCGTATAAAGCCCACTTCATAAATCTGGGGGCGTATCGCCATTCATCGCTCAATTCTTGCAGGCTAGGGACGACCAATTTTACCCCGAGGCCATGAATAGCTACTCTCTAGGCTGACACTCTTTGCCTATGGCCCCGCCGACAGCAAACTGTGCCTCCATCAACAAGCGGCTATGAAGACAACGCGATGGTGCCCTTAGGGAATCTACGGAAATCTATCATCCGTGTTTTCAACGACTCATTCCCCTCTCTTCACCCGACGGCAGGCAGGAATGAGCCCATTTTGGAGGACTCTTCACACACTTTATGGGGATCGCGATTCGCCATGAAGTTTTTATGAACCTTGTCCTCAGGGCTTTTACGGATATAGGGACTCCGAATACTCTGGAGATGTTCAAAGGGGTAATCAAGGAGTTGAGTTTTTGTGGTTAACATCTCTAGCCAGTCCGCCACCTCGTTCAACCTTGAGATTGCTGAGACCGCGCCGGTCAATAATGCCACCCTCGATGATTTGTCGAGCCTGCCCGCTAAGCACCCTTCGGTGACTAACCTCTTCAAGCGGTGTTTAGATATCCTTGGGGCATCAGTCGGATTGCTCATCACGGCTATCTTGTTTGTGCCGATTGCGATCGCGATTCAAGTTGATAACCCAGGACCCATCCTTTACAGCCAGGTCCGCTGTGGCCATCGAGGCAAAACATTCCGCATTTGGAAATTCCGCTCAATGGTGACCAATGCGGATGCCATCAAGCACTTAATTGAAAATGAGGCGCAAGGGCTCATTTTCAAAAACAAAAACGATCCGAGAATTACCCGCGTGGGCGCTTTTTTAAGAAAAACCAGCCTGGACGAATTCCCTCAGTTTTTGAACGTTTTGCTGGGAGATATGAGTCTGGTAGGCACTCGCCCGCCGACCGTGGACGAGGTGATGAGCTATGAGCCGCATCATTGGGAGCGCTTAAACGTCAAGCCCGGCATTACGGGAGAATGGCAAGTACATGGCCGCTCCTCAGTCACCGACTTTGAGGCGATCGTTGGCATGGATTTGCAATACCAGTCGAAATGGTCGGTTTTCTACGATATTCGACTGATTTTTGAGACCGTTTTAGCCGTGCTCTACCGCAAAGGTGCCTATTAATTGGTTTCAATATCATCACTTGGAGACGATGTTTGTTGCTACCAGATGCGCAATGTGAACGTTTTTGTGAGACAGCAGGTTGCCAAGGGCAATGTGCTGTCTTTTAGTGTGGCTGTGCCTGAGTAGAAAGCCCTGATTTTCCGTCGAAGACATTCACGATCACTCATGCATCACAGTCCGGTAGAGCGGTGTTGACGACTGTGCTGAACAGCGCCCGACTGCATGATTTAGTTGACCTGAGTTTGGGATCAGGGCATCGAGCTGCTTACCCGTCGGTCGAGGCGATCATTCCCTTTGGGGTAGGGTGCCAAAGGCGGGGTGGGTATCGAGCATCCGGCTGAGAGGGGTTAAGCCAAACTGGCGTTAGTTATGGGCATCGACTCATCTCAAAAAATCGGCCTAGATGACGTCTCATGCACCAAGTCATGCTGACCTAATCGGATAATTCAGATGATACCGATCTCTGGCTGGTCAGTTGCGCTAAAAACTGTCGCAAATACTGATTGGCTTGAGGGTAGTCACAACCAGTCTTACTGGCCGTTAGCTGCTCTAAAATCACCAGCCAGTCTAAATCCATCACTGGACGAATCAACTCATCAGAGCAAATGATGTCAGGGCCATCGCGCAGGTCTAAAAATTCTGGCTGGCCGTCGGTCGGTTGGGAAGACAGCAAAGACAGGGGACGTAACCAACAGTTGTGGCGCTCTGCAATATGTTGAACCAGCTCTCCATAAAGGCGGGCATTACCGCACTGAATATAGACAACTTGATAAGCAACAACGCCCATGATTCGGTGACTCTGGAGTTTTCATCACTTGGTTTCCCTTCAGCCTAGCTCGATTCGCGATCGCCGCCCTCACTAGGGCCACAAAAGGCGAAAATTTTGTGATTCCAACAAGATATGGTGTAATCAATCGCCCGCGCCGCTAAAACTGTCTGGGTCGCTGGCGCTATCTTTGTCACCTTTGAGAATCTCCATTAAGCTTTAAGAAGTTTGCTGGTAACTGCAGAGCCCATCACCGAGTGACGGTGTTAAGGCCAGTCTGTCTGTCTCAAAGTCCTACAGTTGGTGCTGGGCATTCGGGAGGCGCTGGGCGATCGCTCAAGCCAAAGCAGGTATCAATCAGTCTGAGTCGTTTAGTTTGTGATTTGAGGCGCCTATGGTGGCTGTCGAAACGATTGAAAGTCGCTCAACATCCACAGTTCGAAAACCAGCCCCGCGCTATCGCGTATTGCTGCACAATGACGACTTTAATTCGATGGAACACGTCGTTGAATCTTTAATGAAAGTCGTCCCTAGCCTGTCGATGCCGCAGGCCGTCAATATCATGATGCAAGCCCACGTAGCAGGCGTGGCTGTCGTGATTATTTGTGCCCTCGAACATGCTGAGTTTTATTGTGAAGGGCTCAAAGGCCAAGGCCTTACCAGCTCGATTGAACCTGAGGAGTAACCCCCCACGTTGAGCAGGCTGTGGGATTGGCTGCGGCATCGTCCTGCTCTTGTCAGGGCGATTACCTATGTATTGGCCGTCGTGTTGGTGTCATCGCCCGTCGTGGTGCCCCTCTATCAGCACGAATATGCTGCCACCAATGGGCGATCGGTCATTTGGGCACCGCTCCTACTCTGTGCCGTGTTTGCCAGTTGTCTGCCCCTGTGGCTACGGCGAGTCCACCGCTGCTCAACACCCTGGGCGGTGCTGGGTTTCTCGGGTGGATTAACCTGGTGGCGGGGCTGGTTAACAGCGTTTGGGGCCGGGGCTGTGGGGGTGATGTTGCTCTACAGCTGTCAGATGTTTCTTGGTTGGGGGCAGTGGGTTAATTCCAGCGACACCCCGCTCATCCGCAATCTGTTAGAAGGGTTGCTGGTAGGAATTGGGGTAGGACTGGCAGAGGAACTAATCTTCCGAGGTTGGCTGCTATTTGAGCTGGAACAAGACTATGTCGCACCAGTTGCCCTCTGGGTGAACGCAGGCATCTTTGCGATCGCCCATTACCTGCGTCCCCTGGCAGAAATCATCAAAACCTGGCCGCAATTTGTCGGACTTTGCTTATTGGGCGCCGCGCTGGTCTGGGCGCGGCGCGTCCCGACGAGGCTCACACGCCAGTCCCGCTGGACCACCACTCTCGGCCTGGCAACCGGACTGCACGGTGGCCTCGTATTTGCCTACTATCAATTTGATGTGAATGATTGGATTGTTGCAACGGATGACGTTCCAGCCTGGGTCACTGGCGTGGGGGGCAATCCGCTCGCGGGGCTGCTGGGACTGATGTTTTTGAGTGCGATCGCCTACGCCACCTACGTGGCCAGCCATCCACCCTATCCGCCCCAGTCGGGGATGAAGAGTGCCTTTCGCCGACGTTAATCCACTAAAATTTCGGATTCGCTGTCTTCGACCGCATCTGAGAGGGTGCCCAGCTCCGAATTCAGCGCTTCTTGCGCCTCTAGTAGCTGTTCGATACTCTCAAAGGGATACGGCTGAGTAAACAGCACACTGTTGTTCAGACAGACGAGCATCTCAGCGGCAAACTCGTAGCGGGTAACTAATTCATCACCGCGAAAGGTGCCATCGGGATACCCTTCCAGGCAGCCGTAGTTGTTGATCAGAGTATTGACAGCGCTGTAGGCCCAGTGGGTGGGGGCGACATCGGCAAAGCCACCGTCAGGCAAAACTTGAGCCTGTTGGGGAGCCGCCATCTCCAGGCTAGTGCTGACCGGAGCCGCGAGCGTTGGCAGGGGTACGTCTGTCATTGAGGCGGTTGGCTCTGCAATAGAATCGGCGATCGCGCCCGGTGTCAGCAGAGCCATGCCTAAAGCGGTTAATCCGATGGCGCCAATGGAGAGAACGGGTGTTTTCATCAGAGATCCGAGTGGGGTTTGAAGGATGACAGCTGCAGACAACGAGCAAAACCAGCGCCAGGGCAAAGAGGCGATGCCAAACAGTCGTTAGACGTCCTTAAATGAATGGTAATATGCGATTCGCGAAATGGGGAGTTGTCGGCATTGTGGAAGGAAAAGCGCGCTATGGCCAATTCATATGTAGTCTCGGTACCAGCGACCACGGCCAACCTTGGGCCGGGGTTTGACTGTTTAGGCGCTGCCCTGACCCGCTACAACCGGTTTACGTTCACGCCGCTAACTGGCGCTGAACCCCTGCAAATCACTGTGACCGGTGCCGAGCACGAGCGCGTCGCTACGGATGCCTCAAATCTCGCCTATGTCGCTTTTCGTCAGTTTTTTGCCCACATCCACCAGCCGGTGCCGCCCGTGCGATTGCAGATTGAGCTGGGCCTGCCGCTGGCTCGGGGCTTAGGCAGCTCATCGACGGCGATTGTGGGCGGTATTTTAGGCGCCAACGCCTTGGCTGACCAGGTCTTAAATACCGCTGAACTGGCGCAGCTAGCCACCGCGATCGAGGGCCATCCTGACAATGTGGTGCCCGCCCTATTGGGGGGCTGCCGGCTGGCCACGGCCAATGAGGCCGGCGATGGCACGATTTGTGAAGTGCCCTGGCAGGCCGCCATCATTCCTATCGTGGCAATCCCCGCCTTTGAGATTTCAACCGCGAAAGCACGGCAGGTTTTGCCCCAGCACTATTCCCGTGCGGATGCTGTCTACACGCTGGGGCATCTGGGGTTGCTGATGCAAGCGTTAGCCACTGGCAATGGTGATTGGCTCGCCACGGCCCTGGGCGATCGCATCCATGAGCCCTATCGCAAAACCTTGATACCGGGCTATGAGGCCGTGAGCCAAGCCGCTCGTCAGGCCGGGGCCTATGGGGTCACCATCAGTGGTGCTGGTCCGACTCTGTTAGCATTGGGCGGTCCGGCTCAGGCGGCAGCGATCGCCCAGGCGATGACCATCACTTGGCAGCAGCAAGGCATTGACGTGGTAGATGCCTGTCCCCTCGCGATCGATACGACAGGAGCCACCGTGACCGCAATCGATGCGTAGCGTCATTACGCATCCCTAACTGGGTGACAACTGCTTAAAGCGCTTGCTGCATCAAAGATCGAGTTTGATCTGTACTGACAATAGAGTTGTTTATGGGGCTTGAGCGCCATCAGTTGAGCGGCCCCATTGCCCTATATTGCATGCTACGAAGCCGCCTCTGATCGTTGGAGTGAGACCGCCAATCAGATTAATCGGGATACCAAAACATGCCTTTGATCCCTTCTGGATCGGGCATGAATCCTAGATTGCGGTAAAAATCCACCACATGTGGATCGGCGAACAACGTGACGTTGCTGATATCTTCGCTGCGGAGCTTTTTGATGAGCTGCTTCATCAGCGTTTTGCCCAAGCCCTTGCCCTGATAGTCAGGGTGGATCACGACATCCCAAATGGTGGCATTAAAGGCATGGTCAGACGTCGCGCGCGAAAACCCAACCAGGCGACGGCGGCTACCTTGCTGTTCCCACATCGTCACGACTAAGAAGCTATGCTGAATCGCCTTGCGCACTTTGCGAATCGGTCGTCGAGCCCAGCCCACAGCATCACATAGCTCCTCTAATTCGTAGAGGTCGATGTCTCGATCAGTGCTAAAGGTGATTTGAGCGCCGCGATCTGGATTGGAGACCTCGGTCAGCGTATTGGCTGATGACGCTTGTTCCCGAGGGGGGAGGTCGGCCTCAGCACCGTTAAATAAGCTTTTCCAGAAACCCATACAGGTTTGGATGATAGATAGTGGAAGTACAGTAGCGTCTATTAGACTAATATATCTGCTCAGGTTTGTCTTTTGTGGACAAAGAAAAAACAAGAATGGTTTTGCCTCGCTGCCAAATTCACTTCAACCTCAGGGCATCCTGACTGAAGTGCTCATTTTAGCTTTAACCTAGCATCCACCTGCAGCGATAATATTATGGGGATACTTTGACGGCTCTCGGGCCATGACCGAGTCGGATGCTCGTATCAGAACTGTTCAGGTTTGAAGTACCCTCCGGTAGAACTGTTCTGACTCTGGTTGACCGTTCAAATCTTTAAGTGTTCAGAGACGCGAGTTTCTTGCTTTAGAACGAGCGGCATTTAGGATAAGGACGCCGCAGTGCCCGGCACCTGCGCAGATTTACTCAAGCTATCTAGTGTTTCCCCGGTTATGGCTGCTGGTCTAAAACCCTCTACGGTAGAGCTGCTCAAGCGATTTAATCGCGCTTTTCCACAATTCTATGAGCAGTTTGTCAGCAGTGAGATTCAGCTGCAAAACTTGCGCTTGGCCTATCAGCTCTACAAAACTCGCAAAGCCGTGATTGAGCTGAAGCCCGAAGGCAATCGTAGTGCGTTGCATTTTGCCTATCGCAATCAGTCTTTTTTGCTCAGCGATATTTTCGGGGTTTTAGCAGCCTATGGGCTAACCATTCATAATCTCAGCCTGTATGGCCAGATTTATCCCCCCATGCTGGTTTTTATCAAGCTAGTGGTGTCGCGCGGGGGAAAGGCGTTGCCCCCCAAAACTGCCGATAATGTCTGTCGCGCCATTCGAGAGGCCCTAGCGGGGCATTTTGAAGTGGAAGAAATGCTCACGGTGGAATTCAACTTGGATGCCGGGTTAGAGCAGGTCGAAACGGAGTTTTACGTCGATCCGGTCTTCCATCTACCGGCATTGCTGATTGAAGCTGATAACCAGCCGGGGTTGTTCTACAAGGTAATGTATGCCATCTGGCAAGAAGATTTGCT
This sequence comes from Cyanobacteria bacterium J06626_4, assembly GCA_038523235.1. Classification (GTDB taxonomy): domain Bacteria; phylum Cyanobacteriota; class Cyanobacteriia; order Phormidesmidales; family Phormidesmidaceae; genus Halomicronema. Next base: position 43,137 of record JBCBJQ010000004.1, read on the forward strand.
GGTTGTCAACGCCAATTTACTCGTGTGGCGCGGGCGTACTCGTTTAATTCTTTACCTATTAGGCCCGAACGAAAGTTTGATTCCGGAGTATCTCGGTCACAAGATTGCCGAGGGTATTCGCTATCGATTGCTCGGCAAAAGTGCCTAACGCGGGAATCGCAGGGCGACAAAATGGCGACTGCCGCAATATATGATGGAAGTATGTCTTATTTTGATGTGCTGGGCGTTCCTCATGCCTATCGCTTGACGCCAGAGACGCAACAGTCAGAAACAACAGTGGTTTTTGTGCATGGCTGGCTGCTAAGTCAAGGGTATTGGCAACCCGTGATCGATCGCCTCAATCCTGATTTTCAATGTTTGAGCTATGACCTCAGAGGGTTTGGCGAATCGAGTCAGGGGCTCGCAGGGCGATCACTGGTCACCGCGACCCACTTGAGCAATGACCCAACTCCCTTTAGCCTCGAGGCCTATGCCCAAGACCTGGGCGCTTTGTTAGCGGCCTTAGACCTCGACTCGGTCTGGCTGGTCGGTCATTCCCTTGGGGGCAGTGTTGCGCTGTGGGCCGCCAAATTGTTTCCTCAGCGGGTGCAGGGCATCGTTTGTGTCAATGCTGGCGGGGGCATGTATCTACCCGATGAGTTTGCTCGTTTTCGCCAAGCGGGGCAGCAAGTCGTTCGCTGGCGACCGCCCTGGCTTAAGGCCGTGCCTTTGATGAACCGAGCCTTTGCCAGCATGATGGTGCATAAGCCTTTAGCTTTGCATTGGGGTGAGCAGCGGCTGATCGATTTACTCGCTGCTGATGCAGCGGCAGCTCGGGGCGTCCTGTTGGAATCGACCACGGAGGCCGAGGTGCATCGCTTACCGCAGGTGGTTGCGAGCTTAGAGCAACCCGCTTATTTTGTCGCTGGGGCGCAAGACCCAGTCATGGAGACAAAATACGTTCAACATCTGGCGAGCTTTCACCCGTTGTTTGATAGCTCTGAAGGCAATGTCACCATATTGCCCGAATGTGGTCACATGGCGATGGTTGAGCAGCCAGAGGCTTTGGCCAACATCATTCGCCAGCACCTCTCAACAGCGGTCGGCCCGAGCCAAAACGCCTGCGCAAAAGATTCGGTCATGCAGTGAATTGAGCTGGCTGGCTAGCCGTCAGCTCAGCCAGGCTGGCAACACAGGTATCGTGTCTCATCATCCAGTCAATCAAGGTCAGGGGCCGTCATCGCAGTTGGTCGACCTATCACCGGTCTGAAACTTAGTGAGGGTTGCTGTCGGTCAGCAAAAATCTAAAATTCTTGGCGCTGCCCAGCAAAAACGGTTGACATAGAGGGGATAAAAACTGCTAGGCTGTTTAAGCCTGAATGATGGGGTGTCGCCAAGCGGTAAGGCAGCGGGTTTTGGTCCCGCCATTCCCAGGTTCGAATCCTGGCACCCCAGTTCAATTAAACCGATATTCTCTAGTTCATAGAGCTTCAGTTGTCTCTTTTCGACCACAGCTCGAACTTCGCTATGAATAGCTGATTTGCGCCGCTTTCATCCTTGATCAAGCTTGGTTATTCAGTCTGTTGTCAGCTGAGATGACTCGCCCAGAACCAAACATCGACCGGCTTAAGGGCACCCTAAAGACAGTCTTGGTCAATTTAAAGGGGTGTCATGCTATCGAGAATCTGGAGTGCGGCGATCGTCGGTATTGACGCTATCAAGGTGGGTGTTGAAGTCGATTTGTCGGGAGGCTTGCCCACGATGGTGGTCGTCGGCTTGCCGGATGCTGCTGTGCAAGAGTCACGGGAGCGGACTCGCGCTGCGCTCAAAAATTCTGGATTTCCCTTCCCGATGCGCAAGATCGTCATCAACCTCACCCCTGCGGATCTGCGAAAGGAAGGCCCTAGCTTTGATTTGCCGATTAGTATGGGCGTATTGGCGGCCACGGAGCAAATCAAGCCTGATTTACTCGATGACTTTTTGTTCATGGGTGAGTTGTCGCTGGATGGCACTTTGAGGCCAGTGGCGGGCGTATTGGCGATCGCGGCGGCAGCGAAATCACTTGGTCTCAAGGGATTGGTGGTGCCTGCTAATAATGCCCGTGAGGCAGCGGTTGTGCCGGGGCTAGAGGTTTATGGTTTCAAGCGATTATCTGACATTGTTGATTTCCTCAACCATCCTGCTCAGCATCTGCCCTACCAGCTCGATGGCCAAGCCGAATTGGCGAAGGTCAACGCCAACCCGATGGATTTGCGCGATGTCAAAGGTCAGGCCCAGGCCCGCCGCGCGTTAGAAATTGCGGCTGCCGGCGGCCACAACTGCATTTTTATTGGGCCGCCCGGCAGCGGGAAAACGATGCTGGCTCGTCGTTTGCCCAGCATCCTACCGCCATTATCCTTTGAAGAAGCCCTAGAAGTGACCCAGATTCACTCGGTGGCTGGTTTGCTGAAAGAAAAAGGCAGTCTGGTGACGAGCCGCCCTTTTCGCAGCCCTCATCACTCAGCCTCTGGCCCGTCGCTGGTCGGCGGGGGTAGTTTTCCGAAGCCGGGAGAGATCTCGCTGGCCCATCGGGGGGTGTTGTTTTTAGATGAAATGACTGAGTTCAAACGGGATGTGCTGGAATTTTTGCGCCAACCGCTAGAAGATGGTTACGTGACGATTACGCGCACGCGCCAGTCTGTGGAGTTTCCAGCCCAGTTCACGTTGGTAGCCAGTACTAATCCGTGCCCTTGTGGCTACTATGGTGATTTGGTACAGCCTTGTACCTGTAGCCCTCGCAGTCGAGAGCAATATTGGGCCAGGTTGTCGGGGCCGCTGATGGATCGAATTGATTTGCAGGTAGTGGTGGGTCGACTCAAGCCCGAAGAGATGACCCGCGTGGTGGAGGGCGAGCCGTCAGAAAAAGTGCGAATTCGGGTGGAGGCGGCGCGCGATCGCGCCCATGCTCGCTTCCAGTCTGAAACCTCACTACAGTGCAATGCTGATATGCAAAGTCGTCATCTGCGCCACTGGTGTCCGCTAGACGACACCACCCAAACTCTGATGGAAAACGCTGTCCGTAAACTGGGACTATCGGCGCGGGCCACCGATCGCATCCTCAAAGTGGGTCGCACAATTGCCGATCTGGATAATGCCGATACCCTGCAGGCCCAACACATTGCCGAAGCCATTCAATATCGCACCATCGATCGCATGCAGTAAATCAAGACAACGACCAGTCCTAGCTGAGTAAGATCAAGCTAATAGATTTGTGAAGCGCATATGGTCAAGCATGATGGCTGAACTTACCACGACGCAAACCCTTCAAACCGACACCTGGATGCAGGCTACTTGGTCGCAGTTTGTCGCGACCGCCTATAGCGAGACTTACCAAAATGGGCAGGCTTACTATGATGACGGGCAGATGAGGATTGAAATGGCACCACTGGGATCTGCTCATGGGCAAGATAATTCCCTCATTTCTACCGTGGTTACTTTGTACGGTTTGGTAAAAAGCTTGCCCCTTAAAGAACTGATTAATACGAGTTTCCGTAAAACGGGCGTGCGTGAATGTCAGCCCGATTTAGCCTATTACATTGGGGCCAATCTACCCGAATTGCCTCGCGACAATGCGCCCATTGATGTCGATCAATCAGGCGCGCCAACCCTGGTGGTTGAAGTCGGGGCGACCTCCTTTAGCGATGATTTAGGCAGCAAACGTTTGCTTTACGAACAATTTGGAGTTGAAGAATATTGGGTTATTAATACTCAGGAAAAAGAGGCGATCGCATTTGCTATTGCTGATGGACGCAGTGGTCGAATCCTAGTGTCTCAAGTTTTACCAGAGTTAAGTTTGGCGCTAGTCAACCAAGCTTTGCGGCGAAGTATTACCGCAGATACCAGTAGCATTGGTCGTTGGCTGCTCCAAAACTACGACGATTCGGAGCAGATCTTGTAGAGACAAAGACGAACAGAAGTGTGATTTATTCCTCTACTCGGTTTACGACTATCAGCGTGCTTGCTTCCTCATTTCCTTACTCCTTACTAAAGATTTTTATAAAGCAAACCCTCCACAGAAAAGTGATCTGCGGAGGGCTTAGTTATCTACCTAACAGCTGCAGTCGCTAGCCAAATCGGCTTGACGTCGAGGCTATCAGGAAGGCCGCGTAGGTCAGAATGTATCCCACCGTAAAGTGAGCAAGACCCACGACACGAGCCTGAACGATAGAGAGAGCAACGGGCTTATCCTTCCAGCGAACCAGGTTCGCTAGGGGAGTGCGCTCGTGCGCCCAAACGATGGTCTCGATCAGCTCTTGCCAGTAACCCCGCCAAGAGATCAAGAACATAAATCCAGTTGCCCAGACCAGGTGTCCAAAGAGGAACATCCAAGCCCAAACCGCCAGGTTGTTCATGCCATAGGGGTTGTAGCCGTTAATCAGCTGAGAAGAGTTAAGCCACAGATAGTCCCGCAGCCAGCCCATCAAGTAGTTCGAGTTCTCGTTGAACTGAGCCACGTTACCTGACCAGATGCTCAAATGCTTCCAGTGCCAGTAGAAGGTGACCCAACCAATGGTGTTCAACATCCAGAACATGGCGAGGTAAAAGGCATCCCAAGCAGAGATGTCACAAGTACCGCCACGGCCCGGGCCATCGCAAGGGAAGCTGTAGCCGAAGTCCTTTTTGTCGGGCATCAGCTTAGAACCGCGAGCATCCAACGCACCCTTGACCAAAATCAGAGTGGTGGTGTGCAGGCCTAATGCGATCGCATGGTGAACGAGGAAGTCGCCAGGGCCAATGGTCAAGAACAATGAGTTAGAGCCACTGTTGATGGCATCCATCCAACCCGGTAGCCAAACATTGCCTTGATTCGGCCAAGCCGTAAACGCAATGCTGTCAGGGTTCGAAAGCAAGCTGTCAAAGCCGTAAAGCATTTTGCCAGAAGCAGCCTGTACCCATTGAGCAAAGACGGGCTCAACCAGAATTTGCTTCTCAGGAGTACCAAATGCCACCACGACATCGTTGTGAACGTACAGCCCTAAGGTGTGGAAGCCCAAGAACAGGGACACCCAGCTCAGGTGAGAGATGATTGCTTCCTTATGCTGCAGAACGCGGTCAAGGACGTTGTTCTTATTGGCAGCAGGATCGTAGTCCCGAATGAGGAAGATACTCCCGTGAGCAAACGCCCCCACCATGATGAAGCCAGCAATGTACTGGTGGTGAGTGTAAAGCGCTGCCTGAGTGGTGTAATCCCGAGCGATAAAGGCATAGGGCGGTAGGGCATACATATGCTGCGCTACCAGAGAGGTAACGACACCCAAACTAGCCAGGGCCAAAGCCAACTGGAAGTGGAGGGAGTTGTTCAGCGTGTCATACAGACCCTTGTGGCCCTCACCCAAGTCTCCGGGCGTACCCGAAGGCGGCGTGTGAGCATTTAGGATTTCCTTAATGCTGTGACCGATACCAAAGTTGGTGCGGTACATATGGCCAGCCACGATGAAGATCACCGCGATCGCTAAGTGATGGTGAGCCATATCCGTCAGCCAGAGTGACTCCGTCTGAGGATGAAAACCGCCCAAGAAGGTCAGAATGGCCGTGCCAGACCCTTCAGCCGTACCAAAGATATGGTTGGCGGTGTCAGGATTCTGGGCATACACCCCCCAATTACCGGTAAAGAAAGGCATCAAACCGGCAGGGTGAGGTGGCGTCGACAGGAAGTTGCCCCAACCGACATGCTGACCCCGAGATTCGGGAATCGCCACGTGCACCAAGTGACCGGTCCAAGCCAAAGAGCTGACGCCAAAGAGAGCCGCCAAGTGGTGGTTCAGGCGCGATTCAGCATTCTTAAACCAGGACAAGCTGGGACGGAACTTAGGCTGAAGGTGCAACCAACCTGCAAACAGGAAGACTGCCGACAAAATCAGCAAGAACACGGCCCCGGTGTACAGGTCGGTATTCGTGCGCATACCGATGGTGTACCACCAGTGATACACCCCGGAATAGGCAATGTTGACCGGGCTAGAAGCACCCGCCTGAGTGAACGCATCCACTGCGGGCTGGCCAAAGTGGGGGTCCCAAATCGCGTGGGCGATTGGGCGAATATTGAGCGGATCTTTGATCCACTGTTCGAAGTTACCTTGCCAAGCAACGTGAAACAGGTTGCCCGAGGTCCACAAAAAGATGATCGCCAGGTGGCCAAAGTGAGAAGCAAAAATCTTCTGATAAAGATTTTCCTCCGTCATGCCATCGTGGCTTTCAAAGTCGTGAGCCGTAGCAATCCCGTACCAGATTCGACGAGTCGTCGGATCTTGGGCTAGCGCTTGGCTAAATTTTGGGAATTTAGTCGCCATAGCTGGTTAGTGAGTCCTCCGTGCTCTATCCAACGGCAATAATTCGAGCCAGGAAGAACGCCCATGTGGTGACGATTCCCCCGAGGAGGTAGTGAGCTACCCCAACTGCCCGGCCTTGAGTAATGCTCAGAGCACGAGGCTGAATTGCCGGAGCAACTTTCAGCTTGCTGTGAGCCCAGACAATCGACTCAATCAACTCTTGCCAGTAGCCGCGGCCACTAAACAAGAACATGAGGCTGAACGCCCAAACAAAGTGAGCTCCCAAGAACAGCAAACCGTAGGCCGAGAGTGCTGAACCGTAGGAACCAATGACCTGAGAAGCTTGCGCCCACAGGAAGTCACGCAACCAACCATTGATGGTAATCGCGCTGTTGGCAAAGTTGCCAGCGGTAATGTGAGAGACCGTTCCGTTATCAGAAACCGTGCCCCAGACATCTGACTGCATCTTCCAACTGAAGTGGAAAATCACGATGGACAACGAGTTGTACATCCAGAACAGACCGAGGAACACGTGATCCCAACCAGACACCTGACAGGTGCCGCCACGGCCCGGACCGTCGCAAGGGAAACGGAAACCCAGTTCGCCTTTGTCAGGAACGAGGCGAGAGCTGCGGGCATACAGCACACCTTTCAAGAGAATCAACGCTGTCACGTGAATGGTGAAAGCATGGATGTGGTGCACCATAAAGTCAGCCGTGCCCAACGTGATGGGCATCATGGCCACTTTGCCACCGACCGCTACAACGTCGCCACCGAAGGCGGGGCTCACGCTCGCCATCACATTCGGCGCAGTCGAACCGACCGCCGCCGTATGCAACCCTTGCACCCATTGGGCAAAGATCGGCTGGAGCTGAATCGCCGAGTCAGAGAACATGTCTTGGGGACGTCCTAAGGCTCGCATGGTGTCGTTGTGGATGTACAAGCCAAAGCTATGGAAGCCAAGGAAAATACAAACCCAATTCAAGTGGGAAATGATGGCATCGCGAGAGCGGAGCATCCGATCCAGCGCGTTGTCGAAGTTCACTTCGGGATCGTAGTCACGCACCATAAAGATGGCGGCGTGTGCTCCCGCACCCACAATAATGAAGCCGCCAATCCACATGTGATGGGTGAATAGGGACAGCTGCGTGGGGTAATCCGTTGCAATGTACGGATAGGGAGGCATCGCATACATGTGATGCGCCACGATGATGGTCAACGAGCCCAAGATTGCCAGGTTCACCGCAAGCTGTGCATGCCAAGAAGTCGTGAGGTTCTCGTACAAACCATCGTGACCTTTGCCACCAAACAAGAGGGGATCGCCTTTATGACCTTCCAGAATTTCCTTCATGCTGTGACCGATGCCCCAGTTGGTGCGATACATGTGGCCCGCAACAATAAAGAGGACAGCCAGAGCGAGGTGATGATGCGCCGTGTCAGACAACCAAAGGCCGCCAGTCACCGGATTTAAACCACCCTTAAAGGTCAGGAAATCAGAATAAGCAGACCAGTTCAAAGTAAAGAACGGGGTCAGACCCTGGGAAAAGCTGGGATACAGCTCCGCCATCAGGCTCTTATCCAAGATGAACTCGTGGGGCAGGGGAATATCCTGCGGGGCGACGCCAGCATCGAGCAGCGCGTTAATCGGCAAGGACACGTGAATTTGGTGTCCGGCCCAGCCCAAACAACCCAAGCCCAGCAGACCTGCTAGGTGGTGGTTCATCATGGATTCCACATTTTGGAACCACTCGAGCTTCGGCGCCCGCTTGTGGTAGTGGAACCAGCCGGCAAACAGCATTAAACCCGCCATCACGAGACCGCCGATCGCGGTGCAGTAAAGCTGGTAGCTGTTGGTAATGCCGGAAGCCCGCCACAACTGGAAGAAACCAGAGGTAATTTGAATACCCTGGAAACCGCCGCCGACATCAGCATTCAGGATCTCTTGGCCAAAAATGGGCCAAACGACCTGAGCACTGGGCTTGATGGCCAGAGGATCGGCCATCCAGGTTTCGTAATTAGAAAACTTAGCGCCATGAAAATACATGCCGCTAAGCCAGATGAACACAACAGCCAAATGGCCGAAATGTGCACTAAAGATTTTGCGCGAAATATCTTCTAAGTCACTGGTATGACTATCAAAATCGTGAGCGTCAGCATGGAGGTTCCAAATCCAAGTTGTGGTTTTGGGACCTCGCGCAAGGGTGCGGTCAAAGTGACCCGGTTTAGCCCACTTCTCGAAAGAAGTAGGAACTGGATCTTTATCAACAGTCACCTTTACGCTTGCCTCCCGCTCGCGTGGGGTAGTTGTCATGGAGACTCTCCTCTCTCTAGACAAGCGAGCATTTGCAAGTTGGTACTGTACACCGATCGCCGAACCGGTCAACTAAAGGTTAAGAAACCTTAGATTTCCTGGGGCATCGAATTACAGTTGCTGTTGAGCATTATAGACGCCTATATTTCCTTCTCTGGCGAGAGGTTAACAATATTTCAACCTAGGGAAATAACCACCCCGCTTGACTTTCAGGCGCCAATGGCAATCAGAAAACGATACAAAAAGCACATTATTAATAATTCTCAATCAACTTCCTTAACTTTTCTCTGGCATTGAGGCCATCCGCCCGTCATTTTGTTAAAAAATGTAAACTTTAATGTATTTAATTGGCTTTTTGACGTCGGATTCTTGGGTTTTTCGGCTTTTGGTAAATGTCTGTAATCTTCTGCTTATTGCAGTGATTGAAAAATTAAATTTACGTTGCAACCGTTTAGGCGATGTGGCGATGTGGGTAATCGGGCTTTCGCCCGGTTCCGCAGTGAGGGAAAATCTGAACGGAACAACAGAAACGGGAGTGTGGGGATGGTGTCGAGCTGGCGACAGGCGATCGCGCTATGGCTGATAGTCTTAACCCTGGGGTTGGCGAGCTGCGGGGGCGATCGCGACGTGCCCATCGTGCTTTTAGAGGATGGCGAGACCGTTCAGGCCACTAATCCTCTGGTGGGAGCCATCGCTGAGGTTTCCCCACCAGGGAGCATTCAGCAGCTCAAGCCCTACCTCGATGTTTATGAGCCGCAAGTTCGCATTACTTCACCTCGTAACGGTGCCACGCTGCAAGAGACCAGCGTGGCAGTTGAGCTGCAGGTAAGAGATTTACCAATATATAGAGATCAAGATTTAGGCTTGGGGCCTCACCTGCATTTATTCCTCGATGATCAGCCTTATCAAGCGATTTATGATCCCGAGAGTTCGCTGACCTTGGCTGATTTAGCCCCAGGCACCCATACTCTGCGGGCATTTGCCGTTCGCCCCTGGAACGAAAGCTTTAAAAACGAGGGGGCTTACGATCAGGTGACCTTCGACGTGTTTGCTGCTTCTCCCCAAAACAACCCAGATGACAGCCAGGCTTTGCTGACCTATGGCCAGCCCCAGAACAGCTATGGGGCAGAGCCGATCATGCTGGACTTTTACCTCACCAATGCGCCGCTGCACTGGGTGGCTGAAGCCGACGAATCGATGATTGATTGGCGCATTCGGTGTACGGTCAACGGCGAATCTTTTGTGTTCGATCGCTGGCAGTCGATTTATTTAAAGGGCTTCAACCCTGGCAAAAACTGGGTCAAGCTGGAGCTGATTGATGAAAACGGCAGCCTGATCGACAACGCGCTGAACACAGGCATTCGCGTGATCGACTACAATCCCGGCGGTGAAGACGCTCTGTCGCAGCTGATTCGGGGTGAGATTCCCTTGGCGCAAGCCAAAGTGCTGGTTGATCCCAACTATGTGCCCCCAGCACCCATGGTGAAAGAGCGCCCTGAGCCGCAGCCGGAAACACTACTGGAGCCAGAGTCTGACAATGCTCCTGAGCCTGAATCGATTGATCCAGTTACGCCGTCAGACATCGCCGCCCCACCGACAGCGCCCGAGTCGGCCCCCAGCGACGCGATCGCCCCATCGGTTGAAGAGCCTGCACGAGAAGACGATCGCGCGCCGACGGTAGAGACGGGAGACGCCGATGAGGCTGATGATGCATTAAGTGCCCCGGCCCCGCTGGGCGATCGCGATGACCTTCTTGAAGCCGCACCATTTGCCGACCCAGACGATGCCGACCTCACGATCAAACCGGAAGAACTTGGCCCAGCGGCGGACTCCTCCGGTTTAGATAAGCGAGAAACTCTGATCGATGCGGCTGATTCGATAGAAGGGTCTGATCAGACGGCGTTAACGGACGACGAGATATCTGCTGAGTCGCCGAGTACCCCCTTAGAAGCTGACCCAGAGGTAACAACTTCACCGTCAGGCTTGGCGGTGGACGATCTGACCGAAGATGCTCCCCGACTGAACTCACCAGATGCCAACTTGCCTGACGATTTGCCGAACGACCTCTCCTCAGAAACGGTCAGTCCCGATTTGCCCGATAACGTGCCCACCAAATACCCCCCAGAACCCGCACTAGAATCTTTAGAAGCAGAGGCTGACTTAGTTTAGAATCCCGGCCCCTGAGCAGCGTTTCTACGCTTGGGAGTCTCTGGGTAGCAGCCGCAAATTCAGCACGTTTGTCTTGCCTAGATGCAACTCTGCATTCCGAACTCTGCATTCCGCATTCCACATTCCGAACTCCGCCACGGTAGCCTAGAAACGTTGAAAGTAAGGACGTTGAGTGACACAGCCAGAGGCTTTGCAGCAGCTGTTAGAGGCGATCGCCCAGGGACAGATCAGTCCCAAATCGGCGTTTGAGCAGCTGAAGTATTTAGAGTATGAGCCGGTCGAAGACTTTGCCAAAGTTGACCATCATCGTTCGCTACGCACCGGCTTTCCCGAAGTGATTTGGGGACCAGGCAAAACGGTGGAGCAGATCGTGAGCATTATGCAGGCTATGCGCGATCGCACCCCCGTCGTGATGGCTACCCGCATTGAACCGGAAGTTGCCCAGCAGATTCGCGCGGCTTTGCCGGCGGCGATGTATTTTGACCCCGCACGCATTTGTGCCCTGGTGCCGATGAACTTGCGCGCCCAACATGCCGGTCTAATTGGTGTTTTGACGGCGGGCACGGCAGATTTGCCCGTGGCCGAAGAGGCGGCAGTAACGGCTGAGCTGTCAGGATTCCAAGTGTTGCGGCTGTGGGATGTGGGCGTCGCGGGCATCCATCGGCTGTTGCGGCATCGCGCTGTGGTCGATCAGGCCGATGTGTTGATTGTGGTGGCGGGCATGGAAGGGGCGCTACCCAGTGTCGTGGCGGGCTTTTCGGACTGTCCGATTGTGGCGGTGCCCACTAGCGTAGGTTATGGGGCGAGCTTTGGCGGCGTATCGGCGTTGCTAACGATGTTGAACTCCTGCGCGACCGGTATCGGCGTCGTGAATATCGACAATGGGTTTGGGGCCGCGATGCTGGCGGGGCAAATTTTGCGGACGGCTAATCGCCTGCAAGAGCGAGGCGATCGCCCACAGCCCCTCTGAAATGCTGGCTATCATGGTAAAAATGGTCACGTTTTTTCGGCTAGCCGGCGTGATTTATCTGATATGTGCGCGAGAACATCGACCACCGCACGTCCACGTCCACCCCAGTCCCGTGAAGCCTGAGTAGGAACTGCGAAATTTTGTGGGCGACAGTTGTTCTATGCTTTTATTTGAAAGGGGACATTCAAGCTAATTGAATGTCCCCTTTTGATTTGTTGAAAATTGAGTGATTCAGCGAAGTCTACGACTCAACATCAATTGTTCTCACGTCGATGTTGTTGGGATCTTGGACATCGCTCTTAACAGGATTTCCTCGCTGATTCAAGTATCCCAAGAAAACCTGAGAAAGCTCAGCAACCAATAATGTTGCGATCGCGGCGTCGTCAATCCAACCAATAACCGGAATAAAGTCCGGTGCAATGTCGATGGGAGAAATCAAGTACACCAACGTTCCACCGATCAGCAGCCATCGGTATTTAGGATGACGCATTGTTTGCTTGTACCAGGTGTAAAAAGACTGAGCAAAATTTTCCATGCTGCTGATATCCACTGAGCTTCGGTCTCATTATCCTCAAAGTCATTGGTTAGCAACAGTGTAGAAAACTAGCCAAGTTGAGGGGGACAAGCCGTATTGTTGGCCTTTCAAGCTCTAGATGCCCGAACTTGCCAGTAGGTCAGCTGCTTAGAATCCAAGAGCGACGCTTTGATGACACTACCCAAGGTTCCGATCAGCATTGCTCTTTATCAACCTCAGTGCCGCTCGCTAGACGAGCTAAGAACGGTGATGATGCAGCACTGCAACATTGAGGCTGCTTCCCAGGCAGAGGAAAGCTCAGACAATTTGCCATAAAGATTTACGTCCTATGGTGGATGGGCCAGAGTTCGTCACGTCCTATTATCAAGACGGCCTTAAATAGTTCTCTACAGTAAAATTTGGGTTTTACGGCGTTAGATAGTCATGTTGACTGTTCATGATCGCAATTTTTGGAAACGTTGATGAACGATGATTTAGGACGGATCTAGGGACAGATTGCCTTGATGATTTCAAGTTGATCTGAGTCTGAGAGTAGGTTAGTAACAATATTTTTTGACAGGTTTTTATGAGCGTTTATACTCCAACCGAAATCCAATCGATTGTGTCAGCTCCTATGAACGTGGGCATGGCCGTTGCGACGGTTGATATGGGCATTATCTCAACTGCGATCGAAGCCGCTGCTATCACCAGCCAAATTGCTGGAGCAGCTGAAAAATATCCTGATAACTCGGTTGTTCAGGCCGCTTTTTCACCTGAATCGCTCAGAAAGGCGGATATTCAAAAGCCTCAAGTTCAACCCGAAGATGTCAAGTCAGGGGCTTTCGTGACTCAGGCTGTGACTCAGGCCAGTACGGTTGTTGAGATGCTGCAAGGGCGCGCGACGGAAGCCGAAATTGCGGAATATAAGCAGTTTGTTTATGACTGCGGCAATGCTGTGGCGAACGCTGCCGGCAGTGGCTTGTTTGGCACCGGGGCCAAAGTTAGTGAAGCTGAAGCAGCGACCTTGGAGAAGTTGAAATCAGCTCTTGGACTTGCTTAGTCTAAACAACCTTGATGGCGATGTGATCAAGCCAAGCTCATCAGTCCACAGCGGACGAGAATAAAGCTTGTCGAAATAAAAGGCTGTCCTCAAGCGGCGCTGTAAATTTGTATGAGTCAGCGATCGCTGACTTGCTGAAATCTCCCAAAGCTGGTGAAATCAGCCGATTGGCTTCCCCCTCGCACGTTTGTTTAACCTTGCAATAGAAGGCATCATCATGCAGTTGGCTCGTTCTCTCAAACGCCTGGTTCCCCTCGTTCTCGTCCTTTGTATTACGCTCACCGCCTGCAGCTCAGCCCCCTCAAAGTACGATCAAGTTCAAGATGACACTACCGGCTCTACAGCCCCAGCAGCGGTAGACAAGACGGCGGCAAAAGGCGGTACGTTTAATCAATTTTTTCCGGAAGCGGAAGGCGACTATGCGGTAGTGCCTTCCCAAGAGAAGCAAGGCTTTGCAGAATACAAGCTCAAGCGCGATGGTGAAACTGTCGCCATGTTGAGCATCAACGACACTATCAGTTTGCCAGCTGCCGCCGCTAAGTATGAAAACGCCACGACGATGGTTGCTGGCTTTCCCTCGGTTGTTCAAGGCAGTACCGCTACAGGTGTTTTGGTCAACGATCGCTATCAGGTGAAGGTGCTCTCTCGGGATGCGTCTTTTACCGAAGCGGATCGAGCCGCGTGGCTAGAGAAATTTGACCTGCAGGGGTTAGCCCAGTTAGAGGCCGACACTAAAGCCTTTCGTAAGGCTCAAAAAACGGCTGCGCCTGCGATCCGGATTACCCCAAAAACCTCTGAACCTGAGACGGCGCCGACGTTGGTGCCCCAGCCAGCGGGTTAGCGACAGTCGGTTGAGTCGTCATTATTTTTAGGAGCGCATTGTGAGCAAGAAAATTTACGAGAAAGTGGACAAGCTGCCTAAGGGCGGACTGACGGTCATGGCTCTCAACAGCCTGGATAAGTTTGTGCCGGGACAGTGGGAAAATCTGGTCGGGTTTGACCACACGATTAAGCAGGTGACCGGCGAGACCGATGAAGCGATGGTGCAGGCGATCGCTGAGCGGGCGATCGCCCTGTTTAACGATAAGTCGCAGGGCTACCAGCGCGCCCTGTGGATGTATGAATCGGTGGACTCAGCCTCGGGCTTGCTAGGCGCAGCGGCGATGGCCAACCGCATCGGTCAAGATACCTTTCTCGGATTTTTGAAGAATATCTCGCCCAAACCAGAAAAGGCGCAAACGGTTGATCTCGTCGTCAAGCTGGTTACAGAGGTGGTGGCGTTCTGTCATATCAATGGCATTCCGGGCGATAGCTTGGGCGACTTTTTGTCTGCCCTTGGTGACTATGGTGGCGAGTCATTAATGCGCATGGCGGCGCTGGTGTCTTTTGACGGAGTGATTCCGCTGGGGGCTGATTTCAGTGGCAAAGCGCTGAATCTGATTAAGGGCATGGGGCCTTCTGATTTGGACAACAATCCGACCTTCAAAGGCGTTAAGGAAGAGATTCCGGGCAGCAATGCGAAGGGCAAGTTGTCCTTTATGACCGAAAGCTTTGAATCCACTCAGGGCTGGATGGACAAGTTCGTCCGCGATAAAGGGATCACCCAAAGCAATGTGGTCGATAACCTGTCAGGGTTTGTGGAAGGCTCGAAAAGCAAGCTGGACTATCTGGGAGCCTTCCTGGATGTGTCAGTGAAATACTATGAGCACACGGGAGTACAAACCCTGGCGCGTCGCCTGATTGAGCGATCGGTGGCAGAACTTTAAGCGTCAGCGTATCCTCCACCGATACCTGCAGCTGAATAGGAACTCTATTCATTCTGATCCCGCCGCTCGCATCGCGTCTTTGGAAGGTCAGGCTCAGGAACTGGCTCAGTTAGCGTCAGCGTCATCGGTTTGAAAGAACGATCCGGATGAGCGATCGCACAATTCAATGCGTGCTGTCAGAGTGCTCCTGATCGTCATGGCAGCGGGGATCACCGCGATCGCCCCAACTAGGCCAATAGCGTTCTCTGATACAGCCTGATGAAACAACCCCTTATAATGTGAAACAACCACTGGGGCGGAGAGGATGATCTTCTCTGCCCCAGTATCGTTTGAGTCTTTGTTGTCTAGACATCCTCTACTTTGTCCCTGTTCAGCTAAATTGCTGGACGATGAGTGAGCTTTTGATCGTGCTAGCCGATGCAGTCAAGCGCCGCATGAGGAGTGTTGATCTACCCGCGAGAATGCAGGGCATCAGTTGTGAATTCAGGGTTACAAGAAATGCGTACGGCATATTTATTAGTGTCTCATGGGAGTTCTGACCCGCGTCACCAGGCGGGCCTCAATCGTCTAGCCCAAGCGACACGACCGTATCTCACTCATCCCCTCGCAACTGAGCTTCCGTCCGTGGCGGCAATTTTGCGTGGTCAGTCGGGCCTGCATTCAACTTGGCCGCAACCATCACCATCATGGCCGCTTGATCCGCTGGAGTCATCGTCTCTGCAGTTCACTGAATCCTCTCAAGATGCGCCGATGATTGGCGTCGCTACCTTAGAAGCTCATAAAGTGTCGCTGGCTCAGCAAATCGCTGTCTTTGCCCAAAACGTCTGGTCTCAAGGAATGCGGCAGGTGGTCATCGTGCCGCTGTTTTTGCTGGCAGGCATTCATGTTAAAGAAGATTTGCCGCAAGAAATTGCCGCTGCTGAAGCCCAGCTGCCTGCTCGTCTACGGCTTACTTGCGCGCCCTATCTGGGGGGAGCGGGCGATTTTAAGCACTATGTCAGCCAGCGGCTCGCTCGGGTAGAGGCTGACCAGTGTATTCTTTTAGCGCATGGCAGCCGTCGCCCCGCGGGTAACCGCGCCATTCAAAAGTTAGGCACGATGCTCAACACTGATGTGGCGTTTTGGTCGGTGCCGCCTGATCTCGAAACGCAAGTCGCTAATTCGATGCAGCGTGGCTCCCGACGCATCGCAATTGCGCCGTTTTTCCTCTTTCCGGGCAGCATTACTGATGTCATCACGCGCCGCACCGAAGCGCTAGCCGAAGCCTTTCCCAAGCTTTCTTTGCGATTGCTCAGTCCCTTGGGTACTAGTGCTGACTTGGGTAAAGTGGTCGCTGAACTCGCGTTGCACGCTGCTGTCGGCAGCCCAAAGAGCCGATGGCAGACGGGTTCGGCTCACTCGGTAGCCAAAAATACTATCACTGCTTAGTATTCCTGCATACTTTCAGAGAGTTAGGTCATACTAATTTGACGACCTAGCATGCAGTCTGTTGGAAACGAAGGAGTGCTGGTGTGACAAACGCTGATGCACACAGTGAGGGCGATCGCCCCTTGGGTAAAGTTTATCTGGTCGGGGCGGGGCCAGGCGATCCGGGACTCTTTACCCTCAAAGGCAAAGCCTTGTTAGAAACCGCTGATGTGGTGGTTTATGATGCGCTGGTCAGCCCGCCAATTCTGGGCATGATCAACCCGCAGGCGCGGCTGCTACCCGCAGGCAAACGCCGGGGCTATCATTCCTTATCTCAACCAGAAATCACCCAGCTACTGCATGAGTTAGCTCAACAATATGCTGTTGTGGTGCGGCTTAAAGGCGGCGACCCCTTCGTATTCGGTCGGGGGGGTGAAGAAATGGCGGATCTCATTGAGGCGGGGGTAGACGTCGAAGTCGTACCCGGTATCACGGCTGGTGTCGCGGTGCCAGCCTATGCGGGCATCCCGGTGACTCACCGCCGCCTGAGTTCTAGCGTTACCTTTGTGACTGGGCATGAGGCGGCGGGTAAATATCGTCCTGAGGTGGACTGGCGAGCGATCGCCCAAGGCTCAGAAACCATTGTCATTTATATGGGTGTGCATAACCTGCCTAACATCGTGAAGGCGCTGACCGATGCCGGGTTGAGCTGCGAAACCCCCGTGGCGCTGATTCGCTGGGGTACGCGACCTGAACAAGATGAGCTAATTGCCACCCTGGCGACCATCGAAGCTGAGATGCAGGCGACTGGGTTTGCTGCCCCGGCCATTGCCGTCATTGGCGCCGTGGTTAACATGCGTCCCTTGCTAGCGGCTTGCCGTCCGGCAATTGCTGATATCAAGCGAGCTGCGGCGAGCGCCAACACCCCAATTTTGTCTAACCCGGCTACAACGATAGGCGATCCCCTTGCTAGGATGGATTCGGGTATAGTTTGAGGCTTTGGGTCAACTAAGCTGGGGTGATCATCCTTAGCTGCGAGTTCAGCCAGGTTGTCTGTTTGGTCCATTGGGTGTGGCTTTACAGCCGCTTCTATGGGGCGCATAGGCCGGGAACAGGTAATGGCTTTTTATTTTAGGGGCAGCCTCTCAAGCCGACTCAAACGACTTTATTATCTAGATCTTTCAAAACGACATTCTTCAATTTCAGAATTTATGGCTGCTACTATTCAGGTCGAAAAAACGAAGCTCAAGAATCCGCCGCTAGACATCCATACCCTAGGCGATCGCGTCTTGCGCCAGCCTGCGAAGCGCGTCGCCAAAGTGGATAATGCGCTGCGAGAGTTGGCCTATGACATGCTCAAAACGATGTACAGCTCCGATGGTATTGGGCTGGCCGCGCCTCAGGTGGCGGTGAATAAGCAGCTAATCGTTGTGGATACTGACCCCGAAAATGCGGCGGCTCCTCCCCTGATTTTGGTGAATCCCAAAGTGATTCGCACGAGTAAAGAGCAGTGCACTGACCAAGAGGGCTGTCTCAGCATTCCGGGCGTTTATCTGGATGTGGTGCGCCCGACGGCGATCGAAGTGAGCTTCAAAGACGAAAATGGTCGCCCCCAAAAGATACAGGCTGCTGATCTACTGGCTCGCTGCATTTTGCACGAAATGGATCACTTGACGGGCGTGATGTTTGTGGACCGCGTCAATAATCAGTTGGCGCTAACTCAAGAGCTGCAGAAGAATGGCTTTTCGGCTCAAGACGTGAAGGCGATCACCGGTTAGCCCTTGCGCTGCGTCCTCAGTCTGCGTTAGATAAAAGACACTTTAATGTTGTGAGGGTTGAGTACTGTGTGGACGCCAAAGAGTGGCTTGCTGTTGTTGTGTTCTTGTCTTGCTGCCATTTCGGCAGTGGCGGCGATTTTTGAACTTGCCACCGGGCAGCCTGATTGGGGCACCGGGCCGACGAGTCTGCTGATTGGGGTCGCCGTCCCTTTGGTCGGAGTGTTCTTTTACGCGGCTGTGCGAGATGCCCGAGCCAATATGTAGGGCCATTGGCGGCAACCGCACTTAGAAGATGGGCGATTGCCGTTGAATTAAGAGGAGCGATCGCTGAGCCAACATTGAGGCGGCCATTTTGGCCAATAATGAGCCAATATTGTCCCCTAAAGTTTAGGGCTATCCAATCGGATCGCTGTCAGATACTATAAATAAGCACGCGGATGTGGCGGAATTGGTAGACGCGCTAGATTTAGGTTCTAGTGTCCTCGCGACGTGAAGGTTCAAGTCCTTTCATCCGCATTTTATGTTTGAAAACCCGTCGAATTGGTATTGAAAAGCAGTTCATTTTTCAATACTCAGACTCTTCAGCTGACTGTCTACCGAGACAGCTGCTTGACGCGCCAACCGGCATAGGTGAGCAAGCCAGTGGCCCCCGCTGCGTAGACAAAGCCACTGGGAATGCCCGCAAACGCGATGGCCAAGCTGCCTGCCCATAGGGTCAAAGCATAGATAAATAAAACCGCCCAGCGATGCGACAAGCCTGCCTTCAGCAAACGGTGATGTAGATGTCGTTTGTCAGCGACAAAGGGCGAACTGCCACAGCGAATGCGATCCAGAATGACTGCGGACATATCTAAGATCGGCACCGCCAGAATGAGATAGGGCAGCAGCACGGCGACCGTGGTGACACTCTTAATCAGGCCAATCACGCCGACTCCAGCTAGGGTAAACCCAATAAAGTAGGAACCGCCATCGCCCATAAAGATTTTGGCTGGATTGAAGTTGTACCGCAAAAAGCAGAGAGAGCCGCCCGCCAATGCCGCCGCGATGAGCGCCGCCGCCGGTTGAGCCATAAACAGGCTCACCACCAGCATGATCAGCGCAGCAATGCCACAGACCCCGGCCGCGAGTCCATCTAATCCATCAATCCAGTTGATGGCGTTGGTCATGCCCACTAGCCAAATGATGGTGACTGGCAGACTAATCCAGATGGGCAGTGACACCAGTCCGACGAAAGGAATGCTCAAAAAATCGATGCTGACCCCCACATGCCAGGCAATTCCCGCAATCAGCGCCTGCATGAGCAAGCGACTAGAAGCCGACAAGCCAAAGAGGTCATCTAGCAGACCGATTAAGAAGAAGGCGAATCCGCCCAGCGTGACGCCCCAGATTTCATATTCGTCGGTGGGGCTGAGGTGAGTGCCCGAAGCGTCAATAAAACCACCAGACCACCAGACAAACAAAAGCGAAATCAGCGTACCCAGGAAAATCGAAATCCCTCCGAGGCGCACCATCGGTTGCGTGTGGACTTTGCGGCCGCCGGGCTGATCGACCCGCCCAGATCGCAAGCCGATTTGTCGCACGATGGGAGTCGATACCAGCACCACGGCGCCAGAAATCACAAAGGCTAATAGATGATAGAGCTGAAAAGGCATAGAGAGGGCTTCAACAGCGTTGAAGTTTAGCAATCAGCTGAGATGAAAAGATTCGCGATTAATACTAAAGCCGACGGTGCAAGCTCAAACTTACTTGTCGAAGATAGTTGATTCTCTTAATAATCTTTAGAATCTAGCCACTACTATAAAGCTCCATGAAGGATATGACAGATCAAATCGGTTGTCTACTGTCATATCCCCATAGAGCCGGGATCAAGCTGCAAATGAGTTTAAGCGGATCTGCTGAAACTAAGCCATCACGGGCTTGGGCAGGCTGAGGTGAGGATAAAGCGGAAAGCGATCACACAGCGCCGCGACCCGGCGACGACAGTTGTCGCGAACGCCCTCGTCCTCAGGATGCGTCAGTCGATCTGCGACGATATCGGCAATCTCGGTAAACTCGGCAAGCCCCATGCCGCGAGTGGTCATCGCCGGCGATCCGAGCCGTAAACCACTGGTGACAAAGGGCGATTCAGGGTCAAAGGGAACAGTGTTTTTATTGGCCGTGATATTGACTTCACTCACGAGCTGGTCGGCTTGCTTGCCCGTCAGGTTGACTGAGCGCAGATCAACCAAAATCAGATGGTTGTCAGTACCGTTAGAAACTAACTTGAGTCCTCTGGCCTGCAGGCGATCGCCCATGGCTTGGGCGTTTTTGATCACCTGCTGCGAGTAGGTCTTAAACTCGGGTCGCAGCGCTTCACCAAAAGCCACTGCCTTCGCGGCAATCACGTGCTCTAGCGGCCCCCCCTGAGAGCCGGGAAAAACCGCCTTGTCAAACTTTTTGCCTAAGTCGGCATCGCGGGTCAAAATCAATCCCCCGCGCGGTCCTCGCAGGGTTTTGTGGGTCGTCGTGGTCACCACATCACAGTGCGGCACCGGATTGGGATGCACGCCCGCCGCGACTAGCCCTGCGATGTGGGCGATGTCGGCCAGCAAATAGGCTCCCACTTCATCGGAGATCGCCCGGAACTGTTCAAACGGAATCACGCGCGGGTAGGCCGAATAGCCGCAAATGATGAGCTTTGGGCGATGCTCTAAAGCCAAGGCCCGAATCTGATCAAAATCAAGTGTCTCAGTGTCAGCATTAACGCCATACTGCACGACGTTGAACCATTTGCCGGATACGTTCACCGGTGATCCGTGGGTCAAATGCCCACCATGGGACAGATCCATCCCCATAATGGTGTCACCAGGCTGGAGGAGCGCTAAAAACACAGCGAAGTTGGCCTGAGCGCCGGAGTGCGGTTGGACGTTGGCATGGGCGGCACCAAACAGCTTTTTGATACGCTCAATCGCCAAAGACTCCACCTGATCGACGAATTCACAGCCGCCGTAATACCGCTTGCCCGGTAGCCCTTCCGCATACTTATTTGTCAAGGCTGAGCCTTGGGCTGCCATCACGGCCGACGAGGCAAAATTTTCACTCGCGATTAGCTCAAGGTGATCGCGCTGGCGCTGCAGCTCGCGTTGCACGATATCTGCCACTAACGGATCACTGTCCTGAAGAATTTCTAAAATTGATTGCGTCACAGCTCTCAACCCCAATAACCAATTCGATACTTTAGTCCGCTCATCGCGTAGTTCACCCAGACTCTGCTGCTTCCCTGGTCTACTTCCTCAGATCGGTATCTTAGGAATGAGCCCGACCACTCGCGCCGCCGCGATCGCCTTGGAGGGCAGCCAAGCAGTCAGAGAATTGAAGACTCTGGATTCATTATCTTAGGGGTTTTATTCTGAGCAGACTACCTTTTGTCATGGTTATGCAAGATCTTTGAGGCGGCAAACTCTGGTAGAGAAATCGCCCTACCTGGGTTTGTAACGAAATGAAACATATACTATTAAGACAGCGATAAAGCCAAACCAAACATTTGCAAGGGGAATAAGGGTTCATGCGAGTTGCGATCGCCGGGGGCGGGTTA
Source organism: Cyanobacteria bacterium J06626_4 (assembly GCA_038523235.1). GTDB lineage: Bacteria > Cyanobacteriota > Cyanobacteriia > Phormidesmidales > Phormidesmidaceae > Halomicronema. The sequence continues at coordinate 64,970 of JBCBJQ010000004.1, forward strand.
GCCGGTCTAGCCTGTGCCAAATACTTAGTTGATGCCGGTCACACACCCATCGTGTTAGAAAGTCGTGACGTTCTCGGGGGCCTAGTGGCCGCCTGGCAAGATGAAGATGGCGACTGGTACGAAACCGGACTCCATGTCTTTTTTGGGGCATACCCCAACATGCTGCAGCTGATGGAAGAGCTGGGCATCTCTGATCGGCTGCAGTGGAAAGAGCACACCCTCATTTTTAACCAGCCCGAAAAGCCGGGCGTGCTGTCGCGGTTTGACGTGCCTGATATTCCTGCCCCGCTCAACGTCATCACGTCGATTCTGCGCAACAACGACATGCTGACGTGGGAGCAAAAGATTCGCTTTGCGGTCGGGCTGCTGCCCGCAATTGTGCGCGGTCAACAATATGTTGAGAAGATGGATCAATACAGCCTGTTGGAATGGCTGGAGCGGCAGGGCGTCAGCGATCGCGTCAACTCCGATATTTTCATCGCTGCCTCTAAGGCGCTGACCTTCATCAATCCCGAAGACGTCTCGGCCACCGTGCCCCTCACCGCCCTCAACCGATTTTTGCAGGAGCGTTACGGTTCCAAAGTGGCTTTTTTAGACGGGGCACCCCCGGAGCGGCTCTGTCAGCCGGTGGTTGATCACGTCACAGCTCAGGGCGGCGAAGTGCATCTTAACAAGCCTCTCAAACAAATTTTGCTGAATGCTGATAGCACCGTGAAAGGCTTTTTGGTGCGCGGGCTGAACGGCGCTGAGGATGAAGTAATCACCGCCGATGCCTACGTTGCCGCCACTTCGGTCGATGTGATGAAAGTTCTGATGCCCGAACCCTGGAAAGGCATCAGCTTCTTTCAGAAAATGCGGGAATTGGAAGGGGTGCCGGTGATCAATATTCACCTCTGGTTTGACCGCAAAATGACCGACATCGACCAGTTGCTCTTCTCTCGTTCCGATCTGCTCAGCGTATACGCTGACATGAGCAATACTTGCCGCGAATATGCGGACCCCAACAAGTCAATGTTGGAGCTGGTGTTAGCGCCAGCTAAAGACTGGATTGATCGGACTGAGGCAGATATCCTAGCGGCAACGATGGCGGAGCTAGAGCGCCTCTTCCCTGATCATCTCACGGGCGAAAATCGAGCTGAGCTGTTGAAATCTAAAATTGTCAAAACGCCGCGATCAGTTTATACAGCGGGACCGGGCACTCAGTCTTGTCGTCCGGATCAGACCACGCCGATTGCGAACTTCTTTTTGGCGGGGAGCTATACCATGCAACGTTACCTAGGCAGCATGGAAGGGGCGGTGCTTTCTGGTAAGCTAGCGGCGCAAGCCGTGAATCGCCAGTATTCAGAGAATTTGCCTGAAACTGAGCTAGACCGCCAACCAGCTTCTGTTGCTTAGGCAAAATCCCGCAAACAGCGGTTAAATCGGGCTGGCTTTAACGTATTCTGTGATAGGAAGCCAGTCCGCTGCTAGCGGGCTCTGAGCGCTGTAATCTTAAATATGTTTCGAGTTTCCAGCTATAAAGATTGATGCTGCAATTGTCCCACTCGCTGCGGTCTAAGGAATTTGTTCCCAAGGAGGATGCCTATGAGGCCTGCCGCCAGGTTACAGCGGAATATTCCAAAACGTTTTATCTCGGAACTTTGCTGATGACGCCCGAAAAGCGTCGGGCAATCTGGGCCATCTACGTTTGGTGTCGCCGCACTGATGAATTGGTGGATGGACCGCAGGCTGCGCTCACCACTGAAGAAACTTTAGACCGCTGGGAGAAGCAACTCACTTCAATCTTTCAAGGTCAACCCGTTGAAGATACGGATGTAGCGCTGGTCGATACGTTGCAGCGGTTTCCCTTAGAGATTCAGCCCTTCAAAGACATGATTGAAGGGCAGCGGATGGATTTGGATCGATCGCGCTATCACACCTTTGAAGAGCTGGAACTTTACTGTTATCGGGTTGCAGGCACGGTTGGTTTGATGTCAACTGCGGTTATGGGCATTGATTCTGAGCAGCAAACCGCACCTTGGCAGCGGTATGAGCCTTCACCCAATCCGATGAAAGAAGCCGTTGCCCTCGGCATTGCTAATCAGCTGACGAATATTTTGCGTGACGTTGGTGAAGATGCGCGGCGGGGGCGCATTTATTTACCCCTCGAAGATTTGGCCCTGTTTGACTATACCGAAGCGGATTTGATGAACGGCGTGATTGACGATCGCTGGCGAGCCTTGATGCAGTTTGAGATTCAACGTGCCCGCAAGTTTTATCAAGAAGCTGAGCAGGGTATCAGTCGCTTGAGTCCTGATGCTCGCTGGCCTGTCTGGGCTGCTCAGGTGCTTTACAGCAAGATTCTGACGGTCATTGAGCAAAATGGCTACGACGTTTTTACCAAGCGGGCTTACGTCCCGAGGCTACAAAAGATCATGTGCCTGCCGGGGACCTTGGTGCGATCGCGGATGCTTTAGAGTTCGCTAAATTCAACCCATGATTTGTCGGGCTGCTGTCAGCTGTGATCGCTGTCGCCCCGGCCGACGCACACAATCCAAAATCTGAAAGCTGGGATGAAACCGTACCACCACGTGCCGATCCATGAGTGTCACGAACCTCTGGTACCCCTGCCCCTACAAGAGTTTGCCGTGGTCATGCCGCATCCCTATGTGGCGTTAGGTGCGCCCTATGGCGATCGCTCGCCCTATTGGCTGCGCCAGACCGTGGTCGAGGCGTTGCGTCGAGTTCAATCCTCTCTGCAGGCCGAGCAACCGGGCTGGCGTTTGCAAGTGTTTGATGCCTATCGCCCGATTCCGGTGCAGCAGTTTATGGTGGACTACACTACTCAAGACTTGGCTCACCAACAGGGGCTCGACTGGTCACAGCTCTCAATGGCCCAACAGCAAACGCTGCTCGAAACGGTGTATCAGTTTTGGGCCCTGCCAAGCCCTGACCCGCAAACACCCCCACCCCACAGTACGGGTGCGGCCATTGACCTCACCCTGATAGATGCTCAAGGGTTGCCCGTCGCGATGGGGTCGCCAATCGACGAGGTCTCAGCACGATCTCATCCCGATTATTTTCAGGCAGCCGCTGCGGATCATGCGCAATTTCATGCCCATCGATGTTTGCTCCGGCAGCTGATGGTAGCCGCTGGTTTTCAACAACATCCTGCCGAATGGTGGCATTTTTCGCATGGTGACCAACTGTGGGCTTGGCTCACGACCCAACAGACTGGCCAATTTACGGTGGCGCGCTATGGCTGTGCCGAACTGCCGCCCCGTTTGGCATGAAGTATTTTTGTTAGCGCTGCTGAGGCAGTGGAGAGAGCGGACTCTCAGTGGGCAACTCTGCCTGTAGCCTTAAACAGTTGCTTTGTCCTTGAACTCTCACCTGATATTCCACCTTGTCCATCAGCCGGTTTAAAATCAACCAGCCGTAGCCTCCCTCTTGGTGAGCATCTGGCGCTGGTGGCAAATAGGTGCTGAGATCAAAGCCTTCTCCTTGATCCCAAACCTCTAAAAATAGGACGTCAGCCTGCACTTCCAATTTCAGCAAGACCGGCAACTGGGGTTGTTCGTGGTGAGCATGGCGAACAACGTTGGAATAGGCTTCTACAATCACTAAGCGCAAGCGATTTTCCCATTTCGGCCAATCTGGCCAGTCGCCTAGCTCTAGCTGCAAAGTGCCCAACAGCCAAGCTTCAATGACGACTAAAAATCTGAGATCGCTGGGAATGCGGAGTTCAGTTTTCATTACTTCACCACCTCCAGCGACAACACCGTTTGGTCATCTTCCTGTTCAGCGCTACCCCGCTGAATTGACGCTAAGAGCTGATCCAAATCTAAGGGGAGTGCTTGGGTTTTTAGGAGTTTCCACAGCCCCGTCTGATGCAACATGGCGGCTCCTTCGGAGGCCTCAGCGGCTACCGTGGCTTCGGTGAGCCCGTCACTCGTGAGGAGTAGCGTTTTGCCAGGAGCTAGTTCAGTTTCACCAGCTTGCGCTGTCCAATCCGGCAAAATTCCGAGGGGGACACCCCGAGTTTTGAGATAAAGCGGTTCACCTGCGGGTTCAGCAAGGGTTTGGACTGTCCACACTAACGGGTAGATGTGGCCGGCATTGGCATACCGCAGTTTGTGCGTTATTGGGTTATAGCAAATCAGCACCAGCGTGACAAAACAGTTGCTGCTGACTAAGTCATCCCAAAGGCTCCGGTTTAAATTTTGCATCACCTTTTCAGGCGAGGGCGAACGCTCTTGAGACAATTCGCGGCGCAACACAGAGATCGCACTCGCCATAAACAGTGCTGCTGGCACCCCCTTGCCCGAGACATCCCCCACCGCGAGCCAGACATCACCCTGCGGGTGAGAAAAAATCTCATAGAAATCGCCGCCCACTTCATGCGCTGGTAGGCACCGAGCTTGAATGCGGACGTTTTCAATGGTGGGTAGACTTTGACGCAGCAAGTTGGTTTGAATCTGCCGAGCGACCTCTAGTTCTGCCCGCATCTGCTGTGTCTGCATTTGAATGCGTTGATACAGTTTGGCCTGGGAGATGGCTAGGGCAATTTGCTCAGCGACACTGTCCAGCAACTGCGTCGTGGTTTCGGCCCAGTCGGAGACTAAGGCCGAGTGGTAAAGCGTGACGATCGCTAACGTCGTTTGCTGATATCGCAGCGGTAGCGTCAACGCCGTCAGAGGCGTGGACTGCTCTATCGTGTCTAGCTGGCGCTGCCCCGTCTGCAGCACCCACTCACTCATTGACAGGCTATGACCTTTGAAACTCGTGGCCGCTGCCGCGCTTAACGTCGTGAAGCTAAAACTAAGTGACTTGTCTAACTCCGTTGACGTCTCATCCGCGTTGACCACATAGAGTACGACGTGGCAGGCCTCAAAGGTTTTGCCTAAGGTGATAGCGATCGTCTGCAACATGCTGTCGTAATCTAGCGACTCGCGAATGGCGCTCATCACTTCGTTAAAAAACGACTCGCGTGATAGCGCTTGAGTCAAGGCTCGGGTGCGCTGTTTGACGACCCGAAACGTTTCTGCTGCTTGCATCACTACTGTCTTCAGGTCAGCTGGTTTCCAGGGCTTCGTAATGTATTTGAAAACTTTGCCGGAATTGATCGCCTCGACCAAGTCTTCAACATCGGTATAGCCTGTTAAGACAATGCGGATGGTGTCTGGAAACTGTTCAACGGTGCGGCTTAGAAACTCAGTGCCGTTCATGCGGGGCATGCGCTGATCAGAAATGATCACCGCCATTTCACCCACCTCAGCCAAAACCTGCAGAGCCTTAAAGCCGTCCTCTGCTTTATAAACTTCAAACTCCCGTCGAAAGGTGCGATACAACAAGTCCAGGTTGTCTGGTTCGTCGTCTACGACCATAAGTTTTAGGAGGTTATCATCTTCCCAGGCCATCGGGAAAGTCCTCATAGGGAACGATTGCAGGAGCTAGCGATGCTGCCAGAGCGAGCCTAACGGCCGGCAAAGGGACGAGTTCTGTGGCTTCAGGGGCAGTCGGTTGAGTTCGAGGCCTGCGATCAGCCTGCGATCGTTGCCATGGCCTCTGAGAGACGGTCACCTGAATATTCTCTAGCGTTCCCACCTTAAACCCATACTTACCGTATCCTCTCTGCCGTCGGAGAATTGAGTCAAGGATGGTACCGATTTCCGCGTGAATGGCTGGTTGTTCGCGGGAGATGAGGTGCGGCAATGGATGGGGAGCGCGCGTGATGCTGTTAGTAGCGAGGTGGCCAAGATGATTAACGGCTTATCCCCTGCTGGATGATGGCTGTATGCGCTCGGCTACTCTGAGCTTGGCCGAGCGCGCTCGAGGATTTGCCGCCACTTCTTCGGCGGTAGCGATGAGAGGCTTTTTGGTGATGATTTGCAGGCGCTCATCTTGGCGAAACGCCCATTTGACGATGCGATCTTCCAAACTGTGAAAGCTGATGATGACTAAACGGCCACCGGGCACGAGCCAGTCGGGTGCCTTCTCCAAAAAGGTTTTCAGTACTTCCAGTTCCGCATTGACGGCAATGCGTAGAGCTTGAAAGGTGCGGGTTGCGGGGTGAATTCGACCATAACGATACTTTTTCGGCACACAGTCAGCGATCGCCGCTGCCAGTTCAGTGGTGGTTTGAAAGGGGCGTTTTTCTACAATCTGGCGGGCGATGCGTCGCGACAACCGCTCTTCGCCGTAGATATAGATCGTGTTGGCCAGCTCTGTTTCATCCCAATGATTGACAATAGCGGCGGCGCTGAGATCTTGATGCGGGTTCATGCGCATATCTAGGGGGGCGGTTTTACGGAAGCTAAAGCCGCGCTCTGGCGTATCGAGCTGGGCTGAACTAACGCCAATGTCAGCCAGAATGCCGTCAAATCGATTGGTGCCCGGATCAAAATTGCTGAAATTGGTGTGGCAAAAGGTGACGCGATCGCCATATTCTGACAGCCGCGCTTGAGCGGCCTCAAGGGCGGTCGTATCTTGATCTAAGGCGACGAGCTGTAGCGTCGCACTAGTCTGCAACAGTAGGACACTGTGCCCGCCGCCACCCACCGTAGCGTCCAAGTATCGTCGGGGAGTCGTTGGTGATGCGGTGGCCTGCAGTCCTGTCAATACCGGCTGGGGCATCACCGGCACATGTTGAAAGGAAACCGTTTCGTCTGTCATTCAAGTCCTGGATAAGCCATCTGCGATCGCCGTTGCCGCGCTCTCAATCGCCTGATCGGGCGGTTGGGTGGCACGCTATTAGCGATTACAATTGCTTCCCCAAGCTTACGGTATGAAAATGCGTAGATCTTCGGGGTCTGACCTTTTATATTAAGTAAGAGAGCGTACAGTTGGACTGTCGAAACTTAATTGAGTTTAGACAGCTAACTACCGCAACTTGTCCCCGTTGGGGGCGTCGCACTCGTTGACATCATCCCAGGCGTATTCATGACGACACGCATTGAGACTAAAACTGAACCCATGGTCATCAACATGGGGCCGCATCATCCTTCTATGCACGGAGTGCTGCGCCTCATCGTGACCTTAGACGGTGAAGATGTGGTGGATTGTGAGCCCGTGATTGGCTACCTGCATCGCGGCATGGAGAAAATTGCTGAAAGTCGTACTAACGTCCAGTTTGTGCCCTACGTGAGTCGGTGGGACTATGCTGCTGGCATGTTTAATGAGGCGATCACTGTCAATGCCCCCGAGCAGCTCGCAGATATTGATGTGCCCAAACGGGCCAGCTACATTCGCGTCATCATGTTGGAGCTTAACCGCGTAGCCAACCATCTTCTGTGGTTGGGGCCGTTTTTGGCTGACGTTGGGGCTCAAACTCCGTTCTTCTACATTTTTCGGGAGCGAGAGCTGATCTATGACCTGTGGGAAGCGGCTACTGGTCAACGCATGGTCAACAATAACTATTTCCGCATTGGAGGGGTGGCGGCTGATCTGCCCTACGGCTGGATTAATAAATGTCTGGACTTCTGCGATTACTTTCTACCCAAAGTGGATGAGTACGAGAAGCTGATTACCAACAACCCCATCTTTCGGCGCCGAATTGAAGGTATTGGTGTCATCTCTCGGGATGAAGCACTCTCTTGGGGACTGTCTGGTCCGATGCTCCGTGGCTCTGGCGTGAAATGGGACTTGCGCAAGGTTGACCATTACGAATGCTATGACGAACTCGATTGGGACATCCAGTACGCCACCGAAGGAGACTGTATGGCTCGCTATGTGGTTCGCGTGGCGGAAATGCGGGAATCTATCAAGATTATTCGCCAAGCCTGCAAGCAGCTACCCGGTGGGCCTTACGAAAATTTGGAAGCCAAACGTATGGCTGAAGGCCCCAAATCTGAATGGAATGGGTTTGACTATCAGTTTGCGGGTAAAAAGATTCCGCCCACCTTCAAGATTCCGGCTGGTGAGCACTACGTGCGTCTCGAAAGCGGCAAAGGTGAGCTAGGCGTCTTTATCATGGGGGATGATAATGTTTTTCCCTGGCGCTTTAAGATTCGCGCCGCTGACTTCAACAACCTGCAAATTCTGCCGCATCTGCTGAAAGGCATGAAGGTTGCCGACATCATGGCAATTCTGGGCAGCATTGACATCATTATGGGATCGGTTGATCGCTAACTGCATCAGCTTTGTTGCCCACGCATTGCCAGGCCCGATTGATCGCGCTCAATCGGGCCTTTTTGACCGGCTAGTTTAGCGACTTCGGGAAAGCTTTGCAATTCTGGCGACGGCTGCCGATTGGACAACCGGCGATCTATTTAGATGCTGAGCCGGGGTGGCTATGTGAAACTGCAGTCGGCGGTTGCTACCGCAGCTATAATTGCCCGTTCCAAGTCAACCGTTGCTCTGCTGAGTGCTCGCCGAGCGATCGCTCGATGTGTAATTCCACTTGGGCAAAGGTGCCCTGCCGCAGATCGCGATCGCGAATATCAAGTTGCCCCAGAGCCAGCACAAATCGGTTTTGATCCCGCGTCACCACCTGCGGGGGCAAGACGCCAGCAAAGCGTTCTTGATAGCGGGCCCGGCGACTGTTGCGCGGGTCGTCATCGGTTGTGCGATAAATCAACTCAAATCGGGTCGTGACTGCTGCCGATTCGCGGCCTAAATCAATCACCGTGAGCGTCCAATCTCGCCCAGAGCCACTGGGATTGCCCCACGCTAAATCGGTCACTCGGTCGGCTCGAACAATCTGGTCAATGGTGTAAGTGGTCGTTGCACTGTTGCGATCAAGACGACCCTCAATCCAATAGCGATCGGGAAATTGAATCTGTACGTCTCCCGAGTCTGCCAATGTCGCCGTGGGGCTCAAGCCTAAAAACTGCGTGGGCGCTCGCGGCGCTTGCCACCGGAGTTGCACCTGAGCTTCTATTTGCCCCAAATACTGGTTGTACGTATTCGCAACCACGGAGCCGCTGGCTAATAAAGCCCCGATGCCTTGCCGCGCTTCCCATCGATGCTTGGATAGGGTAACGGGTTGGCTCAGCCAGGTGGATAACGGCTCGGTTAGAGTCGGCTGCTCGGGTGGCAGCAACTCGGCTTGGTCAATCAACCAAACCTGACCCGGTGAGCCGGTGGCGCCGTCACGACCATCGCGGCCATATCGTCCTGAGTCACCATCACGGCAGTCATAGCGTTCTTCATGGCAATTGCCGTCTTGACACACCTCGACTCGCCAGCTGCGGTCATCGCAGCGACAGCCGACGCTGCCGCGCCCCCCCCGACCGCCACGTCCCGCATCGCCTCCAGCCGCATTGACGAACACTTGGCGCAGCTGGGTCGGGTCAGTGTAATAGAGAGTGACTGCACCGCCTTGTCCCCCCCGGCCGCCGTCACCGCCGTTACCGCCATCGCCGCCATTGGGTGCCTGAAGGTCATAACGCACATCGTGGGGTTGTGCTGAACAGGTGGGGCGATCGGCATCACCGCCCTCTTCGCCATCCTGCCCTAAGGCACCGATGGTGTTTACCTGGCGAGGAGCGCCATCAATAAAAACGCTCTGGCGATCGCCATCACGGCCAGTGCGACCGGCTCGGCCATTGACCCCATCGCGACCATCGATGCCATAGGTGCGTACTTGAGCCGCTAGGGCCTGCCAGGCTGGCAAGGGCGGTAGGAGAGCGGAAAAGGCGATCGCCAGCATCAAGCCAGCGAGGCTAAAGGCAAACGCAGTCCGAAATTTCATAGGAATCAAATCTAGAATTTAGGGGGCAGAGTCAAGCACGACGTTAGTTTCGCTACCACTGGTGTCGCACAAAAATCGGGGGCGCGAGAGCGGTGGCTGATCGGTTTGTTGCCGCCAGTGTAATCAGCTCCAGGGAATTTAGAAGATGGACGGTCACCCAACAGAATCGGTAGCAGGTATCGTATTTGACTTACTACATGACGCTTAATAACGAATCAGTGTTTCTTAATCCCAGCTTGCTCCCCATGGCAATGGGTACCCTATCGCTGTCTGAGGATAGAGGGATAAATCACCCATGCAGCGGCTGAGAAAGTGACACCAGCTGCCAGGAAGTTCCGGCGATGCTGGTGCTGTGAAGTCGGGGCAAATGACTAGGAAGTTCTGAACTGAGGCCCGTCAAATGTGCCCAACAGACGCACCTCAGGATGTAGCAAGATATTCCACTTGTCTTGGACTTCGTCTTGTACCGACCGGATCAGACTCAAAACATCTTCGGCGGTGGCTCCGCCTACATTCACAATGAAATTAGCGTGCATAGGTGAGACCTGAGCTTGGCCAATCTGCAACGCTTTCAGCCCGGTTTGCTCAATCAGCCAGCCCGCTTTGTGGGAGCTGGGGTTACGAAAGACACTGCCACAGCTGGGTAAATGATAAGGCTGAGTTGAGCGTCGCTGGGCGATCGCTGCCTGAGTATCAGCCATGACCTCGGCGACAGCATCTCCAGGCGTTAACTGAAACGTGGCCTGAGTCACCATGCAGAGCTTCGACTGCAGGCTAGAGGTGCGATAGGAAAAGTTCAGTTCTTGAGGCGAGAGCACGATTGGCTCACCTGCCAGCGTGACCCCATGAGCTTGAATCAAGCTGTCTGCGGTGCAGGCACGATGAGCACCCGCGTTCATAAAGACTGCCCCACCGACCGTACCGGGAATGCCCACAGCCCATTCCAGACCGCGCCAGCCGCGACGTGCCGCTTTCCAGGCGAGATTAGGCAGCGGTTCACCAGCGGCAACCGTCAATTGGCCGGTCGTTTCGTCAAAGTCAACGCCTCGCAGATGGCGTGTACAGACGACGAGGCCTCGCAAGCCGCGATCGCTCACCAGCAAATTAGACCCCGCGCCTAAAAAGGTTACGGGTAACTCATGGCTTTGAGCCCACTGCAAACTAGCGGCGATATCGCTAGACGTCTTTGGCAAAGTGAACCAGTCAGCTTTGCCGCCTACTCGATAAGAGGTGAAAGCCGCTAGGGAAATTCGCTGCTGCAGAGGGAACGTCGGTTCTTTGACCACGTCAATCGCATCCAGGGAAAGTACCACAGTTTATCTCCGCCAAAGTTAAGTTAGCAACAACGGCAGTTATGCCTGTCGCACTGCCTGTATCTCAGCGTTCATAAAGGGTTCCATCACATCCGGAATAATTCGGTTGAGATTGCCAGCCCCTAAAAACAGAGCCATGTCACCCGGTTGTAGACGCTCGACCAAGACGGCACTGACGGCTTCTAAAGATGAGCAGTACTGCACCTGGGGATGGTAGGCCGCGATCTCATTGGCCACTGTTCTAGCGGAAAACCCTGGTGGCTCAATTTCACCCGCGCTGTAGACATCCGTGACAATCACTTCATCTGCCTCTTTGAAAGCTTGAGCAAAGTCGTCTAAGAAGGCAGCGATTCGACTGTAGCGGTGCGGCTGGAAAACGGCAAAAACGCGCTTCACATGACACCCTAGTGGGCGATCAGCTTTTTTGAGTAAGCCAGCAGTTGCCAAGGTAACCTTAATCTCGCTGGGGTGGTGAGCATAGTCATCCACAAACTGAATGCCGTTGTAAAACCCACGACTTTCAAAGCGGCGGCGTGCGCCTTCAAAATCGGCGAGTCCTGTAGCCAAGTCCTCAAAATTAGCGCCGACTTGACGGCCAGCGGCAATCACCGCGAGAGCATTGCTCAGATTATGTTTGCCTGGCACTGAGAGGCGCAATACGCCCAGCCGATGGCCGCGCTCCCAAACCACCGCTCGGGTACCCGTCGCGCCGTAGACAACTTCGCTCACAGTGTAATCAGCTGCACCGCCGACTTCGACAGCATAGGTAATATCCGGCTCAATAAAGGAGCGAATGGTGGCACAGTCGGCTGAAGCGATCACGGTTTCTGCCTGCTCAGCAAACTGCCGAAAGATATCCACAACATCGTCGAGACTGCTGTAGTGGTCGGGATGATCCAGCTCAATGTTGGTGATAATACCAATCTTGGGTGATAGCTTCACCAGCGAGCCATCAGACTCATCCGCCTCGGCCACAAACCAGTCGCTGCTACCTAGATGAGCGTTGCCTTCCCAGGCCGAAACTTCACCCCCGACAACAATAGTGGGGTCAATGCCGGCGGCCAAGAGGGCGTAGCCCATCATGCTGCTCGTGGTGGTTTTGCCATGGGTGCCCGCAACCGCGATGCTCTGCTGCTGCCGCATTAAGGCTGCTAACAGATCAGAGCGATGAAAGATGGGACAGCCCATGGCCTTAGCGGCCCGGTACTCATCATTACTTTCGTTGATGGCTGTTGAACAGATGACTTGAGGTAAACTGACTGACTGCTGAGCACGGTTAGACACTAGAGCCTGATGGCCGTATCCGTCGTTAACGTCACGCTCAAAAAAGCTTAAATTCTCTGCTTCTTGTTTCCAAAAAACGTGAGCCCCTGATTCTTGCAGGCGCTGAGTTATGTGACTCAACCGCAAATCTGATCCTGAAACCGGTAGTCGTTGCTGCGTTAAGACATAAGCCAACGCAGACATTCCAATCCCGCCAATTCCGATGAAATGGAAGGGTCTACCGCTGAAATCCACAGAATTCAGCATCTTATACTCCTCGACATGCCACACCACACCAATATCAGGCGTATCATACCAGGTATCCCTAGGATGACCTAAAAACCGGCTCTAATTCACTAGACTGAGCATTATGCTTAGCTTTTAGCAATTTTGAATACACCTTGAGAGAACAGATTCTGCTTGAGTTTAGTTGCATTTAACTATTAATGCAGCGGTCGCAGCGGCAACGTGATGAGTTCAAATTCACACCGCGATCAGCTTTTTCCACTGTTCTAAATGAAGGATTGAGAAACGATTTTATAGTTCTCTATACAGCCTCCTATCAATGGTTCCCGAATATAGCAAGAGATTTGGGTTTGAGAACATTGATGGCCGTGAATGTTACAGACAGCGCCTTGAAATTAAGTTTTCAGTCTATTAATCGTGGTCTTCCGGAATCAGCGCTATGGTAGTTTCCTCCAAAATGTTCAAGGTTAGGCAGACGCGCTTGACCGCAGCTAATTCAGCGGCAGGCTATAGAAAGCTGAGGCCTGGATTGAGTTATCGATTTCTGCTGCCGAATCAGCACAGTTTTCATTCTCAATCCGGTTAATCCGTACTGTTTTGAATGCGGCGCTCATATCAAGTTCCAGTAGTCGGCCAACCCTCAACCACAAACTAGTCATTAATCGCCTGCCCAGGGCTACTGAAAAATTGAAAAGGGTGAGGGAAAAATGTCTTAATGACTCGGTATACCCAGAACAGTCTCTCTGAGAGGCGTGATCCAGTTCCTTCGCAGCCAACATCTGAGAACGCTGATCAAAGCTCATCTTTAGGAAGGATTTGCAGATGCCGCAACGTGACTGAAGCCGTCGAACACTAACGATAGCGTTCAAACTGTTTGCCAGACAAGGTGTTGAGTTGGCTGGCTAGGTCTCTCAGGTTGGCAATTAGACCGTTTGCTGCCAGGTCCGAAAATGGCGAGACAGCCTAGGGGACTTCTCCTATGCTGGGGCTGTCTTGTTCAAAGACGGATCTTATGCTGACAGATGATCAATATTATCAAGCCCTCCTGAGTCGGGATCGCCGGTTTGATGGCGTCTTCTTTGTCGGTGTGGCGAGCACGGGCATCTATTGCCGTACAGTATGTACGGCGAAACCGCCGCAGCGCAAAAATTGTACGTTTTATCCCAGCGCTGCCGCTGCTGAGCAAGCGGGCTATCGCCCCTGCTTGCGCTGTCGGCCTGAGTTAGCGCCGGGCCAGGCGAAGATTGATGCGATTGGGCGACTAGCCGCCGCTGCCGCTGGGCAAATTGAGAATGGGGTGCTGACGGAGCGATCAGTCGCAGAGTTGGCCCAGTTGCTGGGGGTGAGCGATCGCCATTTGCGGCGAGTGCTGCGACAAGAATTGGGGGTGTCGCCGATTCAGCTGGCGCAGACCCAGCGCTTGTTGTTGGCCAAACGTCTGTTAACCGATAGCCAACTTTCGATTGCCGAAGTGGCGTTTGCGAGCGGCTTTTCGAGTGTGAGACGGCTGAACGTTCTGTTTAAAGAGCGCTATCGGCTGCGACCAACTGACCTGCGCAAAACGCAACGGCAGACGAGCCGCTCCGTGCCTGAGACGCTGCGTTGTGAACTGGCCTATCGGCCCCCGTTTCACTGGGCTAAACTGCTCCATTTTTTGGCGGGGCGAGCGATTGCTGGCGTGGAGCAAATTGAGCGTGATCGCTACCAGCGCACCGTGCAGATTGGCTCGTATCAAGGCTGGATTTGCGTATCGCCCATTCCCACTCAAGACAAGCTACAGGTCGAACTGTCGGTATCGTTGGTAGCGGCGATTTTACCCGTGCTCACGCGGGTCAAAACCCTCTTTGATCTGGCCGCTGATCCGATTGCCATCGCCGCGCATTTAGAGCAAGCGAACTGGGGCCAGTGGCGGCCGACTTGTGAAGGCCTGCGAGTGCCAGGCGCTTTTGACGGTTTTGAGGTGGCTGTGCGGGCCATTTTAGGGCAGCAAGTGAGTGTTAAAGCCGCGACGACCCTCATGGGCCGAGTGGTGCAGACGTTCGGCAGTCCACTACAGACGCCGCTATCGGGGTTGACGCATCTCACGCCGACAGCGGTGCAGTTGGCAACCGCCGAGGTGACCAGCCTGACCTCACTGGGGATTGTGTCTCGACGGGCGCAGGCGATTGTGGCGCTGGCCCAAGCCGTGGTACGAGGTGAGCTGCAGTTGGTGCCCTACGCCGATGTTGAGGTCACTGTCGAACGGCTCAAAGCCTTGCCCGGCATTGGCGACTGGACGGCTCAATACATGGCGATGCGCGTGTTAGCCTATCCGGATGCTTTTCCTCACAGTGATTTGGTGCTACGCCAGCGCTTAGGCGTCGATCGACCCCAGCAAGTCTGGCAAATTGCTGAGGCCTGGCGGCCTTGGCGGGCCTACGCTGCGATGTGTCTATGGACGTCTTTGGAGGCTATAAAATGACTTACTACCAATGGATTGAGAGTCCTTTAGTGCCCCTGCTGCTGACCGGGGATGGGCGATCGCTGACCGGTCTCTATCTTCAGGGCCAAAAGTATTTCCCGACCCAGACTGAGACCTGGAGGGAAGCCGCCCCAGTCGCGCCGTTTCCTCAAGTACGGCACCAGCTCAAGCAATACTTTGCGGGGCAGCGTCAGTCCTTCGATTTACCGCTCAATCCGGTCGGCACGGATTTTCAACAGCAGGTTTGGCACTATTTGCCGCAGATTCCCTATGGCACCACGATCGCCTATGGCACCCTGGCGGCAATGCTAGGCAAACCGGGGGCCGCGCGGGCGGTGGGGGCCGCCAATGGCCGCAATCCGATTTCGATCATTGTGCCGTGTCATCGAGTCATTGCGGCTGATCGCCAACTCACCGGCTACGCGGGTGGCATCGACCGCAAACGCTGGCTATTGCAGCATGAGCAGGCGCTCGTGAGCCTGGACCAGTCAGCGCTGTTGCAAACCTCACTGCCCTTGTTTGAGATCCCTGATGAAACCCCTGCAAATCGTTGAATTGCTCAGCCTCGCTGCCGTGTGGGGCGGCTCCTTTTTATTTATGCGGATCGCGGCACCTGAGTTCGGCCCGATTTGGCTGATCGAAATCAGGGTGTTACTCGCGGCCCTCACCCTGCTGCCCCTCTTACTCAAACAGGGCCTCTGGCATGAACTGCAGCGGCACCGCCGCGCCTTGATGGTGGTGGGATTGCTCAACTCGGCCCTGCCGTTTTCACTGTTGGCGTTTACATCGCTCTTTTTGCCGGCGGGGATGACGGCGATTTTGAACGGTACGGTGCCGTTTTTTGGCGTGGCGGTGGCCTATGTCTGGCTACGGGAACCGTTGACCCTAAGTCGGGTGTTGGGGCTGCTGCTGGGGTTTGTCGGCGTGGTGGTGTTGGTGGGCTGGCGCGGGACGGCAATCACGCCGGAAATTTTGTGGGCGATCGCGGCTGGCCTTTGCGCCGCCTTGATGTACGCGATCGCGGCACCGTTTATTCGGCTCAATCTGCAGGGTGTGCCCTCATTAGTGTTTGCCACCGGTAGTCAGCTCAGCGCGGCCGTATTTCTGCTGCCCTTGCTGCCGTTTACGCAGCCTAGCGACCTGCCCTCTCCAAGGGCGGTTTTGGCCGTTTTAGGACTGGCTCTGCTGTCCACGTCCCTGGCTTACATCCTCTATTTTCGCCTCATCCACAGCGTCGGCTCAACCCGTGCTTTGACGGTGACTTACCTGATTCCGCTGTTTGCCATCCTCTGGGGCGCGCTGGTGCTGAATGAGGCAATTACCGTGTCAATGCTGGCGGGCGGGGCGCTGATCTTATTGGGAACGGCGATCGCGAATCAAGTGATCAAACTGCCCTTTGGCAAGGCCTAGCCCCTGAAGTGCTGATGCTTATGGTGAGAATAATCACTCCAGGTTAAGCCAGTAGGCAGAACCGTCCTTGACTCGATCAACCAATCCCCGCTCGAACAGTTCTCGCCGGAGGAGCGCCGGATCGCCAAAAGTATGATGCCGCCCTAGTAATTCGTTGATTTGGCGTTCACTGTAGTAAAGATCGGGCTCAACCTTAGAGGCCAGATACTCTAAAGCCCACTACTGCTGAAACCGACCTTTGTTGCGCCTCGAAGGCCATGCTGTGAGGCGACCCTGATCATCCAAATAATTTTTGAGCGCATCAGAATAGTTCATGATTCCGTCACTCGCAGGGAGGATCTCTGGCATTCTACCCAGATCTAATGACTCATTTTGTTGCAGAATGTAACGCTTTTGGGGTCGCGTTTTCCCTTAGGTGAAGCAAATCCAAAACTTTGGCCCGCCTGATCGATTCCTTGCTTAGGATATTCACCAGCGGACATTGTGAGAACTAATGATTCGCATTTATAAATACACCTCCCGACGGGAGCGATCGCTATGAAACAAATTCCCGCTCCCTTATGGACCCTGACGATTGGTGTAATCGTCACGCTGGTAAGTCTCTGGGTGGGCTTCAACAATGACTGGCTACCCGAGCAAGCATCGGCTCAGTCCGTTTTGGTGGATAACTTTTTCAATGTGATGGTGGTGATCGGGACGGCACTCTTTTTAGTCGTAGAAGGCACCATCGTCTACTGTATGGTGCAGTTTCGGCGCCGCAAAGGAGATGACACCGACGGCCTGGCGATTGACGGCAACTTGCCTTTAGAAGCCTTTTGGACGGCCATTCCGGCTGTGATTGTCATCGGCTTGGGCATCTACAGTGTGCAAATTTTTCAGGATATGGGTGGGTTTGCCCCCGGCGATCAAGTGCATGAGCACGGCACAAGGCTCGCGCAAGCCTCCACGACTCCTTTGGGTGACTTGACAGCTGCCGAAGACGAGACGCTGCTTGCCCAATCTGTTTATGGCATTGGCGCACCTCTAGATAAGGAGGGTCAGGCGGCTGATCTTGAGGTCAATGTGGCGGGCATGCAGTACGCCTGGATCTTTACCTATCCCAACTCGGGCATTGTGGATGGCGAACTCCATGTGCCGGTGAATGCGGACGTGAAACTCAATATTTCTGCCAATGATGTCATTCATTCTTTTTGGGTGCCGCAGTTTCGTTTGAAGCAAGATGCGATTCCCGGCAAAGAGACTGAGCTCCGCTTTGTCGCAACCAAGCCCGGCACCTATCCGGTTGTCTGCGCCGAGTTATGCGGTGGCTATCACGGGGCTATGCGCACTCAGGTGATCGTCCATTCCCCCTCGGAGTTCAACAACTGGTTAGAACAGCGCACTGCTCAGGCTGAGACAGGCACAGCTGAGACCGTCGCGATCAATCCGGCTGATCTGACCGACGCCGACTACTTAGCACCCTATGGCAAGGCGGCTGGGGTCGAGTCTCATTTGCTGGCTCACCTGTCTGATTGAAATCTCAGCTAAGCCAGCATTGTTGTTGGGGCAGGATGGTTTTCGATATCGGCCTCAACGTTTCTTCAAGACTTTTCTGAAACTGCCTTTTTAAGGCTCCTCAAATTGTTTCGCTGCACTCTACGCTTTCTCACCCATACATAACTCATTGCTCTCTTAAATTTTCTATGGCACAAGCGAACATTACTAGCGAACTGATCGGGAATTCTTTTCCCCATCCTGATAAATGGAAGTGGTATCACTACTTCACGTTCAATGTTGACCACAAGGTCATCGGCATTCAATATTTGGTGTCGGCCTTTTTCTTTTATTTGGTCGGTGGAGCCATGGCTTTGGTCATGCGAGCTGAGCTAGCCACTCCCAGTTCTGATCTGGTCGATCCCAATTTTTACAACGCGTTGCTGACCAACCACGGCACCATCATGATCTTCTTGTGGATTGTGCCGGGGGCGATCGGCGGCTTTGGCAATTATCTTGTGCCTTTGATGATTGGTGCGCGAGATATGGCTTTTCCAAAGCTGAATGCCCTCGCGTTTTGGATTACGGTGCCAGCGGGGCTGTTGATTGTGGGCAGCTTCTTTTTTGGCGGTGCGCAATCTGGCTGGACGTCATATCCACCACTGAGTTTAATCACGGCAAATACCGCTCAATCGATGTGGATTTTGGCGATCGTGTGTGCCGGTACCTCCTCAATTTTGGGCGCGTTGAATTTCATCATCACGATCTGGAAGATGCGCGTGCCGAGCATGGGCTGGAACGATATGCCCCTGTTTTGCTGGGCGATTCTCGCCACGTCGCTTTTAGCTTTGTTCTCAACTCCTGTACTAGCGGCTGGGTTGGTGCTGCTATTGTTTGACATCAACTTTGGCACGTCGTTCTTTCGACCGGAGAATGGGGGCGATGTGGTGATGTACCAGCATTTGTTCTGGTTCTATTCACACCCGGCGGTATATCTGATGATTTTGCCCATCTTCGGTATTATGTCGGAGGTGATTCCGGTGCATGCGCGCAAGCCGATTTTTGGCTATAAGGCGATCGCCTACTCGTCACTCACCATTTGCATCATCGGTTTGTTTGTCTGGGTGCACCACATGTTTACCAGCGGCACCCCGCCGTGGATGCGCATGTTCTTTACGGTCTCAACCCTAATTGTGGCAGTGCCGACGGGGGTCAAAATCTTCAGCTGGGTCGCCACGTTGTGGGGCGGTAAGATTCGCTATACCAGCGCTATGTTATTTGCGATCGGGCTGCTGGCGATGTTTGTCTTCGGCGGCCTGAGCGGTGTGACGCTGGGCACCGCTCCTGTAGACATCCACGTGCACGATACCTACTATGTCGTGGCCCACTTTCACTACGTGCTGTTTGGCGGCTCCGTGTTCGGCATCTATGCGGGGCTCTATCACTGGTTCCCCAAAATTACCGGACGCATGCTTAACGAACCGCTAGGCAAAGTGCATTTTATCTTGACGTTCATCGGCACTAACCTGACCTTTCTGCCAATGCATGAGCTGGGTCTTAAAGGCATGCCGCGACGGGTGGCCATGTATGATCCGCAATTTCAGTACATCAACATCATTTGCACGATTGGAGCCTTCGTTTTAGGTATTTCAATCTTGCCGTTTTTGATCAATGCCATCTGGAGCTGGAGCAATGGCCCCAAGGCTTCTGGTAACCCCTGGAATGCCAAAACCCTGGAGTGGACGACGGACTCGCCGCCCATCATCGAAAATTGGGACGTGCTACCCGTGATGACCGAAGGGCCATATGCCTACGGTGAAGAGCCCGGTGAGGTCTCCTCATAGCCGCTATTTCATCGACAGTGACAGTCTTGCTGACCCGTCTGTCACTGTCTACCCTGATTTCAAAATTCACCTATCCTTGGGAACCTTATGCAAGGCGCAATCGAACCCACTTCTGATACTGCAGCGGTCGCTGAGGCCCACCATGAAGAACATCATGATTTCCGAGTGATTGGCCTGATCACGTTTTTGTGCTCAGAATTTTTGATGTTTGCGGGCTTCTTTGTCATCTTTTTGGTCTACCGGTCTGCTGCCGCTGAGTGGCCCCCCGAAGAAACCGAAATCGAGCTGTTGCTGCCAGCAATTAACACGATCATTCTGGTGGCTAGCAGTTTTGTGATTCACTACGGCGATACGGCAGTCAAACAAAACAATGTCAAAGGCCTGCGCAAGTGGTATGTCATTACCGCCGCGATGGGGGCCATCTTTCTGGCGGGCCAGATTTATGAGTACATGAACCTCGGCTATGGTCTGACGACAAACCTATTTAGCAACTGCTTTTATTTGCTGACTGGCTTTCATGGCCTGCATGTGTTTATTGGGCTGTTGCTGATTTTGGGCGTGCTGTGGCGATCGCGCCGTGAGGGTCACTACGGTGCAGAAAAGCACACAGGCGTTGAAATGGCTGAAATCTATTGGCACTTCGTCGATGTCGTCTGGATCGTATTGTTCTCGATCATCTATTTGCTGACGCTAATTTAGTTTCAGTCCCATTCGATTTCTTGGGTCAAGGCAAGGCCGATTAATCATCTGTGTGGCTTCGGCGAAATAACATTTTGCCGAAGCCTTTTTTATTTTTCGGGCTGCAGAATCTGTAGCAGAGGCTAGAAAGGTGAAGGTTTCAAGGTGCAGGGAAGGGCCCTGCCGCCAGTATCCGGCGATTAAAAGGGTCTAAATCTGACTGCGGCTCGCTATATAAGGTAGGGAAGCGGATACTGTTAAGAAGCTGGATGTTTCTGAATTCTGCTATCTCTGCATTGTTTGAAGATTGTCAAGAATAGGGATGATCAGGTTAAAACCGGAACGTTGCCTTCTCACTCGTTCGGTATTGATTAGGGTCGTGTACTTACCGCCGCCGATCGCCACCTGAGCGGTATGGTTGTAAAGCTCCGCATTGGCTCCCCCAACATAAAGACCAGGCAAGGCCCAAGCGCTCGGCACCTAGCCAAAGACTAGGGCAATCGCGAACAAAACCAGTAAACAACTTTGCCAGCGTCTCATCAGTATGCCTTAGCCGTAAGGATCATCAGAATGCTGATCAACCAGCGGTGTCTAAAACTCAACTGGCGTAACCACTGGAATCCGCTCCACCTTTTCAGAGGCCGGATCATACTGACCATTCTCTTCTACATCTAAGATGTCTTCTCGCTGTTGAGCGGTTGTCAGCGCGACGTCGGCACCATTGATAACAGCCCCCAAGACCCGAACATCTTCTTTCTCTTCGAGTTCTTCTAGCATGGCCTTTAACACTGGCTTTTTCGTATAGTTGGGGCGACTCACAATCACCATGCCATCAGTTTTGGGCTCCAGCAAAATGGCATCATTGCTACCGACAAAGTGAGGTGCATCGAACACTACAAAGTCGAATCTCGCTTTCGCATCCTGAAGAAACCGGGACATTTCGCTGGAATCAAGGATTGCCGCCGGATTGCTCTGAGGCCCAGGACTGGGTGTGATGTAGAGGTTGGCCACATAGGGCACCATCTTGAGCGGCTCCGAAAGCCGCCCACCGTAATAGCGCAGCGGTTCAAGCGTCGATTCATGGTCAGGCTGCACTCCCAGTCGAGCGGCCTGAGAGCCCCTTCTGAAGTCCATTTCGACAATCAATGTGCGACGTCCAGCCCGCGCAGAGGCGATACCCAAGTTGTAAGCTGTGGTGGTTTTGCCTTCTTGGACAGAACTACTGGTGACCAGAACAGTTTTGGGGACCTGCCCTTCATTGATCGTCAGACCAGAAATTTGAATGTTGCTGCGCAAGCGTTCATAAATATCCGCACAGGGATGGTTCGCATCCGTCATAAGCACTGGATAGCTACGCCGCGGGTTGGTGGCAGGCACAATTCCTAGTAAAGGAATATCTTGATCGTCGAACAGATTTTCGAGATCCTCGAAAATCCGAATCGTTGGATCAAGCATATCGAGTAGATACACAATGCCACCACCCAGTCCTAAGCCCACCAGTGAACCAATGAGTAAAATCACAATGGGGTTCGTTGGGGTTTCAACCGGCAAGGGTGAGGTAGACGGCGGACTGGCTACAGATAAGCTGCTGACCGTTTCGGCTTCAGCGGCTTCAGCGTCAATTCGCTTGGCTTGTACCTGGTCATATAAGGCTCGTTTTAACGCCACCTGCTGAGCTAAGCGATCGCGCTCTAGCTGTTTGTTCGGTAAGCGAGCATAGGCCTCTCGCAGCTGCACTTCTGACTGTTGCAGCACTTGCTGCTGCGTAATCAAAGCATCACGTTGGGTATCCAGCCCCACCAGTTGGTCAGCTAATGCTGCCCTAGCCGGATCTAAATTGCTGTTTTGACGGACGGCATTAGCGCTGGGCAGGGCCGCCAACCGGCCGCCGCCGCCGATGAGTTCAGCGGCTCGTTCGCTCAGCTGTTGGTTAAAGACACTTAAATTATTCTGCAGCTCAATCATGGTGGGATGAGCCGGGCGCAAATCTTTGGACAAGATTTGCAATTGCGATTCGACATCATAAATTTGGGCTCGCAGTTGAGCCAGAATGGGGTCGGCGCTTAAGGCTGATGACGCGTAAGCGGCCTCAGGAGAGAGTCCCAATCGTGCCTGCAGGTTTTGCATTTGAGCATCAATGCCTGCCAGCGTAATCAGATTTTGCCGCCGTTGATTTTGGCTGCTTGAGATGGCGGTTAGCAAACTGCCATCCAGTGCGGCTTGAATGGCTGGCCCTTCCAAGCGATCGTAGGCTTCCAGCGCCTGTTCTGCTTCTCTGAGTTCAGTCTCAATATCAGGCAATCGCTCATTTAAGGCCGATACGATTGTACCTAAACGAGCCCGGTTAGTTACCCGACTCAGCTCTACCATGCCCTGAAACAAAACCGATAAGACCGCTTCAGCTTCTTCCGGGTCGCCAGCAGTGTATCCCACGTTTACGCTCTGTAGGGCACCGCCTTCTTCCCCGGCCGTTTTAATATTGATATTAGTATTTTCCCGGATTTGGTTCGGCGCTATTTCGAGCCCTCCGGCAGCTAACTGGGTCGCTACTTGCTCCAGCAAAATATCGGCTAATAAAAAATCTCTAGTGATAATTCCTTGACCTTGCTGCTGCAGCTCGACCCCAGTGGTGGTAAACGAAACCACTGGGGTATTTTGCACCAAGACCCCTTCTGACTTGAATTTCTCTTCGATCGTCGGCTCCTGCAAGGCAAAGAGACTTGAGACCCCTACAGTGCCTAGAAAAGCGGCTAGCCCTACCCATTTGTATCTTTTGAGAGCTAGACCATACCGTTTGAGGAGAGGCATTACCATGACTACGACCGCAAGATAGAAGGGGCAACAATTTTAGACGAACGTCAGAACTCGACTAAGGCTCATCGTTAGGGGCCAAATAAGCTCTCGCTGGAATTGGCTAACTCGTCAAAGAAGAGTAGAAACCCTAGAACATCCCTGAATGGCTGAGTAAAGGTGTTTAAAGCATAGGTCAATTTAGCGAGCACTGTGCGGTTAACGATGATTACATCATTCTCCTGCAGCGGTGGGTTTTCCGAGGGAATACCGCGAAACGCTTCGTTGCCATCCAGCGTAGTTGTGACCGCACGACCCGCCTCTTCATCAAATCGAATCAACGCCACCTCACCCAGGTTGGAAGTGTCGGGATTCAAACTGGCTCGAACCAGCGCATCGGCAAACCGACTGCCGTTAGGCAGGTCGATCGCGGTGAGTGAGCCAGAAGTTGCCCCGCCTAGATTGCCGCTGCCGTAGTTCAAAAAACGAACGGTAATGATTGGTGTCGCCAGGGTGGAGCGCGATACCAACTCTCGATCATAGTCGTCTAAAGCTGCTGGGTCGAGCCGTTCTACCAAGATTACATCACCATCTTGTAACGCCACGTTCGGCAGTTCTTGCCCTTCCTTTAGAGGAGTGAAAAGGTCAATGGTTTGTTCCAAAAGCTGCCCGTTGGGTAAGCGCCGTTGCACCAAAACTGAGCGCAAGTCGGCGGTTCCAGTTGTGCCACCGGCAGTCAACAGTGCCGCCGAAATTTGTGGCGCCCCTAATGGGTAATAACCTGGCCGCACAACTTCGCCTAAAATCGTCACCTCGACGCCTCGCTGCGCTACCAGCGTCACACTCACGTCGGGATCGACGACGTACTGGTTATAGATTTGGCTAATTAGACTTTCGGTTTCTTGTATGGTCAGTCCGTTAAACGTAGTCACGCCTTGCAGCGGCACGATCACATTGCCTTGGATATCCAGCGTGGCCTGAAAGCTCAAGTCAGGAAATTGACGGACATTGACGAAAAATGAGTCGCCTGGTCCCAGTCGGTAGGTATCAAAATCAGGCGGTTGTTGTGTGCCCAGGAGGCTGTCTAAAAATGGGTTGGCGGTGGGTGACTGCGGTGGTACTGTCGGTACCTGGGTGGGATTGGCACGCGGTAAAGGCGCTGTGTAGTCAGGATCAGGTGTCAGCTCAGCAGTGGGCGTTAGGTGAGGCTCAACGTCAGCGGGCGCTGATTGCTCTATGACCGGAGCAGGCGGTTCATCGGCGAGCTGTAGCGGTACCGATTCCGCAAGGTCAGATGATTCTGTTGGAGATAATAAATTTTGCTCCGAAGCTGAGTAGTGGTCTAGGGGCGAATCGGCTTCAGCAATCTGCTCCGGCACCGTCGAGAGCAAAGCATCCTCTACAGGTGCATCAGTCATCGCCCCGATCGCGGCGGTGGCTCCCAGGCAAACCAAGGCAGCAGCAGTGGCCCCTGAACTGGTGTAGTGACCCAGCCTCAGCCATTGAACATGAAACTTCGAGTCCTTCGCAGGCATATCAATCATGATTGACGGATCAAAATCACTGTGAAGTCAAACAACAAACGCCATCGCCCCATTTAAGCACAGTGACTTCTTATCTCTATTTTCAGCGTCACCGCAAATGGTCGGGATGCTCTGTGTGCAATCTAGCCGATCGTCCTATTTATTCGGTGATCAAAGCAGACTCAAGTAAGCTCTGCTGGACTGTTTCGGCGATGGCCGTCATCTGCTCGGTGTGGACGCGGATATCACCCACTGGCTCAATCGGGAGCAAAATGCTGACTGCGACCCAGGGCATCCGCTCTCGCTGCTGCCACTGCTGCCTTTGATCAGCCCAAAACCACTTGCCCGGAGCATAATGTCCGCCAGTGGGCCAGGCATACCACTGCATAACAGCAAAGGTATTTCTACCATCAAGCGCTCGAAAGTATTGAGTTGTGATCTTGACCGGCTGCCCCTCAGCGGGCACTGAAAATCGCACCACCTGCCGGTCGTTGATTTGCCAGCTCTGAGAGCCTTGCATATCGACCCATTCCACTTCAGGCTGTTGATCCGCAGACATTTGCGGCCGCATTAACAAGCCAAATGTCGAACCAGGTCCCTCTGTCCCACCACTGGCCAGCTGATACTCAGCCAGACTCCAAGGACGGCGACCAATGCGCACTTCTTGGTGTGAAGACGACTCCCAACCCGGTAGCGTTAGCGGCGCTTTGAGGAGGGATTTGATCTCAGTGGTGTCAGCAACTGGCAGTGGCGTGCTCCACGGCCACTGCCCGCCGATGTAACCGGGTAAGGTGACCATCGCGACTAGCGCTGCGAGCATGATCACGAGAACCCACTGAACCACGGACTTAGGCGTAGAAATTCGCTTCACAGCTTCTGACATGAGGGCGGTTTCCTGAACGATAGGTAACGTCTAAACAATTGACTGGTTATTGGTCGTAAAAGAGAACTGCTCCGGTACGTACTGTTGGATCAGGCGCAACACGAAAATAAGGGAGACGAGCAATATGGCTGAATATAGATCGCCGCCCCAGCTATCATGCAGCCAGACAAAGGCAGCTTCATTGTCGGTACCGTGAAAGTAGCTCAACAGGGTGTTGCGAATGATATTGCCCACAACGCTGACGCCCACCGTCGCGGCCAAAAAGATGCTGGTTCTGAGACGGGAAGGCCAAACTCGATTCCAGTAAATCAGCATTAGGGCTACGTAGAGACTGGTAAATAGCATCTTGAGGCCAGCGCAGTGGGGCGCGACTTCGACCATACGATCGTTCACTAGCAGATAGATTTGATCGACCGTCACATCAACCCCCCCTTGCATTAATAAAAAACCGGCTACGGTAGCGATAAAGCGCTGTAGTGGCAGGATGTAGGGCTCGATCAAATAAGGGAGCTGACTGGGTGTTGCAAGCACGACTAAGGCTAGCGGAAAGCCCATCAGTTTTAAGCCCGGCAAACCTTTGAGGCTGAGACAGAGACCGGCCAGCATCAGCGGCAACGAAATATTCATCCAATCGGATAGCTGACTCAGATAAAGAGCGCTACCCAAGGCCAGCAGTCCGAAGCCAGCTGGGTGAAATTGCTCAGGGAGTCGTTGCCATTGCGGACGTTGGCTCCAGGCGATGTAAGCTGCGAACGGCAGACCGATCATGCCATGACTGAAATACTCGTGCTGAATGCTAATCGATTTGTTGAGCCAGCCCTCAACCCAATGCCACAGCAACGGGCCATACATCAAGACCAATAAGCCGATCAGAGCTATCGATGGGGGTGACAGCGATAAACGGTTTTTAGAGGATGGAATACTGATAGACATAAATTTATTGAGGTTGCAGAGCAGTGGCAGTTTCTTCGCAGATGGGCTCTTGACGAACAGCCTGGGAGATCGAGCTGATCACCCAGTCGGCTTGTTCAGTCGTCATGCCGGGATACATGGGTAGAGACAAAATCTCCTGGCAGAGGGCTTCTGACTGCGGGAAAGACCCCGGCTGGTAGTTCAAAAACTGGAAGGCGGGCTGCAAGTGACAGGGTACTGGGTAGTGAATGCCACTCTGAATCTGATGCTCCTGTAGGACTAGCTGTAGGGCTGTCCGGTCGATGGGACAGTCTTCGGTGATGCGAATGACGTAGAGATGGTAGACATGACCCGCGCCGCTATCATTGCGCATCGGAATAATGCCAAACTCTCGCAAGGCCAGCAACTGCTGGTCGTAATGCTGCGCAATCTGATTGCGAGCTTGGTTCCACCCTAGTAGCCGCGGGAGCTTAAGATTCAACACTGACGCCTGCAGCGTATCGAGGCGGCTGTTAGTGCCCCCTGGCTCGGTATGAAAATATTTGCGGACGGCTCCATAGTTACGCAGCGATCGCGTCGTTTGGGCCACCAGTTCCTCCTGGGTGAGGAGGATGCCGCCATCGCCAATAGCGCCTAAATTTTTGCTGGGATAAAAACTAAAGGCGGCAGCAGTGCCGACAGCCCCGGCTCGGATGCCTTCACGCTCGGCTAGATGAGCTTGGGCCGCATCCTCAAAAATCAATAAATCATGTGCTGTGGCCAGCTGCCGAAGGCCACTCGGCGACACCATCTGACCATATAAATGAACTGGGACAATGGCGCGAGTCTTGGCGGTGATTGCCGCTGCTGCGGCATCCAGATCAATCAGCGCCGTATGGCGATTGCAATCCACAAATATGGGTGTGGCCCCGCTGCGCAAAATACCGATGAGCGTGGCCACAAAGGTATTCGCCGGTAATAAAACCTCATCCCCTGGGCCGATGCCACAGGCGGCTAGGCCTAAGGCGATCGCATCAGTGCCACACCCGACCCCAACTCCGTAGGCTGCTCCGGTGGCTTCCGCAAATGCCGTTTCAAACGCTTTGACGGCACCCCCTAAAACGAAGTCGCCTCGTTCTAAAACTGCTGTGAGGGCGGCATGAATATCGTCTTGAATTGGTTCATGCTGCCAGGTGAGATCAACAAAGGGAACCTTAGGGACAGATTGCGTCATAGGAGTGTCGGTGTTAAAGGACAAAATTTATGGCAGGTTCTCTTGTTGAGTGGAAGATTTCGGAGCTCAGGTCGGGCTCCTGTCAATCAAACACAGCGATTGTTGGCTTAAACGGGCTTCACGCCTTCTGAATCAGAAATGTGAGGCTCATCTTTGATTGATACTAGGCAGCATCTCAAGAGACGTGTGCCCTGCGATAATGGTTTCGCAGTTTCATTACAGAGTTTGGGGTTTACTTGATACAGTCTCTATAAATACGAGTAAATCCCTACCGATTTAACCGATTTATTTGGCTTTAGGGTGCCCGGAGCTACCCCAATCGCAACAGCATTGCTCGTGTCTTCTCTGTAGGTCTCGCTGCTATGGACTTTGATACCGCTCGTCGGTTTTTGTTAGCCCAAACAATTGCTCCAGTGCCGGGGCAGACCCCCTTTTTAAATTGCTTGCAGATGGGGGTGGCGCCAGTCCCAGGGCAAGTCACCTCAATTTTATTAGCCCTTAAAACCGTGGCTCAAACGCTACAAGGTGAGCCCAGTATTGAGCGATCGCTGGGCTTTGCCTTGTTCCTCTTGGCTTACGAAAGCCGCCAGCTGTATTTACAAGGTCAAACGAAGAATGTGGATTGGCCGCCGTTACTCGACGAAGACTTAACGCGCATTGCCGAAGCCGTCCGCCAGATCTGGGCCAGCGCCGCTTGATAACGAACGACGGACGCTTGTCAGTCGCATGGCTAGCGGCCACAGTTGTCAGGTAGCCCGTTAAAGATTGTGATTAGTGCCGCGTGTTTCAACGCTGGCAACAATCTGAAAAAAGGGACGCACTTTACAGTACGTCCCTATCAATAAACCGGTATGGTTCCTCAGGTCAAACTACTTATCAGGCTGAGGCGTCATGCGTAGGTAGGGCTTAACCTCAGTCACGCCCTTAGGAAACTTCTTCTTCGCTTCCTCAGTGGGAATAGTGGGCGAAACCACCACGTCTTCGCCATCTTTCCAGTTGACGGGAGTTGCGACACTGTAGTTGTCAGTCAGCTGTAGTGAATCGAGCACTCTGAGGATTTCCTGGAAGTTACGTCCGGTGCTAGGCGG
This sequence comes from Cyanobacteria bacterium J06626_4, assembly GCA_038523235.1. GTDB lineage: Bacteria > Cyanobacteriota > Cyanobacteriia > Phormidesmidales > Phormidesmidaceae > Halomicronema. The sequence continues at coordinate 93,740 of JBCBJQ010000004.1, forward strand.
ATAGGTAATCGTCAAACGCAGTTTGCGGTTAGGGTCAATCACAAAAACTGTGCGGACGGTGACCTTGGCATTGGCATTGGGGTGAATCATGCCATACAGGTCAGATACTTTTTTGTCTTCGTCAGCCACGATGGGATAGTTGACGGTAGTACCTTGGGTTTCGTCAATATCGCCAATCCAACCTTTATGAGATTCGGCCCCATCAACACTCAGCGCGATCACCTTGGCGTTACGCTGCTCAAACTCGCCCTTAAGCTTAGCAACTTCGCCCAGCTCGGTCGTGCATACCGGGGTGTAATCAGCCGGGTGTGAGAAAAATACTACCCAGTTATCACCCGCCCAGTCGTAGAAATTAATTTCACCCTCGGAGGTTTGTTGGGTGAAATTGGGTGCGGTATCGCCCAATTGCAGCGTCATAAGAAATTCTCTCTGAATCTGATAAGTCAACACGTGGCTACGGTCGCCACGCTTGCTATCTTGCCATAAACCCCGGTATTCCGGTCGGAGTTTAGAGGTTTATTTAAAAAACGACACTGGTTGCAGATTGCGTGCTCTTAGAAAAGTCATTCCATGGCTTGCTGTATAGGCGATCCACGGATTTTGTGAGTTCTCTGAAAGGTGAGCAAGACCCCGCCCTCATCAGCCCACCTGAACTTCCGGTCGCGTCTTGATGGGCTCACCGGCATCGGCATCCAGTAGCCACCACAGTTCTCCCTCGGGCCGAATTTTGCGAGCTGGGAAGGTGTTATCTTCTGCCTCTGGGGCAAACACCTCGATCAGAGCTGTCTGTTTGTTGCGACCAGAAACCATGAAAATCACGCAGCGGCTACGGTTAATCAGAGGCGCGGTAAAGGTCAGGCGCGGTTCGCCCGACTTTTCGCCAACGGTGATGAGGCGATCGCTGACTTGCAACGCTGCCGTATGGGGAAACAGCGAGGCCGTGTGCCCATCATCCCCCATGCCAAGGAGCACAATATCAAAGGCGGGGTGAGCGCTGTTGAGCGCTCGTTGCACCGTCTGGTCGTAAGTCTCAGCCGCATCAGCAACCTGCTCAAAGTGGGTCGGCATGATGTGGATCTGCTCGGTCGGAATCGCGACTCGATCTAGCCAGGCGGTTTTGGCCATACCGGCATTGCTGCTCGGATCGCTGACGGGGACATAGCGCTCGTCACCCCAAAAAATTTGCAGCTGGGCCCAGGGTAAATCAGCCTCAGCGAGTGCTTCATACAGTGGTTTTGGCGTGCTGCCGCCCGCTAGGGCGATCGCGCAGGTGCCACGCGCCGCGATCGCGGCCTGAATCCTCTCCTTAACCAAATCAAGGGAGCGGTTTACGAGGGCCTGGCGGTCAGGGTAAATTTCGATCTGCAGTTGGGTCATAGCCGGAGACAGTATTAGCCAGTCGGTGTTCTGAGACCAGGGCTTTTAGCCCATAGCAATTCAGATTGCAGCGTAAACGATTTTTAACCCTAATCGAGATTGCTTAAGCTTTACTTTTAGAGAGCGTCATTTTCCTAAGGTTTTGACCGTGATTTCAGTTGTGTTGCCCTGTCTGAATGAAATTCGCCATGGCTATTTGCCCCAAATTATTGAGAACTTGATGGCCCAAGCAGGGCCAAAAGAACTCATTGCCGTCATCAGTGCCAGTGCTGATGGTACGGATAAATTGCTGGCTCAAGTCCCGCAAATTCGGGTGATCGAGTCTGAGGTCACCAATCGCGCTCAGCGTCTCAATGTGGGCATTGCCGCCAGTCAAGGAGAGGTGATACTGCTCCACCATCCGGCGACGCTATTGCCGCCCCAGCAGGCGCTAACCCTGATCGATCAGACCTTTCAAGATCCTCAAGTGATGTGGAGTGGGTTTCGCCATCAGTTTGATTTAGATCACTGGCTGCTGCGATATACCTCCTGGTATTCGACGTTCGTTCGTCCCCAGTTTGGGCGCATCTTGTATCTCGATCATTGCCTGGCTGTGCGGCGATCGCTGCTGACAGAAATTGGCGGCGTGCCTGAGATGGATATTTTTGAAGATACGGCTCTCAGTCAGCGATTAGGGCAATACAGCGCTCCAGTGATTTTGCCAGAGTCCGTGGTGACGTCGGCCCGGCGCTATCGCAGTCGGGGCGTTTACAAGCAGGCGCTGCTCAACCAAGCTTTAAAGCTGATGTATCACCTCAATATCGACCCGCAGTGGATGAATCGGCTGTACGAGCAAAAAGTCCAAATTAATGTCACCTATCCCGCTCCGAAGCCGCCCAGCGACATGCCACCTGGAAAGTTGGGCTAGCTGGCCTAGAGAAATAAATGGAATGGCCCCTGTCGTGCTCAGTAGATCCCCCCCGAGTCGTGCCCAGCGTCTATGGTTTGGTCGAGGATGCAGCCGTTGAGAGAGACTGACAATATTGCTGCACCAACAGATCAATGCCGGTAATCGCCGTTCCGACCACTACGGCATGGCTGCCTAGGGCGATCGCCTGGCGCGCGGCGGCTGGGGTCGCAATGCCTCCCTCACACAGACACGGGGTCGGCAACCGCTTGACTAAGTCGGCCAGTAAGTCAAAGCCTGGAGGTGTTAAATCAGCCGTTGCCGAGGTATAGCCATAGAGCGTTGTGCCTAACAGATCGGCTCCGGCTGTGACTGCTGCCGTTGCCGAAGCCACGGTATCAACGTCAGCCATCACCGGTTTTTGGAGATCGGTGCGGATACGCTCAATCAGCGGTGCCAGCGTTTCTCCCTCAGGGCGAGGGCGCAGTGTGGCGTCGATCGCAATAATATCGGCTCCCGCTTGGGCCACGGCTTCGGCATGACAATACTGCGGTGTGATGTAAACGTCAGAGCCAGCAATGACCTGCTTCCAGAGGCCAATGATGGGCACAGAGACCCTCTCCCGCACCGCCGCAATGTGGGCGGGGCTGTCAATGCGCACCCCGACGGCCCCTTGCAAGACTGCCGCTTCGGCCATCGCTGCAATCATCTCAGGCTGATGCAACGGCGAATTGGCAGGCGCTTGGCAGGAAACGATTAGGCCGCCTTGCAGCGCCGTTAAAATACTGTCAATCGGCATGGTGTCAATATGATGGCGTGAACGGCCCCGTCATTAGACAGTTGGCCCACGCCGAGTGTATCGCAAGCCAGGCTTAGGAATTCTCTGGACGAGCCGCGAGCTGCTGTTGCAGCATATTACTGGCTTGAACAAGGAGCGAGTCATCGGGCTTTTGCGCCAAAATTTTGGCAATAGACTCAACTAAGGGCCAGTTGATCATGGCGCCATCGCGAATCGTTTTACTGGCCGCGTAATAGCCGACGTCGGGGGGCACGTCCATCTCGTCTGTTTCGCCCGTTTGCAAGGAGCTGGGCGATCGCCAAGAAACGACTTTGCTTCTAAGCGTGACTTGAAACCAGGTGATGGCGTCGCCAAGCATCTCGATGGTGACATCAAAGTAGGGTTCGTTCCCTTGATACCAAATCCGTCTTTTCTCAGTATCGTCTTCAGCCGCCTTCATCAAATCGGGATTGATGGGACGTAATGAACCGCCTAACGCGGCGATCGCAGACTCATCTAATTTCATAATTGGGGATTAAACACACACGTCGCTATCACCATAAAACCACCCTTCTCTAACTAACCGCGGACACCTGACTCAACCTGCAGAATGTCATGGGTTAGACACAATCTTTACAAAGTTGCCCCCTGGCTGTCGTAGGCACAAAAAAGGAGCGCTGATCGAGCGCTCCTCACTATCAACTTTGGCTAATCAAAAATCGCGATTGCTGTTCTGGGAAGCTGCGCTGACGATTTAATGTTTGCCCCGAGGCTGGTAATAGACGGGCGAGCCCTGATCAGCCACAAAGTGACAGGCCTTAGCTGAGCGGAAAAAGCTTTTCCAGATAGGCACATCCGACTGGCGATAGTAGCTGCCGAGCACAGGCTTGATGGCTGCCGTCGCATCCTGCAGATAGTAATGTGGAATGCTCAAGAAGATATGGTGGGCTACATGGGTCCCGATGTCGTGGTGAATCGGGTTGAAGATGCCGTAATCGCGATCAATGGTGGACAATGCGCCTTTTAAGAAATACCAATCGTCGTTGGCATACCAGGGAATATCCGCTTCGGTGTGGTGCAGGAACGTCACCAAATCGAGCCACATTACAAAAATGATGTAGGGCACGAGGTAGTAAGTGGCCAGAAAGACGAGCCCATACTGATAGCCAATTCCGGCCAGTAGTCCCAACATGCCAATCAGCCAAATTGTGCTGGTTAACACGTCCCACTTTTCTGAGGGTTTGAACAGTGGACTACCGGGCAAGAAGTGTGTGCCACCAGGACGACTGGGCGATCGCCGAAACAGGTAAATTGGGTACGCCAGCAACGGTAAATAAAATCGGATGAGCTTTTCGGGCCAAGTCATCGCGTCGTATTTGGATGCGGTGACCGGATACCAGCTTTCATCCGTGTCGATGTTGCCTGTGTTGGCATGGTGCGTGCGGTGACTAATGCGCCAGCCATGATAGGGCACCAAAATTGGCGTGTGGCTGAGATGGCCCACCAGATTGTTCAGCCACTTGTGTTTAGAAAATGAACCGTGACCGCAGTCATGGCCTACCACAAACAACGCCCAAAACATGGTGCCCTGGGCAAACCAGAAAATCGGGAGAAACCACCAAGTATTGATCGCCGCCGCGGCGGCATAGAGACCGGCGATGATGCCCAGATCGAAGAAGAAGTAGGCTAGCGACCGCACGACTGAGGGTTCAAAGCAATAGGCCGGAATCGCCGACCTCAGATCTTTGAGGGTAAACGGCAGTTCTCCGGCAGGAGGGTTCGGGCTGAGATCAGCCAGTGGTGCCGATTGGTTTGGAGCAGAGTGTAATTGCACTGGGGTGTTGATATTCCGTATATGGGGTGACTAGCAACGAGCGAGTCAGCACTCACTAAGGCTAGCCATTGACAGCAAGAGAAACTGAGTTGCAAAGACTAAAGCTCAGAAAACTGTCTGGTTTACAGGCAGTTTTCTGAGCGACGATTGAGCGATGCTAGCCAGCTAGCGGACGCTGGAAAAAGGACGATAGGCGGTCTGAGCGTCATAGAGATGACAGTTGCGGGTGATTTGCGACATCAGCTGCCACGAAAACTGCCGTACGTAGATATGCTCGCCCCAGTTCGCCATTAGGCTTTGGTGAGCAGCGCGCAGATTGTAAGAGGGAATACCCACCGAAATGTGATGTGGCACATGCACATTAATGTCGTGGCAAAGCACCTCGACCCATTTGGGATAGGTGCAGTGTACCGTGCCTGCCAGCTGCGCCGGTACCGCTGACCACTCCGCCGTCGGCTGAAACTTAATTTCAGGGATGGTGTGATGCACGATGGTGAAGGTGCTCATCCAGAAGTGATAGCCCAGCCAAGGCAGCAGCCAGAATTTCACAATGCCCCACAGACCAACGGTAAAGTACATCGTGGGAAAAAAGACGGCAGCAAAAGCCGCCACCACGAGCACTGATGTTTTGACCGCCCGCCGCTCTGCCCCGGCAAACTTACGCCAGTTGAAATGCAGCACGGCCCAGTGAGCAATGGAGCCGACCCACCAAAAGCGCCCTCTGAGGGCTTGATACCCTGACTGGAGCCAGGTCGGGGCGGCCTTAAAACTCTCGACGGTCCAAGGCTCCCAAGCGTTATCAACATGCAGCTCGTTGGTGTGCACATGATGATGATCGTGCAGAATTCGCCAGCTATGAAAGGGATAGGCCAAGGGCATCATCATGATGTGGCCGACCCAGTTATTTACCCAGCGACGCTTTGCAAAAGACCGATGGGCACAGTCGTGACCAATCACAAATAGCCCGGTGGCGGCAGTACCGGTGAAAAACCAGGCAAAGGGCAGTAAATACCAAGGCGAGAGCGCGATCGCCGCGCTGCCTACAGCCACACCAGCCAGAGTGATTAAGACTGAAAACCAGGCTTTGCGCCAGTCTTTTTCAAAACAAGATTTAGGAATCGTCCGAATTACGTCGCTCAACTTCAGGTCACTCAGCGCTGAAGCTGATTCTGCTAGGGTAGGCACCTTAGCAGAAGAGGGTAGGGTAGCAGTCATTCATAGCCTCGAATAGAACCAGACTTGCATCAGCCGACAACCGAAACTAGACCTGCACCAGGGCTAGCTCAGCCGAGACAGGTGTATCTGAAGGTGTCTTTACGATAAGTTTCGTCAATGAAGACCCCAGGGCTGTCAAAAAAACGCAAAAAGTCTGATATGCAAACCCCAGTAGTCTACCGCATGGTGGATGGCTGCAGGATCACAGTCTGAGGTCAAATCAGAAGTTCTCACGGATGGGCGGTCGCACCCTACAGAAAATCTAATCAGAGTCAGCCTATAAATTCTTCAACATGACGCCCTGAGTACCGTTTTTGTCACCAGGATATGGTCTGGACTGACTGGGTCACCAAAAATTCGATGATTGAATATTGATGCCTGTGTGGGCTTGAAGACTGTGGCCGCAACTATCCAGAATAGAGATGAAATAACGTGGGATCGCTGGGACGATGATTTCTAGGGATGATTGTTTGACAAGAGAAAGTTAGCTGTAATGCACCGTTTCTATGAAGTCTCAAGAGGAAACCATCCTAAAAAAGCCAGCTTCATTTTTTTCCTTGTTTAGAGAATCTCCCTTGCCGCCGATTCCCAATTAGGCAAGATCTTTAACCGACAAGAATTGGACTAGATAAAATCCTGATTCTTCAGGGGGCGGTGCAGGAATAACATCCTCAGAATAGAGACGCTGGCCGGCTAGATTGGGCAATTTGCCACCTCTTTGATCGGGATGTTTTTGGCGCAACTTACTGGTGGTGGGGAGCGATCGCCGAGTGTTTAAAAGCCCAAGTCGGCCTTGGCGGCTTCAGACGCTTTGAACAAGGGCTCGTCAGGCATTTCATCCCAAGCCGTCGCGCCGATATCGCTATAAAACTGCGCGTCATAAGCGCGCGTGCGGACGACGACGGGCATCGGCGTGGCGTGACCGAGGATCAGTGCCTGCTGCTTTGAGTCCAACTTGGCCAGCACCGATCGCAGGCTTTGTGCTCCCGACACCCCGGTAAAAATCGCATCGATATCTTTTTCATCATTGAGCAGGGCAGTGATGCGCGTACCGATTTGTGACATGACTTCGTTATCAATGCCCGAAGGTCGCTGATCGACGACTAGCAACGTGACAAAATACTTCCGCATCTCGCGGGCGATGGTGCCAAAAATGGTTTGGCGCGCCGTGGCCGGATCGAGAAACCGGTGCGCTTCTTCAATCGTAATCATCAACTGTTGGGGGCGATCACTCGGATTTTTAGTCTGTAAAAACCGCTCAGCTTTTTGCACATAAATCGCGTGAATACGGCGAGCAATTACATTAGTTGCCAACATATATGACAGCAGATTGGATTGCGAACCAAACTCTACCACCACATGCTTACCTTCGTTGATGGCCGTCAAAATCTGACCGACATAGTTGTGGGGGCAGGCGGCGCGAATATATTTCAAATCGGCGAGGCGATTGAGCTTACGCTGCAGCGCCATGATGGAAGACTTGTTGCCCATCTTGGTTTCGCAGAAGTCTTGAATTTCCTCGTTGGTGAGGGTGAGTAGCCGGTTAATCCATCCCTTGCCAAACTCGTTGCGCAGAATGATGGCATTCTCTAAGCTGGCTTCCGACAGGTTCAGTTCGGTGCGGACTAGCATCAAATCTTCTACATCAATTTGGTCGAAGCTGATGTAAAGCTCTTGAGCATCGCGTACGCCGCGTCGTTTGGTCGCTTCGGGGTCGAGGGTGAAGATCTGCACCTGGCCGGGAAACAGCTGGCGCAGTCCTTTGACGGTGCTGAAATGCTTACCCTCACTAACGGCCTCCCAGCCGTATTCTGAGTGCATGTCAAAAATCAGGTTGACCGCTGCCTGCCGCTGAATCGTGCCCGACAGCAATACTCTGGTCAAAAAAGACTTGCCCGTGCCCGATTTGCCAAAGATGCCGTTACTGCGCTCGACAAAGCGATCCAGATCCAAGCAAATGGGCACCGCCATATCAATGGGCTGACCGATCACAAAATTGCGTCGGTGAGGATCATCCTCCCAGCCAAACACGATGCGAAAGTCGCGCTCGGCGGCGTCATAGACCTGACTAAAGTGGCTGGGAATCGTCTTGACTGGCAGCAGTTCTACCGGCGCACTGCTCTGCACCTGATAGGATGCCGCTCCGTTTTGGCGCTTGGCTGCTTTGGCGTGGTTTTTGGGATTAGAGCTGTCGAGATCTTGGGGGGTAAACATCAGCATGGGGCTGAGGCTAGCGGTGCCGTAGGTGCCCGTGCCCGAAAGCACTTCTTGCAGAAAGAGGTTGGCAGGTTCGGGCGGATTGGCGAGGATGCGGGCGCTGGCAGTACCTAAGGCGAGATCGGTCAGCATGCAAAAGAAGCGCGATCGCCGCCCCTGCACGATCAAAAACTTGCCCACTCGCAGATCTTCAACCGACACGTCGGGGTGCAGACGCACCTCTAATCCCCGAATTAGGGATCCTTCAATGACCGAACCCAGCGGCTTGCCAAATTCCATCGGGTTTCTCCGTCCTTGCTGTCAGTCATGGTAGCCCGTTTGAGTTAGTTTAATACATTTGTTTCTTAGTTCAAATGTCTTGGCGGCGGCGGTGTCGGTTCAACGGGGCGATATCTGGCCTGAGGTGTCGATGGTTGCTGTGTTTAAGTTGCTGGAGCTCTGGTGAGGCGTGCTGGGGCGATCGCGCCACAGGCCCCTGAGCTGTCTCCTTACCGGTGAACCACAAAAGCGCGGTGCCTGTATCTCGAGGAAGGTTGATGACGATTCTCAGACGATCTGATCGAAAGAGAAAACCCGTTGGATAGGCTTCCTAATACCAGTTCTGCAAAATAGCGCTACAGATCGGCGATCCCCCGCTGTCGCTGCCCCCTTGTCGAAGGGGGCTACACACTTTTTGGGATGTGTAGTCTAAATTCAGCGAATTGGTATAACCTGCCCCAACCCAAACTATTTGCTGACCGCTGAACGGCTAGGATGGCCATTAAACCCGACTCGGTATCGGCTGCTGAGGACTGGGGGCTAGCGTTGGGGGAGTTGACGGGCAGGAGTATCAGCATCGCGCGGAAAGTCTCGTCTACCCGCCCCCTTGCAATTAAGAACCAATGTTGTTCAAACGATTGGCAAAAAAGAAGGTAGAAAGCTTTTGCTCTCTACCTGTCGCTACCATCAAGTCTGTCAACTCAGACGTTTGAGATATCCGGGTTCTGCAGTTAGAACTGATAGCCCACGCCGGTTTGCAGGGAGATGGCGGTATTGCCGCCTTCGCGATAGCCACCAAAGGCAATAATGGCGTTGCCAAACAGCGCTAGACGACTGTTCGGAAACATGTAGTCGATACCGGGCTGCAAGACAAAGGCCGTCGCATTACCCACCGGTGAAGGATCGTCTTCGTCGCCAGTAGGAAACGAAACGCCTGCGCCGAGGTAAATATCAGCATTCCAGCTCAAGGGGTAGTCATAGGAAACGGTCGGCACCAGAGTCAAATTATTGCCAAAGATGAAGGCTGTCGCCCGTAGCGACACCGGCATCCGCAAGAAGCGATAGCGTCCGGTAATCACGCCGCCAAACCCATCACCTCGGCCCGTTTCAGCTTCCTCAGTTAGGCCAAACGCGGCACCAATACCGACATAGCTGCCGTAAGCGGCTTGCGCATTGGCCGCCTTCGGAGCCATCACGGCAGAAGCCCCCGCTAGTGCCCCACCCAGGGCAGAGGCGATCGCTGCCTGCATCAACCGACGTTTGATCTGTTTCATTTCGAATCACTCCTCAGGCAGGCAATTAATACACAGAGATAGCGCTTTCGCAGCTACCCGCCGCTGCCAGCATGCACGCCAAAACTGAATCTTGACAACGCCCCACAGAATCATTGAAAACCCTTGTCAGTAAAAAGGTTCAAGCAATGTTAAGTGAGATGTCACGCGTTAATTCAAGCAAACAACTCCGGATTCGCTAGACTATTGTTACAAAACTTTGCAATAAGTGGAATTAGCCCGTGTTCCTCATGCCAGCGGCGATTCCGTTGATGGTGAGCAAGGCACCGCGCAGTAATTCTTCCCGGCTGTATCGAGATTTGATGACACCCGAGACGGCGCTGCGATAATGGCGCAGTCGCTTCAACAAAGCCACCTGAATGAAGCCTAGGGGCACGATGGTGCCGTTGCGTAGATGGACTGAGCGCTGTAGATCGGGATCGCCATCGAGCAGGCGACGATGGCCGGTAATCGTCAAGATGATCTCTGACGTGGTGAAAAACTCTTCAGAAATTTGCTCGAAGAGAACGTGGAACCGTTCTTGATCTGACGTCTGCGTCAGCTCGTGAACATAGTGCTCCGCAATTTGTAGATCCACTTTAGCCAAGGTCATCTCAACTTTAGAGATGACCATCTTGAAGAACGGCCATTTTTGATAAAAATAGCGCAGCAGCTTCAGACGCTCTTCGGGGTCTTCGGCCAGAAACTCTTGTAGAGCCGTGCCAACGCCATACCAGGCGGGTAGCAAAAATCGGGCCTGCGTCCAGCTAAAGACCCAGGGGATGGCCCGGAGGCTGTCTAGGGTTTTCTTGCCCTTACGACGAGCGGGGCGCGAACTGATCTGCAGCTGACTAATCTCTTCGATCGGGGTGACCTGGTGAAAGAAATCAACAAAGTCGGCCTGTTCGTAGATCAGCGCCCGATAATGTCGTCGTGAGCTGGCTGCCAACTCTTCCATGATTTCGTTCCAGGGCTCGATCTCATCGACGCTGCTGTGCAGCAGGCTGCCCTGAATGACGGCGGTGGCGACGGTTTCTAGGTTGTACAGAGCGAGGTCGGGTAGATTATATTTTGAGGCCAACACCTCTCCCTGCTCGGTGATTTTGATGCGTCCATTCAAGCTGGCTCCAGGTTGAGCCAAAATGGCTTCGTAGGCAGGGCCCCCGCCCCGGCCTACCGAACCGCCGCGACCGTGAAAGATGCGCAGCGCGATGCCAAAGTCATCGGCAGTGGCCTGCAGGGCCTGCTGAGCTTTGTGGATTTCCCAGTTGCTGCTGAGAAAGCCGGAGTCTTTGTTGCTGTCGGAGTAGCCCAGCATCACTTCCTGAATCGGTTTGGGCACCGGCTCAGAATTCGTGATTGCTTCCGATCTCCCGCCCTGGGTCACCGCGCGATAGAGCGGTAGATCAAACAGCGATCGCATCACTGAGGGCGCCCGCTTCAGGTCTTCCACTGTTTCAAACAGCGGCACTGGTTGAATGCTGGCTTCCCACGTCGCGGGATCAAAGAGTCCGGCTTCTTTAGCGAGCAGCAGCACCTCTAGCAGGTCGCTGACCGTGTGGCTCATGCTGATGACGTAGCTATGGCAGATTTTCGGGCCAAACTCTCGCTGCAGACGCCTGACCATCCGAAACGTTTCGACCGTTTCACAAGTTGTGGTCGAGAAGGGCAACTCAGCGGGCACCAGGGGACGCCGAGTTTGCAGTTCCTTAATCAGCCAGGCCGTTTTCTCCGCTTCGGATAAATCGTTGTAGGGCTTGGGCAGCACCTGCAGGTAGGCCGTGACTTCGTCGATCGCATCCGAATGGCGGGAGCTTTCCTGCCGGAGATCCAGCTCGGCTAAGACAAAGCCGTACAGCTCAACCTGGCAAATAATTTGCTCTAGCTCACCACAGACCATGCCGGTGGCGTTGAGATCGCGCTGCATGAGTCGCAAATCTTCGAGGAAATCATTGCCTGCTAGATAAAGCGACAGATCGACACCATCGCCCTGATCTTCTTGCAGCAGGTCACCTTGATACAATCGCTGACTGCGCTGCAGGGTGTTTTCTAGCCGCTGCTGCATGTAAGCAAGCTTGAGCCGGTAAGGTTCTTGGCGATAGCGAATCGCCCAGCGCTCGTAAACCTCAGGCATCACTTGCTGGTCTTGGTCCAAAGAATCTAATAACTCAGGCTGTACTTCGCTCCAGTGCAGTGACAGGCTCAGAAGCTTGGTCAGGTGATCAAGGGCATCAATATACTTTTCTAGTACCAGGTTGCGCTGGTAGCAGGCGGTTTTCCAGGTAACTTCGGGGGTGACAGAGGGGTTGCCGTCGCGATCAGAGCCGACCCAAGAGCCAAACCGACAAAACTGCGGCAAGGGTGGGCGGAGCGTGGGAAAGGTATTGTTGAGCGATCGCTTGATGCGCTGATACAGCTGCGGCAAGGCATCGAACAGCACTACATCAAAATAGTGCAGCGTGTAGTCCACCTCATCCAGCACTGACGGCTTGAACTGGTGTAGCTCGTCAGTGCGCCACCACAGCCGAATTTCTTCAGTCAGCTGTTCTTTAAGGCTGTCAATTTCCCAGCTCGACGCCACGCCCATGGTCTGCACCGAATCTTCGGCCTGATCGAGTCGTCGAAAAATCGAGGCAATGCGGCGCTGCTTGTCGCGAATTGTGTGGCGCACAATCTCGGTGGGGTGGGCCGTAAAGACCAACCGAATATCGAGATTATCCATTAGCCGCTGAATCAACTGCGGCGGTACATTTAGCTGCTTGAGGGTCGGAAAAAGCCAGTGAAAGGTACCGGCATCGCGATAGCTGGTTGGCAGTAGCTGATAGTCCAGGGTCGATTGGCGTTGGGGCAGCGGTTTTTGATGCGGTTCGGGCTTACCTTCGGCGTTCGTTTGCTGGGGGCGAATGGTGGCTAAGCCCGCGATCGCCGAGGAGATATCCACATCGCCGTAGGCGGCCCGATACTGTTGCTGCTGCCCCTGCTGTTCGTAATGTTGCTCAACGCTGTTGATCAGCTGAAAATACAGCGCAAACGCCCGCGCTACCCGAATGGCATCTTGCAGTTCGAGGTCTTCGACCACCTGCACCACGGTTTGCACGCTGACGGCCCGAGCGGCTGGGGCCTGGCCCTCTTCAGAGCAGAGACGACGCAGCTGATGCAGCAGCGTCAGGAGCTCTTGACCACACTCGTTGCGCAGCACCGACTCCCAAATATCCTCCACCATCTTGATGCGTCGCTGCACGCGCAAACTATAGGCTGAGCCTGGGGGCGTAATCGACACACTGGCAGCAGACTCAAGAATGGCTTCGCTGGTAGTTGGCATGTTCTCAGATGAAGTTGGCAGAGTGGATGTCATAAAGTTAAAGCATCGTCGCAGGAACACGAAGTCGAGTGTGGCCAGGCTCCATGAGGAACGGTCATGGCGGTGCCATGGCTACGGCTATTCGATGTCGGTTTCATCGATGTGATCAGACCGCCCAGAGACATTTTGTAAATTCGGTAAGCGTTCACCGCGAAACACTTCTTCACTGGCGAGGCCGACCTGAGTCAAGGCATCCGCACATGCTCGAATGCCGACAAGCGCGACCAATAATGGCCCCGTCATGAGGCTTATTACCATATTGGACGCGCCCGGAATGTTCACGCGTTCAGAAATTGCGGGGAATTGTTGAGAATCTTTAGACGGAGTCGTCATGGCTGAAGAAGAGACCGTGGAATGGCAACGATATCGTCATTCAATTTTAAGCGGCTCGATGGCGAAAGATGGGCCCCGCGAGGCGGTTGGTGAGGCTCTAAAACCGATACTACGGCCCATCTAACAAAAATAAAGCGCTGGCTAACAGCAGCGATCGCGAATTTTTACCCCGTATCAACACCATTGAATCAACCCTAGCCCCTCTGTCCCTGTTGTTTCAGGGGGTTAGGCCTGCTGTAGCAAAAGGATGAAGGCAGAATTGAAAACTCCACTGTTCAAGGCTTGTCGCAACTGGAGACGTTCTGACCCAATTGCAGCTTGCTGTAGCTAGTCAGCAATGCCAGCTGCTTCAACCATAGCGCTGATAGGGCCACTCCCTGAGCAACTGCAACATTCCCTGACACCCCATGGGCGAATGCCGCCGGCCTGACCGCTCTACGCTAGCGGTTATGATCCGGCTGTTAGAGGCAACGCGGCGGCAATTCGCCGGAGCCGGGACTTCTTGAAGGGGGCGTATCGCTTTTCTGACAGGAGAGAAGAGCCACTACAGTCTATGCTCTGCCGATAATTGAGAGCTTGATGCAGCTTTGCACAGTGAGGTTTGCCGAAAAGTGCAAAGTCCCTGTCTGAAACCTGAGTGCCTGGGCCTAGGGGCATCTCTCATACTGCTACTAACGAAACAGGAGATCCCCCATGCGACGCCCCACCGCCTCCGTTAGTTTAATTCCCGGCCCCATCACTGATACGCCGTCTGAGCCCCCGAGCAACGAGCCCACCTCACCCACGACTGCAGCCCTGCACTCATCAGAATTTGACCTCGCTCGCTGTCGGGCGCTCTATCTCGAAGGCTGGCAGCAGGTTGACCGAGGTCAGCTTGATCGAGCCCAGCGGGCCTTTCAAGAACTCTTGATTTGGAGCCGGCACTGTGGTCATACGGGCTGGATCAACGCAGCTGAAAAAGCCACGGCTGCCCTGGTTGCCCAAACGGCTCTGGCCACTGCGACTCAAGCGATTAATACCGCGGCCTCAGCCACTACGCTACCCTCAGCACAGCGGTGTGAAGAGGCCGCCACCCTCTATGCTCAAGGCCATATCACCCTCGCTAAGAGTACTTATCAGCAAGCCTTAGAAGCGGCAGTGCAAGAAAAATGCCTCTTAAATGTTGGCCGCTCTCTCAATGGCCTGGGCTTGCTTGATCTCGATCGTCGGCGCTACCGTCAGGCCGAAACTGAGTTGCGGGCTGCCATTGAGGTGTTGGCCGATGTCGAGGCCCCTCGACAAACCGCGATCGCGTTTCACAATTTGGCCCTCGTGCACTATCAACAAGGGGATCACGCCGCTGCCAAAGACGAGTTTCAGCAGGCCTTAAGTTGTTGGCAGACTGGCGAAGACAGTTTAGAACTCGCTCTGACCCTCGACTATCTCGGTCGCATTTATGCGGATGAACAAGCCTATTGGCTGGCCCTCGGCAGCTTTGAAGCCGCTGTCGATATTCTCGTTGAGCTAACGCCCTACCAAGACGTGCGGGTGGAAGCCGCTGCGTTGATGGTGCAAATGGCTCAGCTCTGCGAACATACGTGCCATCTGGATCTCGCGATCGCCTATCTCACTGCTGCGCTCGAAACCTATCAAACGCTGCCGCAGTCTCAACCCTTAATGATCGTGCTCAATCGCTTAGGCCGTCTGCACCAGCAGGCGCAGCGTCCGGCGATCGCTCGCCACTACTATCATCGGGCGCACCGAGTCGCTCAATGTGAGAGAGGTGAGGACTGAGCTCCCGGCTGATTGCCTATCGGTGAGGTGTCAGCTGCGACTCAGTAGCACCAAGGCTTTGCCCCACTGGCCTGAAAGGCTCAAAGCACCACACTGGCTAATTCTGCCTGTGGGTTAATTGCCAATCACTCAAGAGCCCAAGCCTGAGGGCGTAAGCGCTGTTTCGGCGAGAGAGAGTCGGCCTGAAGGTTTACTGCGAGCCAATCCATCCACGATGAGCAGAGTGCTCAATACGTTAGTGAATAGGGGGAATGCTCTTCGTTGCAACGGCGATAGACCGGTAATGCCAACGGTGAATGATGGAATCGCTCGATGCCATTTTTGCCACGCCGGGGAACGAAGGGACGCAGGCTAGAGTTGTTGTCTGGTTTCAGAAAATCGGCAGAAGCTTTCAAGATCAAGCCGGATTTTTACCCATAGGGACGAATAGGTAATGAACTGACCCCAGACTTAGCAAATCTATTGAGTCCGCCTCGACAATTGTAAATCAAGACGACCCTTGGCAGTCTTTAGCAACGACTAGAGATCTTTTGGGGCAACCGCAGGTGATGATCACCTGGGCTAGAAATGTGCCTGTTGATCGCCTGAACCGTCGTTCTTGCCAACCCATTAATCCAGTTTTTAGGCGTTGCGATCGCCTGATCTCCTGCAGTTTCTCAAGGATTGGTATTGAGCATTGATGGGGATCGGTAGGGAGATCGTCAGTCGAATGGCAATGTGAAACGCTAACTTGTACAAAACGCCGAAATATTTATGAGCGTTCTCGCCTCGGCAGCTAGTATTGACAGTTGTATGACTGCACCTTTAGCCAGACAGCTCAATTCTGCCCAGGGTTTGCGGTAAATTCTGCAAAGATCTAACCGATTTAAGGCGATTTACTGGTGAGAACTGGCAGACTGCGATATGCTTCACAGCTATATTTAGGGTCGCTGACCGGCGCTGCCGCTAGACCTAGCCATAGTTAACGTCTATGACTGCTAAGCCGTCTCCATTACCAACCCAACCTGCTTCTGCGGCTCAGCCACTCGATGACTGGATCGCTCAGCATCTGGCACCCAATGCGCGAGTGCAGATGCGGCTGCGAGGCAATATTTTGCATGTGTTGACCGAGACGCCTCACGCTTTACACCAAGCGGGGGCGATTTCGCGATTAGTGGATGCTCTGATTGAGGACGCTACCAGCGACCACCTCGTCACCACGACCTATCCCCAGGTCTATCAGCTCTACATCTATAGTCGCCAAAGCGGCGAGGCAAAGCCTGACTGGACGGCACCGATCTACCTCAACCGACTGGAGCGTCATCAGTCACAGTTGCAGGCCCAAGCTGGAGCCGCGCTGAAGCTAGCCGATACCCATCCCTCTTCTGATCAGGCTGGAGAGGCCGACGATGCGGGGCAATGGCCACAGGATGAAAGCACCACGGCTATTGTATTGTCGCATCTCAGTTTGGCTCGTCAGGGTGATCCTGACGCGATCGCGTGGTACCTCAGCGAAGTTTTAAGCACGCTAGATGTGGGCGTTTGGGTGAGTGTGCGAGCGGCTTCGGGTCGGGTCTCACTGCATCGTGAAGCCGTGTCTGCCGACGAAGGGCACGCGGCGGAGCCCGACATTGAGTCTGATGATGACGTGAATCGCCTGTGGGTTTGGTGCGAGGCGACTTACAGCCCTGATCCGCTCTTGATTGCTGAGCCGGTGACTGAGCGTCTGCGGCAGCTCTCGTTGACGCAGTTTAAAGATGCGGTGATCGTCATTCAGGTGCATGGCGAAGACACTCCGGATTGGAGCCTGCGCATTGACCTCACCCCCGCCGAAGAGATGCTGCGAGAGTGGGGGCGTTGGGGTGATGAAGCCGCGATCGCTCGCCTGGTGAATGACGCCCTAGCGGCGCATCACGCTGAGATGAGCGTTGAACGCAAAGAAGAGAGTCTGCACGGCATTGTGCGATCGTTGGATGACGAAGTCGCCGCACCGGGGTTGTCTGAACCCGTTCCTGTGCCGCCAGAAGAGGCTGTCGTGGGGCTGATCACCCCCCTCATGACCAGTTTGGCCCCGCAAGGTCTGCATCGGCTCGTGCTTTACGGTCAGACCGCGCAGACTGAGACTCCCGATTGGGTGCGCTGTCTTAACCTCCCAGCCCTAGAGCATCCCGCCCTGCTGGATGAACCGACGGTGCTGGCCAAGCAGGGCGATTTGCCGGCTCTGGCCTATCTGCTAACCCGGCTCCTCAACCCCGATCTGGAAGCGCAGCTCGCTACAGGTGGCATTCGCATTCAGGTACTGCAGCGCGATCAGCTTTTGCACATTATGGCCGATGCCTCGGTCTGTCCGACCCGACGCCAGGTGGTGCCCCAAGTTTTAGATTTCCTCGATGCGCTTGAACTGACCAGCATCAAGGGCATTCGCCTGTATGGTCGGCGGGCGGGCCAGCAGCGGCCGGCTTGGAGCTATGGCAAGGATTTTCAAGCGCGTCCGGAGATCGTCCCGAAGGCAGAGCCCATTTTCGCGGTTTCCGATAGTTATGTCGGCGATCTGCTATCGCACCCCGACTCTGAGGCGCTAGAGGCTGACGAAGCCACCGTCACTGGCGTGATGCATCAGACGTGGCAACGCAGTTTAGACGCCGTGCGGCGATTCCTCATCGGCACCCAACTAGTGGTGCCACAACGTGATCTCTCACGAACGCCGCCGGTGTTGCTGTCAGACGACACCCAAGATGCGCTCAAAATTGGTTTGGTATGGGGGGCTGTGGGCGTGTTGTTAGCCCTGCAGGCCGACTGGATTTTGGGACAGGTTCTCAATCCGGGAGCCCAAACCAGTGCTTTGGAAGCCGCAACCGCTGCTGAATCCGGCGAGATACAGCCAGAATCACGCCCTGAGGATGAGGCGACACTAGCACCGACGGATGATTCCGCGGCGATTGCCAACTGGCAGCGCAGTGAATGGGAGACCGATGACGACGCGTTTAATGACGATCTCATTGCCAGCCCCGAGCGGTCTTTAGCGCCCACGCCTGATCTGTTGTCTTATTCGCCGTATCCCTCTTTTCGCAGCCAGCAGATGGATGAAAAGCTGGCGCTTTATCATCAGCGCTTGGCCGAGTCAGGCCCGCCCGATGTGCTGATTATCGGCAGCTCACGCGCTCTGCGAGGGGTCGACCCGGCTGCCCTCCAGCGGGAACTAGCGGCCCTGGGTCACGGCAATTTAAGCATCTTCAACTTTGGCGTCAATGGGGCGACTGCTCAGGTGGTGGATCTGACCATTCGTCGCGTCTTAGAACCGCATCAGCTGCCGCGGTTGATCATCTGGGCCGATGGGGCGCGGGCCTTTAACAGTGGTCGGACCGACGTTACCTTTAATGCCATTGCCGCCTCTGATGGCTACAGTGAGCTGGGGCGGCGTAACCCTGACGCGGTCGAGTCGACCGCCGCTGACACCCCCGATGCTGAGGCGAGCGCGGCGGAATCAGTGCCGGTGGGTGAAGCTCTGCGCGCCAGCTATCAAGCCCTTGATCAGAATTTGAGTGATAGTTTGGGGCGGCGATCGGCGCTGTATGCCGATCGCGATCAGCTTAAAGCGGTCGTGCGCGATCGCCTGCTGACGCCCTTGATGGCACCGATTGCGACACTGTCTTTAGACGCGGGTGAGACGGCACAAAATACCTCTGATATGCCTATTCCTGAGGGGAGTCGTATCGACTTTGACGGCTTCCTCGCTTTAGACGTGCGCTTTAACCCGGCCACCTATTATCAGCTCTACGCGCGGGTCCCCGGCGCTTACGACAGTGATTATGAAGACTTTGAATTGGCGGGTCAACAGACTGACGCCCTGGAACAGCTCTTGCGCTACACCCAACAGCAGGACGTGCCAGTGGTGTTTATCAACACGCCGCTCACCGACGAATATTTAGACGGCTATCGCACCGATGCGGAAGCTGACTTCCAACAAATGATGCTGGAGTATTCCGCGACCTCACCAGACTTTATCTTTCGCGATTTAGGCAATCTGTGGACCAGTCGCTATGACTATTTCTCTGACCCCAGCCACTTAAACCGCTATGGCGCTTATCAGGTGTCTTTGCGGATTGCTCAAGATCCGATGATTGCTTGGCCGCGTGCCCTCGATTTATCCGCTGCTGAAGAGTCCCAGCCATGACCCTACCCTCAATTCTCTACGGCTTATTTTTATTGAGTGTGGTAGGGCTCTATTGGGCCATCGAGCGGCGATCGCTGCGCATCTGGTTGGTGATTGTCGCCAGCATTGTGTTCTACACATCGCTGCAAGTGCATTATGTGCCGCTGATGCTGGTGCTGGTGGGTTTAAACTTTTGGCTGGGTCGCGTGCTCACCATGCCCGCCGACTGGCGGGTGCCCAACGAGCAGTGGCAAATGGCTGAGCAGGCCTCCTACCGCCGCCGCCGCTACTGGTTGGCCTTAGGCATCGTGCTGAATGTGTTACTGCTGCTGGGGTTTAAGTACATCGAAACCTGGCTGCGGTTGTTAGTCCCCAGTGGGCTAAATCCAGAAATCGCCGATGGCAGCTGGTTGGCGATCGCCTTTCCGTTGGGACTGAGCTTCTTTACGTTTGAGTGCATTGCCTATCTGGTTGACGTGTATCGTGGTGCTCCCGCGACGCGCAACTTACCAGAATTTGCGGCCTACAAGCTCTATTTTCCCAAGCTGATTTCCGGGCCGATTACGCGCTTTCATGCGTTTAATAGTCAGCTCACAACTGAGGCCAGCCTGAACTTTAACTGGGCAGTTGAGGGCCTCTGGCTGATTGGCATTGGGGCGATCAAAAAAATCCTCATCGCGGATCACATTGGCACGTTGGTGAATCTCAGTTTTGACAACCTGCCGCGAGCCGGTAGTTGGGATGTCTGGCTGGCGATCTTTGCTTACGGGCTGCAGCTCTATCTCGACTTCAGCGGCTATGTGGACGTGGCTCGCGGCAGTGCCCTGCTGATGGGTATTAACCTGCCGCAAAATTTCAACTTCCCCTATCTCACGACCAGCATTGCCGACTTTTGGCGGCGTTGGCACATTACCCTCGGCGACTGGTTACGCAATTACCTCTATTTTCCCCTCGGGGGCTCGCGTCAGGGCTTAGTCAGGACGGCTTTGAACCTGATGATTGTCATGCTGATTGCTGGAGTTTGGCATGGCAATACTTGGGGTTTCGTGATTTGGGGCGGCATTCACGGGCTGGCTTTAGTGGTGCATCGGGTCAATCATCAGCTGTCGGAAAGCTGGCCGCCGCTGCAAAAGTTTTGGACTCAGCCGTGGGGCTGGCTGGCCGCTTGGGGGGTGACTCAGTTTTTTGTATTCTTTAGCTGGCTGTTTTTTCGCCTGCCCGAGCCCCAGCAGTTTTCCCTGGCGGTACAAAAGCTCTGGGGCGTGAGCAGTGACGTACAGTTTGCTCAAAAGGTGTATGTCGAGTCTTTGGGGCTAACGGCTACTCAACTGTGGATATTGCTGTGGGCCCTGATGGGGATCATGGCCGTGACAGGCTTTGCCCAACACCAACTCAAGCTGCAGCTCAATTGGCCGGTCAAACTGCTGCTGGTGCCGCTGCTGCTGTTCACGGCCTGGCAGCTCGCTCCCAGTGAAACGCTATCGTTCATTTATTTCGACTTCTAAACCTTTCGTAGTAAGGCTTTAGGGTACTGTGGGACACTAAAGCACAGGTGGGGGCAGCGATTCACTCGTCAGGTGATGCGTCGGACTGGTTGCGGTTAGCGCCGTGGTTGCCAGTCTCTGCAGTTTCGCAGCCTGCTGCCGGGCGATCGCGCCTGCGCCTGGCGGGCGAGGCAACCGTGCTGCCCCGCCGACTCGTCCCTTCTGCTGTGTTCTGTTGTCATGACCGCCCAATCACTGCCGCCCACGACTGCTGTTACGCCGCCTGCTGCCCCCGAAACCCAACGTCGGAAAGCCGACCACATTCGGGTTTGTCTGGAGCAGGACGTGCAGTGCCAGCAGACGACTACTGGCCTCGAACACTATCGGTTTCAACACTGCTGCCTGCCGGAACTTGACTGGGCTGATTTGGATGTCAGCTGTCAGTTTCTTGGCAAGACCTTGGGGGCACCGCTGCTGATTTCTTCGATGACGGGCGGTACCGAACAGGCACAATTGATCAACCAGCGGCTGGCGATCGCGGCGCAGACCTATCGGCTGGCGATGGGGGTAGGATCACAGCGGGTGGGGATCGAGTCGCCTGAGGTGATGCCCACCTTTGCGATTCGCCAGTATGCACCTGACTGCCTTCTCTTTGCTAACTTGGGGGCCGTGCAGCTGAACTATGGCTACGGCGTAGCAGAGTGTCAGCAAGTTGTGGAAACGCTGGCGGCGGACGCCTTGATCCTGCATCTCAACCCGCTGCAAGAGAGCGTGCAGTCACGGGGCGATCGCAACTTTAAAGGACTGCTCAGCAAGATCCGTCTGCTTTGTCAGCGCTTACCCGTACCGGTAATTGCCAAGGAGGTGGGTAACGGCATTGCCGCGCCTCTGGCGGCGCAGCTGATCGAGGCGGGCGTGGCCGCTATTGATGTGGCGGGGGCAGGTGGCACCTCTTGGGCCAAGGTCGAAGGGGGCCGGGCGGGCGATCCGCGACAGCGGCGACTGGGTCAGACCTTTGCTGACTGGGGCGTTCCCACCACTGACTGTATTACCCAAATTCGGGCAATTGCTCCGACCTTGCCGCTGATTGCCTCGGGCGGTATTCGTAATGGTTTGCAGGCGGCGAAGGCGATCGCCTTAGGTGCTGATCTAGTTGGGCTGGCGCATCCATTTTTGACCGCAGCTGCCGACTCCGAAGAGAGCGTGGCGCTGTTGGCTGACTGCCTGATTGAAGAGCTTAAAACCGTCTTACTCTGCACCGGCAATGCTGATCTGACTGCCCTCAAAGCATCGGGGGCGCTGCAATCAGTGCGCTCTGGCGATCAGTGAACGGCTTCACGTGTGCGATTGTTGCCTGGCACAAAAAAGGGGAGTCGCATAAACTCCCCTGAAAATGAAAATTGAGCGGCGGTCTAAATTCTGCAGCGAATTAGAATTCGTCATCGGCATAGTTGTTGCCCATGGGCGCTTCATTATCGCGCTTCGAGCCCAACAGCTCTAGGCGATCGACGCGAATGATCGGCGACGTACGGAGCGCCCCGGTGGCGCGATCGTTCCATTGATCAAACTTCAGTGCCCCACTGACGCCGATCAGGCTGCCCTTGCGCACGTAGTTCGCTGCCACTTCAGCCGTGCGGCCCCACATTTCTACATTGAACCAATCCGGCTGGTCAGAGTTGCGGCTGCGTCGATTCACCGCCAAAGAAAACTTGCACACGACACTACCCGATTCAAAATACTTCACATCAGGGTCACGTCCAGCTCGACCAACGAGAGTCACGGAATTGATGCTCATGTCAGACTTTCTCCTGCTTCTGTTAACTGGGGTGGGTGGGGAAACGACTGATCGGTTCCAAATTCATATCCTATCGTCTGAGACGATCACCATCTGGGCGGAGCGTCTATCCATTTTGCCTAAAGCTGCTTAAAAATGCTGGCCGTTTGCCGGGGCCGTCAGAAACGCTGATGCCGGCAGCGATCGCGACTACGCTCATGGCCAGAGAATCCAGGTAGACAATCTGCTGAGCAAATATACTCATCCACTGGACGGACGATACGAAAAGTAATAAAATCCACCTCGTCCGTGTTGCATAAGCAATGGACTTTCCCTGAATTAGTGCTGCTACGGGCTATCTTTCCCATCCGAATCGGGCATTGATGACCTAGCATTAAGTTCGGTGAGTTTACATTCAACCGTCTATTTCGTTCGTTTGGGGGCTAAGTCTCGTGGGTTTTCTTGACCGTTTCTCTTTATCCCGAGACATGGGTATTGACCTCGGCACCGCTAATACCTTGGTCTATGTCGCCGGTAAGGGCGTGGTTCTGCAAGAGCCATCGGTTGTCGCCATTGACCAGGTTGAGAAAAAACCGCTGGCTGTCGGCGAAGATGCCAAGCGGATGCTGGGCCGGACGCCCGGCAACGTTGTGGCCTTGCGGCCGCTACGGGATGGCGTGATTGCTGACTTCGATACGGCTGAGTTAATGCTTAAGCATTTTATTCGTCAGGTGCATGAGGGTAGAACGCTCGTGTCGCCCCGCATTGTGATCGGCATTCCTAGTGGGGTCACGGGTGTTGAACGCCGGGCCGTGATGGATGCAGCGCAGCAGGCGGGGGCTCGCACCGTTTACTTAATTGATGAGCCGGTGGCGGCAGCGATCGGGGCCGGGCTACCGGTGGCTGAGCCTACCGGCAACATGGTGATCGATATTGGCGGCGGCACGACGGAAGTTGCCGTCCTCAGCTTGCAGGGCACCGTCTTGAGCGAATCGGTGCGCGTTGCCGGTGACGAACTCAGCGAATCGATCTCGCAGTACCTCAAAAAGGTGCATAACCTCGTCGTTGGGGAAAGAACCGCTGAAGATATCAAGATCAAAATTGGCTCAGCTTATCCGGGTTCTGATGATGGTGAGCTGATTATGGATGTACGGGGGCTGCATTTGTTGTCGGGCCTGCCCCGCACGGTCACCGTCAAGGCGGGTGAGATTCGTGAAAGCATGGCTGAGCCCTTGGCCGTCATTGTGGAAGCCGTGAAACGGACCCTCGAACGCACTCCCCCTGAACTCGCTGCCGATATTATCGATCGCGGAATTATGCTGGCGGGCGGTGGGGCATTGCTGCATGGTCTCGACACCTTGCTCAGCCATGAGACGGGCATCGTTGTTCATGTGGCGGCCGATCCCCTCAGCTGTGTGGTGTTGGGCACGGGACGCGTGCTCGAAAACTTCAGTCAGATGGGTCGGGTATTCAGTGGTAGTTCCGGCATTTAGAGTCAGTATCAGGGGTGGATTAGCCAGCTATGTTTGTCGTCCGGCGATGGTGGAACCAATATGCCCTCAAGACAGGGTTGGTGGCCTTGATGGTGGTCGCCGCTTTGGGGATGCGAGAGACTGGTGGCGCGGCCATTTATGAGCTATATCGCTGGGCGACGAGTCCGTTTCATCCCGGCCCTTCACGCGCCGCGATGTTGCAGTCAAGCTATGCCCAAGAATTGCAGCAGCGTTTAGTTGAGCTGGAAAGCCAAAATCGTTCGCTCCGACAAGTGGTGGAAGGGGACGCGGCCCCGTTAGCCGCTGGCACGCCCGCCGCCGTCATTGGCCGCAGCGCCGGGGACTGGTGGCAGCAAATCATCATTAGTCGTGGCAGCAGCGACGGCATTGATGCCGATGACATCGTGACCGGGCCGGGTGGCCTAATCGGTCGTGTGGTGGCCGTTTCACCCAACAGCAGTCGCGTTTTGCTGGTGAGTGACCCCACCAGCCGCGTCGGGGCACGGGTGAGCCGCAGCCGCGCTACGGGCTACATTCGGGGCGAGATGGGGCAGCAGGTGGTGATGGAGTTTTTCGACAAAATACCAGATGTCAACGTCGGTGATGTCGTGACGACGTCTGCTTACAGTCAGCTGTTTCCTCAAGATATTCCCATTGGCCGCGTGGTTGATCTCGATTTGTCCAAGAGTCCGGCTCCTGAGGTGACGGTCGAGTTAACGTCGCCCCTCAATATTGTGGAATGGGTGACGGTGATTCCCTTTGAACCCAAGTCGGTTGAGCTCCCAGCGGTAGATGCGCCCGCTTCGCAGGAAATTATTCCTAACCGAGAAGCAGAGGATAATCTCACCCCATGACTCCGGCCCGATCCAGTAGTCTGGCGCAGCGCCGCCGCTATCGATGGCTCAATCTTGCTGTGGTCATCGGCTCTGCTTTGATCTGCGTCATGCTGCTACCGATGCGTCTGCCGGGCATGGTGTTGCTGAGTGTGGGGCCGAGCTGGCTCTTGATTTGGCTGGTGGCCTGGAGCGTGCAGCGCACGAGTGTCGAAGGCGCGATCGCGGGCTTTATTTTGGGGCTCGTGCAGGATGGATTGACCGGCTATTTTCCCACCCATACTCTGGGGCTCACCCTGGCGGGTTTTTTAACGGCCCGCATTCAAAAACAGCGCTTCATTCAAGAAGATTTTGTCTCGGTGGCGATCATCGTGTTTGCCATGACGGTCATTGCCCAGACCATGATGGCCCTGCAAATCAGTGCCCACCAGCTGATCAGCAGCAGCTCGCCCTATCCCAGCCTGCCGGAGATTTGGCTACAGCATCAGCGCATCGCCCTCAGCTCAGCTATTTTGAGCAGTCTTTGGGCACCCGCCGTTTATTACCCGTTAAGCCGCTGGTGGGCGCACTATGAGCAGGTGATGACGCCACCCGGCGGCTAGCTGCTGTTTGCCCAGACATTCCTGCATTATTCTCTGTCAGCCTCTGATGGATGTTGAGAGTATGGTCGCAGCGACAGGGAAATCACCCTGATAGAGCGTTGCTCAAAGATCGCAGCCGCGATCGTCGGGGTGGGGCTTGCCCCACCCCCGACGACAGAGAACTGTACGTTTTGGGGATATAGCAAGCTGTAGTTAGGTTTGGCCGCTTTCAATCGCCAGATCACTTTCTGTAAGGCCCTTCCCTGCACCTGGAACCCGGCACCTTGCTACCCTCTGCCATATCACCTAAGTGCCGACCCCTCTTCTAAACGCCGACCCCTCAAATCAGACGATTGAGCCGGTAGCGCCTAGCCCTCAATCACAAACGCCCAATTCTCGCCATCGCGGCAGCGTGGATTGCAAGAAAGTATTGGCTAGTGTTTGCGTGTAGGGCCGCAAAGCGTCGCGACTGGTCAGCGGCTGGCCGTTTTGAGTCAACCCTTTGCCCAGCGCAATTAAGCGTTCGGTTAGCGCCGCACCCAAGGCATCGGCGGCAATTTGTGGCTGTTCAAAAGTTTCGGCCAAAAACATCAGATCGACATCACTCACCGTCAGCACGTGGCCTAGGTTGCTGGCGATCGCAAACCGATAAGGGGCACCCTGGGCCGTGGCGATCGCGATCTCGCGGTTCAGGGCCAGGGCCGGGGCCCGATCAGCCGGGGGACAAAACAAGGTGATATGCCCTGCGTTCAGCATCAGGGACAGCGCTTGCATCAGATCGCCCAGCCCTAAGGGCTTAGCCGTCGCGACCTGCATCAAATCTGCCGCTGATTTCGGCCCGGTCGCCAGCGCGTCGTAAAATAGGGTGTAGACTTCCGATTTGCCTTTGAGTTCGCCAATCGACGTTTTGAATTTCAGCTCGCTGGTGTCAGCGGGGCGACTGACTAAGGCAAACTGCTGTTGCAAGAGGGCTTCTTGACGCTGCACTGACCAGAGGGGGGCTGCCCCGCGACTAAAGACATCCCGCCGGAAGCTCTGGTTGGTCAACACATCGATCATGACCTCTTGCACAGTCGGGTCAGGATATTCCTGCAAAATGTCTTTGAAGGCTTGCGGCATAAAATTGGTGAGATACAGATCGCCTAGACTAGCTGTGCCCACGTAGCTCAGCTTGGCCGGCCTGACCTCTTCGACCACCTGGTTAAACCAGCGCGGATGCCAGTTGTCGTGCAGATATTCCTGGACCAGGTAGGCGCGATCGCGGGTGGCCACCTTCTCCAGCATTGATTTCATGCCTGGCAAGAGCTTGGTCATGCCCGCTTGAGCCTCGGTCAGCGCCTGCAGGCGGCTAATCCCCGTTTCAATCGCCTTGACCGACTCTAGACTGTCGGTCGTTTGCCAGAGCCGCATCAAGTGTTGAATGGGGTAAGACGAAATCCATGCCGGTAGCGTGTTGTAGCTGAGATAGACCAAAGCTCCCGGCGTCGCAGCTCGGTCAATGGCCGTGACGATCGCCTCACACACATCGTGGCTCAGCCAGGAATAAATGCCGTGAGCAGTAATGTAGTCAAACTGTCCCCAGTCCGCAGGCCATGACTGCGCCACCGCCAAAAAGTCAGCTTCCTCAAAGCGTACATTTGTTAGCCCCGCTGCCGTAGCTAGGCTGCGGGCGTGGGTAATGTGCACGGGGTTAAAGTCGATACCCAAAAAATCATGGTCAGGATACAGCGCCGCTAGCAGCGTCAGTCCGTAGCCTTGGCCGCACCCAAGTTCTAGATAACGCCAGGCCCCGCTAGGCGGCATCACCCCTTTGGTTAGCGCCACGTAATCTAACCATTCCGGGCTGATTTCACGATAGTAGCCAAAGGTGTAACCCAGATCAGTGTTGTAACCAGAAGACCAGGTAGACATAAACAGCGCGTCTCATTCATTCAGCAAGTCACCATAGTTATAAGGCTGAATCGAAAAGCTGCAACCCCGAATTGGTGGCAAGGGTCGAAGTCGCCATGAACTCAGTCAGCCCCCAGCCTCACCAGTCAGCGCCTCAGACGCAGGCACCAACCGACTGCCGTCGGACGGAAAGGCAAAAAGATTTCCAGGACAGAACAGTTGCTGTCAGAGTTGGGCACTGCCACCCCACTGGGATGACGAACGCCATGGTTGCAGAAGGATGCTGGACTGCTGCTACCGGGTCTCTGAGGCAAAGCTATCCATCCGAACTCCTGTCCCCAGGCCTCGATGTTTTCAGGAGGGCGTTGGGCGTCCGAACAATCGGGATGTGTGCAGACATTGAGTCGTTTTAGCCTACGGCAGTTTTAGCCTGCGACCTGACCCGCTGAGAGATTGTTCAGAGTGGCAAATAGATTTTCAACCTGGGTCAAACATTTATTGCCTGGGCTCAGCTCCACACCGCTAGAGAGGTCAATGCCTTGAGGGGATAGTTGGGTTAAGGCCGTCTCAATATTGTCGGGCGTGAGTCCCCCAGCCAAAATCCACGGAATCGCGGGCTGAAAGGTTTGCAGTGATCGCCAATCGAGCGTCTCACCCGTGCCGCCCAGCCGATCGGGATGATAGGCATCCAACAAAATCGCATCGACGATCGCCTCATAGGACGGCACTGCCGCGAGGTCAGCCTCAGACCGAATGCGTAGCGCTTTAATCACCTTGAGCTGAGGAAACGTCTGCCGTACTTGCTGACACCTGGCAGGCGTTTCTTGGCCGTGCAGCTGTAGGGCGGTGAGTTGTCCTGTCGTGATCGCCGTCTCTAACTCTGCGGACGTCGCATTCACAAAAACGCCGACTCGTTCCACCCGAGAAAGAGAGGCCGCGATGAGGGCCTGACTCATCGCTCGGATTTGCAGCGGCGTCACATAGCGAGGGGAAGACCGCACACCGATAAATCCCAGTGCACTGGCTCCCTGGCGGGCGATCGCGACCGCCTGCTCGGGAATCATCAGGCCACAAATCTTTATCCAAAGAGAAGAATCTACACAAGACATCTCTACCCTGTTAACTCTGTTAAACAATCTGCCGATCTCGATTCTACGGTTCCCTATGATCCGGGGGTGAAATAACTCTATATTTTGGAGGCCGTACCCTTGGTCGCTTCTTTTGCTGCTTTGCTGGCTCAGACTGCCCCCTCAACTCCAGCGTGGTCGTTTCAAACCGCATTGATCATGATCACCTGCAATCTCTTTGTGATTGCGATCGGGCGCTATGCCATTCAAAAGCCTGGGGCGGGGCCCGCGCTGCCTTTCACCTTGCCTGGTTTGTTTGAGGGTTTCGGCCTGCCTGAACTGTTGGCCACAGCGAGTCTTGGTCACATTCTCGGCGCTGGCATGATCTTAGGCTTAGGTAGTGCGGGTCTCTTGTGATCGAGCTGGGTCTCGTTCTCGTCCGGTCTGACTGGCCGGATATCTCCCCCTTGATGCCTCGGTGCTCAACCGTTGGCCCGCCCCATTTACCTGACTACAATGGAAACTGTCTCTAGAAACTTGGGTTTTTAGAGGCTGCTTATTGACTTTCAGTGACTTAAATTATGCGGTCTGGATGGCGCGTTGGCTCCATTTTAGGAATTCCTCTTTACCTTGACACCTCTTGGTTTGTCATCGTTTTGCTGGTGACGTTTGTCTACGGCAGTAACCCCCTGTGGCAAGAGCAGTGGGGGGATGGCTCGTGGCTGATCGGTCTGGCCATGGCCCTGCTCCTCTTTGGCTCGGTGCTGTTGCATGAGTTAGGTCATAGCCTCGTCGCCCAATCGCAAGGGATTCAGGTCAATTCCATCACGTTATTTTTGTTTGGCGGTATCGCCGCGATCGATCAAGAATCAAAAACCCCCGGTCAAGCTTTTCAAGTGGCGATCGCGGGGCCCGCCGTGAGTTTGAGCCTGTACTTTTTATTGACCCTCTGCATTACTGTGCTGTCACTGCCAGGGCCGTTGGCAGTGCTGTTTGCCAGCGTGGCGCAGATTAACTTGGTGCTGACTGTCTTTAACCTGATTCCGGGCTTGCCCTTAGATGGGGGGCAGGTGCTCAAGGCCGCCGTTTGGAAGTTGACCGATAGCCGCATTAAAGGCATCCGCTGGGCCGCTAGAACGGGCCAAATTTTGGGCTGGACAGCGGTTGGTGGCGGACTGCTAATTTATTTAGCCCAGCCTAGCCTCGATTTAATTTGGATTGTGCTAATCGGCGGGTTTGCCATTCGCAATGCTGCCAATTATGGTCGCATTGCTGACTTACAAGAGACGCTGTCTGAACTGACTGCCGCCGATGCCATGGCGCGCGACTTTCGGGTGCTTGATGCGAACCTGACATTGCGTCAGTTTGCTGATGAATATCTGCTGCAAAGCACGCGGGCTCCTTTATATTTCGCAGCCTCTGATGGTCGCTATCGTGGCCTTGTCAAAATTGAAGATGTGCGAGATATCGAACGTAGTGAATGGGAAAGCCGCACCCTGCAGTCGATTGCTCGTCCGCTGACTGCCGTGACCAATGTGCGAGAAACCACCCCTCTGGTGGAGGTGATTGCCGCTCTTGAAGCCCAAGAGACGGCGCGCCTTGTGGTGCTGACACCCGCCGATGCCGTCGCTGGTGTGATTGATCGAGGTGAGGTCGTACGCGCCTTGGGTAAAAAAATGAACCTGTCGATTTCGGATGCGGTAATTCAGCGCATTAAAGACGAAGGAGAATATCCGCCGGGCTTGAAGCTGTCGTCGCTAGCTAAGGGCCTGCAGGAATAGTAAACTGCGCGGCTTTGCCTGCGATCTGAGCCTGTTCGTTTGGGCTCAACGGCTGAGTGACAAAGCGAACGTTCAGCGAGCGCGCCAGTTCTTCAACCATCGCGGCTGACAGCTGAGCGAGCCAATCCTCATCCACAGCCTGCGGAATCGCGACGGGCGGTGGCGCTGCGGATGAGGGCGCTTGACCAAAGACCTGAGCCGATAGGGCGGCATCTGGCCACAGCCGCAGAGAGCCGTGCTGTAGCAGGTAGCGATCGCGCCGCAGTTGGGCACTGCCAATCAGTTTGTAACCGGTGGGGGTAATCAAGTCTGCCGCTGTTGCCAAAGCAAAGCAGTTGGCCTGATGGCGATAGCTGCCGCCAGCGCGGCCATAGTCGAGCGCGACGTCGAATCGCTGCCAGGCGGCGATCAGCGCATCACAGATTTGTCGATAGGCAGAGTCACGACTGCCCGTCATGGGTAGGGCGATCGCATAGGTTAAATCGCCCTGGTGCATCACCGCCCGCCCCCCCGAAGGTCGTCGCACCAAATCAACCGATTGCCCGTTGAAGCTGAGCGATTGCCAGTGTTGCGGCCAGTCTTTTTGGTGATAGCCCAGGGAAACGGCGACGGGGTGCCAGCGATAAAATCGCAGCGTGGGCGCTTGCTGGTCCGCGATGAGCTGCTCTAACAGCAATGTATCGAGGGCCATTTGTTTAGGCCCAGAGGCTACTATTTCTGGAATAAATCGCCAAGGCTGCTGCGTCAACTTGAGGCCAACCTCACGTGAGGCTAATGATTGATCCCGCCATCTAGGTGCATCGACACCCTGACTGTTTATGCGCCGTACTCGGCCTGCAGCGCTTCGTCATTGTCATCGGCAATCGTCGCCACAATGGTCATCAAGCGCGAAATTTCGCCTGCAGAAATGTCTGCTAGTGGGCGGCTGGCCAGCACTACTACTTGCTCACCCAGAATCCCAAAGCAAGATTCAAAGGTTTCGCCGCAGTTCATTTCCAAAATATGCCGCATCAGTTTGGGCTCATCTTTTGCCGGCAGACTCAACACCGGCGACCACACGGTCAAAATATCTTCGTCACTCGTGCCCGTGAGTTGAACGTAAACCTCAACACTCCCGTAGGCAAACTTCCAAAAGGTGCCCTGCTCGGTGTGGCTCACCATGGCACTCTGGTCTTGCTCGAGACTCGCAATCACCGTCTCGATAATTTCTAGATAGTTTGACATCACGGTTTCCTCACTTTTATCCCCATCTAAGGTTCCCAGGGCGGCGATATCGAGTGGTGTCGAGGTCATGGTCAAGGCTACATATACACTGCTCATCCAAATCTAACCGTTGCTCTGCCGATAGCAAAGGGTGCGGCTAGATTTTCTTAACTTCGATGAGAGGGAGATCGCGCAGCCAAACGACTACAGATTCTGAGCAGTCAAACTCTGACAATACAGGTTCATCGATTGACTGAAGCTTGAACTCTCACCGCCTCCATCCCAGTTCACTGGCTGTCGATGCTCAACGATGCTCAGGCTACTCTTCATCGCGACAGCACAAATCAGTCGCAGTCGTGCTTTGACTCCTGCGACTGATTTATCGAGACCTCCGCCCATGTCTAGGCGGCTGGCTTATGGGCTACCCAATACTTGCTGACAAAATGTACTTCTGTCGCCACATCGATAAACCCGGCTTGAGTTAGGCGATCGCCCAAATTATCGTAGGTGTAGTCGCGATAGTAAGGCTCGTGGAACAGGGCCGGAAAGTTGATCATCATCGGTTCCAGCTCCGGCGTATCGATCATTTGGATTGAATCGCAGATGATCAGAGAGCCTCCGGGCTTGGTGACCCGATAGGCCTCGTCAATGATTTGCTGACGCACCGGCGCTGGTAGCTCATGAAAGAGGAAGACACAGGTCAACGCATCAAAGAAGTTGTCGCGGTAAGGCATATCTTCGGCCTGGCCCTGCACCAGTTGAGGCAGCGTTCCAGGTGTTTCTGACAATAGCTGGTTGGCTTTGCGCAGATAAGCCGGTGACAGGTCAATACCAAACAGCGAAACCTGAGGAAAGACTTCTCTCAGCATCTTGAGAGTGCGAGCGGTACCACAGGCGACATCGAGCACCTTGAGCGGTTCAGTAGGGCGCTCAGGCCGGTCTTGAAGGGTGGTGGCAACGGCTTGCTTCACTGACAAGGCCTGTCTCAGTGGTGCTAAGATGCGCCGCCGCATGGCATCAGCCGTGCCCCCGAAGAGGATCTCGACCTGCGTGTCGTACAGGTTGGCAGACAGATCCGTCAAATAGCCGTTGGTTTGATGATGAAAATTGCGGAGATAGTAGCGAGGAAACATCGACGTATCGATGTCTTTGTCAAAGTTGTAGACATCATCGGCTTCGACGCGATCCCACATGGCGGGGAGGTCGAGCCAGATAGCGGGGTAATACTGAAAAAAGTCAGCCCAGGGGTTGTCAAATAAAAGACTTGTGGAATAGACCCCAGCTTCGGCATCTTGCCAATCAATCTCCAGCAAGGCATCACGGCGACGAGTAATTTCTTCTAAAAACTCTGGCGTAATGGAATCGATTTCAATTTTGATTCCGGGTCTTAGCCACTGGCGGAGCTGCGTTGCGATCGCTTTGTGACCTAAACCAAAATAGTTTTTTCCGTCTTGGAAGGCTTGATAAGCCAGCTTTGTCAGTGTGTCAGGCATCAGAATTAACGCGAAGTGAGCATCAGCATGAGGGTTAATATTATGAAGTGTAACGAAAATTGAGAGGCACAACCGCTGAGCGATTGCCTTTTTGCTGAAAGCGCATCAACCCGTCGCCGCTGCTCGCGTGGTTAGTTTGCAACGTAGCTAAACCAGGGTGATTCAGAGGCGCTTTACCGATCACGAGGCAGACTGGGGTTTGATCGCTGTCGCCTGCTGTCACTAAGGGCTTGAGCACTGACTAGGCATCGGCGTGGCCGAGCGAGCGCCCGGCAATAGCGCTCAATTATGTTGCGAAATATTTCGGAATGTAAAATACCAAGGGTAGTCCCTTCATCTTTGCCGGTCGAGTGACCGTGGCTGAATGACCGCGTGATAGACTGGCCCAGGAACCACTCAAAGGCTGACCAGGTAAGCTATCTGGCTAACTTTGAGTAGGGTTTTTGGGCAAGGGAAATAGTTTTCTCATAATGCTTGCCTAAACGAGCATTTTATTAAAGGCGCGATCGCGGCTCTGCTGTTTCGGTAGACGGCGAAGGACTTTTTAGGACTGATTGGGAGAAGAACGTTCATGCGGGATGCCGTCACGACATTGATCCGAAATTACGACTCAACGGGTCGTTATTTAGACCAAAATGCCCTTGATTCTTTGAAGACCTACTTCGATACGGGCATGGCTCGCGTCAAGGTGGCAACCATGATCAGCGCTAGCGCCGCTGAAATCGTCAAAGGGGCTGCTAGCCAACTCTTTGAAACGGTGCCTGAGCTGATTCGTCCTGGGGGCAACGCCTACACCACACGGCGGTATGCGGCCTGCCTGCGGGATATGGACTACTACTTGCGCTATAGCAGCTACGCTTTGGTGGCAGGCGACTCGAACGTGCTCGATGAGCGCGTGCTGCAAGGGCTACGAGAAACCTACAACTCCCTCGGCGTGCCCATTGCGCCCACCGTCGTCGGCATCCAGATTATGAAAGAGATGGTCAAGGCCAAGGCATCAGATGCCGGGATTGAAGATGTCAGCTTTGTTGACCAGCCATTTGATCACATGCTGAGAGAACTCAGCGAGGTCAGTGTTTAGGCTTAAGACTTGATTGTTCCACTTGAGAAACTGGAATCGAGGGGTGCCGTCAGGCGCTCCTTTTTTTTGCTTGATCTGCAGTCCAGTGATCGCGATGAGGCCATGGTCGTTCATTCCCGCTGCGAAGGATTGATCAGTCTCTCCATCAGGTGATTTCCGATCAAGAACCGGCTCTGCCCCTGACAATATTGTCTTTGTCGGAATTCTGCTTGACGGCTTCAGATGGAGCGTGGAAAGACAGGTGGCTGCGCGATGACGACTTCACCACGCACGGTTTCTCCCACTTCTAAGCGCTGTTGAGCATCGGTGCGCGCATAAAGGAGATCCCCCTGCGCGGTTGTCAAGGTATAGCGATATTCGCGACCTAAAAATTGGCGATCGCGCACCACTAACCCACCGGCTAGATCCGGCTGCAGCGTCAGCTCCTCTTGCCGCACCATCAGTTCACCCTGCTGCAACTCTGACCGCGCATCGCCGATCGGAAACTGCCCCAGCAGCGTTTGCCATACATCGCGATCCCGCTCCGCCGCAATGAAGTTGGCCTGGGTAACAAAACCCGCCACAAAGCGTGAGCGGGGACGACGGTAGATTTCCTCCGGCGGGCCGAACTGCTCAATGCGCCCCAGTCGCATCACGGCCAAACTGTCAGAAATCGAGAGCGCCTCTTCTTGATCGTGGGTGACAAAAACGCCAGAAGCGCCGACGCTTTTAAGAATGTCGCGGACTTCTTGGCGCAGATAGAGACGCACCTGCACGTCGAGGTTGCTGAAGGGTTCGTCCAGCAAAATTAAGGAAGGTCGCGGCGCGATCGCCCGCGCTAGCGCCACCCGCTGCTGCTGGCCGCCAGACAGTTCGTGAGGAAAGCGCTTGTGAAATCCGGTCAGGCCCACGAGAGCGATTGCCCGTTCGGCCTCTTCGCGAATTTGTGGGTTGGCTAACTTGCCGCGTCGTGCCAGCGTCTTGAGCCCAAATGAGACGTTGTCGATCACCGTCAGGTGCGGAAACAGCGCATAGTCTTGAAAGACGACGCCAACATCGCGTCGCTCCGGCGGCAGCCACACCTGCTCACCACATACTGGCCGACCGGCCAGCTCTACCGTGCCGCTGTGGGGGCGCTCAAACCCGGCAATCAGCCGCAGCAGCGTTGTCTTACCGCAACCGGAGGGGCCTAATAGTCCCAGTAAATCGCCTTTTTGCAGCGTGAGGCTGACCTGATCAACGGCGGGAGACGGTTGCCCCTCAAATTGTTTGGTCAGTCCATCGAGTTTGAGAATGACCGATGGTTGGGCGGCGATCATGGCGGGGCTGACTGTGACCACTATTGCAAACAAAATTCAATAACCCATACGATACGGCGATCGCGTCGGGGTTGGCAAAGGAAAGGGGCGAATTAAGCCTGCTGTGCCAGCTCAAATGTTTTCATCGACAAGACGGCTGCTGTATTTGTCTCCAAAATCTCAGGCCATACTTTGTTGCCCAGCAACTGCAGAAATCGCAAGGCTCAAGTCTACCTGCTGAACTCCGCACTCCGAATTCTGCTCACCAATTCCAAGCAAATCTAGATGACCTGGGGTGGGGATCAACATCAGCCTATAGAATAATCTGGATCTGTATTCCTGCCTTCCCGGAAAAAGCCTATGCCGCGCCGCGACGACCTCCAGAAAATTCTGTTGATTGGCTCTGGCCCGATTGTGATTGGCCAAGCCTGCGAATTTGACTATTCCGGCACTCAGGCGTGCAAAGCGCTCCGCGAAGAAGGCTACGAGGTGGTGTTGGTCAACTCCAATCCGGCCACGATCATGACCGACCCGGAAACTGCCGATCGCACCTACATTGAGCCACTGACCCCGGAGCTGATTGCCAAAGTGATCGAGCAGGAACGCCCCGACGCCATGCTGCCGACCATGGGCGGTCAGACGGCGTTGAACCTGGCCGTCGATCTCGCCAAAAACGGCGTGCTCGATCGCTATGGCGTTGAGCTAATCGGCGCCAAGCTGGAGGCGATTGAAAAAGCTGAAGATCGCAAGCTGTTCAAAGAAGCGATGGAAGCGATCGGCGTGGCGGTCTGCCCGTCAGGATTAGCCGAAACCCTGGACGAGGCGAAAGCCGTCGCCGCTCAAATCAATACCTTTCCCCTAATTATTCGGCCCGCCTTTACGATGGGCGGCGCGGGTGGCGGTATTGCCTATAACCAAGAAGAGTTTGAGCGCATTGCCCAATCGGGACTTGATGCTAGTCCCGTTTCGCAGATTATTGTGGAGCAGTCACTGCTGGGCTGGAAAGAATTTGAGCTAGAGGTGATGCGGGATCTGGCGGATAACGTCGTGATCATCTGCTCGATTGAGAACGTCGATCCGATGGGTATTCACACGGGCGACTCGATCACTGTGGCCCCGGCCCAAACGTTGACTGATAAGGAATATCAGCGGCTCCGCGATGCGTCGATTCGCATCATTCGCGAAATTGGGGTGGAAACCGGCGGTTCTAACATTCAGTTTGCGGTGAACCCGACCAACGGCGACTTCATTGTGATTGAGATGAATCCGCGGGTGTCTCGCAGTTCGGCCTTGGCGTCTAAAGCGACGGGCTTCCCCATCGCGAAATTCGCCGCCAAGCTGGCGATCGGCTATAGCTTGGATGAAATTTCCAACGACATTACCCAAAAAACCCCGGCCAGCTTTGAGCCCACCATCGACTACGTGGTGACCAAGGTGCCTCGCTTTGCCTTTGAAAAATTTCCTGGCACTCAGGCGGTGTTAACAACGCAAATGAAGTCAGTGGGTGAGGCGATGGCGATTGGTCGCACCTTTCAAGAGTCGTTTCAAAAGGCCCTGCGCTCGCTCGAAACGGGACGAGCGGGCTGGGGCTGCGATCGCAAGGAAACCCTACCCAACCTGTCAACGCTGCGATCACGGCTGCGCACTCCGAGTCCTGAGCGCATTTTTGCGGTACGCCACGCCATGCAGTTGGGCCTGGAATTAAACGAAATCTATGGGCTTACGGGCATCGATCCCTGGTTCTTACATCAGCTCGCGGATTTGTTAGCGACCGAAAAATGGCTCAAGCGCACCGCCCTCACGGCCCTCACGGCCCATCAGATGTATCGCCTCAAACAGCAGGGCTTTAGCGATCGCCAAATTGCGTTTGCCAAAAATTCGACCGAAAATGCCGTGCGGAGCCTGCGCCACTCTCTCGATGTGCGGCCGGTCTATAAAACGGTGGATACCTGCGCTGCTGAGTTTGAGGCCTATACGCCCTACTACTATTCCACCTATGAAACCGAAACCGAGGTGAAGCCCAGTGATCGGCCTAAGGTGATGATTCTCGGGGGCGGCCCGAATCGCATTGGCCAGGGCATCGAGTTTGATTATTGCTGCTGTCACGCCTCCTTTGCGCTGCAGGCCGATGACTTTGAGACCATCATGGTCAACTCCAATCCGGAGACGGTCTCGACCGACTACGACACCAGCGATCGCCTCTATTTTGAACCCCTGACCCGTGAGGACGTGCTGAATATCATTGAGGCCGAGCAGCCAGCGGGCATCATTATTCAGTTTGGCGGTCAGACACCGTTGAAACTGGCCATGCCGCTGCAGGAATATCTGAATTCGGCAGTCGGCAGTCGGCAGTCGGAAAATCAAAAGTCGGAAAGCCAAGAACCGCCATCCACCCCAGCCACCCAACCACCCAGCCACCCTCACACTCAGATCTGGGGCACGTCGCCGGATTCCATCGACATGGCGGAAGACCGCGAACGGTTTGAACAAATTTTGCGGGAGCTAGAGATTGTGCAGCCCGCCAACGGCATTGCCCGCAGTACCGACGAGGCCCTGCGCGTGGCGCGATATATCGATTATCCCCTGGTGGTGCGGCCGAGCTATGTGCTGGGCGGTCGCGCGATGGAGATTGTCTATAGCGATCGCGAACTTGAGCACTACATGACCTATGCCATTCAGCTTGAGCCCGAGCGACCCATCCTGATTGACAAATTTTTGGAAGAGGCCATCGAAGTAGATGTCGATGCGATCGCCGATGCGACCGGTACGGTGGTGATCGGCGGCATTATGGAACATATCGAGCAGGCGGGCATTCACTCTGGGGACTCGGCCTGCTCGATTCCCACCATCACGCTGCCTGAAGCCTCGCTTACCACCATTCGCGAGTGGACGGTCAAACTAGCCCGGCGACTCAACGTGATTGGCCTGATGAACATTCAGTTCGCGGTGAAAGGCGACCAAGTCTACATTTTGGAAGCCAATCCCCGCGCTTCCCGTACCGTCCCCTTTGTCTCTAAGGCGACGGGTTTACCCCTGGCCAAAATTGCCGTTCAGGTGATGTCAGGCAAAACGCTGGCGGAGCTAGGCGTCATGGAGGAAGTGATTCCCCATTACATTTCTGTCAAAGAGGCGGTGCTGCCCTTTGATCGCTTTCCCGGCACGGATACGATTTTGGGGCCAGAAATGCGATCGACGGGCGAAGTCATGGGCATCGACACCGACTTTGGTAAAGCCTTTGCGAAGGCCGAACTGGGGGCCAGTCAGCGGCTGCCACGGGAAGGCACCGTTTTTATTTCCATGAACGATCGCGACAAAGAGGCGGTCGTGCCCGTCGCGCAAGCCCTGGCCGATTTAGGCTTCCAACTGGTCGCCACCAGCGGCACCCAGACTGTCTTACAGGCCCATGGGCTGACGGTCGAAACGGTGCTCAAAGTTCACGAAGGTCGGCCTCACGTGGTTGACATGCTCAAAAACGGCCAGATTCAGCTGATTATCAACACCCCGATCGGCGACAAAGCTCAGCAAGACGATCACGAAATTCGGCGCACGGCATTAGCCTACAAAGTGCCGACCTTCACCACGATCGCCGCCGCCCGCGCCAGTGCTGCCGCGATTCGCACCTTGCAAAAAGAAACCCTGTCGGTCAAAGCCTTGCAGGATTATCTCAGTGCCTAGCATGGCCCTGTTGGTCAGACGGCCTCACCCTTCTCCTGCGGGCGATCACTGCCAGGACTTCATGGCCCGATCTGGGGCTGTGACTGCGTTCAGCGGGGACTACTAGAAATGAATGTCGAGCTGCTGGTAACGGACGATAAATCAGTCTCCTGCCTCCACTGCCTCGACATTTTCTGGCGTGCATTATTTGAACCGGGTATTACGCACACAGCCTTGAATGACAATGTGAGATCGCCGTTGCACGACGTCAGAACCAGGTGCCCGCTCCAGGCAGCGGCTCCCAAGCCGTAGCC
The DNA here is from genome assembly GCA_038523235.1 of Cyanobacteria bacterium J06626_4. Classification (GTDB taxonomy): domain Bacteria; phylum Cyanobacteriota; class Cyanobacteriia; order Phormidesmidales; family Phormidesmidaceae; genus Halomicronema. The sequence goes on from JBCBJQ010000004.1 coordinate 133,100, forward strand.
GCCAGTCTTCCCAAAAACACGCCAAAGCCCTGTGTAGAGAGAGCTGCAGCGATTGATGTAGCATTAAAACCTGAAATTCGGGCGATAACACCTGAGTTTAACTGAACTTATCCCTATGGCTGCGTTTAAGGGCCTGAGCCAATATAAAAATATCCTGTAGACTCGCGTGTGCTCCTTGAGCACGAGCCGGGCTGGAACCTCCTTCGGGAAGAGCCAGCTCGGCTTTTTATTTTAAAGACAATTTCCCCTCCGCGATCGCGTCACTCCCAATCCTGGGAATTGCCGAGCGTCATCCGCGCTGCGATGCTCTCCATCTCGGTTGTTTGCCGGGTAGTGCTAACCCACTGACTGAGCCACGTGACTTTGGCAACGTCGGGGAAACAGGGAAAATCGTCTCATCTAAGTGGTAGCCATCAATCAACATTACTGTAGTGTTGTGGCGGCAGCCCAGCGCACTAACCGGGTGGGCTTTGGTGCGTCACGCTAGGCGATGACACACCCGACGATAATTAGGGCTTTCTACTTATCGGTTCACCGAAAATCAAAAGAGGGGTAGTGAGAATCGTGATCAAAACCTTTGAAGAAGCCCATCAACTAATTTTAGAGCTGCAGATCTGCACCATCTTCCAAAGTTCCAAAACGGAGCTACCTTCACTGTGGGAACATCTCGATTTGCCTGAAAAGCAAGAAGGCGAAAAAGGTTGGGGGCAAAAGGTATCCGCCGTCTGGGATTGGAAAAATCGTTTGCCGGCAGAGTTTCCCGACGAGATTTTCTACGGCAAAATCAAAGGCGGGTTGGCGGTATTAATGACCCTAGACTATCTACGAGACGTTCATTTCAGGTCGTCTTACAAATGTGTCGATGAACTCCATCCCTTGTCAACTCATATTTTCAAGAAGATTCGAGCAGAGCCCTGGGAAACAACGAGCCTGAGAAAAGAGATGATTCAAGAATGCGGCTGCTCCAAAAGCCAGTTTGATACGGCATTAAAAAATCTGCAGATTTCGCTGAACATTGCTCGCTCAAACGATCTCGAAATTGAGCGAGATACCTGGTTGACCTTTCAAGAGCTGTATCCAGAGATTTGGAATTTGCATGTCTTAGAAGATTGAGCTTCCTGTTCAGTAGCCTGCTCAGTTGACTGAGCGCGGCTGTTGCGCAGACACAGCAGGATGGGCGACCAACGTCTGAGGCTCAAGACTACGAGATCGGCAGCACGATTGCAAACTCCGTCCCGTGACCCAGTGCCGATTGACAGCTGAGGGTGCCGCCGTGCTGTTCAGTCACGATCTGATAGCTGATCGACAGACCTAATCCCGTACCTTTGCCGATCGCTTTAGTGGTGAACAGATGGTCAAAAATCTTGGCTTGGGTGGCGGTGTCCATTCCTTTGCCATTGTCACGAATGCGAATTTCGACGCAGTTATACTCAACAGCCGTCGCGGTCTCCACAATAATCTGCTGAGGACTGGCTTCTAACGCGTCAAATGAGGTGTGTTGAGCGGCTTCATCAAAGACATCGATCGCATTGGCCAAAATATTTAAGAACACCTGGTTGATTTGTCCTGGAAAACACTCGACGTCGGGAATCTCACCATAATTTTTGGTGATTGCGATCGCCGGGCGATCTTCATTGGCTTTGAGCCGGTACTTCAAAATCAATAACGTGCTATCGATGCCTTCATGCAGGTTGATTTTGACTTTGTGTTCGGCATCACCGCGAGAAAACGTTCGCAAACTGGTGCTGATGCCTTTGATCCGGTCGGTAGCCCCTTGCATCGAGTCCAAAAGCTGGGGCAAATCTTCCCGCAAAAACGCCAGGTCAATCTCCTCAGCACTCTCTTGAATGGGGGCAACCGCCTGAGGATACTGCTGCTCATAGAGTTTGACGTGTTTTAGCAAATCCTGCGCGTAGTCTTTGGCATTCGTGAGGCTGCCGTTGAGAAAGCCGACGGGGTTATTGATTTCGTGAGCAATCCCAGCCACCAAGTTGCCCAGTGTGGCCATTTTTTCGTTCTGCACGATCCGAATTTGCGATTGCTGCAGCTGCCGAGCATATCGCTGAGACTGTTCATACAGGCGGGCATTTTCTAAAGAAATCGCCGCCTGGGCACAAAGTAGGTTCAACACCGTCAAACGCTCTTCTGTAAAGACCTCACTCGTGTGTTGATTACTCAGATACAGCAGCCCAATCTGCTGCCCTTGATGTTGAATAGGCAGGCAAAGCACGCTTTTAGGCTGGTGCTGACGCAGATAATCATCCACAATCGGCAACGTTGTCTGCAGATCGTTAATGACGACCCGCTCTTCACTGTTTTTGACATAGCGAATCAGGCTGAGGGGCAACTGCGGGTGAGCTTCTAGCGGGTCGCTACGGAGGTCTACCTGCTCGGTCGTCGCCACCACCTTGACCTGCCAATCGCCCTCACTGTTGGGCAAGATCAGCGCACAGCGATCGCCGCCCGAACTTTGCAGAATAATCTGCGTAAACTGATGCAGCAGTTCTTCTAAATGAATCGTGCCCGAGAGCGTCTGTGAAGCCTTGAGCACCGTAGCAAAGTCAAACGTACTATTGATGTCTGCCGGGTCTGCCAAACCGATAGTACTGGGGGGCGTTTGCGCTGTTAGGGTGGTATCCGTCGAGACCGCGAGGGGAGCCGTGACAGGCGATCGCGCGCTGGGCGACGACAGCTGAGACCGCAAAAGTTCCGGATAGCGTTGCTCTAAGTCGGCGGTTTTGGCCTGAGCGCCCCACTGCTCATAGTGCTCATAGGCTGCTTGCAAATAGACAGTGGCGAGCGGTCGTCTGTGCACCTGGAGATAAAACTCGGCAGCCAGTTCATTCGCCAAGGCCGCCTCTTGCTCATAGCCGTTGGCTTCGGCCCCAGCAATCGCGCGATCATAATAGTCAGCTGCTGCGTAGCGATCGCCCTGGACGCGATGCTGTTCCGCTAGGAGCAGATCAAGCTTGTGCTGAAAATTGCTGGGAGCCTGGCTGGCCCATCGCTGTAGTTCAGCTAACCCGTGTTGAATTTTGTGCAATAAGGGAGAGGCCGCGTCGGGCGGTTGTTGCGCATAAACCTGCAGCCGTCCTAACGTCGCGAAAAAGTGAAAGACCGGCACGGAAATCATGCCGGTGGAGGCACTGAGATACTGTTCTGACCAGTCGATCAGCGCCACGATGTCGTCATATCTGGCAAACAAACAGTGCAGGACAATCTTGTGGAGAGACAGATATTGAACGCCCGATAGCACTTGATTGTCGATAAATCGGGCCAAGACCTGCTGCTCGTCAAAGACGCGGCCCTGGAGCAGGCAGGGATCTGGAGAAGGCTCCAGCAGATTTAAAGCGACTTGGTGAACGAGCTGATTGCAGGCCAGCGATATTTTTTGGTTGAGCTGCTCTAACAGCAAGCCGTAGGCATGGGCACCCTGCCGCAGTTCTACCAGGTTTAACCCACTGAAATAAGAATATTGCGACCAGTTGTAGGCTGCATAGCCCGCAAATTCCAAATCGCCCTGGTCGATGCCACTTTGACACCCTTCTTGCAAAACTGGGGGAGCCGCTCGCAGCGGAATTTTGCCATGCATACTAAAAATCGCGGCTTGATTAAACGTCCTGGCTTTGACGTCTTCGGCCTCCAACTTTTCTACTAACCGAATCGCCAGCTGCCCGAACTCATAGGACGCCCCTAAGTCCTGGGAGACGCTGTTGAGAATGGCCGAATAGTTAGCGTAGCCAAAGGCTGACTGGGCACAGTTGCCAAACTGAATAGAGAGCTGAATTTGTTGACAGGCAATGAACGGTAGAATCTCTGGCTTCGCAATAAAAGACGGCGCAAAGATGCTCGATAACAGAATCATTGCCGCCACTTTTTCTCGCTCAGTCATGAGCGGCAAATGGATGAGATCAGCCACCGCTCGCTCAGCCCAAAGCGCTTTGGTATTGCTCAACTCGGTTTGCAGGTCAGTGGGCGTCGGGGCTTCTGGCAACGGGATGCCCAGCAGGGTTAATGCCGTCAGCGCAATGTCAATCGCCACGGCGGGCATGCCCTGGGCCATCTGCGCTTGAATCTGCACGTCGTAAAACTTGACCTGATCTAACACCGTGCGACTCTGGCGCAGTGCGATCGCTGACCAAGCAGCCATCTGCGCATAATCACCACAGACAAAAGCCGTTTTGACTGCCCCGGTATGCAGATCCAGGGCGAGTTTGTAGTTCGTTTGCCAAGCATCGCTGGCAAGGAGCGACAACCCCACCTGAAAATACTCCAGCGCTGATTCATAGGCCGCGGTGGCCCTGGCCTTACGTCCGGCCAACCAATTTAAATGCGCCAGCTGCGGCGGCTCAGCGGGCCGCAGCAGTGCGCGACCCAAGTTCCAATGATTCACCACTTCAAACAGGTTTGCTTGCTGATCGGGCGTATCTCCCAATAACATGCGACCGATCTGCAGGTGAATGGCCTGCAGTTGCTCGGGAGGAATGAGATTATTGGCGGCCTGTTGAATGCGATCGTGGGCAAAGCGATAGCTGACGGTCACAGTGTCGTTACGGGTCTCGCCCAGTTCACCCTGCTGAAAAAACTTGTAGGTCTCGCTTTCGGGCATGATCAGGTTATCTTGCAGCGCGGGCCACAGGGCCGTCGCGATCGCTTCCGGGTCACAATCGCGGACGATCGCGATCGTCTGCAGATCAAAGCGGTTGCCCACGCAGGCCGCGAGCATCAGCACCGCCTGGGTCGGGGTGGGCAGCTTTTGTAACCGGCCCACCATGAACTCCACAACGTTGTCCGTTAAGGCCAACTGCCGCACCGATGCTAAGTCACACTGCCAATGACCGACCTCGCTATCAAAGACTAGGCGACCCTCTTCGTACAAGCCCTGCAAAAATCGAGTGGTAAAAAACGGATTGCCCTGCGTTTTTTGGTAGACCAGTTGCGCGAGCGGTGCCGCCATCGCCGCAGAGCACAGCAGCGTATCCGCCACCAAGTGGGTGATATCGGCCTGGGCTAGGGGCATCAGCGTCAGCCGATTGACGACACCGCCCCGACCGTTGATGTCGTGGAGGGCTAACATCAACGGGTGTGCCGGAAAGACCTCGTTATCGCGATACGCTCCCAACACGAGGAGATAGCCGGTGTCTAACTCAGCTATGAGCAGCTTGAGCAGGGTCAACGAAGCGGCATCTGCCCACTGCAAATCGTCAAGAAAAATCACCAGCGGATGCGCTGGCGTGGTGAAGACTCGCACAAACTGCCCAAAGAGGGCGTTGAAGCGATTTTGAGCTGCACTGCCCGACAGCTCTGGCACGGGCGGTTGCGGACCAATGATGGCGGCCAATTCGGGAATCACCTCTACAATGACCTGGCCGCGATCGCCCACAGCTTCTAAAATTTTTGCGCGCCAAGCCTGTAAGGCCGTATCCGATTCACCCAGCAGTTGCCCTAGCAGGCTGCGAAAGGCTTGCACAAAGGCCGAAAACGGCACATTTCGATTGAACTGATCAAACTTGCCCTGGATAAAGTAACCCTTTTGACGCGTCATCGGCTTGTGAACTTCGTTGATGATGGCAGTTTTGCCCACCCCCGAAAATCCCGTCACCAGCATCAACTCAGACCGAGCCGTGATGACGCGCTCAAAGGCGGCCAAAAGCCGGTTAACTTCCGATTCACGACCGTAGAGCTTTTCGGGAATCAAAAAGCGATCGCCGATATCCTGCTGGGCCAGCGCAAAGGCAGCAACGTCCCCCGTGGCTTGCATCTGCTGCTGACAGAGTTGCAGATCATGCTGGAGTCCGAGGGCGCTCTGGTAGCGATCTTCGGCATTTTTGGCCAGTAGCTTCAGCACGATCTCCTGCACAGCTTCCGGAATGGTGGACTGGCTCGCCGCCGGAAAGGTCACCGGGCGAGCGAGATGACAATGCACCAGCTCCATCGGGTCTTGCCGGTCAAACGGGGGCTCACCGGTCAACAGCTCAAACAGCGTGGCCCCCAGCGCATAGAAATCAGTGCGATAGTCAATGCCCCGATTCATCCGCCCCGTCTGCTCCGGTGACAGGTAGGCCAGCGTACCTTCCAACACGGTGGGACTGGCCAACTGTTGCCGCTCTCGAGGCAGCAGACTGGCAATGCTAAAGTCAATCAGCTGAACTCGCCCGCTCTCGGGATGAATCAGAATATTGCTCGGTTTAATATCTTTATGAATGACGCGCTGCTGAATCAGGTAGTGCAGAGCATCGGTCAGCTGCAGCGCGATATCCAGCACCTCCGCTACACCCCAGGGATGCTGCGATCGATAGGTGTTTAACGCGACCAATCCCTCATCGGGCATGACTAGCACGTAGCTAGCACCATGACGCTCTAGCGCCAAGGGATGCACGATATGGGGATGCTCGAGACAACGCGCTAGGGCGTACTGATTGCGAAATTGCACCAACTCCTGGATGTCGGTGGGCTCGGGATGCAGCACCTTGATGACCACCGACTGCTGATCACGTTGCAGCGCTCGGTAGACTGCAGTGCGGGCTCCCTGCGAGAGCTGTTCAACAACGGTATAACCCGGTAAGCGGGGAAAGGTGTGATCTCGGGTATTCATGTCGAATCAGAAGATCGACTCCATAAGTTGTGACTAGATTGCCCTAAGTTGTCGTGAGATTTCCATTCGCCAGACTGGTTTCATCATACTGAGGGGAAGTTGAGCCAGCACAGTAAGTTAGACCAGCCAATCATCAATCAGGCTCTCGCAAACTGGCGCGCCCAGCGACCCATCGTCGCCTCTGCGCTGGAAGCTGCAAAAAAGATTATTTTTGCAGTTTGCTCTGTTTGACAACATTCACCAGTAAAATTTGTTACCCGAATTTGCTCAGGCACATCAGCGGGCGATCGCTCGTCCCCCGTTGTTAATGACGGCTCGCCAGCGGATAGCTCAGCCGCACACTGGTATCCACTTGCTCAACCTCAGCTAGGGCCGCTTGCAACACTTCGCTACCGGCCCCGGCTCGGCAAGCATTTTCAGTAATCACGCGCTTCCAAATGCGGCTGCCGGGTTGGCCGTGATACAGCATCAGCATGTGTCGCGTGATGCTGTTGAGTTTGAGCCCCTGCCTCATCCACTGGTCAACATAAGGCAACATAGCGTGGACGATTTGCGATCGCGTTTTCGCGGTTCCAGGCTCACCAAAAATGGTGCGATCGACCTCGGCAAACAGATAGGGCGTCTCATAGGCGGCGCGGCCCACCATGACCGCATCGACATGAGTGAGGTGCGTCTGGATCTGCGGCAGGGTTTTGATACCGCCGTTAATCTCGATCCACAGTTGCGGCAAGTCTTGCTTGAGGCGATAGACATCGTCGTAGCGCAAGGGCGGCACATCGCGATTTTCTTTGGGGCTGAGGCCCTGCAGCCAGGCTTTACGAGCATGCACGCTAAACCGCCGACAGCCGGTCGCGGCCACCGTTTCCACAAAATGGGCCATGGCCTCATAGCTGTCACGGTCGTCAATGCCGATGCGATGTTTGACGCTGACGGGTAGGGGCGTCGCCGCGATCATGGCCGCCACGCAGTCGGCCACGAGATCTGGCTGAGCCATCAGGCAAGCGCCAAAGTTGCCGCTCTGCACGCGATCGCTGGGGCAGCCGACATTCAAGTTGATTTCGTCATAGCCGTAGTCGGCGGCCGCGCGGGCACAGGCCGCCAGCAGGGCCGGATCATCGCCGCCCACCTGCAGCACCAGCGGTTTTTCTGCTGGAGAAAAGCCCAGCAGCCGATCGCGATCGCCGTGCATAATCGCCTGAGCCGTCACCATTTCGGTATACAGCAGTGTCCGCCGCGTGATTTGCCGCATGAAATAGCGATAATGGCGATCGGTTCGATCCATCATGGGCGCGATGCTGAGGGGATAGCCGACAGCTGAAGCATTGGCAGCAGTGAACGACTGGATAGCGGAGACGGTCATGGCACTAGGCGTGGCAGGTCTTTCAACTTAGCTTAAAAAGGGTGAGCTATTTTAGACGGGCGGTCTAATCAACCCGATATCCTTTGTCATCCCAATGCCATGTATCGCCCTACCGCCTTTCAAAAAGACGATATTGATAAACTGACGGCCTTTATGCAGGCCAACAGCTTTGCCACGTTGGTGTCGATCGCGGGTGGCGTGCCTTGCGCCACCCATGTCCCACTAGTCGTACGCAAGACGCCCGAGGGCCTCAAGTTAGTGGGCCATCTTGCTAAAGAAAATCCCCAGTGGCAGGCCTTTGGCACTGCCGAGTCGCTCGCCATCTTTACCGGCCCCCATGCCTATGTATCGCCAACGCTGTATGAAAAACCGGAAAGCGTGCCCACCTGGAACTACATTGCCGTTCACGCTTACGGCAAGCCTGAAACCCTGACCCTCGATGCCGCACCGGAAGCGATGGCGCAGATGATTGACGAAATGATCGGCGTCTATGAGGCCAGCTACGATGCGCACTGGCAGAGTCTCTCGAGCAAATTTCGCACGGGGATGATGCAGGGCATTGTGGGCTTTGAGATGCCCATTACTCGCTTAGAAGGTAAATATAAGCTCAGCCAAAATCGCACCCATACCGAACAGCAGAACGTCGCGGCAGCGCTGGCCCAGCACGCCGATCCCACAATTCACACGATCGGCATCGAGATGCAGCATAATATTACTCCTCCCGATTAGGGCATCCCTCTTCACTATCCGTTGCTTGGCCAAACGGTCAACGCAACGATGCCAAATACCAGCAGAATGATGCCAGAGAGGCGGTTGAGCCACCGCATGTGGGTCGTCGTCAGGCGGGTGCGCAACAGGCTAACCGTGCCGCTAAGCAACAGCCACCAGAGAGCCGAGCCCAAGAACACGCCGAGCACCAAAATGCCGGACGTGCCATAGTCTGAAGCCGATTCGACAATGCCCAACCCCGCAAAAATCGCCGCGAATGAAAAGATCGTCGCCGGGTTGGTTAGCGTCAACAGCAGCGTTGAACCGTAGGCCGTGAGCAGTGATCGCGGCCCAGTCGTAGCGCTTTCTAGTTCAGAGAAGGTACCGGCTTGACTGTTTTCAATCGGTGCAGCGGCTGGCTCAGCCGGTTTTGCCAACAGCGTCTTCACACCCAAATAGCAGAGAAAGAGGCCCCCAAAAACTCGCAGCCCCGCCGCTTGTTCAGTCAAAAAGTCGGCTACCGCCGTCAGCCCAAACCCAGCGATGCAGCCATACACTCCATCCGCCGTCGCCGCCCCTAAGCCGGAAACCAACCCAACCCAGCGCCCTAGCGCCAGGGTGCGCCGAATGCACAGAATGCCAATCGGCCCAACGGGAGCCGCGATTGCCAGCCCCAGCGTGAGCCCAGTAAAAAAGGTAGAGAACATGGGAAATAGAGAAAACGTAACGTGATCAACAAAGTCGAGGAATCGGCCCCATGCCCTAGGGCTGGGACCTTAAACAGTTTCAGTCTTGCCTGAACGATGGACGCTGGGATCTCAGTACTTTAGTCCCGCCCCCACCGCTCACCTCAGATGAGATCGCCCTGGGAAATCGGCAATGCAATCGTCTCTTTCACCGTTGAGAGGGCGATGGTCGTACGAGTTTTGGCCACGCCGGTTACCTGCTTAAGACCATCGGTGATTAGCCTCTCTAGGCCTTGAGTCCCTTGACAGCGCACCTTCAGCAGGTAGTCGTCATCACCTGTGACGTGGTGACATTCTTGAATTTCTGGCAGGGCATGCACCTGAGTCAAAAAAGCATCGCGATCGCGGGGATGATCGAGCGTGACGGCGATGAAAGCGGTCAGGTCATAGCCCAAACTTTTGGGATTCACCTGGGTGAGATAGCCCTGAATCACCCCGCGCTCTTCGAGTTTACGAACGCGATCGGCGGTAGCCGGGGCCGATAAGCCGAGCTGAGAAGCGAGTTCGGCCCAGGTCATGCGCGCCTGTCGCATCAAGTGAATCAAAACCTTTGAATCCAAAGCATCTATCATCGCAGACACTGTTTTCGTATGAACAATAGCTATTTTATCTATTTTAATTCGAAAAATCAAGGTATTTTCAGTGTTTAATAAGCTGAAATCTTGTCTTCGCCTTCATGACGAAATCAAGTTGGCCAAATTTCCTTGTATTCAACTCGCCACCAAAACAGGACAGAAGCTATTCGAGAGGCAGATGTTCTCAAAACATTAAGATGAGAGACATCTAACGGCAAAACGAGATCGCCTGTCCCACAATAGATTTCAGGTTCTTAACGCTTCGCAAAGTTCCGTTTCAACCTTGAAGTCCCTTACCCTCATTCCCCTCTCACTTCTCCATGGCTTATTACTGGTTCAAAGCGTTTCACATCATTGGTGTCGTCGTTTGGTTCGCTGGGTTGTTTTACCTGGTGCGTCTCTTCATCTATCACGTGGAAGCAGAAGCCGAGCCCGAACCCGCCTCTGGCATTCTCAAAGCCCAGTACGAACTGATGGAAAAACGGTTGTATCGCATCATCACCACACCGGGGATGGTGGTGACGGTCGCGATGGCGATCGGGCTGCTGGTGACCAATCCCGACTGGCTAAAGCAGGGGTGGATGCATGCCAAGTTAGGTTTTGTGGCGCTGCTGCTGTTTTATCACCATTACTGTGGCCGCCTGATGAAACAGCTCTGGCGCGGCGAATGCAAGTGGGGCAGCAAGCAACTGCGCGCCCTGAATGAAGCTCCTACGCTGCTGTTGGTGGTGATCGTGATGCTGGTCATCTTTAAAAACAACCTGCCGACAGACACCACAACCTGGCTCGTGGCCGGGCTGACCGTTTTTATGGCGGCAACCATTCAGCTTTATGCCCGCAAGCGTCGCCTCGACCAAGAGCGCCAGCAGCTACCCGACACGGCTACGGACGCTGCAGACAAAACCCCTGAGCCCGCCCAAGGCTAAGTTTGAAAGTAGTGCGCTGAGCCTGTGGATGTTCTTTCCGAAACTTGCCTCTTCAAGCCCAGCTAGCGCTCTTGGCTATAGCAAGACGCAGTTTGCTCAGGATACTTCAGATGCCTGGAATCGCTATTTGACAGGCTTAGCTCCGACTCCCGACTTCTCTATGCCGTAGAGTTTTACCCTTCCCGAAGGGGATTCTGTTGTACGGGTCTAGAACATCACTCAAAGCTTCTACAACGCAATTGTCCAGTCATAATCGTTGGAATCGTCTCCAGCAGGGTAGACCACTGCTGTTTGAGCACCAGCGACTCTTAGGGCTTCAAGCGCAGCATTCACGGCTGCCGAAGCGAGTCCCAACCGCTGATAGTCAGGATGGCAGCCGACTGGCTCCAAGAGTCCGACCCGATTTTGTTCGTCTAGCCAAGCGAGACAAAATGCCACCACTTCGCCCTTCGCAGTCTTAACGACGATAGCTAAGTCATGCCGATAGAAGCGGCCAGAACATAGGGCTTCGTAAGTAGAGACAGGTTTCGGTTCGCTGTCAAAAGCACCCGATATCGCAATCGCGAGTGATGTATAGATCTGCAACTGTAGTGGTGCTGATTGAATAATTTTCGGCAATGGCAATAGCGCTGAGTGGAGCGTCTAGCGATCTCTGCAGGTGATGCAGAAAGCTAAGCTGCTTTTGATAACCGCGAGCGGTGAGGAGTTCTGCTCGAATCTTGTCTGATGAGAAAGCTCCAACCGTAAAGTCTGAAGCGTCACGCGAACGGGCTTCGCATTCTAACCATTCTAAAAGCAATGGCTCCACGATATCGCGCTCGACTCTGGGATGACAGAGAAGGTCACCACTATCAGGCGAATCGAACCAGGCAAAAGCCGATAGTTGATCTTTTTCGTACCAAAGTCGAATATCACGTTCTGGCGATCGCCCAGGTTGCGATCGCAGCCGCCAGTGCAAATCTCCGATGTGAAAAGTGACTGCTGGGCCATACGCTTGCCAGCAGTCGACGATCAGTTGGTGGAGCGCTTCTACTTCATCCTGGCTTGGTTCGAAGCAGCGAGACTGCAGCGCCATCGTTTACGTCTACTCCTGAGTTCAAGCTGGGTCTCCTGGGTTGGCTTAGAAAACTATTAGCGTTGAGCGCTGCATTTGAACTTCAGGGATTCACCTCAAACGCTTGGTGACAGACCCCCCAGCAGCAGCTATACGATCGCCGTCTCTGGCGTCTGACCTGAAGACGTTCCAGTCGGCTCCAAAGATTCCATGATTTGCAGCAGTTCGCGTTCAAACGCGACCTGAGCCCGATTGGTGCGACCGCCGACGAAGAACTGTCCGTCTGATTCCAATGCCCAAATTTGTGAATGGGAAATGTAGCTCATCAGGACACCAATCATCAGCAAACCAAAACCGAGATACACAGCGGGAATACCCGGATCGGCTTTGATTTGTAGCCCAGTGCTGCCGATGATATCCACAATCGAGAGCTGAATGCCGTTGACCTCAGTGGCCATGCCCTTGCGCACCGTCGAGATTAACTGTCCGTCGTTGTCATACACCAGCAGCGTTCCCTGCAAATCAGTCGCAACCAGCGAAACGCCATCACTCATATCCGGTTTCGTTGGCAGCCAGGTACCCCAAAGGCGCGATTTGCCTTCGTTCAACTGCCCCATCGGCACGTCCAGCACTGGACTGTTGTTGAACTTAACCTTGACCCCAGCAATGCCCCAATCGGCCTGATATAGGGTGACGCCGCGATAGCGCATCGGTTCGTTGACGTGAATGGTTTTCTGCTTGAGTTCGTTGCCCGCTTCGTCAATTACCGTCAGGTCAGAATAAAACTGATCGATTGCCCCTTCGGCAGTGTAATCAATCCAAAAATCATTAACCCGCACCGCCCAATCTTTAGGAATTTGCGCCTCAGCCCATGGGCCAGCATCAAAAATGTTGCGAATTTGAAAGACCTGACCACTCGCTACTACTTCTTGAGCAAAGAAGCCCGTCATACCGCCAAAGATGGCCCCGGCCAAAATAATCAGCATACTGGCATGCACCACAATGGGACCGATGCGACCCGCTACTCCTTTTTGCGCATAGAGGGCGCGATCGCGAGTAAAAATCTGGTATCCCCGCTGCTGCAAAATGGGGGAAATTTCTTCCAAATTGCCCTGGCTGAGTTCACCGCTCAATGCCAGTTTGTTGAACTGACGTGGCTGAGTGTAAAAATTCCAAGTGCGTGAGAACCAGCGCAGCGCGGTGATCTGTCGCGTAAAGGTGCAGGCCGTCAGGCTACTGCCAAACAAAATCAAAATCGCCAGATACCACCAGGTGCGATAAACGTGATCGAGCCCCGAGATCAGAATGAACTTCCAATCGATAAAGCCAAACAAGGCCGGATCATCGGGATAGTTCGCCTGGTAAAAGGCCAAAGACTCCCCTTGCTCAATGACGGTGCCCGTAATGCTCACGACGGCGATGGTGAGGAGCAGGGCGATCGCCAGCCGCAAGTCAGCGAGTAGGGGCAGCAATTCTCGTTTGAAGTATCGCTGTATCCAGCGGTTTAACGTCATCATCATGGTGCCAAGGAAAATAAATATGTGTGTTTAAATCGGCTTAGAAAAATCTGACTGGTTTTTGGGATGTCTCGTGGAATGGCTGGTCCATTTTCATTTCATCCTCAAAATCGGTCACGAGTCGCTAGACTAACTGGCTCGGTGTGAAGCGCAGCAGGAGAGAAAAAACACCAAAACCGACCAGCAAGATCCCACTCGCTGGCGTAATCCAGCCTGACCAGCGACGAATTGCCAAGAGCTTTTTGAGCGTTGCGGTAAAACTGCCTGCAATCACTAAAGGCGTGACGTACCCAACGGTATAGGCCAACAGCAAAGCTCCCCCTAAGACAGGATCGCCCGTAGTCGAAATCCATGCCAGCAGCGTCGCCAGCACCGGTGTGCTGCAAGGCGAAGCGACTAACCCAAAGGTGAGGCCTAGCAGGTAACTTTTCACGGCCAGCGGTACGCCCATCGTGGTGACGTCCACGTTGTTGCCAAAGCTGGGTAGGGGAATCGGCAGCGCTTCGAGCAGATTGAGACCCATCAAAATCGCCAAGACGCTCACCACAATGGGGAGCCCGAGGCCCACCTGGCCATACACTCGGCCCACGGCCCCCGCAATCAGCCCCAGGGCGGCCAACGTCGTGGCGAGGCCCAAGGCAAACCAGGTCGATTGGGCGATCGCCTGGAAACGTCCCTTCGCTTCGTAGCCCCCCATGTAGCCCACCATGATCGGCAGCATCGAGAGCGTACAGGGGGTCAAGCTGGTGAGCAACCCCGCTAGCCAGACCACGCCGACACTGACGAATGAAATGCTAGTGAGCTGATTGGCCACCAGCGTATTGGCATATTGGCTGACCTGATAAAGGTCGGTCTGAAGCGTTTCTAACATCGTGATGATTGGCCACCGACAAGGGCGATCGCCGGGCTGTATCCCTAATCATTCTACCGATGACGAGGACGTTGCGGGATGGATGACGATCAGGCAGCCGTGTTAATCAGTGTCAGTGCTTCGTTGCCGCTTCTTCAATTGGTTAAAATCAGTGAGCTAGCCTGGTCAACCACACCTCGCCTTTCAACCATTTGCCCTAGCTCTGCAGCCTCATAGCGACCTTCAAAGGCTTCCAGAGCCGCCTGCCGCAACGCCGAGTCATAGGCATCTTCCAGGGTTTCCTGAAGTTCTTCCACCGTTAGGTAGAAGCCCCCGGATTTGCGCCGTCGATTAGTTCGCTGAATTTGCTTGACTGCATTGAAAATAGACGTATCCCAGGAGCGAGTTGTTCGTTCTTCCACCGCCTGTTTAATCAAATGCAGAAGCAGGACAACGCTGAAACTAAAGATCTTGTTGAGTTTGTCATCCTTGCTCATCTCCGTCATTTCCTCGACCAAGAGCAAAGCATCGCTGACGCGGTCAGCTAACAGCAATTCTCGCAGCTCCAGCAACTCTTCCATATCACCCTCAAAGGCACTTCTTGTTAATTCGCCAATACTTTCAACTACATCATAGAGAGTCTATTCATTGCGGCGCTTAGCTACGTGACATCAGTACTACTGGGTTGAGGGGATTCAACCCAGTAGTACTGATAGCTTCGCCCATCAGCCAGCGGGCCAAATCGACGGACAAGGTTTTGAGCAAGAATTTGTAGATTACGTCAAACATCCGTGTTCGCTAGCTGAAAGTAAGCCTCCACGACCGAGACTAACAGGCTGGCTTTATAGGCACTCCTAAAATCTTTGGATGAATCAACGGTTGGTCTTATGATGCAGTTTTCTAGAGTCGGCAGTTGAGTCATAACTTGCTGCAAAATAGCTAAGCCAGTGTCGGCATCATCTTGCTGGCTGGCAGAGACACAAACCTTTTGCAGGTCTTGCACCACATCATCCAAGTATTCTGCTTTGGGACTAACACCTGCCAGCCGCAGAGCTAGATCTTTAAGGGATGCTTCGGTGATCTGCTCTGCGATCGCTAAAGCTTCCTCTATTGAGCCTTGCTGAATCCAGGATTGCACTCGGAGAACTCGTTGCAAATTGGCAATATGAGCGTTGTCACCAGCAAGAGTTTCCTCAACAGCTTCTGCTGTTTGGGCTCTTTCGGCTACCGCCCTGTCATCTGACTGATGGGTCATGTGCCTGTTTAGCTCACCCCAGACATGGGCAATATCATTCAAAACAGCCTCGTGGCAAACCGATTTATCGGGTTCATCAAGGCTAATTCCCTCGGCTAG
The DNA here is from genome assembly GCA_038523235.1 of Cyanobacteria bacterium J06626_4. Taxonomy (GTDB): domain Bacteria; phylum Cyanobacteriota; class Cyanobacteriia; order Phormidesmidales; family Phormidesmidaceae; genus Halomicronema. Next base: position 148,785 of record JBCBJQ010000004.1, read on the forward strand.
CTGCCTAGCTTCCTCAAGGAGAGAGCTAGCATGGTCAAACTGATTCAGCTGCGTCCTGTGCCCGGCCATGATTCGCAAAGCTTGAGCCTTAACACTCAAATGGGTCTCGGCAATCACAAAGCTTTCAACTTCCTTCAATAAGCCGAACCAATGCTCCAAATCAGCCTTTCGTCTGACGAAACAGTTAAAAACACCTTGCAAAGCACAAACTCTCTGACTCGGATACAGAATCTGCCCAACTAGCGATATGGCTCTCTCTGCCTGTAGGTGATAAGCATAGGTACCAGCAGTGTCTGATAAGACAAAATCTCGTTGCCATCCTAAGGAGCTGGCCAAAATCACATTCGCAACCTGCTCGTGCTTGGAGTTCAAAATGGCAGTGATGTTGATTGACCTCAGAGCTAAAGCTTTATCAAATTCATCAAAGATTTTTTGTGCGACCTGAATTGCTCGGTCAAATAGCC